>JBQLZO010000043.1:38699-206219 GCA_052168315.1 Phycisphaerales bacterium | reverse complement strand
AGCCGCGCGGGGCGCGCGGGCCCGTCAGCCGGCATCGTCAACGGAGAGCGCGAAGCCCATTGGGCCGCCGAAACATGACGGCAAGGGTGGGACCGGGCTTGTTCGATCCGATTGCCCGTGTGCCCGCCCAGCGAGCCCGCGCACCGACGATCCGAGCGCACAGCGCGACCACGCGACCGGAATCCGGTCGTATCGCAGCGCTGATTGGATCGATGCGGCGGTCATGGGTGTGTCTCCGATGGGGGCACAAGTGTGCCCTCCAACGCGTGCCGGTCAAGGGAAATTCCATCTTCGTCCGAAATTTCTCAGAAGATGCACATCCAGAGGCGACCGCGCATCCCGGAGCGGACCCCGGGCGCACGCCCGATCCCGCGATCGAATACGCTCACCACGCCCGCGCACCGTCCGCGCACGAATCGCCACACCATGCTCGTCCTCGGCATCGATCCCGGCCTCCAGCGCACCGGCTTCGCCGTGCTCCGTGTCCATGCGGATGCGCGCCAGCCGACCGAGTTGGTCGATGCCGGCGTGATCCGGCTCAACCCGAAGCTCTCCATCCCCTCACGCCTCGTCACGCTCGCCCAGGACCTCGACGGGGTCATCAACGAGAATCGCGCCACCCACGCCGGCGTGGAGTCCCTGTTCTCGCACTACCGCAACCCCTCCACGGCCATCGCCATGGCGCACGCCCGCGGCGTCATCCTGTGCACGCTCGCGCGGGCCGGGCTGCCCATCACCGAACTCAAGCCCACCGCCATCAAGCGCTCGCTGACGGGGCACGGGCACGCGACCAAGGAGCAGGTGGCCCAGGGCGTCGCCGCGATCCTCAACCTCCCCGCCCCGCCGAGCCCATCCGATGTCGCCGATGCGATCGCGATCGCACACTGCGCTGCGCTCCGCATCGCTTCATCGGACACCCTGCCCAGCCGGAACTGAGTGCGCCACGGGTATCGGAGGCGGGCCCGGGCGTCCGGTCAGCCCAGCTCCCCCTGAACGGTCGACATCAGGCGCTGGTGCGACTCGTCTAGGTTCTCCATCGAGATCAGACCGAGCAGCCGCTTGGCCTCGACCGGATCGTTCAGGTACCGCGCGTTGATCAGCGCCATCAGCAATCTGACCTCGTCGGCCTCGCGCCCCTGCGGATACCGCGTGACGAGCAGTCGGTACGCGACCAGCGCCGCCTGGTGCCGCCCCTCGGCGAACAGCGCGTTGCCCAGGTCCAGCTGCGCCTCCCGATGCAGCATCGCCTCCGGATCGTCGTTCAGCAGCGCTTCGTACTTCCGGGCTGCATCGGCGAGCCGCCCGCCCGAGAGATCGCCCGCGATCTCCGACCGGCGGCGCATCGCCGAATCGTCCCGCTCGCCCGTCCGAGCCACGCCCGGCTTCGGACCCTCACCCCGCGCCCCCGGTCCACGGTGCGCCCCTCCGGCATCTTCGTCGCGCTCACGCCGGCGCAGGCCGCGCTCCCGCCGCTCGACCCGCCCCGCATCATTCGACCACGGCGAGGAGCCAGAACGCGAGGTGATCTCCCTGAACGCACGCCGGCGCTTGGCCTGCCGCGCCATCGAGAACAGGTCGTACGGCTCGCGGGGGATCACCTTGCCCGCTAGCAGGCTCCACGCGATCCCGATGCCGAACACATACCCGCCGATGTGCGCCATGTGCGCGATCCGCCCCGGGTTCCCCGACTGCACGAAGTCCCACACGATCCCGATCAGGATGACCCACCACGCGGGCACCGTGAACACGCCGATCAGGAAGAAGAACCACAGCACCCGCACGCCCACCAGCGGGAACAGCACGATAAACGCCCCGGTCACCGCCGCGATCGAACCCGATGCGCCGACCACCGGCGCCACGAAATACACGGTCTCGCCCCCCACCACCACCGTCTCACCGCCCAGCCACAAGTGCGCCAGCCCCGCGAACACCCCGCCCAGCAGGTAGAACGCCAGGAACCCGATCCGCCGGAACCGATCCTCGATGCCGGGCCCGAACACGAATAGGAACAGCATGTTCCCCAGCAGGTGCACGATCCCTCCGTGCACGAACTGGTAGGTGATCAGTGACCACACATGGAACCGCGGGATCGCCCCGTCTTCCCCCAGCGACGCCCGCAGCGCCGACATCATCTCGCCGCCCCCCCGCGGGCCCATCGCCAGCTGCAGCGCGGAGAACATCCGCTCGTGCGATCCGGGGTCGACTCGCTCGAGGATCGCCATCACGAGGAACACGCCGACATTCAGCCCGATGAGCCAGTAGGTCACGAGCGTCGGACGCCTGCGTCGATGATCGGTGCCGAGCGGGATCATGTGCCCGCCAGTGTATCCGGGTCGATGAGCCGCCCCCCGCTAATGCGCGATTCGATCAGCCGCGACGACCAGTTGTACAGCAGCCGCCCGACCAGGTGCTCATCGAACCATGTCTCCGGCACCCTCAGCACCAGCACATCCCCCGCGTGCCCCGGCGACAGCGCGCCCACATCATCCCATGCGATCGCCCGCGCGTTGCCCCGCGTGATCAGCTCGAACACCTCCGCCGGCGCGGGCACGCGGACCCCCGATCGCCGTGGGTCGCCGCTCCCGGCCGCGATCATCGCGCGGATCTTCGCAACCTCGATCATCGCCCTGCCCACCCGCGGCATCGCGATGTCCGGGCCCGCCGCCACATCCGAGCCCAGCGCCACGCGCACGCCGTGCCGCTCGGCCGCATCGAGATCGAACAGCCCGGCCATCAGAAAGGTATTCGCGCCCGGGCAGTGCACCGCGACCGAGCCGCGCTCGCCGATCAGCATCCACTCCTCGCGGGAAAGGTGCAGGCAGTGCGCCAGCAGCGTCCGCCGAGTGAGCAGCCCGAGCGCATCGTACACCCCGGTGTAGTGCGCCGAATCCGGGAACAGCTCGCGCACCAGTGCGCATTCTGCCCGCGTCTCTGCCAGGTGCGTCTGCACGAAAAGCTCCGCGCGATCACGCACCAGCCACCCGAACTCGGCCAGCAGCTCCTCCGTGCACGAGATGGCGAACCGCGGGTTCGCGGACACCCGGCACCGCTCCTCGGGCCCGTACGGCGCGAGCAGTGGCGATGGGATCGGGCGATGGGTGCCGCGCTCGCGATCCTCCGCGGTCAGGTCGTCGGGCGCCATGCGGTCCATGCCGACGCGACCAAGCAGCAATCGCAGCGGGGTCTTCTGCGCCAGCGCCACCGCGGCCTCGCGCGAGGGCACCCCGTGGGAGGTCAGGTACCCGGCGACGGTCATCGTCCCCTCGCGCACGAGCCGCCGGGCCGCGGTCATCGCCACGGACGACGCCGCGCCCCGCCCCCACCAGGTCTCGGCCGGGAAGATCACCCGATCGAGCCAATCCAGCAGTTCCATCCCCTCGCACCCGACCGAATCGACCTGCGGAAAGTGGAAGTGCGCATCCACGAACGCCGGGACGACCAGCGCCCACGGGCCGCCCACATCCACCCGGATGCCCGACGGCGGCTCACCGAGATTCACCTGCTCGATCCGCCCGCCGGCGCCGGGATCGATGCGCACCCACCCCGGCGCCGGCGGCGCTCCCGGATCCAGCAGCAATCGTCCCTGAACGATCATCGCCGCCATCATGACACAACCCCGGGCGATGCGAGCCGCCCGCCCCATCCGCCATGCCCGGAACCGATCCCCCCATCGAACACGGGATATCCCGCAGCGTCCCGCGCCCAGGTGCACCGCCCCACTTCCCGCATCCTCGGGTGTGTTGCCGCAACCCGTCCAACGCCATATATTCGCGTTCCGAGCGGGTCCAGGGCATCCAGTGGTGGGCGCACCCGGGCGGACGCGGCGTGCGGCGGTGTTCCGCCAGCCACGAAGCGGCTGTCAGGCGATCCGACGGACGGGCACGCACCGTCCGAACCGAATCCGA
Organism: Phycisphaerales bacterium; assembly: GCA_052168315.1. Classification (GTDB taxonomy): domain Bacteria; phylum Planctomycetota; class Phycisphaerae; order Phycisphaerales; family UBA1924; genus JBQLZO01. The sequence goes on along the minus strand of JBQLZO010000043.1, from coordinate 202,314 downwards.
ACCGAACGAAACGAGAGGGTGTTCCGCATGGCCATCGATGTGCCCAAGGGTCTGGAAGGCGTCATCGCCGCAGAAACCGAGATGTCGTTCATCGACGGCGCCAAGGGCGTGCTCGAATATGTCGGCATCGCCATCGGAGACCTTTCCGCCAACTCCACCTTCGAGGAGACCGTGTTCCTCCTATGGAACCGCAGGCTCCCGACCGCCGGCGAACTGAAGGAATTCTCCACAGAGCTCCGCAAGCGCTACGAACTCCCCAAAGGCATCCTCGACCTGATCAAGTCCATGCCGAAGGATGCCCAGCCGATGCACGCGCTGCGCACCCTCGTCTCGGCGCTCGCGCTCCATGACAAGGACCCGAACGCCAACGATGTCGACTCGGCCCGCGAGAAGTCGCTCAACATCCTCGGGCACGCCCCGACGCTCGTGGCCTGCTTCGACCGCCACCGCCGCGGGCTCGACTTCGTCAAGCCCGACACCTCGCTCTCCTTCGCCGAGAACTTCCTCTACATGCTCAATGGCGAGAAGCCCACGCCCACCATGGCCCGCGCCTTCGACATCTGCATGATCCTCCACACCGACCACGGGCTCAACAACTCAACCTTCACCGCCCGCGTGGTCATCTCCACCCTCTCGGACATCTACTCCGCCATCACCGCCGCCATCGGCTCGCTCCGCGGCCCGCTCCACGGCGGCGCCAACGAGGGCGTCATGGTCATGCTCAACGAGATCCCCTCAGTCGCCGACGCCGAGAAGTACATCCTCGGTAAGCTCGAGCGCAAGGACAAGATCATGGGCTTCGGGCACCGGGTCTACAAGGCCAAGGACCCCCGCGCCACCGACCTCCAGAAGCTCGCCAAGAAGCTGGCCGAGGACACCGGCAACAAGGACCTGTACGAGAAGTCCCACAAGATCGAGCAGGTCATGGAGCGCGAGGTCGCCGCCAAGGGCATCTACCCCAATGTCGACTTCTACTCCGCCACCACCTACCACTGCATCGGGCTCAAGCTCGACCTGTTCACTCCCATGTTCGCCCTCTCCCGCATCGGCGGCTGGGCCGGGCACATCATCGAACAGCTCTCGGACAACCGCCTCTACCGCCCCGGCGCCAAGTATGTCGGCCCGCACGATGTGAAGTACACGCCGATCGACAAGCGCTGAGCGGCTCTTCACACGCCCAGCCAATCCTTATCACAGCGATGAAGCGCAACAACCGTGCGTGTGCGCTTTCTGCTGCGCACCGACCATCTCCGTGCGCCAATTCGCGGGGATACGCACGATCCCGCTGGCACCACCGCACTCCCACGCCATGCTCAGGGCATGCTGAAACTCAAACACACCGAAAACATTCCATCACAACCCACCTCCGCGCCCGACACGCCCCCCATCGACCCGCTCGCGCTCATCGACGACCTGCTCAACCCCGCGATCGACCTCTGCTCCATCGCCATCGCACGCCGACTCACCCTCGCGCAGCTCGCCGAACTGATCAACTCAGCACCCATCCGCGCCGAGTTCGAAGCCCTGCGGCTCCTTGCCAACTCACGCACCGATCTCATCCACACCCTCGCCATCCCCGCGGCCATGGGCGCCATGCTCGAAGCCTGCACGCACTCAGGTCCGACCGCCACCGACCGTCTCACGGCGTCCAGATCCGCTGCGACGCTCCTGAAGCACACCACCACCGCCCGCGCGGCTCCCGCCCCCGACACCCCAACCACCGCCACGCACCGCACCCTCCCCCCTCCGCGCCCTCCGCGTCTCTGCGGTGAGCTTTCCCCTTCCCACACACTGCGCCCCTCTGAGCCCCTCTGTGGTGAACCTCTTCTTGTCGCCCCCCTCACCACCGCTTCCACAGCAGCTCCCGCGCCACCTCCAGCACCTCGTCCAGGTGACGATCCATTGAGAACTGCGCTGCGAAGCCCGGGCCCGCTGCGCCAAGCCGAGAACGCAGCGCCTCGTTCCGCCGGAGCCGATCAAGGGCATCGCACATCGCCCGCGGATCGCCCGGGCGAACCAGCAGGCCGTTCACCCCGTCGCCCACCGAAGCCTCGCAACCGATCACCCGAGACGCCACCACCGGCGTGCCCGCCGATGCCGCCTCCACATTCACCCGACCGAACGACTCGCTCTTCGTCGAAAGCACAAACACATCCGAGCAGCGCATCAGCGACCGCACATCGCCCACCCACCCCAGGAACGACACCCGATCGTCCACGCCCAGCTCGCGCGACAACGCCTCAAGCGTCCCGCGATCCCGCCCATCGCCCGCCACGCGCAGCTCCACCGATTGACGCGCCTCCCTCCCGCCCTCGCTCTCCATCCGATCGAGCAGGAGCGCCATCGCGCGCAGGAGCGTCGCCGTGTCCTTGTGGTCCTCCACGAGCCGCGTCGCCGTGAGGATCCGGAACACCCCCGCTCCCCCCCTGCTCCCCATCCCGACCCGGGCTACTTGATCCGCGGGGTATTCCGGCGAGTCCGACATCGCCGCACCCGCGTGCGGCGCGATCGCCTCGACATCGGGCATCGGCATGCCGTAGGGCACCACCCGCAGCCACGGGATCAATCCCGGCAACCGGCGCAGGCACTCAGCGCCCATCGGGGCGCTCAGCGCCACCGCCCGGTACCGCCGCCCCGGCGAGAGCGATTGGTCGAACAGCCGCACGGTGCCCAGGCGCTCGCGCATCGTCATCGCGTGCAGCGTCTCCACGACCGGCAACCCCTCGCCCATCAGGCGCGATGCCAGCGCGAAGTTCGGCGGGAAGGTCCCGCTGACGAGCCGCACGAAGTCCGGGCGGCACTCATTGACCACCGGCATGATCGAGGCACGCACGAGGCGCGGCGCTCGCTCTACCCGCACCCCCGCCCGGTCGAACCGCTCCGCGAACGCATCCAGCCCGGGTCCCGTGGGCGCCAGCACGCACACCCGGATCCTCCGCTCGCCGAATCCGATCGCCGCCTCTGCGAGCTGGCGCGTCATCCCTCCGAGCCCGATCCGGCGGGCCAGAAACAACACCGAGTTCGGAACGCCCTTCGCCATCACGCGATCCCGAGCCGCAAGGGCCCGTTCCGCCCGGCGATCGCCGCGCCCGCGGATTCCACATCCAGAACGATCTCAGGATCCGCGCCCTCCGGATCGAGGATCTCGCGATGATCCGGACGAAGATGCCACACCACCCCGCCACCGTAGAGCACCGCCGCGAGGTTGAAGGTGCTCGCGGTCCCGATCACCAACGGGCAGTGCGCCATGCGGAACAAATCCTCGATCATGGAGCCATCGCTCAACCGCACATCGAACCCGTCGAACACGCCTTCGGGAAGCGGCTGATCGCTGAACACGCAGAACACGGGATGCGCGCCGATGCGCTCCGTCAGCGCTGCCATCGCGTCCCGGTACTCCTCCGGCGGGATGTACAAGCGCCCTCCCATGTGAGTCTTGTAGTCGCCCTGCCGGATGTGCACGCCCACGATCGGACGATCGCCCGGAAGCGCCTCGACGAACGAGGCGATCCCCGCGAGATGCGCGCGGGCAGGGGCGAACTCGCGCTGGATCGCCGCGCGGTGCCGCGCGATGCCCAGCGGGTTGTAGTACCGCCAGCCCAGGAAGAACTCGAGCCCGGGGGAGCCGATGTCCACCCCCCCGCTGCTCGGCGGGAGCCGGACGAACCGCGGGCCGCTGGCCCCGCCGCCGCCCGGATCGGCGCCCTTCGGGTAGCGCCGGGCCGCCCCCACCCCGAGCCCCTGCACGAGCCGGTACCAGCGATACATCACCCGCCTTCGGAACCCGCCCCGCGGGACCGCGGCCATGCGCTCGAAGTGCCCGAGGTACCGCTCGAACGGGAGGTAGACGAGCCGGCACGAGCGTTCGAGGCAGTACGCCTGCACGCTCATGTACGGGAGCAACTGGTTGCCGAGCTGCTCGCGCGTCGACTTGAGCACCACCACGGTTCGCATGGGGGCGATCGTACGCGGATCCGCGCGGGACCGCCCCGCGCTCCCGCGCCCGCGACCACGGCGGTATGCTCCGCGCCCGAGCACGCCCCCGAACCGGAGATCGCCATGGCTTTCGACTCGCTGATCAAGCTCACCCGGCGCTACAACCTCAAGCCGCGCGGCGTGGTGCATGTCGGCGGGCACATCGGCGAGGAGACGCAGACCTACGCCGCACTCGGCATCAAGCGCCAGTTCTGGGTCGAGCCGCAGCCGACGATCTACGAGATGCTGGTCAAGAACGCGCCGCCCAGCGATCTCGTGCGCCACGCCAATGTCGCGTGCGGGGCCAGGCGGGACCGGCTGACGCTCAATGTCATCCCCCAGCGGGCGGGGGAGAGCTTCGGGCTCTCCAGCCTGCTCAAACCGACCGATGCGCTCCGCGACGACGAGAACACCGATGTGGCCGAGACGATCGAGGTGCCCATCGTCCCGCTCGACGACCTGCTGCGCGAGCAGGGGCTCGATCCGTCCGGATACAACCTGCTGGTGATCGATACGCAGGGATACGAACTCGAGGTCATGAAAGGGGCGACCGGGCTGATCGGGGACCACATCGACTATGTGTTCACCGAGGTCTCCCGGACGCCGCTGTACGAGGGCTCGTGCCTCGAGCACGAGATCGATGCGTTCCTCGAAGGGCTGGGGCTGCAGCGGGTGTACTCCAGGCTCTCGCAGCGCGGGCACGGCGATGCCCTGTACATCCGCGAGGCGCTGCTCCCGGCCCTGCTCAGGTTCCGCCTGAAGGTGCTCGGCCCGCGGGTCCGCCTCGCCCGCGCCAGGAGCACCCCGAAGCACGGCGCGGCCCGCAGCGCCAGCACGACCTGACCGCGCTGCGGTCACCCCCCACTGGCTCAACCGGGCTTCCGCCCGCGCTCGCCCATGAGCCGGCGGCACCGGTCGATCAGCGCTTCGATCGCGACATCGGCATCGAATTCGCCGCCTTCCATGCCCGCCCGCGCGGCCGCACCGAGCCGGGGTGCCAGGTCCGGCTCGCGGCACAGCCGCTCGATCGCGCGGGCGAGGGCCGTCGCATCGCCGGGCTCGAACAGCAGCCCGGTCTCGTCGTGCCGGATCATCTCCGGGATGCCGCCATCGTTGGAGCCGATCACGCAACGCCCCGCGGCCATCGCCTCGGCCGCGACCAGCCCGAGCCCCTCGAACCGCTGGCCGGGGATCGTCACGGACGGGATCACCAGCGCGTGGGATCGCTGCAGCGTCTCCTGCACCTGCGACTGCGGCACAGCGCCGAAGAAGCGAACGACCTTTTCGAGCCCTTGCGAGGCGGTCAGCGATTCGAGGGCGCTCCGCTCATCGCCGTCGCCGAGGACGCTCAGCGTGACCCGATCGCGGAGGTCGGGCGGGAGCAGCGCGATGGCGTTGATCAGGTCATCGCAGGCCTTGTACTTGATCAGGCGTCCGACGAACACGATGTGGAGCGGTTCATCGACGGATCGGATGGGGGTTGGTGAGGAGGGAAACCGGGCCAGATCGGTGCCCATCCGCTGGATGCGGATCCGCTCTCCGGGCATGCCGCGCTCGATCAGTCGGTCGCGCAAGAAGTGGCTGACCGCGCAGATCTCGTCGGCTTCGCGTTCGAGTTCCTTCAGGTCGGCATCCGTCGAGGCGATGACATCGATGCCGTGGAAGATCGCGACCACGCCGGTCGCGCGGTCGATGACGCCGGCGCGCCGGAGGCGGCAGACGGTCGCGGCGTTGGGCCCGAAGTGGCAGACCGCGCAGTCGAACGCGGGCTCATCGAGCCACGGCACCGCGCTGAACAGCCCGCGGAGCCCGACGCCCGAAGCGAAGGCCGCGTGCGGATGGCGCGCCGCGGCCGCGAGGACCTTTGGCAGACCACCGCGCCACCATTCGGAGCGGCGTGGGCGGTATCGCGTGCGATCGAGCAGGTTCCAGCGTTGCACCTCCGGGTGCAGCGCACCGCCGCCCCGGCGGGAGGCCATCACGCGGACATCGTGCCCGCGGGCGAGCAGCCTCGCGGCCATCTCGGAGATGAAGGTCTCGCTGAAGGCGGGGAACTTGCCGCAGACCACGGCGATGCGCAGCGGGTCGCCGCCCGCCTGCGGGGTTGGCGCCTGTTCGGCGTGGTGTTGCTGTTCGAGGGATGGGGGCATGCGTGGCGGCTCCGGCCCGGCGGCGGCGTTGGGGCAGGATACGAAAGCGGCCCGGCGCATGTGGTGCGCCGGGCCGCGGAGGTCGGAGGAACTGTGTCGCTCAGCCCATGCCGATGAGGTCGGAGATGATCGGGCCGAACTTGACGGTCAGGCCGGCGAACACGACGGAGACGATGGAGATGAGCTTGATGAGGATGTTGAGCGAGGGGCCCGAGGTGTCCTTGAACGGATCGCCGACGGTGTCGCCGACGACGGTGGCCTTGTGGTCTTCCGAGCCCTTTCCGTAGACGAGCTTGTCGCCGCGCCCGGTCCGGACCATTTCCTGGGCCCGGGCCATGATGGCATCGCGGACTTCGGCGGGGACCTTGTTGGCGATCTCGGGCTTGGTGGTCATGTCGGTGGCGGAGATCTTGCCGTAGGACTCGAGCAGCTTCTTCGCGTTGTCCCATGCGCCGCCGGCGTTGGCCATGAAGATGGCGACGGCGAAGCCGGAGGTCAGGCCGCCGGCGAGCATGCCGACCACGCCCGGCACGGAAAGCACCAGGCCCACCGCGATGGGAACGAGGATGGCCAGCAGCGAGGGAACGACCATTTCCTTCTGGGCGCCGGCGGTCGAGATGGACACGCAGGAGGCGTAGTCCGGGTAGCGCTTGCCCTCGAACTCGACGCCGTCCTTGGGCCAGTTGTCCGGATCGCCGACCTTGTCCTCGGACATCCCCTGGGCGCGGAGCGCATCACGGATCTTGGCGAACTGGCGGCGGCACTCGCCCATCATGGCGTAGGCCGCGCGCCCCACTGCGTTCATCGTCAGGGCGCAGAAGAGGAAGGTGAGCAGCACGCCGATGAACAGGCCGCCGAGGACCTGCGGGTTGAGGGGCGTGATGTTGTAGAAGCCCATCACATCGCCGATGGTGGCGTTGTTGGTCTTGATGATCTCGAAGGTCTTGGCGTGGGAGTGGTCGCCATGGGGCATGTCAATGGTGACATTGATCGCCCGGGCGTCCTTGACCGACGCGGCGCCGCGCGAGGGGCTCACGAGCCCGATGGTCTGGCCCGGGATCATGACATCGTCATAGTGATCATCGCGGGTGAACTGCGTCTGGTCGACGAGCATGCCGCCGTCGACATAGTCGGCGCCGTCGGCGCCGGCGCCCGGGACGACCACGGCCCACTTGCCATGCCCCTCGTACACCGCGAACGCGTCGGCGTTGGCGGGGGCGGTGAAGCCACCCCTGGCGACGAAGGCCTCGGACTGGGTCGTGATCTGGACCTGGACAACCTGGATGAATGCGGCGAAAAGGGCCAGCGCGGTGAGGGCGGCCGAGCCGATGGCGAAGCCCTTGCCGGTGGCGGCGGTGGTGTTGCCGAGCGAGTCGAGCATGTCGGTGCGTTCGCGGACATGCGGGGGCTGCGAGGTCATCTCGGCGTTGCCACCGGCGTTGTCGGCGATCGGGCCGTAGGCGTCGGTGGCGAGGGTGATGCCGAGGGTGGAGAGCATGCCGACGGCGGCGATGCCGACGCCGTAGAGGCCCATGAGGAAGTTCTCGCCGCCGCCCGCGAAGGTGAAGGCGGCGATGATCGCGACGACAACGACGAAGAGCGATGCCCATGTGGACTTCATGCCTTCGGCGATGCCGGAGATGATGACGGTCGCGGGGCCGGTCAGCGCCTGCTGGGCGATGCGCTTGGTGGGCTTGTGCTCATAGGAGGTGTAGTACTCGGTGGCGTAGGCGATGACATTGCCGGCGATCAGACCGGAGAGGATGGAGAGGCCGATGCCCCACCATGTGAATCCGAGTTCCGCGGTGTTCTGGACCTGCCCGACGGTGAAGTAGAGCACCGCGAAGGCGAGGGCGGCGATGAGGAACGAGGCGACATAGACGCCCTTGTGCAGACCCTTGAGGAGCTGGGCAAAGGAGGCGTTCTCCTTGGCCTTGACGGTGAAGATGCCGACGATGGAGCAGAGGATGCCCACGCCCGCGAGTGCCATTGGCGCGGCGGCGAGCGCGAAGGCGAGCTTTGTGCCTTCGCCGCCGGCGATCCCGAAGGTGAACGCGGCCGCGGCGCCGAGGGCCATGGTGGCGAGGATGGAGCCGTAGTAGGACTCGTAGAGGTCAGCGCCCATGCCCGCGACATCGCCGACATTGTCGCCGACATTGTCGGCGATGGTGGCGGGGTTGCGGGGGTCGTCCTCGGGGATGCCCGCTTCGACCTTTCCAACGAGGTCGGCGCCGACATCGGCGGCCTTGGTGTAGATGCCGCCACCGACGCGTGCGAAGAGGGCCTGGGTCGACGCGCCCATGCCGAACGAGAGCATCACGGTGGTGAGCACGGTGATGGGCATGTCGCCGAGGAACATGTTGAAGGCGAAGAACCACAGGGAGATATCGAGCAGGGCGAAGCCGACGACGACCATGCCCATGACAGCGCCTGAACGGAAGGCGACGGTGAGCCCGTCGTTGAGCGACTCCTTGGCGGCGAAGGTCGTGCGTGCGGATGCGTCGGTGGCCATCCGCATGCCAAACCACCCACAGAGCCCCGAGAACAGGCCCGCGATCAGCACGCCTGCCATGGTGTAGGCGCTCTGGAGCCCGAGCAGCCACATGCCCGCGAGGAAGAGCAGGAGGAGAACGAAGACGCCGGCGATGACCTTGTACTGGCGGGTGAGGTAGGCCATCGCGCCTTCGCGGACGGCCTGGGCGATGCGGATCATCTCCGGTTCGCCCTCGGACCGCTGCATGACGGACTTGCGGAAGACGAAGGCCATCAGGAGCGCGGCGATCGCCCCAACCGGTGCGAGCAGGTACGGCCAGGGAATCTCGCCCACAACTCCAAGATTCAGCATGTTCAGTTCAATCACGGGTGTTGCTCCTCGCAGCGGCGTCGCGGGCATCACTCCAGAGGATGGCCCCGGCGACGAGATTGACGATCGATCGGCCCCAAGCGCGGGACCGGGCTCCGTTTCGGTTCACTTGAATCCATTGGCCCACGGCGCGCCCGTCGAGGGGTGCAGCGACCGCCCGACGCGAGCCCTCCGTGGTCCCCGCCAAGAGGCCGAGCGGGCCCGAACTGACGCCCGGGGATCGGCCAAGTTAGCGAACGCTCAATGAGCCCCAACAATAGCGAGTTGGGGCGGAAGGTCCATGCGTGCCGGTTCGAAATCGGGGGATTGGAGGGGAGAGAGGCACCAGGCATCAGGCATCAGGCACCGGGCATCAGGACCGGGCGCCGCAACGGGAGAGGCGGGATGGAATGAAAAAAACACCGGTCGGAGACCGGTGCCACCTTGAGGATCCGGAATTGACTGGAGGACCTGAGGTCTCAGTCGCGGCGGGGGCCACGCCGGGCGGCGCGGCGCTTGCGCTCGGAGGGCTTCTCGTAGTAGGCGCGCTTCTTCACATCCTTGGTGAGGCCTTCCTTCTCGCAGAGTTTGCGGAAGCGACGGACCATCTGCTCGACTGATTCGCCGCCTCGGGCCTTCATGCGGATCGCCATGCTGTCATCACCTTCTGGATCGTGGGCGTCCGGCGGGGACGGCCTTGCTGGGGAGTGGATCGTGCTTCCGGCGCTCGGCCGGGGTGGCGCCAATGATGGTGGGCGAGCGGAGTCGGGAGAGCATCGCCACGCGAGGGATTCTCGGCGCGATTGGGATGCTCATCCGGCTGCGTGGTCGCCTTGGGCCGGGCGGGCGTGGAATCCACGCATTCCCGGCTGGGCTCCGAGTATTGCACCCCGGATGGGCCAAGGCAAGCCTGCGGGTGCGCGGTGCGGCGGGCGGGGGGGCCTGATCCGGGATGGTGCCGACGGTCGCATGTCATTGCTGATTGACACGATGAATGTGCTGCACGCATGGACGGGGCTTCGGACAGGGGCTGCGGACCTGACGCCGCATGGGCTGGCCCGGGTGATCGGGTCGAGCCGGTACGCGGGGCGCCGCCTGCGGTTGGTGTGTGATGGGTCGGCCCCGGGCGATTGGGCCGACCGCGTGGAGTGGCCCCTGGATGCGAGCGGTCGGGTGACGGCGATCTATGCGGGCGCCGGGAGGGAGGCAGACGACATCCTGGAGTCGCTGCTGCGGGATGATCCCGGTGCGCGGCACACGCTGGTGATCTCGGACGATCGGCGGGTGCAGCGGGCGGCCCGGCGTCGGAAGGCGAAGCAAATCGGCTCCCGGGCGTTTCTCCACCAGATTCTGGGGGATGCGCGGGCGGAGGTGTCGCGGGATGGGGGATCGGGTGGGTTGGATCGCGCGGGGACCGGCCGCGATGACGGGCCGCTCCCGGAATCGAGCGTGCGGTCGTGGCTGCGGTATTTCCGGTTTACGGGTGGTGAGGCGGGGATGAGTGAGGGCGATGGAGCGCCGGAGGGAGAGGGCGGACAGGATCGGGGGGCTCCGGAAGTGCTCCGGCGCGCGGGTTCCCAGGAACGGAGCGCTGGGGGTGGACGCGGCGGAAAGGGGCCCGGGGGTGCATCGCGGGGTGGCGGGCGTGCGGATGGGCGTTCGGGGCGGGGCGATGGGAGTGGTTCGGCGCGCGCGAAAAGAAACGGGATGCCGGGAGGGCCCGTCGGAGGTGATTCGGAGCTGGATCCGTCGTTCGAGCGGCTGATCCGGGATGCGATCGCGGATGGTGTGCGGATCGATCCGGAGGATCTCGAGATGGAGCGTTGGCTCGAGTGAGGGGCTTGGCGGGGCTGTGGGTGCCGTGAACGCGGGTCGGGAGGGTGCGCGAGGTTGGGTTCGCCCGAGGGGATCGCTGTGGGTACCGTGCAGGAAGCATGAGCGCACCACCACCACCGCCTTCGCACGGAGCCCGCCGACCTGAAGACACCGATGAGCGCGGGCTGCCGCGCCGTCCGAAGGGATCGCCATCGGGCGTGACGCGGACCGCGGAGCAGCACGAACGAGCGCGCGCGTTCGCGATCGCGGCGGCGCGCTCGCTGCGTGATGACCGGTGCGAGGATGTCCTGGTGCTGGATCTGAAGGGGAACTCGCCGGTGACGGCGTTCTTCGTGATCGGGTCGGGCACCTCGCCGCGGCAGATGCGCACGGCCGGTCGGTCGGTGGAGGAGTTGGGCGAGTCGATGGATATGGCGCCGTTCCGGCACAACCTGCGTGAGCACGAGCCGACCTGGGTGATCGTGGACTGCGTGGATGTGGTGGTGCATGTGTTCGAGCCGGAGACGCGTGCGTTCTACGACCTCGAGATGCTCTGGGGCGATGCGGAGCGTGTCGCGTGGGACGATGGGAAGGGACCGGGGCGATCGCCGCGTGCCGAGGAGCCGGATCCGGACGAGTGGGATGCCGAGGGTGCCGGCGGAGATGACGACGAGCCGATCACCGAGGATGACATCGCGGCTGGCGCGGCGATCGATGATCTGGACGACGATCCGGATGAAGCCGATGGGCCCGGAGGATCGCGTGGGCGGGGGTGAGCCGGGGCGCAGCGTCCGGATCGGCGCTGGCTTGGGACGATGGCGTCCGGCGGGCGGGCTGGAGTAGGCTTCTGCGGAGCAACGATGCGCAGCCCAATCCGCGGCGGACTCTCGCTGGCCAACAAGGTGCAGCTTCTCTTCGGCCTCGCGGTCGTGTTCATTGTCAGTGCGACGCTGATCCTTCCGTGGTTCCGGGTGGTGGCGATCATCGACCAGTCGGAGTTTGAGGCGATCCGTCAGTTCGCGCGGTTCTGGGAGGCGCGCCCGTTCATCGATGGTTCGATGAATGTGGGGTGGTACCGGGAGACGACGGATGCCGAGCCGGGGCCCGCGGGTGCGCCCGCGCCCGGGGTCGGGAGTGGGGTTGGGAACGGGGTTGGGGCTGCTGGCGGGAATGGAGTTGGCGCCGCGACCGGGAACGGAGCCCCGCCAGCGGGAGCGCCGGGTGCGACTCCGAACGGGACGGGCGCGCCGGGCGCGAGCGCGGAGGGCACCACTGATGGTGCGACGGGCGCTGGCGATGGCGAGGGTGCCGGAGCCGGCGCTGGCGCGGGTCAGGGCACGAGTGTTGTTCCGCCCGCGGAGGGCGCGCGTCCGGGTGGTGCTCCGGGGCGTGAGGGTGGTGCGGGAGGTGGTGGCGCCGGGCGGGAGACGCCGGTGGGCACAGGTCTGGACAGCCCGCCGCTGGGGGATGGCGTGGCGCGCCGGCGCGCGACGGCGTTGCCGCATGAGGTGCTCGGGTTCTGGCCGATCGCGGACTGGAACACGCGCGAGTTTCGCTCGCCGTTCATGCGGGAGGCGCGGTCGATGCTGGGGCGCGTGGCCGAGCCGGGCGAGCCGGCGCTGCGTGAGTTCCGCCAGGCGGTGTGGGCGGATGGGTCGGGGACGCGGGTGTACCGGCTGGCATCAATGATCACGAACGATGCGGGGGAGGCGCAGGGTGTGATCGTGGTGGAGCGGCGCTCGCCGACGGCGGCGGGGCAGATCTTCGTGAACCGGCTGTTCCTCGTGATCGCGGGGCTCGCGGCGGCGGGGTTCGCGGTGGGCGTGTTCTTCTTCATCACGAAGAGCATCATCCTGAGCCCGGTGCGGTCGCTTCGTGACACGGCGGAGCTGGTGCGCGGCGGGTCGATGCACATCCGCTCGGACATCCGGACGGGCGATGAGTTCGAGCAGCTGGCCGCGGCGTTCAACAGCATGCTGGAGGCGATCGAGCGTCAGCAGGCGCAGCTGAAGCGATCGAACCGGACGCTGGACATCCAGGTGAACCGGCTGGAGGAGCAGAACCGGCAGCTGAACGAGATGGCGAAGCTGAAGGGCGAGTTCCTGGCGAACATCTCGCACGAGCTGCGGACGCCGCTGAACTCGATCATCGGATTCGCGGAGATCCTGGACGAGATCGCCGATGCGGAGAGCCGGCTGCTGGCGGAGGGTCTGCCGCCGAACCCGACGCCGAAGCAGGTCGAGAAGCGGCGGCGGTACATCAGCAACATCGTGACGGCGGGGCGGCGGCTGCTGGAGATGATCAACGAGCTGTTGACGATGGCGCGGCTGGAGGCGGGTCGGATCGGGGTTGAGATCGGGCCCGTGAACCCCGTGGACATGGGCGAGGCGGTGCGGTCGCTGATCCAGCCGCTTGCGGATCGGGCGCAGATCACGGTGCGGCTGGAGCTCGAGACCGCGACGGGCTCGTTCACCGAGGACCCGGCGATGGCGCACCTTCCGATGATCGAGACGGATGCGAAGAAGCTGCACCAGATCCTGTTCAACTTCCTGTCCAACGCGGCGAAGTTCACGCCGCACGGCGGGCTGATCCGGATCCGGATGGAGCAGGACGACTCGGACCGGAACGGTCGGGTGCGGATGTCGGTGATCGACAACGGGCCGGGGATCGATCCGCGGCTGCACGCGACGATCTTCGAGAAGTTCCGCCAGATCGACGGCGGGCACACGCGTGAGCACCAGCAGGGCACGGGGCTCGGGCTGGCGATCGCGAAGGAACTGGCGGAGATGATCGGCGGGGAGATCACGCTGGACTCGGCGCCCGGGCGGGGCTCTGCGTTCGCGCTGACGCTGCCGGTGGCGTTCCCGCACGAGCGGGTTGAGGCCGCGGAAGGGGGCGGTTCGTCGACGGCCGGCGCGGGCGCCTCGGACGCGCCGGGCGATGGAGGTGGTGGGAACCCCGGCGATGGTCAGGATGATCGGACGGGCGGCGCCGATGGTGTGGGTGGCGGCCCGGATGGTGAGGCGTCGGGCGCTGCGGCGTCGCTGCCGGCGGCGCCGCGCCGGCAGGGGCCGACCCGGACGGACCTGTGGCGTGAGTGATCGGTGCCGAATGATCGGGCGCTGGCTATCGCACGGCGTCGGGGTGGTGTCGGATGATGGGTTGGGCGTCGTCGATGAAATCGATCGCGATGACATCGATGCGGATGGGGCGGCCGCTCCACCGGCGGCGCCTTCCGAGGCGTGATGCGAGGGACCGGAGCTTGCGTTGCTTGTGCTCGGTGATCGCGGCCTCGGGAGTTCGGTGGGTCGGGGGCGCGGCGGGATCGAGTCGGCGGGCCTTGACTTCGACGATGACGATGGTTGCGCGGTCGGGCGTAAGGCACACGAGGTCGGCCTCGGCGTTTCCCATCACGAGATTCCGCGCGACGATGCGGAAGCGTTTTTTCCGGAGGTAGCGTGCGGCGGTGCGCTCGCCGCGCCGCCCGAGGGGGCGGGTGTCGGCGCGGGCGCGCGGGGCGTCGTCTTTCGGGCGGCGTGCAGGCGTGGTGCTCGCCGCTTGGGCGAGTCCGAGGAGCCGGGCGAGCGCTCGCACGAGAGGAATCGCGGTCGGTTTCTCGGGCGCGATGCGGCGAGCCTTGGAAGCGGGCTTGGCGGATGGCGCGGGCATCAACGGGTGGTATCGGCGGTGTCCGCGGATTCGCTCCCGGTTCGGAGGGAGGGCTGGAGGTTGGCGGCCTCGAGTTCCGGGATGACGATGCCGAGGTACCGGCGCGCGCCGAAGGCGGTCAGCCGCTCGACCATCTGGCGCCGATCGCTGAAGTTCGAGCGCTCGAGGAGCCCGGCGAAGTAGCGTTCCTGCTCCTCTTCGAACCGGCGGGCGTGGATCTCGGATTCGATCTCGAGTTGGACCTCGAAGAGCGATCGTCCCGGGGGCTGACGGATCTCGTCGAGGCGGAGCCACCAGACGGTGGAGCCGGTCTCGATCGGCCCCGCGACGGCCCCGGGGGTGAGCGATTGCGCGGGTTCGTTGAGGGTCTCGATGCCGAAGAACACCGCGCTGCTCATGTCCTGATCTGGCAGTTCGACCTCGTGGAGGTTGTCGGCTTCGGGCCTCCACCGCGAGTATTCGGCGGCGACTTCCGAGAAAGATCGCCCGGAGGCGAGCGCATCGGCGACGCTCTGCCTGTCGGCGGACGCGACACGGATGATGCGGAGGACCGCGATCGGGGGCGGGTTGAATTCGCTCCAGCGGCGTTCGTACTCCTGCTCGACATCGCGCGAGGAGACGGAAACGCGGTTGTTGATGGTGCGGTTCAGGTGCTCGCGGATCATGACTCGGTCGCGGATGAAGGCGGCTTCCTGCTCGAAGGACTGGCCGCTCTCGCCGGAGCGGAGCTGGCGCTCCGCGGCCTCGCGCGAACCGAGGGCCCCTCGACGGAGGTCGGTCTGGATCTTCTCGATCAGCGCGGTGATGCCGACGCGTTCCTGGGGTGAGAGCGAGGCGCGGAACTCGTCGAGGAGGAGCTGGTTGCGCATCTGGTCCATGAGCTGGGTGGAGATGCTCTGGCTCATGCCGCGGACGAACTCGCGGACCTGGTTGGGGTCGGACCTGTCGACGCGCGCGGCCTCGGCGCGGAGTCGTGCATCCATCGAGGAAAAGAAGGCATCGGCGAACACGGGCTCGCCGTTGATCTGACCGACGACCTGATCGATGAGCACCTCGGCGACGGCCCCGCGTCCGTCGTCGGCGACGACCACGGGCGGTGGCTCCGGGGCGCCGACGACCGCGACGACGCCGGAGACGCCGCGGTCGGCTTCCTCGCTGGTGCGCGTGGGGAGGGCGGCGAAGGGCGAGGCGTCGCTGGCGGGCGGCTGGTGGGCGGCGGGGGCGTGGCTCGCGCGGAACGAAGCGGGCGTGATGCGTTCCCCGACCATCTGGCTGGGGCTCTGGCGTTCTCCGAGCCGGACGGTGCCGGCATCGCTCGCGGCGCGGCAGGCGATCGATGATGTGGCCATTGCGGCCGCGGCGCTGATGGCGAGCGCGGCACCGGCCAGCCCGGCGTAGGGATTGCCGCGTGGGCGGGCGAGCGGGCGTGGTCTGGATCGTCGCATGCGGGCATCCTCCGCTGGATGGTGTGGGCGCGGCTCGTCGCGTGCAGTGTACGGAACGGCGGGCGGGGCCGGGCTGGGATTCGGATGTCGGGCGTGGCGTACGTCCGGTGGCGGATTTCCGCGAATGGGATCGAGATGCCATACACTGGCCCAACGGACGCCGGGCGCGTCGTACCGGCGATGTTCGCCGGTGGTGGGCGCGCCGCGATGCGAGCGGGCGGTGCGGCGTTGCCGTGCCGCCGGAAGGGCCCTGCCACCATGGGCGATCGACCAGACCAATCCGGCTCCAAGGGCTCTGCGCCCGAGCCGCCGAAGATCCACATCGATTCTGACTGGAAGTCTCAGGCGCAGGCCGAGCGGGAGCGTCTTGCGCAGAGCGAGGCGGAGAAGAAGGCCCGCGACGCGGAGGAAGGCGGGGAGGAAGAGATGCCCCCCGCGAGCTTCCGGACCCTGATGGGGATGCTGGCGTCGCAGGCGCTGATGTACATGGGCGGGATCGCGGACCCGCAGTCGGGGCGCCCGATCTTCGACCCGACCTACGCGGTTCACATGATTGAGTTGCTCGGCGTGCTGGAGGAGAAGACCAAGGGCAACCTTTCGGATGAGGAGTCGAAGGAGCTGATGGGGGTGCTGCACGAGCTGCGTTCGCGGTATGTGCAGCTGATGCAGGTGGTGGCGCAGCAGCAGGCTCAGCAGGGGATGCCGAAGGGCGGCGGTGGCGGGCAGCCGGGCGGGGGTGTTGGGGGTTCGGGGCTGATCACGCCATGACGCGTGGCGCCCGGGGCGTGGGCCGGGGTGTTCGGGTCGGGTGGTGTGGATGGGGCGAGGGGTTGCGCTGCGGGGACGGGCGGGTGAGAATGGTCGGCGCCGATGCCCATCGGATGGGCGGGGCGGGAGAGCGAAGGAGTTGAGCCGTGGAATCGTCGCAGTCGTTCCTTGTCAGGCATGATTTCTGGCTTCGTCGGCTCCATTCGCTGACGGGGGTGGTGCCGATCGGCGCGTTCCTGATGGTGCACCTGACGACGAATTCATCGATCGTGTGGGGAGTCATCAACGGATCGAAGCATGAGGGCGTGGGGCACCCGGGCGTGGTGACATTCCAGCACGAGGTGGACTTCATTCACTCGTTGCCGTTCCTGATCCTGATCGAGGTGTTTGGGCTGTGGCTCCCGATCGCGTTCCACTCGATCCTGGGGATGTACTACGCGGCGAAGGGGCGCCCGAATAATGGGAGCTACAAGTACGCGGCGAACTGGCGTTACACGCTGCAGCGGGTTTCGGCGTGGGTGGGGCTGATCTTCATTTTCTACCATGTCGCGACGCTGCGCTGGGGCTGGACCTTCCTGGTCCCGGGCGGCACGCGGTGGGATGCCGAGTACGCGGCTTCGACGCTGGTGGCGGCGCTGCACGGCGGGACGGGCGGGATCGAGCCGCTGGGGTACCTGGTCGGGTTCCTGTACATGGCGGGGGTGACGCTGCTTGTGTTCCACCTGGCCAACGGGCTTTGGACGGCGGCGATCACCTGGGGGCTGACGGTGTCGGCCGGTGCGCAGCGTCGCTGGGGGTATGTGTGCGCCGGGCTGGGTGCAGCGCTGATGCTGGCGGCGTGGTCGGCCGTGATCGGGTTCTACGCGACGGATTACCACGAGGCGCGGTCGGCCGAGGAGTCGCACCGGATGCAGAAGAAGTTGGAGCAGGATGGCGTGGAAGAGGGCGAATTGGTCCTGCTGCGAGGGGACGGTCGCGAGTGATCGCAGCGCGGAGGGGCGGGGCGAGGCATGTGCGCCCATGCCCGCCGGATTCGGCGGGCGTGCGGGCTTGATCGAACGGTGGTCGGACGGGAGACTTCCTGTCAGACAGGAAAATTCGGGTCTGGCGGCACTCTGAACGCATCGGGCATGCGTGCACGGCGAACACACCGCGGCACGCGGAACGGGTCGGAACGAGGTCCCGGGAGGCAGGAAACACCATGGCAGAACCGTCCAACCAGCAGCGTGTGATCGTCGTCGGGGGTGGGCTCGCGGGGCTCGCGGCCTGCGTGCGGATCGCGGAGGCCGGGATCCCGGTGGATCTGTTCTCGATCGTGCCGGTCAAGCGGTCGCACTCCGTGTGCGCGCAAGGCGGGATCAACGCGTGCAATGAGGTCGCCCGGCAGCAGGGGTACTCCGAGTACGAGCACTTCGACGAGACGGTGTACGGCGGGGACTTCCTGGCGCACCAGCCGCCGGTGTACGAGATGACGCACATGGCGCCGAAGGTCATCGACCTGCTGGACCGGATGGGCGTGCCGTTCAACCGGACGGCCGAGGGGCAGCGGGACCTGCGGCTGTTCGGCGGTTCGCTCTACAAGCGGACGCACTTCTCCGGCGCGACGACGGGGCAGCAGCTCATGTATGCCCTGGACGAGCAGACACGGCGGTATGAGGCAGAGGGGAAGGTCACGAAGTACGAGCACTGGGAGTTCCTGCGCCCGATTGTGGATGCCAGCGGGCGTTGCCGGGGCATCGTGGCGCAGGACCTGCGGACGATGGACATCCGCGCGTTCCGTGGCGATGCGGTGGTGATGGCGACCGGCGGGAACGGGCTGGTGTTCGGGCACTCGACGAACTCGGTGATGTGCACGGGCGCGGCGGCGGCGCGGTGCTACCAGCAGGGTGTGTGGTACGGGAACGGCGAGTTCGTGCAGGTGCACCCGACGGCGATCCCGGGGGCCGACAAGCTGCGGCTGATGTCCGAATCGGCGCGCGGCGAGGGCGGGCGGGTGTGGGTGCCGGCGGTGAAGGGTGGCGATGGGAAGTGGTCGCCGCATCCGCGTTCGGGCGAGGATGCGGCGAAGATCCCGGATAACGAGCGGTGGTACTTCCTTGAGGAGAAGTATCCGGCGTACGGGAACATCGTGCCGCGCGACATCGCGACGCGCGAGATTTTCCAGGTGTGCATGGACGGGTTCGGGATCGGCGGGCGGAACGAGGTGTACCTCGATCTGACGCACAAGTCGCGGGAGTTCCTGGAGACGCGGCTGGGCGGGATCATGGAGATCTACCGCAAATTCGTCGGCGACGATCCGGTCGAGAAGCCGATGCGGATTTTCCCCGGCGTGCACTACACGATGGGCGGGCTTTGGACGACCTACACGCCGAAGAAGGATCTGCGGGGGATGGAGCTCGGCGCCGCCAACAACATGATGACGAATGTTCCGGGGCTGTACGCGTTCGGCGAGGTGAACTACCAGTACCACGGGGCGAACCGGCTGGGCGCGAACGCGCTGCTGTCGTGCATCTTCGATGGGCTCTACAACGGGTTCTCGGTGGTGATGTACACCCGGGATATGGCGGGCGACACGGCGGCATCGCAGGAGTCCTCGCTGTTCGACAGCGCGGTGCAGGGCGAGCGGGACATCATGAAGGCGCTTACGGAGTCGAAGGGCGGCGAGAACCCGTACGCGATCGCGAAGGAGCTTGGCAAAGAGATGACGGCGGCCTCGACGGTCGTGAAGACCGAGGCGCGGCTGAAGCAGGCGCTGGGCAAGGTGGCTGAGCTGCGCGAGCGGGCGGGGCGGATCAGCCTGGCGGACATCGGGATGTGGTCGAACCAGACGCTCTCGTGGGCCCGGGCGGTGAAGGACATGGTGGCGCTGGCGGACCCGATTCTTCGCGGCGGGCTTGAGCGGCAGGAGTCGCGCGGCTCGCACTTCCGGACGGATTACCCGGAACGCGACGATGAGCGGTTCCTGAAGACGACGGTGGCCGAATACGACCGGGCGAGCGGCGGATCGAAGATCCGGTTCGAGGATGTGGAAGTCGGCCTGGTGACGCCTCGCAAGCGGGATTACTCGAAGGCGGGCAAGCCCAAGGTCGAGAAGGACTCGCCCGGTTCGAGCGGGCCGGCGTCTTCGGACGATCCGAAGGCGGCCCGGCGGGTGAGCGATCCGAACGCCGAGCCCGATGTCCGCGGCCAGAAGGCGACGAGCCCTTCGAACTGATTCCCCCGCGATTCCAAGACCTCGAGCGTTCTGCAACAGCTCAATGCGCACGACTTGATTGAAGCCCGACGCGGCACGAAGGAAGACACCCATGGTCGCACCCACCATCAGCGCCCCGAGCAAGAACCCGGCCAATGGGCCGATCACGGTGTTCGTGAAGATCAAGCGTTGCGACGGGCCGGGCAAGCCGTCGCGCTGGGAGTCGTTCAAGCTCGAGTATCCGAACGCGTCCGGGGTCAACCTGATCTCGATGCTGCAGGACATCAACGCGAACCCGGTGACGACCGAGGGCAAGAACACGACGCCGGTGGTGTACGACGCGGGGTGCCTGGAGGAGGTGTGCGGTTCGTGCACGATGGTGATCAACGGGAAGGTGCGGCAATCCTGCACAGCGCTGCTGAACCAGATCATCGAGCGGTCGGGCGACACGGTGACGGTGGAGCCGATGACGAAGTTCCCTGTGGTCCGCGACCTGGCGGTGGATCGCGAGCGGATGTTCCATTCGCTGCGCCGGCTGGAGGCGTGGGTGCCGATCGACGGGACCTACGACCTCGGTGCGGGCCCGCGCGAGACGCCTGAGAAGCAGCAGACGCGGTACACGCTCTCGACCTGCATGTCGTGCGGGTGCTGCCTGGAGGCGTGCCCGCAGTTCACGCTGGAGCCGGATCCGGAGCGGTGGGATGAGTCGTTCATCGGGGCGGCGGCGATCTCGCAGGCGCGGTATTTCAACCTGCACGACACGGGGAAGCAGCTGGCCTCGCATCGGCTGGATGTGCTTTCCGGGCCGGGCGGGGTGACGGCGTGCGGGAACGCGCAGAACTGCGTGAAGGTGTGCCCGAAGGAGATCCCGCTGACCGAGTCGATCGCGGCGATGGGGCGCGGCGTGGTGTGGCACCGGGTGAAGCAGATCTTCGCGGGCAAGTGAGGCGGGCGGAGGCGAGGGCCGGGGCTGAGCGGGCGGGGGCTGGGCGGCAATGGTTCTGCGCGGGCGCGGGAGTCTCGGGCGGACTCCCCGGTTGTGGCTCCCCTGGGCGGCACGGAACACATTGCGGCGTGGCTGGGGTCGGTCGGTCGATGTTGGGTGAGCGATCGTCGCCCGTGCCCGGCGCCGGGTCCTCGGCCTGTGGCAGTTTGCCGGGCGGGGCGGGTGGACCGGTGGATGCCGGGCGGGCACAATCGCGGGTGAACTCCGGGATGGCCCCGGGCGTTTGAGAGAGTTTTCTGCGTAAGGGCTTGGCGGATCTCGGTTTGTGACCCGTCCGCGGGGATGGGGTCCGGGTCAGGGCGGCCTGATGGGCCGGATCGGGCGCACGCGGCGCTGGGCACCATGTTGAGAGGCGGAGGCTGGAGATGCGGGAGACCGGCGATTCGATGTTCGGGCGACGGATGTGGTGCGTGGCGCTGGGCGGATGTGCCCTGGCGATGGCATCGCCGATGGCCTTTGCGCAGCCGCGGGTGACCTCGATCACGGTGGACAACCGCGGTCGGATCGTGCTGGAGTTCGACCGGGCGATGCAGCCGATCGGGTTTCAGAACAACCAGGCGATCCAGGTGCGTGGCGCGGGGGCGGATGGGATCTCCGGGACCGCGGACGACCGGACGGTGTCGGTGGACGCCGAACTGGACTTTGACACGCGGCGGACGCTGATCGTCGATGCGGACACGGATCCGGATGAGCGGTACTCGTTCCTGCTGCGGTCCGCGTTCGCGCTGGACATGCAGGGGAACGAGCTGGACGGCGAGTTCAACGGTCAGGATGAGCAGACGGGCGATGGGGCGGTGGGGGGCGACCTGGAGTTCTTCACCCGCCCGCCAGAGGGGAACCCGATCGCGCGGTTCGAGACGGTGGCGGGGCGGATCGATGTGGAGCTGTTCGCGGACCAGACGCCGCTGACGGTTGAGAATTTCTTTGACTACGCGAACAGCGGCGTGTGGGATGAGACCTTCGTGCACCGCCTGGCCGACGGGTTCGTGTGGCAGGGCGGCGGGTTCAACAGCCGGACATTCAATGCGATCCCGGACAACGCCCCGGTGCTCAACGAGCCCGGCGTGTCGAATGTGCGGGGCACGATCGCGATGGCGAAGCTGGGGGGGCAGCCGAACTCCGCGACCAACGAGTGGTTCTTCAACCTGGCGAACAACTCGGCGAACCTGGACTTCCAGAACGGCGGGTTCACCGCGTTCGGGAAGATCCTCGGATCGAGCGGGCTGGCGGTGATGGACGAGATCGCCGAGTTCCCGACGATCGACGCGACGAGTGTCAACGGGGCGTTCGGCGACCTGCCGGTGCTCGACGATGAGAAGTTCCTCGACGATGAGGGGCTGCCGGTTCCGGATCCCGAGGTGAGTTCGACCGACCTCATCTCGATCTCTCGGATCTCGATCCTGTACGAGGCGATCGATCGTCCATTCGAGACGATCGAGGAGTCGCAGTCGTTCACGATCTCGGCCCCCGGCGGCGGGAGCGCGCGGGTCACGCTGTTCAACCTCGACGGCGGGACGATCACGCTTCCCGATTCGATCGTGGATGTGGTGTTCGCAGGCGGCAGCGCGATCGCGAGCGTGACCTTCCGCGAGCCGTTCAGCCCGAACCGGATCGGCGTGCAGATCACCGGGGCGAGTTCGGTCGGCCTGATCCGCGACCTGCGGGCGCCCGGGAACGACCGGCTGGCGTTCGTGCTGTGCGATGCGCCGGTGAACGCGGTGATGCTGAACTCGCTCAGCGGCGCGAACATCAACCAGACGAGGCTCCCGGACGGGACGATCCTGCCGCCGGACATCGATGGGGATGGTCGGTCCGACGACCCGACCGCACTCGTGCTCAGCGGCGGCGTTCCTGCGAACCAGGTGCTGGTGCAGGGCGCTCTGACGGGCTCGGTGATCGCGGAGGATGGGGTCCGTTTCGTGCGGGTGGTCGGTCAGACGATGGACTGCTCGTTCGTGGTCGGCGGCGTGACGAACTACCAGCCGCGGTTCCAGCTCGGGCGTGTGCGCGATGCGAACATTGTGGCGCCGGACCATGTGATCGGCCAGGTGCTCGCGACCGAGTGGGTTGGGCTGCCGAACCAGCGCATCGATGCGCGGGGGATCTTGGCGCTCCGCACCACGGGGCTGGTCGCGATGGGCGTGCCTGGGGATTTCCAAGCGAGCCTGTCGCTCAGCGGGGCGCCGAACGGCGCGATGGCGCTGGGCAGCGCGCTGATCAGCGGCGAGGTCCGGGACTCGTCGTGGGATGTGATCGGGCCCGTGGGTCAGATCAGCATTCGGACGGCCGCGAGCCAGTGGAATCTGTTTGTCGGGGGTTCGTTGAATCTGCTGATCGCCGGGCGGCTCGGCGGCACGGATGTGACGGTGACGGGGCTGGCGCAGCAGATCGTCGTCGGCGAATGGAACGCGGGCACGGTGCAGCTCAACCGGGTCGGCACGATGGTGGTCCGTCCGGATCCGAGCGTGCAGGCGACGGGCACCTTCGAGGCGAACATGCTCTTCAGCGGGAGCGCCACGCAGCCGTTCGCGATCGGGAGCCTGGCGTTCCGCGGCCCGGTCCGGAACGCGAACATCAATCTGCCGTTCTCGCACGCGGCCCAGGCGGTGATCTTCACCGATGAGATTTTCAATTCGTCGTTCACGCTGAACGGGCGGATCACGACGCTCCGCGCGACGAATGTGGTCCGCGACACGAGCATGACGGTGTCGCAGCCGGGGGTGCTGCTGTTCGGCCGGTGGGATGGCGGATCGCTGAACACGGGGAACAACACGATCACGCTGCTGCAGACGCTGGGCGTCGGAACGCAGCCGGGTGACTTCCTCGCCGATATCACGGCGCGGGGGATCGACAGCATGCGGCTCGGCCGCGGCGGGTCTTACCGGGGGGTGATGGATGTGGACCTGCCGCGTGACCTGATCATCGAGGGCGATGTGACGGACTCGCTGCTGCGGCTGGGCGCGAACAACTTCCGAGGGAGCTTCGTGAGCGAGCGGATCGCGGTGACCGGCGAGATCCGGACCACGCGGATCCAGTCGATCGGCGCGCTGGGGATCGTGCGGGCGCGGTCGCTGGTCGATTCACAGATCATCACGGGCTCGCCGAATGTGGCGAACAACGCGCAGAGCCTCCCCGACAGCAATCCGGGGCTGTTCGGCATCGACCGGATCAATACGGTGCTGATCGACGGCCTGGGCTCGAGATTCGAGCGGTCGCTGGTGATCGCGGGATCGATCGGATCGCTCACGACGGCGAATGTGCAGACCTCGAACGCTGGGACGCCTTTCGGCATCGCCGCGGGTGAGATCGGTGCGTTCAAGGTGACGACGAACACGGGGATCGCGCGTTCGTTCCTTCCGCCCCTGTCCGGTCCCCGGATGTGGGGCGACTTCCAGGTTCGGACGGGGTTCCAGATCCCGACGGAGCAGAGCCCCTGAGCGTCGGATCGGTTTCGGTGTGGGAGCGATGGGCGGGGATAGAATTGGTGCGTTGCGCGGGCGTGAGCGGCGCGGAGGCGGGTCGTTCTTCCTTGCCCGCGTGCGCGGAGCGGAGCGCCCGGATCCGGGCACCAGCGGAGGCGGGATCGACCCTCGTATGACGAACGCACCTTCCGAACCACATCGGCTTCCGGCTCCGAACGAGGCGTTCGTTGAGAACCGTGAGGACCGCACCGAGGAGCCCGGGTACCGCGGGCAGGCCGTGGACCGTGCGCTGCTGGCGCTGGGCGATGGGGCGGTGGACATCTCGGCGATGCCAGGGCGTTTGATCGTGCTGGAGGGGACGGATGGGTGCGGGCGTTCGACGCAGATCGCGCTGCTGCGTGAGTGGCTGGAGAACGAGGGGCTGGCGGTGATCCACTCGGCGCAGAAGACGAGCCGGCTGGCCGGTGAGGGCATCGCCCGCGCGCAGGAGGGTCACACGCTGGGTCGGCTGACGACGGACCTGTTCTACGCGACGGACTTTGCGGACCGGCTTGAGAACCAGATCCTTCCGGCGCTCCGCGCGGGGTTCGTGGTGCTGACGGACCGGTACATCTACTCGATGATGGCGCGGAGCATCGTCCGCGGCGCGGATCCTGAGTGGCTGCGCGATGTGTATTCGTTCGCTCCCAAGCCGCACCTGGTGATGTACATGCGGATCGGTCTCGGGCACCTGACGCCGCGGGTGCTCGCGGGTCGTGGGTTCGACTACTGGGAATCGGGCATGGACATGCTCAACGAGGACGACCTGTACCACGCGTTCCGGATCTACCAGACGAAGCTGCTCTCTCAGTTCGACCGGCTCGCGGACGAGCACGGGTTCCATGTGGTGGATGCCAACCGCGGCGTGTACCCGATCTTTCAGGATCTGGCATCGGCGGTGGAGTCGGTGGTGGGACGGATGGAGGGGGCGGCGCTGTGAGCGACCTGAAGGCCGGCGGCAAGTGGATCGCGGGGCTCCGGCGGGACACCCCCATCGAGGATGCGGCCGCCATGGTGCTCGAGCCGCGTCTCGAGTCGGTCATCGAGTTGCTGCACCTTCCCGAGTCGAAGCGCCGGCGGGAGAAGGACGATGAGGAGGAGGCGGAGTCGCGGCGTGTGCGGCGTGTGCACCAGCTCCGCGTGGCGACGCGCCGGAGCGCTGCGGCGATCCGGTTCTTCCGTGAGGCGCTGAAGAAAAAGCACGCGACGCGGTGCAACCGGATCCTGCGGGACATCCGGCGGGCGGCCGGCGATGCGCGGTCGCTGGATGTGCACCGGGGCTTTCTGCTGGATCTGGCGGGCGGGCGGGCCGATCCGTTTGAGCTCGAGCCATTGAACGATGCGGAGCGGGCGGCGGTGACGGATGCGGCCATGTGGATCGAGGCCGAGCGCGAGAACGCCGAGCAGGCCTTGAGCCGCACGGAAGAAAACTTCGCCGACGATGAGCTGCGGTACCGGTTCGGGCGGCTGCTGATGACGGCCAGCGCACCCCGCCGGACGGTGCGTGCGGGCGGGCAGGAGAGTGGCAACGGGCACGGGCAGGGTGGGTCAGCGCCGCGGACCCTGGGCGAGCTTGCGGGGGTGGCGCTGCCGCGGATGCTGGAGCCGCTGCGCCGGGCGGTGGACGCGTCGTCGCTGACGATGGAGGAGCTGCACGCGCTGCGGATCGCGTGCAAGCGGGCGCGGTACGCGGGCGAGATCTGCTGGCCGGTGTTCGCCGATCCGGAGGCGTTGGAAGAGCAGGAGCGTTCCGGGCGGGCGGCGTGGGAGTCGTTCGAGCGCGGGGCGTACGCGGAGCTGGCTTCGCTGCAGGAACGGCTTGGGAAGCTCAACGATGGGGATGAGCTGGCCCGCCGGCTCGCGCAGGTGGGCTCCGAGCTGGGGGAACAGAGTTCCTCGACCAAGAACGCGCTGCTGGGCGTGGCGAGCCGTCTGGAGCAGCGGCTGGCGGGCGAGCGGGACGCGTTTCTCGGCTGGTGGTGGGGCGAGCCGACCGCGCACCGGTTCATCGATGAGTTGATCGCATCGGCCCGTGCGGGCGGATCGGCGGGCGGGGGAGCGAGCTCGCGGGCCGGATCCGCGCGGCGAGCGACGGCGGGGAATCACAGCACGAACGGAGCCGATATGCCAGCCGACCATGGTGCGAGCGGGCCGCCATCGAACGCGCGGGTCGATCCATCCGGGAACGGGCGGGCCGGCGGCGCGGGCCGGGGGCCGGAGTTGGTGCTTGAGCCGCTTCCGAACGACGGCACGGACGATGCGCTGGGCGAGGGCGCGGGCGGGGAGACCCGGCGGGTCGCGGCGATCGATGTCGGATCCAACAGCATCCGCCTGGTGGTCGCCGAGCTGCGGGGCGATGGGTGGTTCCGCGTGCTCGATGACGAGAAGGCGGTGACGCGGCTGGGCAAGGGTCTGTCTGAGACGGGGCGGATGCAGCCCGAGACGATCGACATGTCGGCGCAAGCCGTGGCGCGGATGCGGGTGATCGCCGAGGGGTACGCGGTGGAGCGGATCCGGGTGATCGGGACTGCGGCCGCGCGGGATGCGGAGAACGGGCAGGACCTGGTCGATGCGATCCGTGAGGCGTCCGGGCTGGAGTTGGAGATCATCGGCCCGTCGGAGGAGGCCCGGCTCGCGGTGCGCTCAGTGGATCATGCGTTCCACCTCGAGAACACGCACGCGGCGGTGGTGGACATCGGTGGCGGGTCGACGGAGATCGTGCTGACGGCCAACGGGCTGATCGAGCAGGTGTTCCCTCTGAAGCTGGGCGCGGTGCGGCTGACGGAGCGGTTCGGGTCGTGCGAGCCGGGGGAGGCGGGCGGGCGGGACCGCGGGTACGACGCGATGCGTTCGTTCGTGCGGAGCACGCTGCGTGATGAGGTGGGGCGGGTGGATTTCTCGCCGCAGATGCTCTTCGGCACGGGTGGCATTTTCACATCGCTGGCGTCGATCTCGATGAACGGCGGGGTGACGCGCCCGCTGGAGAGCGCGAAGGGCGGGAGCGAGGGGCCATCGGCGGCGATGCTGCCGTTCAAGACGCGCGGGTATGAACTCAGGCGCTCGGAGGTCAAGCACACGCTCGATCGTGTTCGGAAGCTGCCGGTGCGCGAGCGCGCCCGGGTGCCGGGGATGAGCCCGGACCGGGCCGAGATCGCGGTGGCGGGGCTGACGATCGTCGAGTCGGTGATGAAGCACCTGTCGATCAATGTGCTCCGCGTGCACGATCGCGGGATCCGTGAGGGCCTGCTGCTGGAGATGCTCGACGAGCTGTTCGGGCGGACGCACGCGCCGGGCTCGGGCGCGATCCATGGGCGGGAGAAGCTGGACCGCATCAGCGCCGCGAAGCGGTTCGCCACGGCCTGCCACTTCGAGGAGCCGCACGCGCTGCATGTGGCGGCGCTGGCCGCGAGCGTGTTCGACCAGGTGGTCTTCGCAACCGATGCCGGCGGAGAGGCGTGGAGCTCGGGCGTCGCGCGGGAACTGCTGATCGCGGGCGCGATGCTGCACGATGTGGGGTACTTGATCAACTACGCGAAGCACCACAAGCACTCGTACCACTTGATCCGGCACAGCGACATGCCGGGATTCACGCCGCGCGAGCTGGAGATCGTGGCCAACATCGCCCGGTACCACCGGCGGGCGGAGCCGAAGAAGAAGCATCCGAACTTCGCGCGGCTGCAGGAGGCCGACCGGGAGATCGTGCGGAGGCTCTCCGCGATCGCGCGGCTGGCCGACGGGCTGGCGCGCTCGCACACGCGGAATGTGCGCCGGGTGCACCTGTCGATCGCGGATGGGATCGCCTCGTTCACGCTGATCGCGGAGCACGATCCGTCGGTGGACCTGTGGGGTGCGCAGCGGAAGGCGGCGCTGTTCGAGCGCGAATTCGGACTGTCAACGCGGTTCGCGTGGCTCCGAGAAGATGAGCAGGGCGAGGATGGGACGCTGGAGCCGTTCTCGGCCTCCCGGATCGGCTCGCACGGGTCGGATGGTGTGGACGGACCGGGCGATGGGCGGGCCCGTGAGGATTCGCGCCCGCTCCCGGCGAAGGACAAGGACCGGACCTCGGCATGAACGATCCAACGCAGACATCGCAGGGCCCCGCCCCGACGGCGGGCATGAATTCGGGATCCAGCGCCTCCTCGGATGGGGCGCTGGGCAACGGGTCGCCGATCCTTGACGGGATGGAGGACGACGACCTCGAGCGGCTGAAGGCGACCGCGGGCGACACGCTGGCGCGGCTGGAGGACCGGATCGTCGAGATCGAGTCGCTGCCGGGCAAGCTGTTCATCGTCGAGGGGATCGATGGTTCGGGGAAGTCGACGCAGCTGGACCTGCTGCGGAAGTGGATCGTCTCGCAGGGATACGCGGCGGTGTTCAGCGAGTGGAACTCGTCGCCGGTGGTGCGTTCGACCACGAAGAAGGGCAAAGCGCAGCGGCTGCTGAGCCCGCTGACTTTTTCGCTGATCCACGCGGCGGACTTCGCGGACCGCCTGGAGCGTTCGATCCTGCCGCCGTTGCGGGCGGGCGCGGTGGTGGTGGCCGATCGGTACATCTACACGGCGTTCGCGCGGGATGTGGCGCGCGGGCTGGCGCCGCGTTATGTGCGCCGGATCTACCGGTTCGCGCCGCGCCCGACGATCGCGTTCTACTTCCGCGTTCCGCTGGAAGAGGCGCTGCGCCGGATCCTGGCAGGGCGCCCCGAGCTGAAGTATTACGAGGCGGGGATGGACCTGGGGCTCTCGCCCGACCCGTATCGCTCGTTCGAGTTGTTCCAGGGGCGGATCCGGAGCGAGTACGAGCGGATGACTCCGGAGTTCGGGCTCAAGGTGATCGACGCGACGCGTCCGATCGCGGAGCAGCAGGCCCGGGTGCGCGAGCTGGTGGCGCCGCATCTTGAGGGCGTGCTGAAGACCGCACAGGCGCCGTTCGCGGAGACGCTGCAGCGGGCGGGGCTGGCGGGGCGTTACCTGGGGATCACGGCGACCTGAGGCGGGTGTTGTGTGCGGGCGGGAACGCGGGGCGCATCGCCCTTGAGCGCGGCTTTCGACGGCGTGATGCGGGTCGAACAACGCCTTCCTGACACCGCGCATCGCGTTTTGGCCGGCGTGCGGGGGATCGCACGCGAAAGTGCAGCGGTGTTTGATAAGAACTTCGCGTGATCCCTGTTCACAGGGGAGTTGGCCGCTGGTACGCTGGCGTGGCCGGGAATCGCACGGGCGTGCGAGCCCTGGCGCCGGGCCTGTTCGGCGTACCGCATGCGGGCGCGTGGACGATGGGGCCCTCGTGGGGTGATGGCTCGCGGTCAGGCCGTGGCCGATCACCATCAATCGGGATGCTCGTGCGTCGCATGGGCTGTGTTGTCTGGTTCGCTCCCACGCGGCCTGACGGTATCGTTCGGTCCATCCGCAACGGTCGAATTCAGGGGAGAGTTCGTTGAACAACAATGCGACGGATCGCGATGCGGGGGGGCTGCGGGTGATCGTGGCCGACCACCAGCCGCTGACGCGCGGGCTCCTGGTGGCGCTGCTGGAATCGACACCGGGGGTGTCAGTGGTGGCCGAGGTCTCGGACGCGACGGCAGCGCTGGGTGCGGCGGCGCAGGATCCGCCGGATGCGATGCTGCTGCGGACGGATCTGCCGGGCTTCAGTGCGATCGCGACGGCGCGGGCGGCCCGCCAGAGCGGGCTGCGCACGGGGATCGCGTTGCTGTTTCCGACGCTGCTTGATGCGCAGCTCGACGAGGCGATTCAGGGAGGGGCCCACGGGCTGCTCTCTTACGACGACCCGGCCTCGGAATTGATTGCGGGGCTCCGCGCGCTCGGTGCGGGCGAGCCATTCCGTTCCGCGAGCGTGCGCGCGCGGCTGGTTCCTCGGGGCGCGGGGGCTTCGTCGCCCGAGGGTGATCGGGGAGCCCCGAGTTCGCCGCTGTCAACGCTGACGCCGCGCGAGCGGGAAATCCTGGCGTACATCGCGACGGGGCTGACGCAGAAGGAGATCGCCGAGATCGTCGGGCTGGCCCCCAAGACGGTTGACAACCACTCGGGGCGGCTGATGTCCAAGCTCGGGATCCACAACCGGGTGCTGCTGACCCGGTTCGCGATCCGCGAGGGGATCGTGGGCGTGGAGTCATAGGGCACGGGGTGCGGCGAGACCGGGGCTGCGCGGGCGGAGAATCCGGGGAGCCGGCGGGGCACACGGCTACGCTTGTGCGATGGGCGATCGCCGGTCGATGGGATCCGAGCTTGTGCGGGCGACCGGGGAGGGGCTGTACTGCGCGGCGGGTGATTTCCACATTGATCCGTGGAAAAACGCCGGGGGCGTGTCGCGGGCGATCATCACGCACGGGCACGCGGACCACGCGCGGGCGGGGATGGGCTCGTATCTGGCCGCGCGGCCATCGGCGCCGATCCTGAGGCACCGGCTGGGCGGCGGGGCGCGGATCGAGGGAATCGGGTTCGGCGAGCGGGTTCGGCACGGCGATGCGCTGGTCTCGCTGCACCCGGCGGGGCACATCCTGGGGTCGGCGCAGGTGCGGATCGAGCACGCGCGGACTGGCGAGGTGTGGGTGGTCACGGGCGATTACAAGCGGTGTCCGCCCGGGCACGCGCCGGATCCGACGAGCGAGGCGTTCGAGCCCGTCCGGTGCCACACGCTGATCACGGAGGGGACCTTCGCGCTGCCGATCTACCGGTGGCCGGACCCCGCGTCGGTGTTCGAGGCGATCAACGCGTGGTGGCGCGGGTGCCAGTCGGAGGGCAAGACGGCGCTGCTGTATGGGTATTCGCTGGGCAAGGCGCAGCGGCTGCTGACGGGCGTCGATGCGTCGATCGGTCCGATCCTGGTGCACGGCGCGGTGGCGGCGCTGTGCGAGGTGTACCGGGCGCAGGGCATCGCGCTGCCCGCGTACGAGCACGCCTCGGTCGAGCACGCGAAGCGGGATCGCGGTCGGGCGCTGGTGATCGCGCCGCCCTCGGCGGGTGCGTCGGAGTGGGTGCGGAAATTCGGGGCGGTGTCGGATGCGTTCGCGTCCGGGTGGATGCTGGTGCGCGGGATGCGCCGCCGCCGTTCGGTGGATCGGGGATTCGTGCTCTCGGACCACGCGGACTGGCCCGGGCTGCTGGCGACGATCGAGGAATCGGGCGCGGAGCGTGTCGGCGCCACGCACGGGAGCGTGGGCCCGCTGGTGGAGTACCTGCGGGGACGGGGGGTCGATGCGTTCGTGGTGGATACGCGCTTCGAGGGCGAGGATGGGGATCCCGGCGAGCGCGCGGGCGAGCGTGGGACAGCGCTGGCGATGGAGGGGGAGTGATGCGCCGGTTCTGTGCGTTGTACGAGCGTCTGGACGCGACGACGCGGTCGAGCGAGAAGGTGGCCGCGCTGGCGGCTTACTTCGGCGAGGCGGATGCGGGCGACGCGGCGTGGGCGCTGGCGCTGTTCCTCGGGCGTCGGTTGAAGCGGGGTGTTTCGCACACGCTGATGCGGGATGCGGCCGCGGAGGCGGCGGGGATTGAGCGCTGGTTGCTGGACGCGTGCCATGAGCGGGTGGGCGATCTGTCGGAGACCATTGCACTGCTGGTGCCGGCGGACTTCGGCGGCGCCACGCCGGAGGGCACGGACGAGGCGCTGCACGAAGTGATCGAGCGTCGGATCCGCCCGCTGGCATCGCTCGATGAGCGTGGCAAGCGGGCGGCGCTGCGGGATGCGTGGTCGGCGATGAACCCGTGGCAGCGGTTCGTGTTTCACAAGCTGCTGGGCGGGGCGCTGCGGGTCGGGGTTCAGCGGGGGATGCTGATCCGTGCGCTGGCGCGGGTGGCGGAGGTGGATGAGCCGACGATGGCGCACCGGCTTTCGGGGCTCTGGAGTCCGGATGCGGAGGGGTACGAGCGGCTGCTGCGCGGTGGCTCGATGGGTGAGGCGGAGGCGACGCGCCCGTACCCGTTCTATCTGGCGTCCCCGCTCGATGGCGAGGCCGAGGCGCTGGGCGATGCCTCGGGCTGGCTGGCGGAATGGAAGTGGGATGGGATCCGCGCGCAGCTGATCCGGCGTGGGGACCGCGTGCTGGTGTGGACGCGCGGCGATGAGCTTGTCACGCCCGCGTTCCCCGAGATCGCGGCGGCGGCGTCGCGGCTCCCGGATGGCACGGTGCTGGATGGCGAGCTGCTGGCGTGGGAGCGGGGGCGGCCGATGCCGTTCTCCGCGCTGCAGAAGCGGCTGAACCGCAAGCGATACGAGCCGATGCTGTTCCCCGAGGTGCCGGTGGCGTTCGTGGCGTACGACCTGCTGGAGCACGCGGGGCGTGATGTGCGGACCGAGCCGCTCGAGCGGCGGCGGGCGCTGCTTGCGGAGGTGGTGCGCGATCGTGGCGCTGGCGATGGGACCATTCTGCTCTCGGAATCGCACGATGCGGAGGACTGGGAGTCGCTGGCAGCGCTGCGGGCGCGCTCGCGGGGCGAGGGCACGGAGGGGTTGATGCTCAAGCGCTGCGGCTCGGCGTACGGGACCGGTCGGACGCGGGGCGACTGGTGGAAATGGAAGGTCGAGCCGTACTCGATCGATGCGGTGCTGGTCATGGCCGAGCGTGGGCACGGGCGGCGGGCTTCGCTGTTCACGGACTTCACCTTCGCGGTGTGGGATCTTGATGAGCTGGTGCCGATCGCGAAGGCGTACAGCGGGCTGACGGATGAGGAGTTCGAGCGGATCGATGCGTGGATCCGGCGGCACACGCGGGAGCGGTTCGGCCCGGCCCGGCGCGTGGAACCGGAGCATGTGTTCGAGCTCCATTTCGAGGGGCTTCGGGCCAGCGACCGGCACAAGTCCGGGATCGCGCTGCGGTTCCCGCGGATGCACCGGTGGCGGACGGACAAGCGGATCGATGAGGCGGACACGATCGAGCGTGTGCGGGCGCTGCTGGACGGGGGCGAGACCGGCGGGAGCGGCGCAGGATGAGCGCGGGGCGCGGGCGGGCCATCGTGGAGGCGTGGTTCGCATCACGGGAGCGGGCGCCGTTCGGGTTCCAGCGCGCCGCGTGGGATGCGTACGCGGGCGGACGCAGCGGGCTGGTGCACGCGCCGACGGGGATGGGCAAGACGCTGGCGGTGTGGCTGGGGCCCGTGTTGGAGTGGCTGGATGAGCATCCGGGGTTCGAGCCGGTGGAGGGGCTGAGTGTCGGTGGTCGCGAGGATGGGGAGCCGGTCCGGGTGCTGTGGGTGACACCGCTGCGGGCGCTGGCGAACGACACGGCGGAGTCGCTGCGCGAGCCGATCCACGCGCTGGGCATGCCCTGGACGATCGAGCAGCGGACGGGTGACACAGCGCAGTCGCTGAAGAAGAAGCAGAAGGAGCGGCTTCCGACGGCGCTGGTCACGACGCCGGAGAGCCTGGCGCTGCTGCTGTCGTATCCGGAGTCGCGCGAGCGGCTGGCGACGCTGCGGTGCGTCGTGGTGGATGAGTGGCACGAGCTGATGTCGTCCAAGCGTGGCGTGATGGCGGAGCTGTGCCTGGCGCGGCTGCGTTCGTGGAACCCCGGGTTGCGGACCTGGGGACTCTCGGCGACGCTGGGAAATCTCGATGAAGCGCTGCGTGCGCTGGCGGGTGTCGGAGGCGGCGGAGATGGGACTGAGGGGGGGGATACGGGGGGGGCTCCCCCGCTGCTGATCGAGGGCGAGCATCCGAAGGCGATTGCGATCAGGACGATCGTGCCGGGGGACCTCGAGCGGTTTCCGTGGGCGGGGCACCTAGGACTGCGGCTGCTTCCCGAGTTAATCGGGGCGATCGAGCGGGCCCGCACCACGCTGCTGTTCTGCAACACCCGTTCGCAGGTGGAGCTGTGGTTCCGGGCGATCAACCAGGCGCGGATGGACTGGATCGGTGATGTGGGCCTGCACCACGGGTCGATCGATCGGGCGCTGCGGGAAGAGATGGAGGATCGGCTTCGCGCGGGCACGATCCGGTGCGTGGTCTGCACATCATCGCTGGATCTCGGGGTTGATTTCTCGCCGGTGGACCAGGTGATCCAGATCGGCTCGCCGAAGGGGATCGCGCGGCTGATGCAGCGGGCGGGGCGATCGGGGCACCGCCCGGGCGCGCTGAGCGCGGTGGTGTGCGTGCCGACGAACGCGTTCGAGCTGGTGGAGTTCGCGGCGGCGCGGGATGCCGTGGAGGTGCGGGATGTCGAGTCGCGCCCCGCGATCACGAAGCCGCTGGACCTGCTCTCGCAGCACATCGTCACGATGGCGCTGGCCGGTGGGTTCGTAGAGCACGAGCTGCTGGCGGAGGTGCGCTCGACCAACGCGTTCCGGGAGCTGAGCGATGAGGAGTGGCGGTGGACGCTGGAATTCGCGGCGCGGGGTGGGCGGGCGCTGGCGGCGTATCCGAACTTCCAGCGATTGGGCGAACAAGATGGGCGGTGGCTGCCCCGGTCGTCTGCGGTCGGTCGCGAGCACCGGATGCGGATCGGGACGATCACCTCGGACTCGTCGGTGCGGGTTGCGTACACGAGCGGGCAGACGCTGGGGCATGTGGAGGAGTCGTTCGTGGCGAATCTGCGGGCGGGCGATCGGTTCGTGTTCGCGGGGCGGGTGCTGGAGCTGGTGCGGTTCCGGGAGATGACGGCGCAGGTCAAGCGGTCGAACAGGAAGTCGGGCATCGTGCCGAGGTGGGGCGGGAGCAAGACGCCGCTCTCCACGATGCTGGCCCGCGCGGTGCGCGAGCGGGTCGATGCGGCCCGGCGGGGTGTGTTCGAGGGAGAGGAGATGGAGCGGGCGCGGGCGATGTTCGAGGTGCAGGGTGATTGGTCGGTGGTTCCGGGGCCGGATGAGCTGCTGATGGAGGAGACCGGCACGCGCGATGGGTGGCACACCTTCCTGTTCCCGTTCGAGGGTCGGCTGGTGCACGAGGGGCTGGGCGCGGTGATCGCGCATCGGCTTGCGGCGGGGGCGGAGCGCTCGATGAGCGTGACGGTGAACGACTACGGGCTCGAGATCATGACCGCCGGGCCGATGGAACTGGACGACGATGAGTGGCGGGAGGCGATGCGGGTGGAGGGGCTGGTGGACGACCTGCTGGTGGCGCTGAACTCGAACGAGCTGGCGCGCCGCCGGTTCCGGGACATCGCTCGGATCGCGGGGCTGATCACGCAGGGATTCCCGGGGGAGCGGCGGTCGAACCGGCACCTGCAGGCATCCTCGGAGCTGTTCTTTGATGTGTTCCTGGACTTCGAGCCGGACAACCTGCTGCTGGACCAGGCGCGGCGGGAGGTGCTGGCGGAACAGCTCGAGCTGGAGCGGCTGCGGTCGGCGCTGGAGCGGATCGGTACGATGCGGCTGGTGCGTGTGCGGAGCGATCGGCTGACGCCGCTGGCGTTCCCGCTGTGGGCCGAGCGGCTGCGGACGCAGCATGTTTCGAGCGAGAGCTGGGCGAGCCGGATCGAGAAGATGGCGATGGCGCTCGAGGGTGCGGCGCAGGAGGATGGGCTGGCGTGATCGGTGAGCCCGCGGAGTTTGGTGGTTCGGCGGCGCGCGGCGTGCGGGCGACGTGCGGATTCGTGCGCGCGCGGGTGGGCGGTGTGGAGGTCGAGTTGCATGGGGAGCGCGCGGTGTGCTGGCGGGAGGGGGATCTGGCGACGGTGTTCGTGGCGGACACGCACTTTGGGAAGGCCGCGAGCTTCCGGGCGGCGGGCGTGCCGGTGCCGAGCGGGACCACGGCCCGGGACCTGGACCGGCTGAGCGGGCTGCTGGAGCGGACGGGGGCGCGTCGGCTGGTGGTGCTGGGCGATCTGCTGCACGCGCGGGAGGGGCGGCAGGACGACACGATGGGGGCGATCGGCGCATGGCGGGCGCGGCATGGAGATTTGGAGGTGGTGCTGGTGCGGGGGAACCACGATGTGCGGGCGGGCGATCCGCCGAGGGAGTGGGATGTGCGGTGCGTGGATGAGGGGTTCGGGCTGGGCGGCTTTGTGCTGTGCCACGATCCGGCGTTCGCGGCGGGGGCGGTGAAGGATGGGGCCGGTGGACCGATCGCGCTGGCGGGGCATGTGCATCCGGCGGTGGTGGTCGGCGATCGGCGGGGCGCGCGGGGGCGGTTCCCGGCGTTTGTGTGCGAGCCGGCTGGCGCGGTGCGCGAGGCTGGCTCAGCGGGGCGATGCGGTGAGCGGGATGGTGTGGTGCTGACGCTGCCAGCGTTCGGGAGTTTCACCGGTGGGAAGGCCGTGGGAATGTCGCGATTCGGGCGGGC
The DNA here is from genome assembly GCA_052168315.1 of Phycisphaerales bacterium. GTDB lineage: Bacteria > Planctomycetota > Phycisphaerae > Phycisphaerales > UBA1924 > JBQLZO01. The sequence goes on along the minus strand of JBQLZO010000043.1, from coordinate 165,759 downwards.
GTGGGCGGTGGTGGATGGTGAGGTGGTGGAGGTGCCGCGGGGGGTGGTTGGCGGGTAGCCGAGTCGCGGGCTATGGGCGGGCGCTGCGCTTCTGGCGGAGTTTGAGGTGGCAGGCGGGGCAGGTCTTCGCACCCCGGCGTTGGGCTCGTCCGCACCGGGGGCAGATGGCGTGGAGGGCCTTGGCGTTGCCTGGGCCGGGGAGGGTGTGGATGCGCGGGGCGGGCTCGGCGCATTCGGGGCACGGGGCGTCGGCGGCGAGCCCGGCCCGCTCGTACCCGCAGTTGGGGCACCGGGCGAGGGTGTATTGGTGTGGGGTGGGGCCAGCGGGGCTGGCGGGGCCATCGCCTGCGGTCTCGCGTTGGGAGTCGCCGGCATCGATCTTGATCAGGGCCGGGGCGTTCGGGCGCGATCGTGGGATGAACACCGAGCCGAGGCCGGTGAGCAGGATGCCGACGAACCAGCCGATGAGCGCGGAGATGATGAGGCTCGGGATGATGATCCAGAGGCGCGCGCTTGGAACCATGTGCGCTGGCGTGGCGGACACGAATGAGCCGTACAAGTAGATGAACGCGCCGCCCGCGATGAGGAGGGAGGCGGACCAGACGATTGCGGACTTGGTGCGATGCGAGATCATGAATGCACCGTACGAAAGCGAAAGGTGAGATCGGTCATTGTCCGCCTCGCGCCCGCTCCCGTGCCTCGCGCACTTCCGCCAGGCGATCGGCGAGGATCTTGTCGAAGCCTTTGTTGCCCGGTTCGTAGTAGCGCTTATCGACGGTCAGGTAGTCCTGCCCCGTGATGCCGCCGAGGGAGGTTTGGGTGGGGGCGTTGTGGGAGTATTGGTAGCCCTTGCCTTCGTCGGGGGAGCCTTCGGAGCGGGGTTTGGTTTTGTCGCGGATGTGGAGGGGGACTGGGGCCGTGGTGTTGTTGCGGACATCGGCGAGGGCGGCGTCGAGGGCGATGTAGGAGGCATTGGATTTGGGGGCCAGCGCGAGGTACGTGGCGCACTGGGCGAGGGTGATGCGGGCTTCGGGCATGCCGATGCGTTCGACGAGTGACCAGGTGGCATCCGCGATGAGGATCGCGCGGGGGTCGGCGTTCCCGATGTCTTCGGAGGCGAGGATGGCGAGCCGGCGGGCGATGAAGCGCGGGTCCTCGCCTGCTTCGATCATGACGGCGAGCCAGTAGAGGGCGGCGTCGGGGTCTGAGCCTCGGATGGATTTGATGATGGCCGAGGCGTGGTCGTAGTGCTGGTCGCCATCGCGGTCGTAGACGATGGCCTTGCGCTGGATGGACTCCTGGGCGATGGCCAGGTCGATCACGATGGCGGGGGCGGGCTGGCCCGGCGGGCGGCCTTGCTCGCGGCCCGGCGCTGCTTCCGCTCGGCCTTGCGCTGCTTGCGGTCCTTGGCCCACTCCATCAGCCCCAGGCCCGTCCAGAGGTCCATCAGGAGGTCGATCAGGAACATCGGGGGCGTCTCCGGGGGTGCGCTGAGACGGTGTGATTCGGGAGGAGAGCACGGCGGTCTCGAGGGCGTTGAGGGCCCGGCGGGCATCCCCATCGGCCATGGCGGCCCAGTGGTCGAGGGCGTCGTCGTGGAGGGTGACTTTGAGCGTGCCGAGCCCTCGTTCCGGGTCGGTCAGGGCGGCGCGGAGGACAGCGCGGATGTCGTCGGGGGTGAGCGGTTCAAGGCGGAACAGGGTGGATCTTGAGACGAGGGCTGAGTTGACGGCGAAGAGCGGGTTCTCGGTGGTGGCGCCGATGAGGATGAGGATGCCGCGCTCGACATCTTCGAGCAGGACATCCTGCTGGGCCTTGGAGAATCGGTGGATCTCATCAAGGAAGAGGATGGTGCGTCGCCCGTTGTCTTCGAGCCGGCGGCGGGCGTCCGCGATGGCCTCTCGGATGCGGGCGACGCCGGCCTGGGCGGCGTTCTCGGGGATGAACGCGGCGTCGATGTGGTTCGCGATGACGCGGGCGAGGGTGGTTTTGCCGGTGCCGGGCGGGCCATGGAGGAGGATTGAGGTCAGCCTGCGTGCGCTGAGCATGCGGCGGAGGAGTGGTTGGTTGGATCCGTCGGAATTGGAGGGATCGCCGAGGATGTGGCGCTGGCCGATGAACTCATCGAGCGTGCGGGGGCGCATGCGGACGGCGAGCGGCTCCACGCCCCGCAGAGCATCCTCACGCCTCTTGGCGAACAGGTCCGTCATTGGCAGAGGGTAGGAACGGGGCGGAGTCGCGTCGGCTCGGTCGGGGGAGCGGTCAGCCCGGCGATGGGTGCTGCACCTGTCCATCGACGAGCCGGACGATGCGGTCGGCGCGGGCGGCGGTGGCCTGGTCGTGGGTGACGATGACCATGGTCTGCCCGATGGTCGCCCGGAGGTCCATCATGGCGTCGAGGATCGACGCGCCCGTGCCCTGGTCGAGGTTTCCGGTGGGCTCATCGGCCAGGAGCAGGCGGGGCTTGTTGATCAGGGCGCGGGCGATGGCGACGCGCTGGCGCTCGCCGCCGGAGAGCTCGACGGGGCGGTGCCGGAGCCGGTGGGCGAGCCCGAACCGGTCGAGGAGCGTGCGGGCGTGGGCCTCGGCATCGGCTCGACGGGCGAGCCACGCGACGCGACCGGAGCCGACCATCGCGCCGATGAGCACATTCTGCATGACCGTGAGTTCGGGGAGCAGGTGGTAGAACTGGAAGACGAAGCCCACTGCGGTGCGCCGGTAGCGGTCGAGCTCGGAGGAGGAGTAGCGTGCGAGCGAGCGGCCCTCGAAGGTGATCTCACCGCCGGCGGACGATCCGCTCCGGTCGGGGCGATCGAGCCCGCCGAGCAGGTGCAGGAGGGTGGACTTGCCCGATCCGGAGGCGCCGAGCACGGCGACGCACTCGCCCTGGCGGACCTGGAAATCGACGCCCCGCAGCACGGGGACGCGGACGCGCCCGAGGCGGTAGGTCTTGTGGACCGCGTTGGCGGCGATGACCACAGCGCCCGGGTGGTCGGGAGCGGAGGACCCGGCGGGCTCCGGCTGGCTCGGTGTTGGTCGGGTGGACTGGCTCATTCGAAACGGAGTGCCTTGACGGGGTCCATGAACGCCGCGCGGAGCGCCGGGACGAGCGCGCCGAGCAGCGATGAGATGATGGCGGCGGCGACGACGATGATGGCCTTGCGCACCTCGAGGTCTGAGGGGATGGTGGAGAAGTAGTAGGTCTCGGGGTTCCAGATCTCGATGCCGAGGGCGGTGCCCATCCACGCGTGGATGGCGTTGATGTTGGTCACGACGAGCAGCGCGATGCCCAGCCCGGCGAGCGCGCCGACGATGCCGATGGCCATGCCGTACCGCAGGAACAGCCAGGCGACACCCGGCGTGGAAGCGCCGATGGCGCGGAGGACGCCGATGTCCTTGGTCTTCTCCGAGACCATGGCCCAGAAGATGGCGAAGACGAGGAACACGGCCACGAGCGAGATCACGCCGAAGAGGAAGAGCACGAGGACGGTCTCCTTCTTCACGGCCGCGATGAAGCCGGCGAGACCGGGTTTTTCTTCCCATGTGTAGATCAGGTTGTCCGGGAGAAACGGCAGGGAGAGGTCTTCGGTGTCGATGAGTTCGTTGTAGACGCGGGTGGCGACGGCCTCGAGCTGCTGTGGGGTGATGCCCTCGGCGGCGCGGATGAGGATGTGCGAGACGCGGGCGGGCTCGCGATCGATGACCTCCGGGTAGACGAGGCGTTCCTCACCGGTCTGCGGGTCGATGGCGACGGCGGGGACGCCGCCGGCGCGGATGCGCTGCGCCTCATCGAGCTTGAGCATCCGTTGCATCTCTTCGAGGGGCATGAGCACCCAGCGTGAGTCGGCATCGTAGAGACCGGACTCGAACTCATTGGCGACGGGGAACTCGCGCGTCACAGCGTCGATGGCCACGCCGCGCTGGCTGAACGCGAGCACGGTGAGCGAGACCTCGCGGTTCGGAAGGAAGAAGCCGAGGGGATTGAGATGCCCCCCCTTGGTGCGCTGGTTGTACTGCGAGACCATGACGCCGGGCACGAGGGCCGGGCGTTCGGCGGCGCTCGGATCGCCCGGATCGGCGCTCGGCGCGGGGCGGCGCATCGTCCGGGCGTAGGCGGGGAGCGGTGATTCCGGCTCGAGTTCGATGCGGCGGTCGAGCTGTTCCCGTAGGGCGGCTCGCTCATCGGCATCGGCGGATGGGTCGAGTTCGCGGAGGCGCTGTTCGATGCGGCGGGCTTCTTCGAGCTGCTCGCCCTCGAGCGGAATCCAGTACAGGCGTTCGTAGTACCCGGTGACCGCGTCGTATCCCTCGGGCTGGACGCCGATGAGCACGACGAATCGCTTGTCGCCGTCGGGCAATCCAAGCAGGGCGTAGGTCTCCAGAGTGGGGGTCGCGGCGGCGACCTCGGGCTGTTCGAGCAGCCGTTCGATGACGCGCTCGTAGTTTGGGATCCCGCCGAGCTCGGCGGGGTAGCTGATCGACACATCGCCGATCATGGAGCGCCCGGAGGCGAGGAGCATGTTGAGGAACCCGCCCATGACGGACCAGACGATCAGGACCATGGCGGTGCAGAGCGTCACGGCGACGGACGCCAGCAGCGGCATGACCTTCGAGAACAGGTATCGTCTTGTGAGCAGTGCCTGGAACATGGAGCGGTGATGGTACCCAGATCAGAGCGTGGCCTTGCCGCGCACGAGATCGAGGACCTTCGCGGGATCGAGCGAGCGGGCGCTGGAATCGACTTGGGCGCGGTTCTGCTCGAACAGCGCCTTGCCTCGGGCGAGGTTGTTCTGGAACAGGCCACGGAGATCGGCGGTGGAGATCTGGCGTCCCTTGCTGTAATAGGCGTTGGCGACCTGCCCGATGGCGTAGGTGGCCGCGAAGGTCATCATGGGCCCTGTGGCGGCCTTGACGAGCCCGCCGGCGGTCTTGCCGAGCGCCTTCTTGGCGAGCTTGCCGAGGGCCTTGCGGGCGAAGTTTTCGAGCATCTGTGAGGTGGCGCCCATGCCGAGGGTGGCGATGAATTCCTTGATGTGCCCCGGGCCGAGGGTGTAGCCGTAGCGCTTCCCGATGGTGTAGACCATGCGCGTCTGGAGCGGCAGGATGGCCATGGTGGCGAGGTTCTGGGGGAGCAGTTCGAGCGCGCCATTGAGGATCGAGTACTTCATGATGGACGCGTCGATCTCGCGCGTGAGCGCATCGTCGACGCCGAGGCGGCGGGCGCGGTCCGCCGGTTGGGTGATGGGAGCGGGAGCGGCGGGCGCTGAGGACGCGGCGCGGGGTTGAGGTTCCAGTTCGAGCGGGATCGGGCCGAGCAGGGCGTCGGGGTCGAGGGTGGCGTCGCGGGCATCGGCGCCGGATGGGGCGTCGATGGGCGCCTCTGCGAGGGCATCGGCCTGCCGCTCGAACGAGACGGCCTCGGCGTGGTGGATGCCCAGGGCGTTCTCGAGCTGATCGAGGAACGCCTGCTCGGCGGGGGTGGCCTTGCCATCGGCATCGGCGATGCACACGCCCATCTCGAAGGCCATCCGGCGGGACTCGTCGCTGGTCAGCGCCGCGGCCGCCTCGCCGAGCCCGACCTGCTTGAGCAGGACCTTCTGATACAGCGCGGGGAGGGCGGGCAGGTCGTGCTCCGCGCCCAGCGCATCGAAGAGCGAGCGGAGCTGCTCCCGTTCTTCCGAGCCCGTGCGTCCGTCGGCGAGGGCGGCCATGAGGGCGATGGCGGCGATGGACTCGGCTTCCGTCGGGCTGAGCATCGGGCGGGGTTCTCCATCGTTCGCGCGGGGGCGTGCGGGGTTGGGGAGGCGGACGGGGGCGGATGATAGGAGATCGGTGGGCACCGGCCGGGCGGGATACGCGGGCGCCATAGCATCGTGGCGATGCGTGCTGCCGGTGAACCGACCATGTCGATGCGCTGGGATGCCCCGGCGGGCCCCGGCAGTGATTCCGGATCGCGCCCGTCCGATTGCATGGACCCGGTCGCCGGCGGATCGGGCGCTGAGCGTCCCGGTTTCATCGGGCGGCCCCTGCGGTGGGGCCCCCTGCTGCTGGAGACGAACCTGCTGCTGGCGCCGGTGGCGAACTACTGCGACTTGGCGTGGCGGATCGTGTGCCGGGAGGAGGGCGGGGTCGGGCTGGCGTGCACCGATCTGCTCTCGCCGCAGGGGCTGCTGCGGGGGACAGCGCGGTCGCTGGATCTGGCATCGACGAACGAGCGCGACTCGCCGGTGTGCATGCAGCTCTACGGCGGGGATCCGGACATCCTCTCTGAGGGCGCGAAGTGGGCGGTGGATCATGGGGCCGATGCGATCGACATCAACATGGGCTGCCCGGTCGACAAGGTGACGAAGAAGGATGGCGGTTCGAAGCTGCTGTGCGACCCGGCGCGGACGGTGCGGATGGGCGAGCGGCTGGTGCGGGAGGTGGATCGGCACACGCGCGGGCGTGTGGGGGTGTCGGCGAAGCTGCGGCTGGGATGGGATGGCTCGTGCATCGTCGCACCGGACCTGGCGCGGGCGCTGGAGCGGGTGGGGATCGTCGGGATCACGATCCACGGGCGGACGACCGAGCAGAAGTTCAAGGGCGGGGTCGATCTGGATGGGATCCGCGATGTCGTGCAGGCGGTGGACGGCATCCCTGTGCTGGGCAACGGCGATGTGACCGAGCCGGAGCACTGCCTCGCGATGATGCGGCACACGGGGTGCGCGGGCGTGATGATCGGGCGGGGCTCGTTCAGCGCGCCGTGGCTGTTCCGGCGGTGCTGGTCGGTGCAGACCACCGGCGACCCCGGGCCCGAGCCGGACGAGGCGGGCAAGGTCGCGGTGATCCGGAAGTACCTGCGGCTGATGCTCGAGCACCGCGGCGAGCACTACGCGATGACGCACATCCGCCGGCGGATCTCGTGGATGGGCAAGCGGCTGGGGGCGTGCAAGCCGCTGAAGGAGGCGGTGCGACTGGCGGCGGATCCTGCGGCGGTGGAGGCGGCGCTGGATGAGTTCCTGGCGGGGGGGTTGCGGGTGTTTGATGGGAGCGACGATGGCGACGCCCCGGATGAGGCATGACCTCGGAGCGTTCCGGGGCACGGTCGTTCGGCTGAGGGCTGCTCAGCGGGCGTCGGGGCCCTCGGCCTCGGCGCGGCGCGCATCGGCATCGGTCGGCACGGGCACGAGGTCGTCGTGTCCGTCGCCCTGGACGAAGGTGGCACCCTTGTAGTTCTTGGCGAACACGACATAGATCACCGAGACGACCAGCATGAGCGCGACGAAGAACCAGTAGTAGTTCGCGCCGTCGAGCGGCGTCGCGCCGGAGTCGTCCTTGGTCAGATCCAGCGTCTTGTTCACGCCAGCGGTGAACAGATTGCCGAGCGAGACGCCGAGGAAGTACACGCCCATGATGAACGACTTCATCCGCTTGGGCGCCTGGGTGTAGGCGAACTCGAGGCTGGTGATCGAGACCATCACCTCCGCGGCGGTCAGCGCGATATAGGCCAGGAACTGCCAGCCGATGTTCGGCATCGCGTCCATGTAGGGCTGGATCTGTGCCTGCTCCCAGCCCGCCGCGGTGGCGGCGCGGAGGAGCGCGCTCAGGTCGGTGGCGGCGATCTCGGCCGGCCCGCCGAGCGCGGCGTGGAGCTGCTGGGCGACGCCAGCGCTCTGCGCCTCGATCGCCAGCTCGATCAGCGCCGACATCGCGAACGCGCCCGCGGTCAGGAAAAGCCCGATCCCGATCTTGCGGAGGGGCGTGACCTTGAAGAACTTGCCCATCAGCGGGTAGATGCCGTACGCGAAGGTGGGGATCAGGATGAGGATGAGCACGGGGTTCACGGCCTGAACCTGAGATTCGAGCCATGTCAGCCCGAGGAATCGGCGGTCCATGGACTCGGCCTGCAGCACCCACGCCGAGCCGGTCTGATCGAAGATGGCCCAGAACATGGGGATGAACAGGAGGAACAGCGGCGCGAGGTTGATCAGCGCGCGCCGGCCGTCGTGCGAGAAGGTCTCCTCCTTGAAGCTCTTCCAGCCCGACGGCGGGATGTGCACGAACTTGTTGCGTCCGAGCCAGAAGAGGAATGTGGCCATCGCCATGAGCACGCCGGGCACGCCGAAGGCGAGCCATGGGCCGGCGATGACGAGGAACACCGGCGTGAGCAGCGTGCTGGTCGCGGCGCCGACATTGATGGAGAAGTAGAACCAGGAGAATGTCTTGGAGATCAGGTGCTGGTTCTTCGGGCCGAACTGGTCGCCGACATGGGCCGAGACGCAGGGCTTGATGCCGCCGGCGCCGACGGCGATGAGCAGGAGCCCGATGTACAGGAACGGCTTCATGTCCCACGCCCCGAGCACCGGGCCCAGGTCCATCAGTGCGAGCATGCCGTGCCCCAGGCAATACATCAGCGAGATGAGCAGGATGGTCTTGTACTTGCCCCAGAGGACATCGGAGAGGATGGCGCCGAGGATCGGGAAGAAGTAGGCGGCCGCGGTGAAGAGGTGGTAGACGGTCTTGGCCTCCTCATCGTTCATGAAGTCGGGCTGGCCCGCCGAGTCGAGCAGGTGCTTGGTCATGAAGACCGTGAGGATGGCCTTCATGCCGTAGAAGGAGAACCGCTCGGCCAGCTCGTTGCCGATGATGTACGGGATGCCGGGCGGCATGCCCTTGGTGTCCATCGGGGTCACGGCGTACTTCGTGGCGGTCATGGGCGATCCTCTCGGTCGTGCCCCCACCCGGCGGAGCCCCCCACTGCCTTCGGCGGCGTGAGCATACCGACGCGGTCGGAGGGCAACGGCGGGAGGCGGTCGTGCCGGAATCGGGCGGCGATCCGGGCGATGCCCGGGCGTCGTCCGGACGCGCCGGTGTTGCACGATCGGTGCGGTTCGTCACAATCCCGGGATGGCCGAGCACACCCCATCGTCTTCCCGACCCACCACCGCCGGCGCGCCCAAGAAGCGGGGGCTGCTCGACGCCCTGGAATGGGCCGGGAACAAGCTCCCGGACCCGGCGATCCTGTTCCTGATCGGGGCGCTGCTGGTGATGGTGCTCTCGGCGGCGGCATCCTTCGCGGGGTGGGAGGTGGTCAAGAAGGTGCCCCGGCAGGTGATCAACGAGGCGACCGGCGCGACGGTGCTGGTGCTGGAGCCGGCGATGGAGTCCGTCCCGGTACTCGACGAGGCGACGCAGGAGCCGATGCTCGATCCGGCGACCGGCGAGGCGATGATGGTCGATCGCCCGGTCGTGCTCCGGGCGGTGAACCTGCTGACCCCGGACAACCTGTACTGGGCGCTCGAGAGCATGGTGGACAATTTCATGGCGTTCCCGCCGCTGGGGATCGTGCTGGTGGGGATGCTGGGGATCGGTGTGGCCGAGCGGACGGGGCTGATCGGGACGCTGCTGAAGGTGTTCATGATCATAACGCCCAGCCAGCTGCTCACACCCGCGATGGTGTTCCTGGGGGTGATGTCCTCGCTCGGGATGGACTCTGGGTATGTGGTGCTCCCGCCGCTGGCGGCGCTGCTGTTCAAGGCCGTGGGGCGTTCGCCGATCGTGGGGATCGCGGCGGTGTTCTGCGGGGTCGCGGCGGGGTTCAACGCGAACCTGCTGGTGACGGGGCTGGACCCGATGCTGGCGGCGTTCTCGACGGAGGGCGCGAAGTTCGTCGATGCCAACTATGTCGTCGCGCCGACGGCCAACTGGCTGTTCATGATCGCCTCGACCTTCATGGCCACGGCGGTGGGATGGGCGACCACCCACTTCTTCGTCGAGCCGCGCTTCGAGCGCAAATCGCCGGAGGAAGGCGGGCCGGCGCCGATCGCTGATGAGGATGTCGGGGCCCATCAGATCACGCGGAATGAGGTGTACTGCCTCGCGGTCGCCAGCGTGGTCACGGTGCTGACGCTGATGGTGATCGTCGTGAACATCCTCATGCCGGGCTGGCCGCTGCACGGCAGGGGAGCCAACTTCGACCGCTGGATCGAGGCGATCGTGCCGCTGCTGTTCATCCTGTTCCTGCTGCCCGGAGTGGCGTACGGGATCGCGAACGGCAAGGTCCGCTCATCGAAGGACCTGGCGAGCCTGATGATCGACTCGATCGCTGCGATGGCCCCGATCATCGTGCTGGCGTTCTTCGCGGCCCAGTTCATCGAGTACTTCAAGAAATCCGAGCTGGGGACCATGCTCGCGATCAGCGGCGGCGAGCTCCTCGCGGGCGCGGACATGCCCGGGTTCGTGCTGATCCTGGTGTTCATCCTGATCACCGCGGTGTTCAACCTGTTCGTGGGGTCGATGTCGGCCAAGTACGCGATCTTCGCCCCGATCTTCGTGCCGATGTTCATGCTCGTGGGCATCTCCCCCGAGCTGACGCAGGCCGCGTACCGGATCGGCGACTCGGTGACCAACATCATCACGCCGCTGAACGCGTACCTGGTGATCATCCTGGTGTTCATGCAGAAGTACGCCAAGAACGCGGGGATGGGAACGCTGATCGCGACGATGCTGCCCTACTCGATCGCCCTGGCGATCGGGTGGTCGGTGATGGTGGTGGTGTGGATGCTGCTGGGAATCCCGCTGGGGCTGCCCCCGGAGACCGGCCCGCTGGAGTACGCTCCCTCCGCCGCGGCGACGGCGGGCGAGGCGGTGTCGCTTCTCCCGGCGGGCGTGCGCCCCTGAACCGCGCGGCACTCGTGTGAGCCACCCCGATGACTGACCCCGATCCGATCCCCTCCGAGCGGCCCGAGGCGTGCGTGCTGGTCATCTTCGGCGCGTCGGGCGATCTCACGAAGCGAAAGCTGCTCCCGGCCCTGTTCGCGCTGGACGCGGAAGGGATGCTCCCCGACGGGTTCGCCGTGCTGGGCGTGGCCCGCTCCGAGAAGTCCGACGACGAGTGGCGGCAAGAGCAGCGGGCAACGATCGCCGAGCACGCGGACTTCACCGAGGAGCGGTGGCGGGTGTTCGCCGATCGGCTGCACTACCTGGCGGCCGACGCCACGGAGACCGATGCGTACCCGGTGCTCACCGCGCGGCTGAACGAGATCGGGCGGCGGTGCCGGCTGTGCCCGGATGCCAACGACCCGAATCTGTCGTCGCGCTCGCCCTGGATCACGCAGCCGAACACGCTCTTCTACCTGTCGGTGGCGCCGGCGCTGTACCCGAAGATCATCGAGCGGATCGGCGCGACCGGGATGATCCTGGAGGGCAAGCGGTGGTGCACACTCCCCGGCGCGCATGTGCCGTGGCAGCGGATCATCGTGGAGAAGCCGATCGGGCACGACCTGGCGTCGGCCGAGGAGCTCAACCGCGTGATCGGCAATGTGTTCGATGAGCGGGACATCTTCCGGATCGACCACTACCTGGGCAAGGAGCTGGTCCAGAACATCATGGTCATGCGGTTCGCGAACACGATTTTCGAGCCGTTATGGAACGCGGACCATGTGGACCACATCCAGCTCACGGCCGCGGAGTCGCTCGGCGTCGGGCGCCGGGCGGGCAACTTCTACGATGCGGCGGGGGCGACGCGGGACATGATCCAGTCGCACCTGCTGCAGGTGCTCTCGCTGATCCTGATGGAGCCGCCGACGCGGTACGACTCGAACGCGATCCGGCGCGAGAAGCTCAAGGTGCTCGAGTCGACCCGCCCGATCCGGGCGCGGGAGGCGCACCTGTCGGCGGTGTTCGGGCGGTACGACGCCTCGGAGAATCCCGACGATGAGGACTCCGGGCTTGCGTACACCGAGCTCGACGGCGTGGACCCGAAGCGGGCGACCGAGACCTTCTCCGCGATGCGGCTGTTCGTGGACAACTGGAGATGGTCGGGCACGCCGGTGTTCATCCGGTCGGGCAAGAAGCTGGCGCGGAAGCTGACGGAGGTGGTCATCCAGTTCAAGCACCCGCCGGCCAAGCTGTTCCAGCACATCCCGCCGTTCTCGACGGGCGGGCACCGCCCGCCGAACCGGATCGTGATCAACATCGCGCCCGACGAGGGCGTGTCGCTGCGGTTCGAGGCCAAGGTGCCCGGGAACACGCTGGTGATGGACTCGGTCAAGGCCGACCTCGATTACAACTCGGTGTTCCGGTCGGAGCCCGCCGAGTCGTACGGCCCGCTGCTGCTGGAGGCGATGCGCGGCGACCAGACCCACTTCATGCACCGCCAGGAGGTCGAGGCGACCTGGGCCATCGTCGAGCCGGTGGTCAAAGCGCCGCACCTGCGGGACCGCATCGAGACCTATCCCGCCGGATCATGGGGCCCACAGGGTGCCGATCATCTGATCGCTTCGAGCCACCGGCAGTGGCACAACCCGCGGCATGGGGATGTGCGGTGAGGGGAGAGGGGCGGGAAAAGAGGCACCAGGCATCAGGCATCAGGCACCAGTGGAGAGGTGCGATGGGCGGCGCGTGACGGTTGCTGGCCGTTGCCTGTCTTCTGCCGTAGCCGCACGCCCAGCACCACAAAACGCACGCACCCCGGGATCAACCCGGGGTGCGCGAAGTGAATGATGGGTCCCCCCCGCTGCCGCCGTTTCAGTCACTCACTCGCGGGACTGGATCTTGGCGAGCAGTCGGAGCACCTCGACATAGAGCCACACGAGGGTGACGAGCAGGCCGAATCCGGCGTACCACTCCATGTAGCGCGGGGCTCGGTTGCGGGCGCCCTGCTCGATGAAGTCGAAGTCGAGCACGAGGTTGGCCGAGGCGAGCCCGACGACGAACAGCGAGAAACCGACGGACAGCAGCCCGCCGTTGGACGGGTCGTAGATGGACATCAGCGATGGCATGAGCCCCGTCATGCCGAGGATGAGTGCCAGAACGGTGTAGAGGCAGAGCCCGAGGGTCGCGGTGATGATGATCTTCTTGAACACCGGCCCGGGGCGGATGATGCCGAAGCCGTACCCCGCCAGCAGGCCGCCGAGGATGCCGAAGGTGAGCACGCCCGCGTTGAGGATCAGCCCGGTGTTCAACTGGCCCTCGGGGTCTGCGAACATGGTGGCATAGAGCGTCGAGATGCCGCCGACGAAGAAGCCTTGGGAAAGCGCGTAGGCCGGCGCGGTCACCGGGGCCGACTTGGGGGCGAACGAGCAGATGAGCGCGAAGACGAACCCGACGATCGCCCCGCCGGCGGTGAGCACGATGGGCGAGACCTTTCCGGCGACCATCGCGGTGCCGGCCGCGGTCTCGACGATCTCGGGCGCGGAGAGGTTCCACGCGACCATCGCGGTGGTGATGCACATGGACAGGAGCAGCCCGGTCTTGACGACCGTGCCGTTGATCGTCATGTGGCTGGCCCGGGCGACGCTGGCCGGCGCCGAGGGTTTGGCTGAGGGGCTCGCGTTGGAGCCGTAGACATCATCCCAGGTCTGGGCGGGCTGGAACTCGCTCTTCTTGAACGCCGGATTGGCCGTCCGCATGGATGGTGCCTTTCTGGGACCGCGCTCCGGGGCGAGGGTCACATCGCCCGGCGCTGGCATGGTCCGTTGGTGAGCTGACAGTCATCGGCCGCCCGAGCGGCGGCATCGTTCGTTCGGTGATTGGCATACGCCGCCACCGTCTTGCAAGTTTAGTCGGCGTGGAACCCGCCGCAAGACAAACCCCGATCAGAAGAGTCCGGTTTCGAAGTGTCGGCTCCCGGCGCGCTCGTTCAATCAGGATCTTCCAGCGCCCGGGCGAGGTGTCCCAGCAGGTCGCTGGCGAGCAGCCCGCGCGTGGGCGGCGCGGGCGACGGATCTTGGTTATTGGACGATCGTGCGGCGGTGCCCTCCGACCAGAGGTCAGCGCTTCGCTGGTGCGCGCGCACCCCGATCCGGGCGATGTCGAACGGCGTGATGGTGTCCCAATGGACCCTGCGCGCCGGATCGGATCGCCCGCGGACCCATTGGCTCAGGAGCCCGGCGAGCAGCCCCGCCAGCACATCGCCGGTGCCCGCGGTGCCCAGGAGCGGGCGCCCCCCCGCGATCACGCTTGAATCGCGCCCATCGGTGACAACGATGCTCGACGCCTTGACGACGAGCACAGCGCCAAGGCGCTCGGCCATGCCGGCAGCCGACACCGCGATCGCGCCCGGATCGTCCGCCGCGAGGGGGCGACCGAACCACTCGCAAAGCCGCCGGAACTCGCCGAGGTGGGGCGTGAGGATGACGGTGCGCTGGGCGTGCCGAAGGGATCGAGGGCCCGGGGTGTCGGTCAGGGCGTTGATGGCATCGGCATCGATCACGAGGGCCGGGGCCTGGGTGTCGAGGATCGTTTCGAGGAGGTCGCGCACGCCGGGGGCGCGTCCCAGCCCGGGACCGATGACGACGCAGGCAGCGCCTTCCGCCGCGTTCCGCAGGCGGTCTCCGGATGCTGCGCCATCCACGCCCCCGTCCAACTTGACCGGAAGCGCCAGCCCGACCGCCTCGGGGAGCATGCCGAGCCCGGTGAGAATCACCGATTCGGGCATCGCGAGCCTGACGAGCCCCGCGCCGGCACGGGCGGCGGCGGCGGCGGCCAGCGCGGGGCCACCGATCATCACCGCACCGTCGGTGCCGCCGGTGCCATTCGCCCGCGACGCCCCGCATCCGCCGACGACGAGCACCGTGCCGAACGAACCCTTGTGCCCGGTGGACATCCTCGGGGGAAGCACGGGGAGCGGCAGCGCCCGGTCGGGATCGCCGGCACGCGCATCCATCAGCGGGCACCCTCCGCCCCGCGCGGGCGTTCGTTGCGGGGGGCGTTGGGCTCCTCGACCTCGATCCCCAGCTGGCCCATCAGCACGGCGATGTCGACCATGGAGTTGATCGTGTCACCATCGGCGAGCGTCGATGCCACCACCGCGATGCGCGCCGCATCGGTCGGATGCTCGGTCGACAGGGCGGCGTCGAGGTCGATCCACGCCCAGCGGGGCGAGCCATCGGCGCCCGGCTCGATGGGGAGCAGCGCCTGGGTCCACATGTGGAAGCCGAAGACCCGCTCCGTATCCATGAACTGGTCGACATACACGAGCCCCGAGACGGTGCGGGCGGGGATGCCCGCGAGCCGGAGCAGGGCCGCCAGGAGCGTGGCGTGCTCCGAGCAGTCGCCCTCGCGGGTCCGGCAGGTCTCAGAGGCGGTCGCGAACCCGACGCCGAGCGACTTTCGGTCGATGAACTGGTACACGAATCGCCGGATCGCTTCGGCTTTGGCGTGCGGCGTCGCATCGTCGCCGATGCCATCGAGCGCCTGGTTCAGCGCATCGCGGAGCGCGGCGTCCTCGAGGTCGATCATGCTCGAAGAGCCGATGGTTTCGGGCGATCTGGCGGCTCGCATCGTGGGCTCGTCCATGGCGACCGGACGGTCGAGGTCGATGGTGACCCGCACAGTGCGGGCGTCGAGCCGCTGGACCCGCTGGCCGCCGGCGTCGAGCATGTCGGGCATGCGGGCCTCGGCGTCATCGCCCGTCAGCCGGAGCAGGTATGAGGCGCTGCGGGACGATCGCGGATCCGGCACATCGCCCACCGGGGTGACCATGGTCGCGGCCATCATCTCGGGCGCATCGAACGGGGCGAGGGCCAGTTCCTTCTCCGTGACGATGAACTCCATGGAGATGCCGCCAAGGTTCACAGTGGAGCGGATGTCCTCGCCCTGCTCATCGACATAGGAAATCATCTTGATGTCGGGCATCACGCTCGTGGTTGATTCCCACTTGATGGCCGGAACCCGCTTGCCCAAGGCCTCGACCACGGTCCGTTCGAGAACCTTCGCGCGGACGAGGACCACCTGCAGCGAACTGCTGGCCTCGATGGTGGCGTAGGCGATCGACTCGGCATCGGCCTCCAGCCGCTTCCGGACGAACTCGCTGATCTGCGCCGGGGTGAGCCAGGTGCCCGCCGGGGCGTTGGTGGTGCGGGTCCGGGGGCGTCCATCACCCCGCCGGGTGGTCTCGGTGACGGTCTTGCCATCATCCGAGAACTCGTAGGTCGTCTCGGTGGGTTCGGCCCCGAGCCCCATGATCGAGACGATGCGGACCGGCTTGTGATCGCGGGTCTCCACGAACCGCGACTCGACCGCGATCTCGATGTCCTGCCCCATGCGCCCCAGCGAGAATTCGAACCGATCGACCGACACGATGTGCCCATCGGCGTCGACGAATCGGCGGCTCATCGCCCAGCCGGCTTTCTCGCCGAGCATCTGGACGACGAACCAGCGTTCGTGCTCGATGTCGGCCCCGGCGCCCGCATCGACGACATCGCCTCGCGTGGGCGCCTGGCAGCACAGCACGATGAGCACCGCCAGCGCGGCGACACTCCGGGCGAAGCACCCGCGGGCCGCCGCTCGACCGGATTGGAAGAGACGGGGCCGGGGTGTGTCCGTGCTCGGCGTGGTGATCGCTGCCATTCGCTGTGCCTCCTGTGGTGCGCGGGGCGGTCGGACGCGGATCGCGCCGGCGTTCGCCCGGTGTGCCCGGGAATCGTACGATGCCCGATCATGCCGCACGACTCCGCCCCGCCCCGCGCTTCCATCGAGCCCGCAGAAGGCGATGCGCCCCCATCGCCCTCCGGACGCCCGGACGCCTCGCCGTTCAGCCCGATCGAGGAGATCCTGGACGAGGTGCGCGCCGGTCGGATGGTGGTGATCTGCGATGCGGAGGACCGGGAGAACGAGGGCGACCTGATGCTCGGGGCGCAGTTCGTGAGCCCGGAGGCGATCAGCTTCATGCTCCGCGAGGCGGCCGGATACCTGTTTATCTGCCTGACCGAGCAGGACTGCGACCGGCTCGACCTGCACCCGCAGGCGCCGCGGAACACCTCGGTCCGGGGAACGCCGCTGACGGTGTCGATCGACGGGCACCCGAAGCACGGGTTCACGACTGGCGTGTCGGCGTATGAGCGGGCGCGGACGATCCGGATGGCCATCGATCCGGGTACGGGCGCGGACGATTTCGTCCGCCCCGGGCACATCAACCCGCTGCGCTCGCGCGATGGCGGCGTGCTGGTCCGCGTCGGGCACACGGAGGCGATGGTGGACCTGTGCCGCATGGCCGGGATCACTCCGGCGGCGGTGGGGATCGAGATCATGAAGCCCGATGGGCACATGGCCCGGGTCCCGGACCTCGAGCGGTTCTGCGGACGGCACACGATGAAGATGTGCACCATCGCGCAGATCATCGAGCACCGGCTCCAGCGCGAGCGGCTCGTCCGCCGGCTCGAGCCGCTGGATGGAACGCCCATCGAGACGAAGCACGGCACATTCACGCTGGTGGCGTACGAATCGCTGTTCGATCCGCAGCCGCAATTGGCCCTGACCTACGGCGGTGTCGGGCGGCGCGGCGGCGATGGGCTCGCAGCGCCGACCAGCGAGCCGACGCTGGTCCGGATGCACCGGCGGAACCTCCTCGGCGACATCTTCGGCGTGACCGACACGGCTCCCGAGGGAGCGACCGGGGCACTGCTGCACGGCGCGATGCGCGAGATCGCCGCGGCCGGGCGCGGGGCGCTCGTCTACCTGCGCCCCGAGGGCACGGGGCTGCAGCTCGACCAGAGGCTCACGGCGATCCGGCGTTCACGGGCCGAGGATGCGCCCGATTTCGATTCGAGCGACATCAATCTCCCCCGGGAGCATCGCGACTTCGGCGTCGGCGGACAGATCCTGCGCGACCTCGGGCTCTCGAAGCTGAGGATCCTGACCAACCATCCAAAGGCGTTGCCGGGGCTCGAAGCGTTCGGGCTCGAAATCGTTGAGCATGTTCCGCTTCGCTTGACGGATTGATCGGGGTATAGTCTGATTGTCTGGTGGGATGTCCGAGGCCACACGCTCCGAGTGGCTCCGGCGGCTGGAACTCTTCACGCACCGCGTGCCATCACAAGAGTTCGCCGCGTTTCGCATCCAGACCACAGGACCCCGGCCACCGCCGGGGTCCTGTCATTCCCGCGTCGCACACGATGAAGAGCCACGGATGACGCTCCGGCGACCGGCGCGGGCTCGAACGGTGCCGTGCGCCGGGGTGAGCGAGCGATCGCGTATTGTCTGTGCGACGATGGATCGCCCCACGAACGACGAACCGCGGTACGCACGCCAGGCGCTGCTTCCCCAGATCGGGGTTGAGGGGCAGCGCCAACTCGCACGCTCCACGGCGGTGGTCGTCGGGTGCGGCGCGCTGGGATGCGTGTCCAGCGATCTGCTGGCCCGCGCTGGCGTCGGTCGGCTGATCCTGATCGACCGCGATGTCGTTGAGCCATCGAACCTGCACCGGCAGACCCTGTTCACCGAGTCCGACGCGGCGGCCCGGGCGCCGAAGGCGATCGCGGCCCGCGATCGGCTGGCGCAGGTGAACGGCTCCATCGAGATCATCGCGCACATCGCGGACCTCAACCACACGAACGCGGAGCGGCTGATCGCGCCGCCCGCGTCTCTCGCCGCGGACCCGGACCCCGACGGGTCCCCGCGCCTCGCGCTCATCGACGCGACGGACAATTTCCCCACGCGGTTGCTTCTGAACGATCTTGCCGTCCGGCACGGCGTGCCGCTGCTGTACGCCGGCGGCGTCGCGACCCACGCTTCCATGGCGACCATCCTGCCGAGGCATCCCGATCGCGCGTGGGGGGCGTGCGGAGCGACCGCGTGCCTCCGGTGCCTGATGCCCGAGCCGCCGGCGCCCGGGAGCGTGCCGACCTGCGACACGGCCGGGGTCCTGGGAATGGCGACCAGCGCGATCGCGAGCCTGCAGAGCGCCGAGGCGATCAAGTGCCTGCTCGGGCGATGGGAGGCGGTCTCGCGCTCCCTGCGATCGTTCGACCTCTGGGACAACCGCGCTGCGTCCACTCCCATCGATGGCGATGCGATCGACCCGGCGTGCCCGTGCTGCGCCGGGCGGACCTTCGAGTTCCTCGATGGATCCAGGGCCTCGCCGCGCGGCGCGCTGTGCGGGCGGGATGCGATCCAGGTCCGCCCCGATCGGGGCGCGACACTCGACCTCGCCGCGCTGGCCGAGCGGTGGAATTCGCTCCCCGGTCTCTACGCCACGCCGTACATGGTGCGGGCTCGGATCGATGAGCCGGTGCAAAACGGCGAGAACGCGGGCGGTCCGGGGCGTTCGGTGGAGATCACCGCGTTCGCCGACGGGCGCGCGATCGTCTCGGGCACGACCGACCCGCAGCGTGCCGCGGCCATCTACGCGCGGTACATCGGACACTGAACGAGCCGTGGCACGATCAGAGCCCGGTGCGGGTGGTCATCGTCGGGATCGGCTGGTGCGCGGCCCCGGCGCCGCCGCGGGGCTCGGGCAGGCTCAGGTGCTGCACGGGACGCCCCGCGTTCTCGGAGAGAAGGGCCTGGTGAGTCGGCATCGTGTGGTGATCATTGAGCCCGTGCGGGTGATCGCCGTGCAGCGGCACCGGCGGGGGAGCGGGACGGGGAGCCACGGGATCAGGTGCGACATCCATCGCTGAGCGGAGCATGACCGCCAGCAGGCACACGAGGGCGAGGAAGGCGATGGCGATCACGACCCCTCGGGCGATCGTCCGCGCAGCGCCCGAACGCCGGACCTCCGCGAGCATCGCCTCCGGCGGCGCGGCGTGCGCGCCGGAGTCGCCGAGCCTGTTCAGCTCGCGCCGCCCCCACGCGTCCAGCTCCTGGACGAATCCCTTGTCGATGGACTGATCGGCGCTGAGATCGGGCATCGTCGGCTCGGTGATGGGCTCAGCGGGCATGGCTGGGCTCCTCGGCGCTCGAAGCGTCGAACTCGGTGAGCATCGCACCGTCGATCGACGATGCGGGGATGGGCGGTGCGGCGAGCGGGATGGAGTCAGGCGTGCCGGCATCGGGTGCGAGCGCTTCGCGGAGCCGCCGCATCGCGAGCCGGTGGCGCGACGAGGCGGTGTTGCGGTTGATACCGGTGGCCGACTCGATCTGGTCGAAGGTCAGCCCGGCGACATGGCGGAGATAGACGATCTCGCGGAGCTCCTCGGCGAGCTCCTCAACGGCCTCGCCGATCGGATCTCCCGGCGCGAACCCCTCGGAAGCGCTGGAGAGCGTGGGGTCGAACGCGCGACGGCGCCGATCGGATCGCTCGCCCGCGCGCTGGTCGCGGGCGCGAGCGCGGGCGAGCGATCTGGCCAGCGAGGCCGACTCGTTCCGTGCGACCCGCACCATCCATGATCGGGCGTCCTGGACCTTCATCAGTTCCTTCTTGGGCACCTGCATCACCCGCACGAATGTTCGCTGCACCGCATCCTCGGCCAGGTGGTGGTCTCGGAGGGTGAGCCGGGCCAGCGCCCGGAGCATCGGTGAGATGCGTGCGTAGAGCGTGGTTGCCGCACGCTCATCGCCGAGCCGGGATGCGATCAGCAATTCGGTGTCTGTGGCGCGTTCGTGGTCCACGAGATCCTCGGGGGGTCGGGCCGGATGCGTTTGATCACCCGGCATCGTACCGCCGGATCACCGCGATCGGAACGCAAACCGGAGTTCCTCAAGAAATGCGCGCGCCTCGTGGTCCTGCTTGTGGGCACGCGTGAACGAGGGGATCATCCACTGCGAGAGCACCCCGAATTCTCCCTCACCGAGCATGCGCTCGAAGCGCTCGAACCGCTGGAGGGCGTCGGGGCTGTTCCACGCTTCCGTGTTGATTCGCACCGCGGTGCGGTAAAGTTCCACTTCCTGCTTGAGCGCCTCCCTCAGATCGGGCGATTCCATGATGGCGCGGAGTTCGTCGGGGATCTCGCGCGGCTCTTCGGGCATCGCCGACTGCCTGTTCGCATCCGCCGCGGGCGCCTTGGCCCCGCCGCCGGCCGGACCCGGGTCGATCGAGACCACTTCTGTAAACATCCTGACATCCTCGAGGAACCCCTCGGGCGTGCTCCATTCTTTGTCGATGCGCTGCTCCAGCCAGTCGCCGACCCAGCGCTCCTCGCCGCGCATGGACCGGATGAACCGGAACGGGTCCTCGCCGTGGTACCGATCGAGCGCGTGGGCGATGGTGGTCCGCGATTCCTCGGTCCACACGCCGGCCCGCTCGCCGGCGATCGCGAAGTCGCCGGCCATGCGGAACATGGCCAGCCCGACTAGCGAGGTGATCAGCACCGGATCCTGCGAGACATGCTCGCCCATGCGGAGCACGGTGGCGACCCGCTCGGCCGCAGCCTCCGGGTCGCCGCTGTTGAGTTCCCGCGACGCGTCGAGCATGAGCAGCCGCGCGGCGTTGCGCATCGGCGAGAGCTCGGGGAGCAACGCCTCGATGCCCTTGTGCCAGTCGACCGCGAAGTCGCACCCGGTCAGCTGCGAGCCCTCGACGAGCATCTCGATGACCAGGTCCATCTGATCGAGCAGCTCATCGGCCTCCATGACCCGCTCGCCCTCATCGAATTCGAGCCCGTACTCCGTGATCGAGTACACCGCCCCACGCAGCGCCCTGGACTGCTCGTCGGTCATGAGCGACAGCGCGCGCCAGTACTTGAGTGCGGCGTTGTCCTTGGAATCGACCGCGGAGGCGGCCGGACCCATCATCGAGATCGCCAGCGCCGAGGCGGCGATCATCGCTCCGCCGACACCCCATCGTCTTTCGCGCCGCACGCGGCGGGCGGCTGCATCACTGTTTCCATGGAACATCGTCGCACTCCTCGTTGAGCGTTCGTGAACCGAGACCATCGTGTCGAATGGGACCCCACGGTGGCCCGATCGAGGGGGCGGCGCTGTGGGCCAGCGCCGCCCACCCCACGATCGAACCATCGCAACACGGAATGCAGACGCCGCCGGAACAGATCCGTGTGTGCATACCCCCGACAAACAACGCGCGGATCTGTCAGGATGCCCGGCATGAGCGACCCTATCCAAACGGACACCAACCGGCACGACGGGCTCCCCCCACTCCTCCCGCACCGGGCGTACCGGCGGTACGACCCGGGCGTGCCCCCCGAGGCCGGCGCCCGCCGGTTCTTCGAGGTCATGGACCAGCGTCGATCGTGCCGGTACTTCGCGGACACACCGGTGCCGCGCGAGGCGATCGAGTGGATCTGCCGGGCCGGCGGCACGGCCCCATCGGGGGCCCATAAGCAGCCTTGGCGCTTCGTGTGCGTGAGCGATCCGGCGCTGAAGCGCGAGATCCGGCTCGCCGCCGAGGCGGAGGAGCGGGAGTTCTACCAGCGCCGCGCCTCGCGCCGGTGGCTGGAGGACCTGGCTCCGCTGGGCACCGACGCGTCCAAGCCGTTCCTCGAGATCGCGCCGTGGCTGATCGTCGTGTTCGCGCTGGCCAAGACCGACGATGGCGGCATGGTGTACTACCGCGAGGAATCGGTGGGCATCGCCTGCGGGATGCTCATCAGCGCGATCCATCACGCGGGGCTGGCCACGCTCACGCACACGCCGAGCCCGATGAAGTTCCTGACCGATGTGCTCCGCCGTCCGGAACACGAGCGCGCGTTCCTGCTGCTCCCGGTGGGGTATCCCGCGCCCGATGCCACGGTGCCGGACATGGAGCGGAAGCCGCTCGATCAGATCATGGTCGTCGACCGCCCCGATGCCTGATCGAGCCCGCCAACAGGGCGGCGCGATCACTCACCGGCGGGAACAGGCGGGAGCGCTTCGGCGGCGGCGCCGCCCGTGAGCTTGAGCCCGACGATCGCGACGATGAGCATGAGCAGGAACACCATGCGGGCGACAGTCACCGGCTCCTTGAAGAGCCAGATGCCGAGCGCGGCCGTGCCAGCGGCACCGATGCCGACCCAGACGGCGTAGGCCGTGCCGATCGGGAGCGTGCGGGCGGCGATCGCGAGCAGGTACATGCTGATGGCCATGGCGCCGATCGTGAGCACCGTGGGCACGGGCCGCGTGAACCCCTGGGTGTACTTGAGCCCGACGGCCCAGCCGATCTCGAAGAGACTCGCGACGAACAGGATCAACCATGCCATGTCATGTCTCTTTCACAGTGTGTGGGGACGCCGCGTGGGCCCGCATCGGAACGGCCGCGTGCCCATCAGAACGGGCGCTTCGTCGGGTTGAGCACGATGTTGTCGCGCCCGGGGATGATCAGATCAGCGATCTCGACCACTTCGGCGAGGCTCTCGCGGGCCTGATCGACATCGATGGCCTTCTGCGGCGCCTTGCCCTGCTCGAGGTGCTCGATGGTCGGGACCGCATCGCCGGCGACGACCAGCGTGTACCGCGGATGGGCGAGGATCAGCCCCGTGAGCCCCGGCGTGACGCCCGGGAGCGGGAAGAGCTTGAGATTCTCCGCGAGCTCATCGGGCGCGGGCTCGCATCGCTTCAGCAGCGCCACCTCCGGCTCGATGGCCTGCATGAGATCGCGGTCGTTGTCCTCGGCGGCCTGCCGGTACTGGGCCGCCAGCGGCACGCCGTAGGTCTCCCGCTCGGACTCCGAGATCCACCACACCGCGCCGTCGAACGCGGGGAGCCCGCGCCGGACATCCGGGCGGAACGAGGTCAGGAAGACATGGGTGATGTCGCTGATCTTGATGTTGGCCCGCTCGCCGAGCCTGGCCTCGAGGATGTTGCCCGGGAGCCCGGGGTCGACGAGCAGCTTCATGGAGCCGGCGATGAGCAGCGTGGTGGTGGCGTGCCCGGTGCGAACGGGGGCCTTCTCGCCCCACAGCGGGTGCATGTCCATCGCGCCGATGCTAATGATCCGGTGTTCCATGGGGGCAAGGGTACGCGCGGGCGGGCGTGGGCACCAACGACCACGCGGCGGCCATTGAGGGCCGCCGCGCGGGGAGTGTTGACCGTGATGGGTGCTTACAGGGTCCGGCGGGGAGGTCAGCCGGGGATCTCGATGAGTTCGACATCGAAGATGAGCACGCCGTTGGGCGGGATGGTCGGGGCGCGTCCCCGCGGGCCGTAGGCCAGATCGCCCGGGATGATGAGATAGCGCCGCTCACCGGCGGTCATGTATCCGAGCCCCTCGGTCCAACCGGAGATGACCTGGTTCAGCCCGAAGGTCGCCGGCTGCCCGCGGTCGCGCGAGGAGTCGAACTTGGTGCCGTCGGTCAGCCAGCCGGTGTAGTGGACGGTGACCTGATCGGTGGGCGCGGGAGTCGCCTCGCCGGCGCCCTGGGAGATCACCACGGACCACAGGCCGGACTCGTGCTTGGTGACGCTGGCCGGATCGACGCCGTGGTTCTCCACGAGCCACTCCAGACCGGCATCCATGGACGAGAGCCGCGCCACCCGCTCCTGCTCGGCCTTGGCGGCCGCTTCCTCGGCGGCGCGGGCCTTGGCGATCACCTCGGAGATCGCCTCGGCCTCCACCCGCTCGGCCTTCTCGATCACGATCGGCTCGACGGGCACATTCTCCATCGGCACTTCCATGCGGCTCGGCTGGCCGGTCTGCGGATCCACCGCCTCGACGACGCGGTTGACCGTGTGGGTGTTCGCGGCGCGGATCGCATCGACCACTTCCATGCCATCGATGACCTTGCCGAACACGGCGTACCCGGCACCGTCGCGGGGCATGTCGAGGAAAGCGTTGTCAGCCACATTGATGAAGAACTGGGAGGTCGCCGAATCGGCCCGCCCGCCGAGACGGGCCATGGCAATGGTGCCGCGGGTGTTCTTGAGCCCGTTGCGCCACTCGTTCCGGATCGGATCGCGGGTCGCCTTCTGCTCCATCTCGGTGGTGAAGCCGCCGCCCTGGATCATGAAATTGTCCATGACCCGGTGGAAGATCGTGCCGTCGTAGTGACCATCCTCGGCGTACATGACGAAGTTGGACGCGGAGACGGGGGCCTTGGCGTTGTTGAGTTCGAGCAGGATCGGGCCCATGGTGGTGTTGAGCCGGACATAGGCGAACTCCTGATCGCTCGGGAGCATGCGGTCCGGGTCCGCGGGCGGGTTCATAGCGGGCTGGGCGCTGGCAGCGCCGACGCACAGGGCCGACACCGCCGCGGCGATGGTGGAAATCAGTCGGTTCATGGGTCTGCTTCTCCAGCTTGCGTGGCAGGGAAAGGTCGATCCCGGCGTGATCGCGGCACCGGGACACCCGGGGCGACGACGCCCGGCCGCACGGGCGGACTCGCCGCCGGCGGGACAGGTCTCGATGGTACCCCGTCCGGGCGCAGCGGTTGGGCTCACGCCTTCCATCGCCCCAACAAATCCGGGTGATCCGGGCACCGGACCCGGATTCGGTCGCGTCGGAAGCGATCGCGACCGGTACCATCCCGGAACGATCATCCCTCTCCCATCCGCATGAAGGGGCCCGCCACCATGCCTCATGTTCGCAACCTGACCGGAGCCTGCCTCGCGTCTCTCATCGCCCTCGCGTGGGGCGGTACGGCCGGAGCACAGCTTCTGGACAACCTGAAGCAGGACTCGCTCGTGCTGACCAACCAGGAGCTCTCCTGGATCGACCAGCGGCTGACGGCCGAGGAGCGAGCCCTGCTGGACACGACCCGCGGCGCCGCGCCACCCGCGTTCGGCGAGAACGCTGAGTTCGTCGGCACGGATCCGATCAAGTGGGAGGACCTGCGGGGGCGCGTGGTCGTGATCCAGAGCTGGTCGTCGGCGACCTCCGAGGGCCGCCCGCTGCCGCGCCGGATCGACCGCATCCTCGAGCAGTTCGATCCGAACGATGTCGTTCCGATCTTCGTGCACACGCCCGAGGGCGCCGACACCGCCGCGGCCTTCATCGAGCGGCTTGGCGCGACGGACCCGATCGTGATCGACAAGCGAGGCCGCTTCCTCGACGAGATGGGGATCTTCCGTCGCCCGGTGATCTCTGTGATCGACCGCTCGGGCGCGGTGCGGTACGCGGGGCTGTCGATCGCCACGCTGGACGAGGCGCTCCGCAAGCTGATCGCCGAACCGTTCGATCCCGAAGCGCCCGCGCCCAAGCCGATGAAGCCGCGCGATGAGCGGGTCGTCGCCGTGGTCGGGCCCGACACGAGCGGGCTCAACGACCGCGCGGTCGGGTACCCGCGGGTCGACAAGAACAACGCCCCCGCCGGCAAGGACATGCGCGAGCAGGAGTTGCCCGAGTTCGATCCCACGAAGTTCGGACTCGTCCAGAACGCGCCGGGCATGGACGAGGGCCCGCGGGTGACGCTGTATGTGCTGACACACCCGACGAATCTGAGCATGGACCTGATCAACCAGTACAACCGGTGGGCGCTCCGGCAGTCGGACACCGTGGTCATCCTCGGGGTCATCGCCGACACCGACCGCGTCACGGCGGCCTGGCGGAACACCACCAATATCCAGTGGGGGCTGCTGTCCAACCCCGAGAAGACCCTGATGAAGGACCTGCAGATCACGGAGCGTGAACTGCCCTACGCGTACCTGACCAGCCCGGATGGAGTCGTCCGCTGGCAGGGTCGGGCGCGCGATGTCTCGCAGGCGCTGATCGACCAGATCGCCCGGGCGAGCGGCGTGAAGAGCGATGCCCCCGCCGGCGGGGGATCGGGTCCGCGGGCTGTCGACCTGCCGCGCTGGCGCGACATCGTCCGCTGATCGATCGTCGCACTGGAGTGACCACGCCGATCAGCGCGGATCGCCCGACAGGCGAAACATCATCGTCCCCAGCGCGAAGCAACCGCCGGCGAACGCGAGCAGCACCGCGACGATGGGCGCGAGTTCGGCGAGCGTCAGCCCGCGCCAGAGCCCGCCCTCGATCGCCAAGATCGCCCAGCGCATCGGCGAGAAACGCCCGATGGCCGCGAGCCACCCGGGCATCGCGATCAGCGGGAGCATGCCGCCGCCCGGCACCGCGATCAGGAGCATCGCGGCCCAGGCCATCTGCGATGCCGAGGATTTGTTCGAGCCCAGTACGCTCAGCAGCATCATGATCCCCGCGAACGCCGCGCCCGAGGCGGGGATGGCGATCAGAAGCGACAACGGCGCCACGGGGCGGATCCCGAACCCCAGCATCCCCACGAGCAGCATCCCGCCCGCCACGCACAACGACGCGATGAAGCACGCGAGGGTCTTGCCCGCGACGACCGACATGCCGGGGATCGGCGCGGCCGCCAGCCGCAGCAGCGTGCCGCCCGTGCGCTCGGTCACGAGCGAGACCGCGAAGGTCGCCGCGCACCCCATGATCGCCCAGACCATCGCCATCGCGAAGGTGACATGGAACGCCGAAGGCGGGAGCGCTCCCTCGGACCGGACCACGCGGACCTCGGTGTCGATGGGGCGGAACGCGGGCGTGCTCGACGCGGCCGCTTCCGTGCCAGCGGGCGCCGCTTCGTCGCCGGCGTTCCGATCGCCCCCCGCCGACGACCCGGAGATCCGGAGCATCTGATCGATCGCGCCGAGCCACGCCATGCGGTCGATGCCGGAGATGCCCGGCGCCGTCTCGATGCGGCGTCGAACCTCGCGCAGCGCGATCGCGCGGGTCTCGGGCTGGCCCATCCGCTCGGCCAGCAGCGCCATCGAACGCTCGGCGAGCATGCCCTCGATCATCGGGCGCTCCGCCCGGCGCGCCGGGTCGATTAGCAAGGTGATCGAGGGCGGCTCGCCGAGCACCACCGTGTTGATCGCCTCGCCGAAGCCCGGCGCGATCAGCAGCGCGGCCGGCGCCTCACCGCCCCGGACCATCGCCTCGGCGTGGGCCGCATCCTCGATCGCCGTGATCTCCAGCGGTTCATGCTCGGAGAGCAATTCGACGAACCGCTCCGACGCATCGGTCCGGTCCGCATCGCTGACCAGCATCGACACCACGCCGTTCCCGCCGCCGCCTGAGAAGATCAGCCCGAACGCGATGCCGATGAATAGCGGGAAGAAGACGGTGAAGATCAGCGCGGTCTTCTCGCGCGCGATCGCGTGCAGGTCCTTCTTCGCAAGGAGCAGCGGCGCCCCGAACGCCAGCGATCGGGGGCGGTGCGTCGGGCTGGATCGGCGGGTCTCATTGCTCACGAGTCCAGGCTCCTCCCGGTGAGCTGCAGGAACAGCGATTCCAGGTCCGGACGCCTGACGCGGAGCCGTGTCACGCCGTCGCTGGCGATGAGCCGCGCGAGCTGCCCGCTCGGGTCCGTCGTGCGGATCGCGTGGGGGGTCCCGCCGCGCTCGAACTCGATCGATGACTCGCCGCCGGCGCTCCGCACGAGCTCGTCGGGATCGCCCAGCGCGATCACACGACCGCGATCCACCACGGCCACGCGGTCGCAGAGCCGCTCGGCTTCCTCCATGTAGTGCGTGCAGTACACGACGGTCCGCCCCTGGGCGCGGAGCTCGCGCACCACCTCGAAAATCACGCTCCGCGACTGGGGATCGACATTGGCCGTCGGCTCGTCCATCAGCACGAGGCGCGGTTCATGCACCAGCGCCGCCGCGAGGTTGAGGCGTCGCTGCATCCCGCCCGAGAGCGATCCCACCCGGTGCCCCGCCCGCTCGCTCAGCGACAGCCGGTCGAGCCACCGGCTCGCAGCGGAGCGCGCCTCGCCCCGATCCAGGCCGGCGATGCGGGCGAACAGCACGAGGTTCTCGGTGGGCGTGAGGGTGTCGTAGAGCGCGATGCTCTGGGGAACCAGCCCCAGCCCCCTCCGCGCCGCGGGGCGTCGCGGATCCATGCCATCGATCCGGACCGTGCCCGATTCGGGCGCGAGCATCCCGCTGGCAAGGGCGATCGCCGTGGACTTGCCAGCGCCGTTGGGCCCCAGCAGCCCGAGCACCTCACCCGGTTGCGCACTCAGGGTCAGTCCATCGAGGGCGACGGTCCTGCCGAAATTGCGTCGGGCATCGGCGAATTCGAGCATCGCGCGCCACGGTCCTCTGCGCCGGTGTGCCTGTCAAACGGGTCAGGGCCCCCCCGGGCCCGCCGGGTTCTCACGCGAGGGAGCGGAATCGGTGTCAGACCTCTTCGGGCGGGCGGCACACGCGGATGGCCCGCGTGTCGCCGGGGCGCTCCCACCGGGCGCCCCGGCCACGCGGCATCCGAGAAGATTCGAGGTGTGCCAGGTAAAGCCGCAGGGCCGACTCATCGAACCTGGTCAGGTACTCCACATCCACGCCGGGGCTCAGCACCCGGATGGCGTCGATGACGGCGGTCGGGGCGCAGTGCGGCACCGGGTGTGCGGCCTCGTGGGCGGCGGACGCCGCGGCACGCTCCTCCGGAGTGATCGTCGGGCCCTGGTGCAGCGGGCGCTTCGGGCCCTTCCACGCGAATCCCTTGCGCACCCGTCGGGGCGCTTCGCCCTGCGGCTCACCTTGTGGATTCGAGAACAGTGCGAGCTGGCGAATCATCGTGGCGCCCTCCTTGGCAAGCCGATGCTCCGGACTCCCTTGTGCCGGGGAGTGAGGATATCGGGCACAGCGCGCGCGGTTCCGCAGTTTCAGGCCCACTAGAACATGCGGCACACTCCATGGATGGTGTGCCGCACTACATGTAGTGGTCGTTGCATGGATTCACCACAACCGACGCGGACGCTGGCAGCCCGGCGAGCCATCCTTACACTCCTTGGATGCATGCAGCGACCATCAGCGTTCAGGGCAACCCCGTCACTCCCAACATCCGCGTGATCGATGACTGGCCCGAGCCGCCAGCGCCCGGAGCGGGCGAGTGCCGCGTCCGGGTCCTCTGCTCGGCCCTCAACCACATGGACCTCTGGGTCGGGATCGGGATCCCCGGGGTCGACCTCATCTACCCGCGCGTCTCCGGATGTGATGTGTGCGGCGTCGTCGAGGGCATCGGCGAAGGCGTCGAGAAGGCCTGGGTCGGGCGGCAGGTCGTGATGAACGCGGCCGTCCGGCTGGACGAGCGGCACCTGCCCTCCGATCCGTCCGGCATGCACCTGGCGCCGAACTACGAGCTGATCGGCGAGCACCACCACGGCGCGCACCGCGCAGCGCTCAATGTGCCGGTCGGACAACTGGTCGACGCCACCGGGCTCGACCCGGTCCGCAGCGCTGCGTTCGGGCTGGTGACGCTCACGGCCTGGTCGATGATGTTCACGAAGGGGCGGCTGCGCCCCGGACAGACCGTTCTCATCACGGGGATCGGCGGGGGCGTGGCGACGGCCGCGCTGTCCATCGCACGCTGGATGGGATGCCCCACCGTCGTGACCTCCCGGCACCAATGGAAGCTGGACCGCGCGAAGGAACTGGGGGCCGAGCTCGGGATCCTTGACGAGGGGCAGGACTGGTCGAAGGAGGTCCGTGCTTGGACGCACAAGCGCGGGGTGGACATGGGCGTGGATTCGGTGGGCAAGCCGACGCACATGAACTGCATCAAGTCCCTGGCGCGCGGCGGCGCGTTCTTGACGCCCGGCAACACCGGCGGCCCGAGGGTGGAAACCGACCAGGCGCGCCTGTTCTGGAACCAGCTCCGGCTGCTGGGCTCGACCATGGGGAGCACCGACGAGATGCGCGAGGTCGTCGCGCTGCTCAAAGCGGGGCACCTCGCGCCGGTGGTCGACTCGGTCCACCCGTGGCGCGACGCCCCCAAGGCGTGGGCGCGGCTCGAGAGCCAGGAGCAGTTCGGCAAGATCGTGCTGGACTGGCGGTGACGGGGAATTGAAGTCACAGTTCACCACAGAGGGCCCCAGAGGGCCGCAGAGAGAATTAGCAAGGGCCAGCGGTCCAATGAGGAATGAGTCGTATGGCCGGGCCCACTGATGATGCGGTGTATCCTCATGCGGAGTTGACTCGGCGAGTTATTGGAGCGGCGATCTCGGTCCACCGGGCGCTCGGTCCTGGGCTGCTTGAGTCGGCGTACGAAGCCTGCCTCGCCCGAGAGCTAGAGATCGGTGGGATCCCCTTCGCCCGGCAAGTGCCGCTGCCCCTGACCTATCGTGGCGAGCGCGTAGATGCAGGATATCGCCTTGACCTGTTGATTCAGGACAGCGTTGTCGTCGAAGTGAAGGCGGTTGATTCGCTTCAGCCCATCCACACAGCCCAGCTCCTGACCTACCTTCGACTGTCTGGTCTGCAGGTCGGTCTGCTGATGAACTTCAATGTGGAGCGACTGATCGACGGGGTGGTGCGGAAGGTGGTGTTTGAGGAAGCGCGTTCGAAACCGCTCCACCGGAGTCGGTCCGACCGCGAGCACGGACACGGACCCTGTTAGCAACCATGGATCCACGCCGAGCCGGTACACTCGCCGGTCCTGAGCACTGGATCCGCCTCTGTGGCACTCTGAGGCCCTCTGTGGTGGATCTTCTGACTTCCCCGGAGCGACCATGACCCTTCTGAAAGACAAAGTCGGTTTGATCGTCGGTGTGGCCAACGACCGGTCGTACGCCACGCACATGGCGCGTTCGATCATGTCGATGGGCGGGACCTGCTGTTTCACGCACCTGCCCGGCGAGAAGAACGAGCGGCGGACGCGGAAGGCGGCCGAGGGCATCTGCGAGGAACTCGGGATCGACGGGTCCTCGCTCTGGCTCCGCCCGCTGGACGCGAGCGACGATGCCCAGATCGACGCCGTGTTCAACGATCTTGGCGAATCGTTCGCCCGGCTCGACTTCGTGGTGCACTCGATCGCGTTCGCGGATCGCGAGTGGCTCCAGCACGGCAAGTTCACGCCCACGCCCCGGGCGGCGTACCTCTCGGCCGTGGACATCTCGGCGTACACCCTCGCGGCCCTCGCGCACCGGGCCAAGCCGCTGATGGAACGCACCGGCGCGGGCAAGGAACAGCCCGGCGGGTCGATCCTCGCGATGTCGTACTACGGCTCGGAAAAGGTCGTGCCCGGTTACAATGTCATGGGCGTCGCGAAGGCGGCGCTCGAGTGCACCGCGCGGTACCTGGCCAATGAGCTCGGCGCCACCGGCATCCGGGTGAACACGATCTCGGGCGGGCCGCTGCGGACGCTGGCGGCCTCGGCGGTCGGGGGCATCGATGTGATGCTCACGCAGACGCCGAAGTTCGCGCCGCTCCGCCGGAACCTCGAGGGGCGCGAGGTGGGCGACACGGCCGCTTTCCTGGTCAGCGACATGTCTTCCGGGATCACCGGCGAGAACATCTATGTCGACTGCGGGATCAACATCATCGGCGCCGCGGTCGAGAGCGAGGGCGACGCTTGAGCGCTGCGTCCCTCCGGCGCTGCGCGTGGATCGGCGAGCCGCTGATGCGTTCGGCGGCGTGGCTGTCCGGCGAGGATCGCTCGCCATGCTGGATCCGCGATCTGGAGACCGGCGGGGCGTGGGCGATCGCCGCCCCCGGGAATCTGCTCGACCCGGGCGATGCGATTGGGTCGCGCGAGGGGGTGACGCGGATCGTGGATCAGGCCCACGCGGTGGCCGAGTCGCTCGCGGTGCCGTGGTCCGGGCGGCTGGTGCTCTGGTCCGGGAGCGGCGCGGCGATGGGCGAGGACTCGCACGAGGGGTTCTTCGATCGCTCGCTGGGGACCTGGGGCCCCGTGGCGCTGGAGCACTTCAAAGGCGTGGTCGATCGGCTGGCGGCGGTGGGCGACCACCTCGGCGTGCGCCTGGTGTTCCGCCCGCACGCGCGGCATGTGCTGGCCGACCCGCAGCGGTGCCTGGGCTTCCTGCGCGATCGGGCGGATGCGCCGATCGGGCTGCTGGTGGATCCGGGCGCGATGCTCGAACGGTCGATGCTGCGGGAAGTAGATGACCATGTGGCCCGCGCGATCTCGGCGCTCGCCCCCCTCGCGGACGGGGTCGCCCTGACGAGCGTGGCCGGCGATCCGGGGGCCGGCGTGTCGGCGGACACGCTGGAAGCGCCGCCGATGGAGATCGTCGCGCTGTCTCGGGGGTTGGCGAATGCGGAGCGTGCTGGGCGGCTGATCCGCGAGATCGAGCGGGCGGGGGCGGAGGATGAGGGCTTTGCGGTGGTGGCTGTGGGCGATGCGGGGGCGGAGTTCGCCGCTGCGGGGCTTTGAGGGCTGGGCACGGGGCGGAACGGGAGTACACCAAGGCCGTCGTACGGAACAGTGGCGCATCGCTGGGTGATGGCCCCTACCCACGACTGTCGAAGTGTGTGCTCTCGAACCGGGTGTGATGGGGTCGCCCCCGGATCGGGCTGAGCGCGGCGGCGCGGGGTCCATGGGTGGGGCGTGTGAGGTAAATCGCACGATGCTTCTGGGGAATCGGTGCGCTGTCGGAGACGGCGCGGAGTGGTCATGCGGCAGGAGGTGCGCGATGGGTGTGGATGGAATCTGTCTTGGCGTGGTGGGTGTAATCGCGACGATCGGGTCTGGATCGGCAGCGGCTTCGGGGAGCGGGGGCGGACCGCTGGGCTTCGTGCAAGTGCTGGACGCACCGCCCGGTGATAAAGAGACGAGTTTCTTCGGATACGCGGTCGCGGCGGATGGCGATCTGGTATTGATCGGGGGGCGGAACCCGGTGGGTTCGAGCGCCGCTGACTGGGTGGTCGATGCGTACCGATTCGTCGACGGCGCGTGGGTGCATGTGCAGACCGTTGATTCGCCCGATCCGGTCGGGCCGTCCGGGCTGTCGTTCTTCGGGCAGTCCATCGATGTGGACGGCACGCTGGCGGTGATCGGTGATACCCAGGGGCTTTCCGGTGGGGGCTCCAACGGCGCTGCGTATGTGTATGAATGGGATGGGTCGCAGTGGGTGTTCCGGCAGAAGCTCGTTTCGCCGACACCGCTGAGCTATGACAACTACGCGCTGACGCTCGGGATCAGCGGGAGCACGGTGGTCGTCACTGCCTCGTCGTATGAGATCCCCGGTGGGCCGGTCTTCGTCGGGCTGACATGCGTGTACGAGCGCGACGCGGCTGGGGTCTGGACGCTGACTCAGGCGATCTCCGAGCCGGACATTACGGGCCT
This sequence comes from Phycisphaerales bacterium, assembly GCA_052168315.1. GTDB lineage: Bacteria > Planctomycetota > Phycisphaerae > Phycisphaerales > UBA1924 > JBQLZO01. The sequence goes on along the minus strand of JBQLZO010000043.1, from coordinate 132,134 downwards.
CTTCCCCGGGGAGAAGTTCGCGTTCGAGGGCGACACGATCGTGCTCGGATCGATCGACCAGATCGCGGACTACCGCCCGCATGTGCTGCGACGGAACGAGGCGGGACTGTTCGAGTACGACCTGTCGTTTCCGATCTCGTACGGATCAACGACGCTGCAAGCTGGGACGCTTGACATCGATCAGGGTGAGGTGCTGGTGTTTCAATCGAACGGCGGCGGCGGCTTCACCTCCGCGCTGGGGATGATCGGGTTCAGCCGGGATCAGGCGGGCAACGACGATTGGACGCTGAGCACGCTCGTGCAGGATCCTTCGCCGGGCGAAGTGCTCTCGCCATCGGCGTCGCATTGGAGCGGGAGGCGCTCGGGAGACACGATCGTCATGAGTGTCGGGCTTCAACAATCGCCGGGAGCGGAAGTCGATCCTGTCCACCGTACGCTCGCGTTCCATCGGGGGAAGTCCGGCTCCTGGGAAGTGCAGTCGATCGCGCCGCCGGCGGGCGTCGATGGGACGGAATGGAGCGTGCACGCCATCGAACCGAACGATGCGGACGGTTGGTTCCTAGCGAGCGATCTGACCGGTTTGGTCGCGTTCTACGAGCCGATCGAGTCGAACCCTGAGCCGCCCTGCCCGGGCGACATCGACGGCGATGGAGTGGTCGATTCGGACGATCTCGGGGTGCTGCTTGGGGCGTTCGGGGGCGTGTGTCCGTGAGGGCCGAGCCGGGGTCGGGCGCGCCCCCCCCGGGGGCTGCGAAAACGGGCGTGGGGCCCTACGATGGGCGCCATGGGGGAGGCACCGGGACGGGGGCGGTGGACCCGCACGCACGCCTGTGATTTCCGAGAAGATGGACGCCCATGCCACGCACACCGAATCTCGATCATCCGACGCTCAAGGTCGTCAAGGAAGCGTTCCCGGGGCGGACCCTGCGGGCCACGGAGTACCGCGGGCAGACCACGCTGATCGTGGAGCCGAAGGACCTGCACGATGTGCTGCGGTTCCTCCGCGATGATGAGCGGTGCCAATATGACTTCCTCTCGGATGTGTTCGGGATCGACTACCTGGCCTATCCGACGGACACGATCGGGCGGTTCGCGGTGGTGTACATCCTGTGCTCGTACCCGCGGACGGACCGGTTGTTCGTGAAGGTGCACCTGGATCCCTCGCTCCCGACCGATGGCATCGCGGAAGATCCGGCCCTGCGCCTCGACTCGGCGTGCGACATCTGGCCCGGCGCGGAGTGGCGCGAGCGCGAGGTCTTCGACATGTTCGGCATCCGCTTCAACCACCACCCGGACATGCGCCGCATCCTCCTGTGGGAGGAGTACCCCGCCCACCCGCTGCGGAAGGACTACCCGCTCCGCGGGCGCGGCGAGCGCGAGCACTTCCGGGTGATCTCGCGGACAGATGCGTAACCCGCGCCGCCGGAATCGAACCAACCGGACATCAGTCCGACCGGAGTGGTGATAGCCCACCTCTGGACTGATGCCTGGTGCCTGATGCCCGGTGCCCGGTGCCCGGTGCCTTCTCCCACCAACCAACAGACAACGCCCGGCGGATCGGACCGGGCGTTGCCGTGCGCGGAGGGCGCTTTGAGCTGGCCAGCGCGTGCGTCCCGCGTGGGGAGCGCCGGCGCCGGCGTGCGTTGCGTTCGGGGGAGGGGGCGGCCTTGGCCCGGGGCGATCGGATCAGTCGAAGATGTGGGCGGTGGTCGGCAGCGTGGCCGAGCGGAGGTTCAGCGTCGTTTCGATGCGGAAGTTCGACTGCGTGCGGTGCCGCTCGGCGAAGAAGAAGTGCAGCGTGTTGGTCTGGTTCGGCTTCAGGATGCCCTCGAGCCGATCGAGCTCGACGGTCTGCTCGATGGCCGAGTGGACGCCGCCGAGGTCGATCACGAGCTGCCCGTTGATGAACACCCAGACATCGTCGTCGCCGCGGAACTTGAACACATGCCCCTGCCCGGCCTTGTAGATGAACTCGGTCGCGAGCTCATAGGTGAAGTGGAAGTTCTTGTTGTTCCCCGGCGAGTTGCCGAAGAGCTGGTTGTTGATCGGGAAGAACCCGCCGAGCCCGGAGTACGCCGGATCGTTGCGATCGTCGAAGACATAGACATTGGAGTTCGGCTGGCGGACGAGGGTGATGTCCAGGGCCTTGGAGAGGTTCACGCCGGGCGTGTTGCGGAACCACTGGTCGAAGGTGTCCGACGACTGGATGCCGCCGTCGCGGTTGGTCGAGGCGAAGGAGCCGGCGATGTCGCCGAGTTCCGGGTTGTACAGCGTCCAGGCGATGGGGCGGTTGGCCGAGTCCTTGAATTGCTGGCCGACCTTGTTGCCATTGCCGACATACACGGGCTTGCCGTCCGGGGCCAGCTGCGGGGAGACGTTGTGGGTGTAGTGCCCGAATCCGCCGTTGGGCTGCTTCTCGAAGTCCGGGTGCCCGCCCTCAACGGACCGCTCCTTGAAATCCCGGACGACGCCCGTGAGGACGATCTGTGGAGGGAGGTCGGCGAACTGGTCGCCGTCGGCGATGGCGCTGGAGGGGTTCGTCAGAAGCGCCCCTGTGAGTGCGAGTCCCGCGAAGGCAAGAAGCGTCGCGGCGTTGCGGGTTCGGGCCGGATGGGGTTGCATGGTGGTACCTCCTGGTGCTGGGGCCGCGGCCTGACAGGTGGACCCGCGTGCTCAACCACCACCTTCGGATACATCGCCCCCCGGAACGAGCGGCGGGGTCCACCGGCATGGGGCCCCGGGTCGGTCTGCGATGCCTGGACGCGGTGCGCGGGGCGATGCCGGCAGACTCCCGCACCATCCCCGGTTCCGGTGTCGATATGATCGGACGCGGGCATCGCGCCGAGGGCGGGAGCGTCACGGATGGACGCCCCCTCGGCACCGGATCGGCTGATCGGAGGCAGGCATGGACGCGTTCGTGATCAAGGGCGGCACACCGCTGCGCGGCGAGATCGAGATCAACGGCTCGAAGAACGCGACGCTCCCGCTCATGGCGGCGGCCCTGCTGACCAACGACCCCGTGGTCCTTGAGGGCGCCCCTCGCCTGGCCGACATCGCGAACATGGCGCGGCTGCTCGAGCACCTGGGCGTCGGCGTCGAGCAGGAAAGCCCCGCCCCGACCGGCGCGGGCGGATCCAACGCACGCCGCATGACCCTCCGGTGCATGGACGAATCGTGCTCCCACGCGCCGTACGACATCGTGCGGACGATGCGGGCCTCGGTGTGCGTGCTCGGCCCCATGCTCGCCAAGCGCGGCATCGCGCGGGTGTCGATGCCCGGCGGATGCGCGATCGGCGATCGCCCGGTCGACCTGCACCTCCGCGGGCTGGAAGCGCTGGGAGCCAGCGTCGCCCTTGAGTCGGGTGACATCATCGTGCGGGCGCCCGCCGGCGGGCGGCTGCGGGGCGCGCGGATGTTCCTGGGCGGGCCCATGGGCCCGACGGTGCTCGGCACGGCCAATGTCATGTCCGCCGCGACGCTGGCCGAGGGGGTCACCGTCATCGAGAGCGCCGCCTGCGAGCCCGAGGTCGTCGACCTGGCGACGCTGCTCAACGCGATGGGCGCGAACATCCGCGGCGCCGGCACGCCGAGGATCGTGATCGAGGGCGTCAAGGCGCTCGGCGGCGCGCGGCACCGCATCATGCCCGACCGGATCGAGGCCGGCACCTACATGATGGCCGCCGCGATGACCAACGGATCGGTCACGCTCCGCGGGTGCCCGATGGACAGCCTCATGGCCGCGTGCGACACCCTCGAGCGGGTCGGCGTGCATGTCCGGCCCGTGGACGCCGAGCAGGATCCGGCCCGCACGAGCGTGAGCGTCACCGGCGAACGGGTCCTCCGCCCGGCGCAGATCACGACGCAGCCGCACCCGGGATTCCCGACCGACCTGCAGGCGCAGATGATGGCGCTGCTGTGCCTGGCCGATGGCAACTCGATCATCACCGAGCGGATCTACCCGCAGCGGTTCCTGCATGTCGCCGAACTCGCGCGCATGGGCGCGAACCTGGTGCGGAGCGAATCGACGGTGGTGGTCTCGGGCGTGCGCGAGCTGGTCGGCGCGCCCGTGATGGCGTCCGACCTGCGGGCCTCGGCGTGCCTCGTGGCCGCCGGGCTGGCGGCGCGGGGGAACACGATCGTCCGCCGGGTCTACCACCTCGACCGCGGGTACGAGAAGATGGAAGAGCGGCTCCGCGGGCTCGGGGCCACGATCCAGCGGATCCCCGAGGCCGACCTCCCGGATTGACCCGCCCGTCCCCCTGAGCGGGGCTAGGCTCTGGAGCGATGCGCGCGGGCATCGCCCGCGTGCACGACGAACTCCACAAGGAGCCACGAAATGTCGAACGAAGCCGCAGCGCCGAGCGGGGTCGAGGGCGGGCGATCGCAGGGCGTGATCGGGACGATCCCGAAGTGGATCCGGGTGGCCATGCCCGTGGCCCCCGCGGGGCTCACCTTCGGGCCCCTGCTGATGGTCATCCCATCGGCATCGCTGTTCGCGTACGCGGGCGCACTGCTGCTGGGCCTCTGCCTCGCAATGATGTTCATCGTGATGGCGCGGATGCTCGAATACTCCGAGCGCGGGCGCTCAACGCCGGACCGCGGCCTCTGATCAGCTCGCGACGCCCCTCAAAGATCTGCGGATGATCGCACCGGATTCGTCAGTGTGCCGATGGGCTCGATCGTGATCGAGACGGTGTCGCCATTGCGGAGATACCGCGGCGGCGTGCGCGACATCCCCACGCCGCTGGGCGTGCCCGTCAGGATGACCGTGCCCGGCAGGAGCGTGGTGCCGCGCGACAGCTCGGCGATCAGCGCGGCGACCGGGAAGATCATCTGGGCGGTCGGAGCATCCTGGACCGTCTCGCCGTTGAGCGTGGTCGTCAGGCGGAGCGCCTGCGGATCGGGGATGGCGATGCCGGGGAGCACCGACGGCCCGATCGGGCAGAAGGTGTCGAAGGATTTGCCGCGCCAGAACTGCCCGCCCCCCCCCTGCTTCTGCCACCACCGGGCCGAGACATCGTTGGCGATGGTGTACCCCAGCACATGGTCGAGGGCCCGCTCCGGGGGCACATCGCGCGCGGCCGAGCCGATGATCACCGCGAGCTCGCCCTCATAATCGACCTGCTCCGGCCCGCCCGTCTCCGGGTCGGTGGCGATCGTTGGGATCACGATCGGCTCCTCGTGCAGGCACAGCGAGGCGGGATTCTTGTTGAAGATCATCGGGCGCTCAGGCGCTGCGAGACCCTGCTCCGCGGCGTGCGCGGCGTAGTTGCGCCCGACCCCCAGCACGGGGGCGAGCCGGAGATCGCCTTCCGGGGTGCGCACGGCGATGGAGTGACCGATTCGAATCAGCGGCAGCGGCATGGACAAACGATAGCGGGCGCGGCGTGCTCCGCCTGTGCCGCCCCCCCCCCCCCCGCCCGTCGCGGGCCGGTCACTGCCGCTGGATGTTTACACCCTCCTTGCGCGCCTCGAAGCTCTCGGCCTCGCGTGCGGCACGCACGGCCCGGTACTGCTGCATCCCCGGCGGCTCCTCGATCAGCATCGCCACGGTCTCCGGATTGACACCGCGGGAGGTGTACATGCGCACCAGAAGGTCGTAGGTCAGCTGCTGCAGCGGGATCGGCAGGTCGGAGTAGATCCGCGCCGCCTGCACGGGCGGGATCATCCCGCTGTTGAGAAGCTGCACGAGCGAGGCGCCGACCACCTCGGAGAAGTCGCGCGGCATCTGCTCCATGCGATCGGCCTGTTGATCGACGATCGTGCGGGTGGTCTGCTCCTCCGCGAAGTACATCCGGTGCAGCTCGCGGGCGTACCCCATCGCGGCCTCGAAGTGCCGCGCATCGTTGCGCAGCAGCCCGCGGATGAACGCATCCTGGATCGAGGTGAACACCTCCGACGCCGCGACATGCGGGATCGACAGGCGGTCGCGCATCTGCTTGCGGACGAACTCATCGAGCGGGAGCTCCAGCTCGCGGAACTTGGCATCGTCATTGAAGTTCAGATCGCCCCAGGTCCGCAGCTTCTTGTAGTACCGCTGGGCGTTCGCGACATCGCCCATGCGGTAGTAGGTCCGGATGACATCGCGCAGGAAGTTCTCGTACCCGGCCGAGAAGGTCGTGTAGGCGCGCTGCTCGGTGTCCTGCGACATCCCGGCGCGGGCGCGGAGCTCGGAGTCAAGAATGTCGCCGTACGGGTCGATCCAGTTGGTGTCGTTGAAGGTCACCAGCTCGTGCGTGAACACATCGTAGAGCATCGTCCCGGAGCGATAGAGCTCCTGGATCGCGTGGGTGATCATGCGGTCGGTGTTGAGCGTGTCGAAAGAGGTGGTGGACTTGCGGTCGCGCCCCTGCTCGATCCCCCGGTACGCCCAGTAGATCGCGTGCGAAGCGGGATGCCGCCAGTCCAGCGGGCCGATGCGGTCGGTGTAACGCTGCATGCGGATGGGCTCCATCCGGTACTCGTTGACCAGCACCTGGCGACGGACGAACGGCAGCAGGCGATCCCACGCGTCGGCGAAACGCTCATCGTCGCGCAGCTCGCCGATGATCTCGTTCAGGTTGAGCCGGTTGATCGACTCGAACAGCGACTCCTCTTCTGCCCAGTCCGAGACATACGCATCGTGCATCGCCACGAACCGGAGCAGATCCGTGCCCAGCGTGAGCCCGGCGCGGTCGCGGATCGCGCTGGCGAGCTCCTGCACCCGTGAGACAAACCCGGAGTCGTCGCCGCGGTTGGCGGGATCCGCGAGATAGTCGGCCCGCTCGCGCTCGATCACCTGCTCGAGGGTCGTCGGCGCATCGACGATGGGCTGGAGCCACTCCGAGAGGATCCGCCGCGCTGCCATGTGGTCCGTCGGCGGCACATCGGGCGGCACGCCGAGCACGAAGGTCCATTCGCGGGCCAGCTCCCGCTTGTAGAACCGGTTCGCATCATCCGAGAAGCTCTGGATCTTGTGCAGGAACATCCACGCCAACTCGCGGTGCAGCAGCACCGAGTGCGGATTCCGCGGGATCGCCTCCTGCCGCAGCAACTTGATCCCCGCGTTGACCCACGCCCACCGCTCGTCGGCCGTCTGCGTCGCGACCGAGATGTTGTACGCCATGTTCCACGCGTGGAAGACCCACACCCGCGGGAAGCGCGGCTGGAGCCGGGTGATCGCGCTGGACAGCTCGATCGCCTCGTGGAACTTGCCATCTTCCTTCAACTCGTTGGCGCGCAGCCACAGGTAGTTCACGAACAGCCCGCGGAACGCCCCCATCGCCACGCCCAGCGCCACCTCGGGCGGATCGCCCTCCGTCGCCTCATCCGTGTACGACAGCTGCGCCCGGCTGGCCTCCGTCGCGATGGCCGTGGAGAGCCCGAGCGAGGCCGCCATGCAGATCGCGACCACACACAGAGCGATGATCTGGACCAGTCTGTCCTGCTTGGTGTTCATGGGCGGCGGGCCTTGGTGTGAGGAAGTGACCTGGTGGACCCCCTGACGAACCCCGATCGGGATGGCATTGTTCCTTGCTACTCCATCCAGGCTCCCCCGGTTCGCGCTCCCGGCGCTTCGTGCCTCAGTTCCCCGAGTACAGCGCCAGCTCCCGCCTGCGGAACACGGCCACACCCGCGCCGAGGGCGATGACGATCCACACCACCAGGAACACCGACCCCTTCGCGAGCGCGGACCACGGGAGCAGCCGCCCGGACACCAGGTTTTCCGTGGGCTTGAGCTGCGCGTACCACTCGAACGACCACGCGATCGGGGTGCCGAAGTAGTAGAACGGGGCCCGCCACCACTCGTACCGGGAGGATCCGGGCTTGTAATAGAAGTCCAGCGCCTCGGCCAGCCCGCTGGCCGACTCGGCCGCGAACAGGGTCACGAACGCGATCAGGCACGCGACCGGGAACGAGACGATCGTGCCCGCCGCGATCGTGATCGCCGCGATGAAGCCCAGCTTGAGCCACATCACCGCCATGACCCGCAGGTAGTTGAGCAGGTAGCTCCCCGCGGGCATGAGCACATCCAGCCCCTCCGGCGGAACCATGATCGAGTACGGATTCTCCGGCGAATTGAGGATCGTGATGAGCAGCTCATCCTCGTTGGTGGATCGCCCGATCAGGTCCGCCTCGATCTCCACCGACTGCATCTGGGCCAGCGCGGACTCCCGCCGGAACTCGTCGCCGTTGATGTTGAAGTAGATCGTGTAGATGTCGCCCGGGACATTCGACCCCGAGTTGATCTTGTACCGCAGCGTCACCGCGGGACGCCGCGGCTGGATGCCCTCGGCCATGAGCTGCGCGATCGCCATCTCGATGAACCGCAGGCGGTCGGGCGAGCCCAGATCGCGGTCGACCGGCACGCCCGCGTCCCGCATGAGCTTGTCGGCGCGCTCCTCGAGGATGGGCTGGATCTTCTCAAAGTCGCGGATCATGTCGGCGTACAGGCCGCCCAGCCCGGAGACGAGGAACTGACGGACGCCCCCGCGCGGGATCGTGCGCATCTGCGCGATCAGCTCGTCCGAGACCTCCTTCCGGACCTTGTCACGCACGCCCTGGTCGATTACCACCTCCGGATTGTCGACCCGGATCTGCTCGATCCGCGCCTCCAGGCCCGCCTCCACCGCCTGTTCGTACTGCTCCCGGGCCTGATCGGTCAGCCCCACCGGGACCGCCTCGACGCCGGTGCGGGCAACGAGCACCTGCGTCTCCAGGAGCCGGCGATCGGCGGTCATCAGGTCCACGCGGGCGCGGGTGTCCACCCCGTCGTCGCGGACCATGTACACGATCTCGTTGTTGGCCGGCTGCCGGCGGAGGTACTCCGTGAACAGGAACACGCCGGCGCCGACCACGGTCAGCAGCACGAGATTCAGCCCCATGACCCCAAGCCACTTGCCCGCAAGATAGGAGATCGCCCCGATCGGCTTGGTCATGGTCTGCCAGATGATGCGGTCGCGCTGCTCGAAGGTGATCGTCGCCGCCGACAGGAACACGGTCAGCAGCGCCATGATCAGGTACGACAGACCGGTGCCGAACTGCATCCACTGCTGCACGCGGAAACGCAGCGGCTGGTCCTCGTTCAGCAGCTGGGGCACGAGCGCCAGCAGCAGCAGCACCATCACGATGAAGACCAGTGAGATCTTCATCCGCACCGCCTCGGCAAGCACATTCCGGGCCACCGCCAGCATCGGCACACCCGGCGCCAGGGCCAGCCGAAGCAGCTGCATCAGCGAAACGAACAGCAGCGCCAGCGGCGTCACCCCGATCACGATCGCCCCCAGCGTCCGCGTCGGCTCGAACAGCGTCAGCGGGAATCCCACCCCGAGGGCGATCAGCGCGAGCCCGAGATAGGTGATCCCGACGCCCAGCCAGACGACAACCAGCGCGCCGGCCAATGCCAGAGCGGTGGCCGTGGCGAGCGTCGCCACACCGCTCCCGTCCGCGGCGAGCAGCAGCACATCATCGAACGCGGCCCGGTACCGCTCGATCGGATCCGGACGGATGGACTGCAGCGCCGCCCGCTCGCCGCGCTCGGCCATCCGCTCCTGAACCCGCTCGATCGTCCCCGGCGAGTTCGCCGCGACGATCACCGAGACGAGCGCGATCACCGCGATCGCCGCGAGCACACCGGTGCAGATCAGCTTGAACGACCGCCGCTGCTGGAGCAGATCGAGCGTGTTCCACAACTTGGCGACCTTCATCGTCCGTCTCCGGGCCGGTCGTTCCGCTTCCCGCCCGCGTCCCCGCCCTCATTGTCGCCATCCTCATCAAGCAGCGAGCCGATCACGCCCAGGTCCGGGCCGTCTGCGGGCGGGCGCCGATCGACCCGGTCTCCGCCCCCGGCGTTGGCGTCTTCCTCTCCCGTGTCCGGGCCGCCGGACCGCCCCGAGGAACTCGCCCGGCTCCTGTCGCGCTCCGATCCGCTCCCCGAAGCGCCCGGGTCATCCTCGCCGGACAGCAGCGCATCGATCAGATCGCCGGCCGCGGGCGCCTCCCCCGCACCCGGGCGGGTGTCGGACGCGGGGATGTCCGGATCGCCCGCCTCCCGCCGCTCGCCTGGCATCGGCGCCGGGGGCTGCTCGCTCTGCGCGACGAGCTGGTCGATGAGCTTCTCGGCCGTCGCGGCCGGGGTGGCGCCATCGCGGAGGAACGAGGCCGTGGTGCCGCCGTGCTGCGCGCCGCTCGTGGCGAGCCGATCACGCTTGGCCTGCTCGACGATCTCGACGAACAACTCCTCGAGCTTCTGGCGCGGCGCGGAGATCCGCGAGATCTGCCTCGAGCGCCGCGCGAGCACACCCCGGATCTCTTCGATCGTCTCCTCGTCCAGCGCCTCGGTCTCGATGATGCTCGCGGTGCGCCGGCTGAGCAGTTCCTCGCAGGTTCCCGCCTGCCGAACCTTGCCACCGTAGAGGATCACCATCCGGTCGACGACATCCTCGACATCGGTCAGCAGGTGCGATGACAAGAGGATCGTCTTGCCGCGCTGGCCGAGCGTGACGATCAGATCCTTGACCTGCCGCGTGCCGATGGGATCGAGCCCGGTCGTCGGCTCGTCGAGGATCAGGAACTCCGGGTCGTTGATCAGCGCCTGCGCGAGCCCGATGCGGCGCTGCATGCCCTTCGAGTACTCCCGCACCTGCCGGTGCTGCACGGCGGAGAGCCCGACCATGTCGAGAAGCTCGTCGATGCGGCGCTGCCGCACCTTGTACTCCAGCCGGAACAGCTTGGCGTAGTAGTCCAGCGTCTCTCGCGCGTTGAGGAACGGGTAGAGGTATGACTCCTCGGGCAGGTACCCGATCCGCTTCTTGATCGAGACATCGTGCGGCGACTTGCCGAACACCGCCAGCCGACCGGACGACTTCTTGAGCAGCCCCAGCACCATCTTGATGGTCGTCGACTTGCCCGACCCGTTCGGGCCGAGCAGGCCGAAGATCTCGCCCCGGCGGATCTCGAAGGTGATCCCGTCCACCGCCCGGGCACGGTCGCGCATCCAGAAGTCCTTGAAGATCTTCGTGAGCTGCTGCGCGATCACCACGGGCGCCTCGCCCTGCTGGGATCGGGCTGCGCTCCGGGGAGTCGCGGAGGTGTGAGCGGCCTGGGTCATTCGTGCCTTCCGTCGTGATGCCGGTCGGATCGAGGGTTGGATGGCCCCCGAAAGGGAAGATTCGATGGGGGTGGTTATTGGATCAGCTCGCCGGCGCGCATCGCCTCGCGATACCGCGGGTTCTCGCGCATCTGCCGCTCGAACTCCTCACGCTGGATGCGCCGGCCGATCTCGGGATCGGTGTTGACATTGAGACGGAGCATGTCCGCGCCCGGCGGGAGCAGGAAGATCTCCACGAGGTTCCCATCCATGAACGAGAGCATGGCGCGCGTCCATTCCGACGCCATGAACACGCGCGGATTCGCACGGTACGCGGTGAGCTTGGCCTGGAATGATCGCGCGGCCGAGCGGGCCCGGCTCGTGCGGGTGTCCGACTCCGACCGCGCAGTCGTGATCGTGTCCGTGACCCGCCCCGCGACCGACAGATTGGTGAAGGTCTGATCGCCCACGACCAGCGGCTGCTCAGAACCTGCCAGCTCGCCGCGGAGCAGGGCACCCAGCGTCGCCAGCGTTTCCTGTGCCACCCGCTCATCGCCGCCGTCCACCGCCCGCTCGTACTCGCGGATCAGCGCGATCGCCGGGCGAGCCGCCGCGCCCGCGACCGCGTTGAGCGTCTGAGACGCCTGCGTCCGGGCCTGCTCGATCTTCTGGGAAGCCTCGGCGACCGCGTTGTTCACGGCCTTGAAATCAGGGATCACCCGCACCGGTGCCGAGACCGACTTGATCTGTACCGATGTGACCGTCAGGCCAGAGTCCAGCGCATCCAGCGTGTTCTGCGCTTCCCGCTGGATGGACACGACGATCGGATCGAAGCCCACGGAAGGCGTCGAAGGCGCCTCGGACTCCGCACCACCCTCCGCGCCGGGCGTCTGCGCACCGCCGCCGCGCCGGAGCACCTCATCGATGGTCAGCGAAGCGACGGTCTTGACCGTGCCGCGCATGACCGCCTGGGTGACGATGAAGGTCTCGGCCGTGGTGCGCTCGGAGACCGAGCCGGACGCGGCGAACAGGTTGGACAGGTACGCCCGGGGGTCGGAGCGCCGGTAGTTCACCGTGAGCTGCGCATGCACGAGGTTGCCATCGGCCGTGAGCAGCGATCCGTCGGTGCCGGGCTTGAGCGGGCCACGCACCCCCTGCTCTTCGAGCGGGCGGGTCGGATCGCGCACGGACGGCCAGAACTGCCGGTTGAGATCCAGCGCCACCGGCGCGGTGTTGATCTGGATCACCTCGCCGAACGGACGCGGCAGGCTGGGCGTGAAGCCCGGCTGGACGCTGGCGTTGGTGATCGCGCCGAACGCGACCTTGATCCCGACTTCCGACTCCCGCACCTGCTGGAACCCGGAGAGCAGGAACATCGCCACCAGTCCGAACATCACCACGACGATGATCCGGTAGATGATGTCCAGAGCATCCGAGAGCGACTTGTTCGCAGCCTCGAGCGATGCGGCCCGCGCCTGGCGGACATCCTCCGAGCGGAGCCGCACCGAGGCGGCGCGACGATGCTCCTCCACCGGCATCTCCGCAACGCCCACGCCCGCCGGCATCCCGTCGATCGGCGCCAGCGGATCGCCATCTGCGCCCGCGCCGGGTCGGTGTGCGCCATTGCCACCCGTCGAAGACTTGTCGTTTCCGAACCTGCTCATCGGGGGTTGCCTCCCGCGCCCGCGGCCGACCGTTCCTCGGGCGTGTCCGATCCATCTTCCTGTTGTGCCACGCTGCGGGTCGTCACGCGGTCCTGCGCCTCCGTCATGCGCGTCTCGAGCGCGTTGGTGTCGAACAGCCGAAGCCCCAGGAAGGTCGCCGGCATCACCAGCGTCACACGCCGGGCGAACCCCTGCGTGATGAACTCGATCTCCTGCAGGAACTCGGCCAGCTCGGGATCCTCGTTGAGCTGCGCCAGCCACTGGGCAGACTCCTCGCTCCCGCGGACCCGGATGTCCTCGGCCAGCGCCTGCGCGAACTGCTCGATCACCTCGGCCTCCGCCTCGGCCTCCGATCGGATCCGCAGCGCCTCGGCCTCGCCCTCCGTCTTCGCGTTGGCCGCCATCGTGTTCCGCGTCTCCGTCATCCGCTGGAACACAACATTCGTCGTCGCCTCCGGAAGCACGATCGAACTCACGCCCACCAGGATCACCTCGACGCCGTAGCTCTCCAGCGTCTCCGAACGCAGCTCGGCTCCCTCCGCCGACTCGGCGGCCTGAAGCCGCGCCAGCAGGTCCGCCTCGAGGTTCGCGATCTGCGACCGCCCCTCCTGCGTCGTGAACAGGTCGTTGAGCCGGTACGAGGACACCACCGCCAACGCGCTGCGAAGCCGCGACAACAGCGCCTCCTCCGCCTGCCGGTAGTGCTGGCGGGTGTCAGAGCCGCCCACCACGCCGAACGCGCGGAAGAACCGGAGCGGGTCCGACACGCGATACGCCAGGAAGGTCTCGATGGCGATCTGGCGGTCGTCGGCCGTCTGCTGCGTCTCGGGCGGAGTCTTCATCATCCGCACACGCCGGTCGTAGACCGTGACATTCTGGATCGGCGCGGGCCACTTCAGCTTGAACCCCGGCGTCTCCACCACGCTGTTCTCGCCGGCCTTGCCGAAGGTCGTCACCACCGCGACATCGGTGAACCGCACCGTGAACGAGCACATGTACAAAAGGAATCCGCCGACGATCAACGCGGCGATGACGATCAGGAAGGGGTTGCGCATCGGCTGGCTCTCCGGGGGGGTCGTGTCGTGTCGGGTGCGGCGTTAGATGGTGCGCTGCTGGTGCGAGTGGGTCGGGGTCTCTCTCAAACGGGTCGGACGATTTGGTTGGGGCAAAGGGGCTCGAACAGGCGGGACGGGCGCCGAGCGATCTCACCCGCCCGACCCGAGGTTCTGGGGATCCAGTTCCTCGGGGGTGCCCCACCCCGAGGTGTCGATCTGCTGCTCAACGGCGTCGATGGTGATCTGAGGGTCCTCGAACGGAGTGATCCAGATCCGCGCGCCCTCGGCCGCGTCCCGGAACGCCGCGAGGATCCGCTGGGCACGGAAGAAGGTCGGCGCGGCCCGGTACGCCGCCGAGAGCCCGCGGGAGCGGATCGCCTGCACCTTGGCCGACTGGGCGGTGGCCCACCGATCGCGACGGGCCTCGGCGAGCATGATCGCGGCCCGCCCCCCCGCTTCCTCGATCATCCGGGCGATGCGGTCCCGCTGCTGCTCGATCGCATCCTGCTGCGCCGCCGAGCGTTCGCCGCTGGGGACCGATTCCATCGAGCGAAGCTCATCGAGCGCTGCCACGATCTGCTCCGCACGCCGAACATCGCCGACGACCGTGCCGAGCGTCTGGATCCGGTGCGCCTCGGCCCGCTGCAGGTTGGCCTCGCGGAGCGCATCGGCGCTGATCACGCTCTCGAACGCGGGGGCGACATCGGTGGGAGGATGCACACCCGCAACGCCGACGAACAGCACGCGGACGCCAGCCCCGCTGGCTTCGCCGCCGACCCCGGCGCTGAACGGGAGCTGGATCGAATCGAACTCGTTCTGGATCAGCCGCTGGAGACGATCGGCGATCTCCTTGCGCTCAGGCCCGAGGAGCTGCTCGACCGTATAAGTCGCGATGTGCTCCATCACGACCGACGAGGCGATGGACTCGAGCAGATCGCGCCGGACCTTGTCGGGATCCCGGGGGGCCGACGAGTCCTGCGCCAGCAACTGGTACCGCACGAGATCCTCGACCGTGAAGTGGATGGGGAACTCGGCCGCGATCAGCGAGAAATCCATGTTCCCGTCGCGTGCCCGCTCCTCGGTCGACGACCTGACCAGGAGGTACGACTCGCGCCCGGCGTGCGCCTCGGTCCACAGCACGGGCTGCCGAGGATCCGTCGGCTCCGGAGAGCCGACATGCAGGCGGTTCACGCTGTAGGCCGGGAACTTCAGGACGGACGAGAACGGCCATGGCATCTTGACCACCGGCCCCGAGTCCAGCTCCGCCCGCAGCGCGCCGTTGACCAGCAGCAGGCCCTTCTCGTCCGGGCGGACCACCGAAATCGAGGTCATCCCCCACACGACGAGAGCGCCCAGCAGCACAAGCCCGGCGAACGATCGGCTCACGAGCTTGTAGAACCAGGTCGAACCGACATCGAACCCGAACTGGTACGACAGCGCCCCCGTCACCGATTCGGCAAGACGATCCGGAGCGGCGACGAACGCGAGGATCCGAGAGTCGAACGCCGGGCGGATGTACTCGCCCGCGCGCCGCGGCTTGTAGAGATTGAGCACGAAGTTGAGCACGATCTCCACGCCGATGACGATCAGGTAGATCGACATGATCACCGGCATCGCACGCTGCATCGCGTCGATCCCGAGCCCGATCTGCAGGAAGTGCGCGACCAGCACCAGCGCCGAGACCACCGCCGCGGAAACCGACGCCGCCGCACCCGCCCGAAGCATCGACCACGCGCCGACCTTGGCCATCCCCGACACGAACCGCGCAAAGACGAACCCGATGCACGCGATGCCCACGCTCAGCGCGATCGCCCAGCCGTGCTCACGCGGCAACGCCGGGAGCGACTCAGGGTCCGCCGACGCCGCGTTGGCCCGGAGCATCGCGAAGATGCCCAGCGAAATCGCCGCCGCGGCCAGCACCAGGCTCACCCCAGGCAGGAACCAGCGGTGCATCCAATTGAGCCGCGCCTTCTGGACCGACTGATCGTCGGCCAGATCCTCGAACACAGAGGCGCCCCCCGCGCTCGACCCCGCCAGCGACTCACGCTCCAGGGCCTCGATCCGTTCCAGCTTGTGCTGGTTGTACACCAGCGTCAGGCAGATCCAGATCGGCACGCCCAGCAGGATCGCGATCGACCCGGTGATGGCCGCGGAGTCGCCCCCGAGATTGCCGTACACGAGAAGGGCGACGCCCAGAACGAGCTGCGTGAAGACGCCGAAGAGGCTGATGGAGGTCGCTCGCCGATAGGTCTGGTGGTCGATGATCATCGTGTGATGGTCCGTGTCAGTGGGCGTCTTGGCGGACGACGGGGCCAGGTGGAAGGAGCAGGGAGCGGCGAATCAGGAAGGGAGAGGGGGCAGGGTCAGGTGGAAGCAGGCGGGACAGGGGCGAGGACGATTGGACCGGGACGAGAGGGCGGATCCGGAGGGCGAAGCCACCGGCCGTCCCGCAGCGCCGGGCATCATCCACACCGGATTCCCGCTCCGGGTGCCCACGCCGGACCCGGTCGGGACGGCGGGGAACGGAGCATCCAACGAACGCCACCGGATCCCGGCACCGAACGGGCCAGGCCGACCCGCCCGCGCCGTTCTCCGCCCCTCGGGCGGCGGAGAAGGGGTCCGATGATAACCCCGAGCCGGGGCGGGCGCGACGCGACCCTGCGGCTCGGAATCCCGGCTCGCGCCGACGCAGCGCTGGATCAGTCGTGCCACGCAGACAGCAAGCCGGCTCTCTCCCCGTGCGGCCAGTCCTACGCGGATTCCGGGCCGCGGTTCGCCCGCGACGCGCACACCGACCAGAAAAAATGGCGAACACGGCGCCGGTGGGGCGATCCGTTCGCCGGGCGGGGGCGTACCCTCCGGCGATTGTGACCCCCCTGCCACCGCATCGGCGCCCGAGCGACGCCCGACGATGGCGCTCCTGTGGGCCGCGGGCCCCCTGTGCGGGAATATGGCTTCATGTTCGGACAGACGCTGGCCATCGCTCGGAACACCTTCCTTGAGGCCATCCGGCAGCCGATCTACCTCGTGATCGTGCTGCTCGGCGGGATCCTCCAGGCCGGGAACACCGCCCTGTCTTCGTATTCGATGGGGTACACCGAGGACACCGAGGTCTCGGGCGACAACAAGCTCCTGCTCGACATCGGGCTCGCCACCGTGCTCGTCTGCGCCACCCTGCTCGCGGCCTTCACCGCCACCAATGTGCTCTCGCGCGAGATCGAGAACAAGACCGCCCTCACAGTCATCTCGAAGCCCGTCGGACGACCACTGTTCGTGCTTGGCAAGTACCTGGGCATCTCAGGGGCGATCTCCATCGCCACCATCATCCTCATCACCTTCCTGATGTGGGCCATCCGCCACGAGGTCATGTCCACGGCCCGCGATTCGCTCGACGGGCCCGTCATCCTCTTCGCGCTCCTCGCCGTGGGAGGCTCACTGGCCCTGGGGATCTGGGGAAATTACTTCTACGGATGGGTCTTCCCGTCGACCGTCGTGCTCACCCTCCTGCCCGCCTCAGTGCTCTGCTATGTGGCCTCGATCTCGTTCTCGAAGAAATGGGAGTTCCAGCTCCCCTCCGAGGAATTCAAGCCGCAGATCATGATCGCCTGCCTGTGCGTGTTCATCGCGATGCTCGTGTTCAACGCGCTCGCGCTGGCGTGCTCGACGCGCCTCAAGCAGGTCATGACGCTCGTGGTCTGCGCCGGCGTCTTCATGATCTCGCTCATGAGCAACTACTTCCTCGGGCAGCGGGCCTTCGAGAACGAACGCATCGCCACGATCGCCAATGTCGAGGACCGCCCCGTCACGCCCGACCTCTCACGCGCCGGGCAGGAAATCGGCATCATCCTCACCGGCCCCCCGCTGCAGCCCATCGGAATCGGCACCCAGGTGTACTTCGGCCCGAACGCCGACGGCGTCGGACTCGTCGTCGCCCGCCAGGACGAATTCCAGGGCGATGCCACCCGCCCGCAGGACCTCGTCGACCCGGCCATGGGAAGGGCCCTGCTCATCAGAGATCAGGACATCCAGATGGGCGGCGAGGCCGGCGGCGAGTTCCAGTTCACCCTCGTGAACGCGAACAACCTGCCCGTCTCCCGGCTCCCGGAATCCGGCGACCACCTCTTCCTCACCCCCACCCGCATCAACGCCGGGGCCTTCGCCGCCTGGGGGATCATCCCGAATCTCCAGTTCTTCTGGCTCGTCGACGCCATCAGCCAGGGCCACCCCATCCCGGGACGCTATGTCCTGCTCGTGGTGATCTACGCCGCAGTGCAGACCACGGGCCTGCTCGCCCTCGCCACGGCCCTGTTCCAGCGGCGCGAGGTGGGGTGAGCCGATTCGCCCCGTCGCGCCACGGGGCACAACATCACGCGTGACCGGCGGCGTCTGGGATGCGGAAGGGTTGCGCCCCCGGTGCGTGACCACCGTATTGACTCGAAGAGGCGAATCACATGAAGAAGGTGCTGCTCTGGATCGGCCTGACCGTGCTCGCGCTCGTCGCCGGCGTCGCCATCCTCATCGCCCTGCGCCCCAAGGCACCCGAGCGCGACTACATCGCCGAGTACGACGCGATGATCGCCCAGCGCTTCCCCGACGGGAGCGATGGCATCGACGACTTCGAGGCGCTGATCGCGCTGGACCGGATGGCACGCATCGAGCAGATCGCCGAGAGCAGCGCCCTCGAAGCGCAGCAATGGGGCGTGCAGCAAGGGCTCGAGATGGGGTGGTTCGAACTCCCCGTCGTAGTCGAAGCGCTGCTGCATGATGAGCCGGCGTTCGTAGACGAACCGCTCACCGATGAGGAGCGGTCGGCGATGGAGCAAGTGCTCGCCCGCGCCCGCGAGCGGGCCATCCCCCGAATCCTCGCAGTGCTGGAAGACCCCGAAGCGCTCCGCCTCGCGCGCGCGTTCAACGAGCACGAGGTCGTCGTCGTGCCCGCGATCGATGCCCCATCGCTGTTCGACCGCCTGCTGCCGCACCTGAGCCAGACGCGAGCCATCGCGCGGGCCGATGCGGTTTTGTTCGCCAGGAGCGACGACCCGAGCGTCCGGCAAGAGATGCTCGCCTCCATGCTCGGGCAGGCCCGGCTTGGCGGGACCTCGCCCATCCTCATCGGCGGGCTGGTCCGGGCGGCCCTCGAATCGCTCGCGGTCGACCGTGTGCTCGACGCGGCGACCAACAACGCCATCGGCTCCGAAGAAGCCCGCGCGATGATCGCGGAGTTCCTCAAACACCGCGATCTCCGCCCCGAGACCGCCTGGTACTTCGAGGGCGAGCGCCTCGGCTCGCTCGACATCATCGACGCCGAGTACACCAAGCGCCCCGGCGCGATGCGCCTAAACACCATCACCACCGCCCCCGTCATCGGCGTCTCACACGGGCGCATGTACGAGATCATCGATGAGTTCTACGGGCTCATGATCCAGCAGGCCGGGCAACCACCGGCGCTCCGAGACCCCACGGCCATCGATCCCGATGCGTTCATCCGCAATGTCGACCTCCGCGCCCGACCCTTGCTCGGCGCGCTGCTCCCGGCGTTCAGCCGCGCCCTGCAGAACTTCGACCTCATCGAGGCCGACCTCGCCGGAGCCACCACCGCCCTCGCCATCGCCGCGTACATGGACGACCACGACGGCGCACCGCCACCTTCCCTGCAATCGCTCGTCCCCGACTACCTCCCCGACCTCCCCGCCGACCCCTTCGCCGAACGCCCCGCCACCCCACTCGTCTACAAGACCACGGACGACGGACAGGTGCTCCTCTACTCGCTCGGCCCGAACCTCACCGACGAAGGCGCCCAGTCCCAGGATCCCGACGAACACCGCAAGGACCGGGAGGATCTGGTCTACTGGCCATGGGAGCGGTGAGGTACGCTCTGGCCGAGCCGCCACCGCCCACCCGGCACACGGATGCCGGCGGACGGTGCGCCTCATTCGCGCATGCCCGAACGATGGAGAGCACCCCGCGATGAAGAAGTACATACTCATCCCCGCGGGCGTGGCGCTGCTGCTGGTCGCCGGGGTCGTGACCCTGCACCTCATGCGACCCAAGGCCCCCGATCGCGACTACATGGCCGAGTTCGACGCCATGATCGCCCAGCGCTTCCCGAACGGATCCCGCGGGGCCGACACATTCGAGGTGCTGGCAGCGCTCGACCGCTACGACAGGGCTCGGAGCATCGCCGAGACCGAGGCGAAAGATGCGTACCAGTGGGGCGTGGACCAGGGGCTGGAAATGAATGAGCAGGAGTGGTTCAACGAGATGCTGATATCGGACGCGGTCCTGTATCGCCACGAGCATCGCGCATGGATCGACAGCGAGGCGATGGGCGACGAAGCAAGCGCCGCCGTGAAACTGGTGCTGGCTCGCGCCCGGGAGCGTGCGTGGCCCCAGATCCGCGCGGTGCTGGAGGATCCCGAAGCATTGCGAATTCTCCGTGCGTTCAACGAGCACCAGGTGGTCGTCCTGCCACCTCCTGATGCGCCGTCGATCTTCGACCGCGAATCGCCACACCTGGCTCAGGCCCGAACAAACGCGTTCGCCGATAACCTGCTGTTTACCGAGAGCGCTGACCCCGGTATGCGCCGGGAAGCGATCGCCTCGATCCTCGGAAACGCGCGGCTCGCCGGTGCCACACCGACGATCGTCCCTGGCCTGGGGATGGCGTCAATGGAGTCGATCGCCACCGAGACTGTGCTCAAGTCCATCAACCAACAAAGCCTGCATCCCGGAGAAGCGCGGACGCTGCTCGCGGAGTTCCTGAAGCACCGCAGCCTCCGCCCGGAGCCGGCCTGGTACTTCGAGGGCGAGGCGCTGATGATGCTGGACCTCATCGAAACTTTCTACACGCCCCGCCCAGGCGTATCCGGCACCCCATCCATTGCCACGGCCCCGATCATCGGCATCTCGCACGGAGCCGTGTACCAGATCTTCGATGAGTTCTTCGCTCGCCAGATCCAGCAGGCCAAACAGCCCGCTCCGAGGCGCGATCTGGAATCGGTCGACGAGAACTCCTTCGTGCGCAGCATCGACCGGCGGGCCAGAGAGCCGTTCGGCATTCTGCTCGTAACATTCGAGCCTGTCATCCTGACCTTCGACCGCTCCGAAGCCGACCTCGCCGGCGCCATCACCGCCCTCGCCATCGCCGCGTACATGGAAGACCACAACAACACCCCACCACCCACACTCGCATCGCTGGTCCCCGAATACCTCCCCGAACTCCCCGTCGACCCCTTCGCCGCCGACCCCGGCGCACCGCTCGTCTACCGGGTCACGGACGACGGCCAGGTGCTCCTCTACTCACTCGGGCGGGATCTCATCGACGACCGCGCCGAGGCGCAGGACCTGACCAAGCCCCGAAACGCCCGGCGGGACAGGGTGTACTGGCCGTGGGAACCGTGGCGTCCTGAGTGATCCCCATTCCAACGAGGACACACGCGATGAAGAAATTCCTGCTCTGGAGCGCCGCGGCGGCCTTGTTGCTCATCGCGGCACTCGCGGTCCTTCTGCTGACCGCCCCGAAGGCCCCCCAGCGCGATTACATCGCCGAGTTCGACGCCATGATCGCCCAGCGCTTCCCGAACGCGTCCAGCGGAGCCGACACATTCGAGGCACTGGCCGCACTCAACCGGTACGACAGGGCCTGGAGCATCGCGGAGGCGGAGGCCAAGGATGCGTACCAGTGGGGCGTGGACCGGGGACTGGAAATGGATGAGCAGGAGTGGTTTGATGAGATGTTCATGGCGGATGCGGTGCTGCATCACGACATGCGCGGCACATGGGTCGACAGCGAATCGATGAGCGCCGAGGCCAACTCCGCCGTGGAGCTGGTGCTGGCTCGGGCCCGGGAGCGTGCGTGGCCCCGGGTCCGCGCGGTGCTGGAGGATCCCGAAGCGCTGCGTCTCATGCGCGCGTTCAACGAGCACGAGGTGGTGGTCCTGCCGCCTCTTGATGCGCCATCGATCTTCGACCGCCCCTTACCGCACCTCAGCCCGGTCCGCAGGAACGCGCTGGCCGATGACCTGCTGTTTAGCGGGAGCACCGACCCGGGCGTGCGACGGGAGGCGATCGCGTCGATGCTCGGGCACGCGCGGCTGGCCGGCGTTGCGCCGAGCATCGTCCCAGGCCTGACAATGGCGGCCGTGGAGTCACTGGCCGCCGAAATCGCGCTCGAGGCCATCAACGAACAAAGCCTGCGATCCGGAGAAGCGCGAACGCTGCTCGCCGAGTTCCTGAAGCACCGTGCCCTCCACCCGGAGCCGGCGTGGTACTTCGAAGGCGAGACGCTCATGATGCTGGACATCGTCGATGCCCACTACACGCCTCGCCCCGGCGCATCCCGCATCAACTCGATCACCACCGCTCCTGTCATCGGGATCTCACACGGAGGCATGCACAAAGTCTTCGACGAGTTCTTCACCCGGTTGATCCAGCAGGCCAGCCAGCCCGCGCCGATGCGCGACATGGAGTCGGTCGACAAGGAGGCGTACATGCGCGGCATCGACCTGCGGGCCCGCGCGCTGTTCAACATGATCATCCCGTCGTTCGAGGATGTCATCGAGACCTTCGACCTCGCCGAAGCCGACCTCGCCGGCGCCATCACCGCCCTCGCCATCGCCGCCTACATGGAAGACCACGACAACACCCCACCACCAACCCTCGAATCGCTGGTCCCCGACTACCTCCCCGAACTCCCCGCCGACCCCTTCGCCGCCGACCCCGGCGCCCCGCTCGTCTACCGGATCACGGATTCCGGCCAGGTCCTCCTCTACTCACTCGGGCGGGATCTCATCGACGACCGCGCCGAGGCGCAGGACCTGACCAAGCCCCGAAACGCCCGGCGGGACAGGGTGTACTGGCCGTGGGAACCGTGGCGTCCTGAGTGATCCCCATTCCAACGAGGACACACGCGATGAAGAAATTCCTGCTCTGGAGCGCCGCGGCGGCCTTGTTGCTCATCGCGGCACTCGCGGTCCTTCTGCTGACCGCCCCGAAGGCCCCCCAGCGCGACTACATCGCCGAGTTCGACGCCATGATCTCCGAGCGGTTCCCGGACGCGAGCGGCGGAATCGCCGAATTCGAAGCGCTTGTTGCCCTGGACCGGTATCAGAAGGTGCGCGACATCGCGCGCGCCGAAACCAGCGATGCGCTCGAATGGGGTTGGGACCAGGGCTACCCGATGTCGCGGTTCTATCAGCGTGACATCGCAATCGCCGTAATGTATCCCGACAACGCGTCCAGGCGCATCGACGTCGATTCACTGAGCGAGGATGAGCGCGCCGCGATGGAGCTCGTGCTGGCGAGGGTGCGCGAGCGGGCGTGGCCTCAGATCCGCGCTGTGCTCGAAGACCCAGAGGCGCTCCGCCTGATGCGCGCGTTCAACGAACACGAGGTCGTGGTCATGCCCCAGCAGCATGCCACCTCGCTGATCGACCGACCGATGCCGCCAATCCTTCAGGCACGCGACAACGCGAAGGCCGATGAACTCCTGTACAACACCAACACCGATCCGCGCGTGCGCCGCGAGGCGATCGCATCGATCCTCGGGAACGCGCGCCTCGCGGGCGCAACGCCGACCCACCTCAGCGGCCTGGTGGCGGTGGCCGCGGAAGTGACGGCGGCCGAACTCGTCCTCGGAGGCGCAACCACCGGAGAAGTGCGCGCCGACCAAGCCCGGGCGCTGATCGAGGAATTCCGGATGCACCGCGGCCTCCGCCCGGAAGGGGCGTGGTACTTCCAGGGCGAAGCCCTCGTGAAGCTTGACCTCATCGATGCGCACTACACGAATCGCCCCGGAGCATCCCGCCTCGACTCGATCGGCACCGCTCCGATCGTCGGGATGTCCCATGGCGGCTTGTACAAGATCATCGATGACTACTACGCGCGACTGATCCGGGAGTTCGGAAAGCCGGCAGCGCTCCGAGACATGGCATCGCTCGACCCCGATGCCTACATGCGCACCATCGACATCCGTGCCCGCCGCCAGTTCGAGATCCTAAGGCCCGTGTTCGGAGCCTTCTTCATGAACTTCGACACCGCCGAAGCCGGCCTCGCAGCCGCCACCACCGCACTCGCCATCGCCGCGTACATGGACGAACACGACGGCACCCCCCCACCAACCCTCGAATCGCTGGTCCCCGGCTACCTCCCCGAACTCCCCGCCGACCCCTTCGCCGCCACCCCCGGGGCCCCCCTCGTCTACCGCGTCGACGCCGAGGGCGAGATCCTGCTGTACTCGCTGGGCATCAATGCCACCGACGACGGAGGCGCCCCACCGTCCGATCCGGAACAGGACCGAAGGAAGCACGAAGACCTGATCTACTGGCCGTGGGAGCGCTGAACGCTCGCTTCAACGCGCTTCCGCTCCCGCGATTGCGACTCAGTCTCAGCCAATCGGCTACACTCCGCCGAGCGGGCCGCCCGCCGTCTCGCCCCGGCCCAGTCCGGCCCCTTCCAGATCTCCCAGTCGAAAGAGGTAATTTGTGTCGCTGTGCTCAACGAACGGTGTGATGCGGTGGTGTGCCCTGCTGCTGGCAGGCGCGGTCGCGCTCGGGCTCGCCGGGTGCGGAAATGAATCCGACAGCAACGGGAACAACGACGCCCCCGCGGGCCAGACCGCCGGCGCGACCGGGCCCGAAGCCACGCCCGCAGACCCGGCCAAACTCGTCTTCGTCTTCCAGCGCCAGAAGGACCCCGAGCAGACGCGCGAGAACGCCGATGCGGCCGCCGCGTTCCTCACCGAGCGGCTCGGCATCACCGTCGAGCCCGTGGTCCCCGGCGACTACTCGGCCTCCGTCCAGGCGCTCGTCTCCGAGCAGGCCGATGTCGCGTATGTCTCATCCCTCCCCTTCCTGCTCGCCCGGCGCGATGCCGACGCCCGCCTCCTCGTCGCCGAGGTCCGCGCCGATGCCCAGGGCAACAAGCGGACCAACTACGACTCCGTCTGGGTCGTGCGGGACGACTCGGACCTGCAGTCGATGGACGATGTCGCGGCCCGCGCCTCCTCGCTGAAGGTCGCCTTCACCAGCCGCACCTCCACCTCCGGCTTCGTCATGGCCACGCTCCGACTGGTGCGCGAGGGGATCCTCGAGCCCGCCCAGGACCCCAGCGAGGTGTTCGACGCCGTCGCCTTCGCGGGCGGGTACACGCAGGCCCTTGAGCAGGTGCTCGCCGGGCGGGCCGACCTGTGCGCGGTCTCGTTCTACACCGTCGAGGGCCCCACTGCGGATGTCTACACCACGCCCGAGCAGCGGGCCCAGCTCCGCATCCTCACCCGCACGCCGGAGGTGCCCACCCACCTCGTCTGCGTCCGCGGCGGGATCTCCGAGGACCTCTCCGAGCGCATCACCGAGGCCCTGCTCGCCCTGTCCACCGAACGCCCGGAACTGCTCGCCAATGTCTACGGCGCCACCGAGTTCCGGCGCGTCGATGGCGATGAGCACATCGCATCCCTCCTGGAAGCGATGGAGGGCGTCGGGATGCCCGTGGACAGCTTCGTGAAGTGAAGTGAACGCCGTTCCAAAGGGCATGGCTCGATGACCGCGATCGACGCAACCGGGCGTGGCGACACCGCAGCGCTGCACGAAGCGGGCGCTCCGGTCCGCGTGCGCCCGGCATCGCCCCGCTCCGAAGGGCGCGGCGCCGTGCCCAGCCGCCGGACCGACCTCGAACCGCCCGCCTTCCGCCTGCACCGCGTGTCGCTGACCTACCCGCGCGGCGTCCGCGCCATCGACGATGTCACGCTCACCATCCCGCGCGGCGCGCACACCGTGCTCGTCGGCCCGTCCGGATCCGGCAAGACCACCCTCCTCGGATGCCTCTCCGGGCGGCTCGAGCCCACGGCGGGCGTCGTCGAGCGGTCGGGCCCCATCGCCACGATCTACCAGGACCTCCGGCTCGTCAGCGAACGCACCGTGCTCGGCAATGTCCTCGATGGCGCCCTCGGGCGCGTGGGCCTGCTCCGCTCGATGGCCCGCATGCCCCGCGACGAGCGCATCGCCGCGATGGAACTCGTCGAGCGCGTCGGGCTCCGCGAGCGCGCCCGGATGGCCATCTCCTGCCTGTCCGGCGGCGAGCGCCAGCGCGTCGCCATCGCGCGGGCGCTCATGCAGCGCCCCTCGGTCATCCTCGCCGATGAGCCCGTCTGCTCGCTCGACCGAGAGCACGCCGAGGGCATCATGCAGCTCCTCCGCTCCGTCTGCGAGGAGCGCCGCATCACGCTCGTCTCGGTGCTCCACGACGAAGCGCTGGCATCGCGGTACGCCGATCGGCGGTACTGCCTGCACGCCGGACGCCTCGCCGGATCGATCGCCCAGCCGTGCGATCGCGAGCAGCGCAGCACGGACCGCACCGCGCACAGCGCACACACCATTGTCTCGCTGGACCAGGTCGCCCTGCCCGCGCGCAGCGCCTGCCCATCCTGCGAAGCCCAGACACCCGACGACCCGCGATGCCTCGGCACCCGGGCCGAAGGCGCCAGCGCCCCGGCCTTCCCCGCCCGCCCCGCATGGATGCATCCGGGCTCGCTCCTGCTCATCGCGCTGGTTGTCGTCGCCGCGTACGCGTGGAGCGTCGTATCCCTCGGGCTGCACGAGACGAGCGGACGCTCGGCGGTCAGGGGAATCAGCGCGTTCCTCGGCGCCCTCCTGCCCGGCTCGCTCGCCGAGATCACGGCCATCCCGTGGGGCACGCTGCTCGCCTCGCTCGTCGAGACGATCCAGATGTCGCTCATCGGCACCACCGTCGGCGTCGCGCTGGCGTACCCGCTGGCAGCGCTGGCCGCGCGCAACACCGGCCCGCGATTCCTGCGGAGCGTCCTGCGCCAGGCGCTCAACGCCGTGCGCACCGTCCCATCGCTCATCTGGGCGCTGCTGTTCGTCGCGGCCGTGGGCTTCGGCCAGCTCGCCGGCGTGCTCGCCCTCTCGCTCTATTCGGTCGGATACCTGACCAAGTTCTTCTACGAGTCGTTCGAGAACACGCCGGGACGGGCCCAATCAGCGCTCCGCGAGATCGGCGCATCGGGGCCCCAGATCTTCTTCCGCGCCGTCGCGCCCGCCTCGCGGGCCGCCACGCTCGCGTTCGCGCTGTTCATGCTCGAGTACAATGTCCGCTCGGCCAGCGTCCTGGGCATCGTGGATGCGGGCGGCATCGGGTACTACATCAAGTTCTACCTGGACATGCGGGATTTCCCTGCCGCACTGGCGTGTCTCCTGCTGATCTTCGGCGTCGTGGTCGCGCTGGACGCCGTGTCCGTGCGGGTCCGCCGATCCCTGATCCCCGAATAGGCCGCCCTCACGGTTTCTGAACACAAACCCCACCGGGCCCGCGGCGGCGGCTCCGCCCCAACGCCGGCACGCGATCCCGCGCCGGCTGGTACCCTTGCGCTCGTCCGCAGACACTGGAGACCCGTCCGATGGCGAACACGAACCAACTTGGCTCACACGCCGCCCGCCTGATCGCGGGCGCGCTCGCGCTGGTGCTTGCCCTCGGCGTGCTGTCTCCGCCCGCGCACGCACGACAGGACGAGTCAGGACCAACGCCCGGCGTGCCGATCGAAACGCCGTTCTGGGAAGTCGATCCGGATGAGCTCCGCCTCGAGCTGCTCCCCCTCCGCCAGGCCGAACTCGAAGCCGCGAGCGAGGCGTGGATCTCCGCCCTGCAGGAGCAGGTGTCGATGCTGGCCCGCCTCCAGATCGCCATCGATCGCTCGACGAGCGATGAGGAGCGCGCCGGACTCCAGTCCCAGCTCGACCGCGTCCGCCCTCGCGCGATCGCGATGGTTGAACTCGTCGAAGCGGTCCTCAACGAACACGAACTCAAGGGCGGCGATGTCGCACCCGGACGCCGGTACCTCTCCCGCGTCGTCGCGGCCGCCGGATTGAGCCCCCAGCGCCCCACCGGCGAGCAGCCCGCGGCGCAGCCCGGACAGGAGACCGCGCCCGAGCAGGAAGAGCCATGGCAGGTGCCGCTCAAGTCGCTCAATAACAGGCTGCTTCCGATGACGCTGCCCCAGCTCGACCGCGAGGCGGAGTACTGGCTCGCCCGCGTGCAGGAACGCGTCGAACTCATGGTCGCCGCCGAGCAGGCCAAGGAAACCGCGACCGGCGAGGCGCTCTCAGAGGCCACGCGCGACGCCGAACGCTACCGCCAGCAGCGCGGCGCGCTCATCGAGCGCGCGAACGCCGTGCTCGATTCGCTCGAGGACAAGGGCGGAGACGCCGAGCAGCGGCGCAAGTACCTCATCGCCGCGGGCGAGCAGCCGCCGTTGGCGTGGTACAACCCGCAGGAGCTCTGGATCCAGTTCCAGACATGGCTCGTTTCCCCACAGGGCGGGATCGAGGCGGGCCTGAACCTGCTGGCCTTCGCGGCCACCCTCATCGCGTTCTGGATCCTCGCGAAGATCCTGGCCCGCGCGGCCGGCATCGCGCTCAAACGATTCAAGAAGCCATCCAGCCTGCTGCGAAACTTCGTGATCGGCGGTGTGACCAAGCTCGTCATGCTCGTCGGCGTCGTCGTCGCCGTCGCCCAGCTCGGCGTGAACATCGGCCCGCTCGTCGCCGCGATCGGGGCCGCCGGCCTCGTCATCGGCCTCGCCCTCCAGGGAACCCTCTCCAACTTCGCCTCCGGGCTCCTCATCCTCTTCTACAAGCCCTTCGATGTCGGCGATGTCATCAATACCGGCGGCGTCTCCGGCACGGTCGAGTCGATGACCTTGGTCTCGACCGTCATCGTGACCTTCGACAACCAGATGATGATCCTCCCGAACAACGCCGTCTGGAATGGAGTGATCACCAATGTCACCGGCCGACCGACGCGCCGCGTGGACATGACCGTCGGAGTGGATTACCGCTCCGACCTCGACCGCGTGCGGAAGATCCTCGAAGAAATGGTCAAGGCGCACCCCAAGGTCCTCGCCGACCCCGCTCCGAACATCAAGCTCAACGAGTACGCGGACTCGTCGATCAACTTCATCGTCCGCCCGTGGGCCAAGACCGGCGACTACTGGGAGGTCTACTGGGACCTGCAGGCGCAGATCAAGAAGCGCTTCGACGCCGAGGGGATCTCGATCCCCTACCCGCAGCACGACATCAACTTCAACGGCCCCGTCGAGATCATCTCGCGCGAGGCATAACCCCCGAGCGCCCGGGCCCTTCCGTCGCTGCCCGTGCGCTTACCCCCCGGACGCACCACCGGCGGCATCACCAGCGGGCACATCGATCGCCCCCGGCGCGAACGCGCGCCCGTGCAGCACGATGTGCTCCGTGTGCCCATCGATCGTCGCCCACACATCAACGCTCACCAGCCCGCGGTGCTCGGCCCGCGGGCGCACGCCCACGCGCAGCGTCGCGAGCGAAAGCTCCGGCTCGCCCGAGACGCCGAGGAGCGTTACATCCGCGTGCTCGGACGATGCCTCGAACCAGTCGAGCAGATCGCCGGCATCCGCGCCGAGGGACACGCCCCGCAGCGCGATCCGCACCTCGGTGCTCTCACCCGCGGGCATCGCGTGCATGAGCACCGGCGATGCCTGGGCGATGAACGCCCGGCGCACCCGCGGCGGCTCGTAATCGAGGTTCACCGTCCGCAGGCTCATCACCGGCGATCGCGGCGAATCGGTCACGATGAGCAGGGAGGCGGGGATCGCCTCCGGCGCGAGCTCCGAGAAGTCCAGCGCGATCTCGTACCGCGCGCGTGGCGCATCGTCCATCGGCTCGAACCCATCCCGATACTCCGGCGCGGCGAAGTTCACGGATTCGATCCGGAACGCCCGCCCATCGATGGCCTCGAGCGTGATCGTCCCCATCCGGTACTGGCCCGGCGGGTCGTAGTCGATCGTGGCGCGGATCCCCCGGTTGATGTTGGCCGTCACCGGGATCTGCACCGGGATCGACACACCCTCCATGAACACGGCGATCTGGTGGGCGATCGGGCCGAACTGCTCCTCGTACGCGGAGATGTCGATCACCATCTCGATCGAGGCGCCCGGCTCGATCGTGTCCCCGGGCTGCACCGCCGGCGCTGCGCACGCGCAGGTGTGGGCGATCCGCCGGATCATGACCGGCTCGTCCGATGTGTTCATCAGCGTGACCGTGCGCTGCACGGAATCGCCGGGCGTCAGATCACCCGCCTCCACCACCGCGGGCTCGACGCGGACGGCCGGCCCGCCCAGCCCCGATCGCCGCGCCTCCTGCCGCTGCGCATCCTGAGAGAACGACCCGCGCACCGGAGACATCGGCACCGCCCCGAGCACCGACGCCAGGACCACCAGCGCGATCGGCCCGGCACCGCGTCCGAGCGCGGGCGTGGACGAGCGCTGCCCCCCAACGCGCCCAGTGACGATGTAACTCGGGCGCCGCACGCCGATCAATCCTCGCCCTGGGCCTTGGTGTACGACGCCGCGCCGTCGAACTCCATCAGCTTCTCGATGTGGTTCCATGTGTACACGCCGGCCACCTTCTGGACCAGCGCCATCAGGTCCGCATCGGTCATCTCGGCCTTGGCATCACGCATCACGAATCGGCACCGCCAGTGGTCCACCGAGTCCATGTCCGTCCCGGTCAGCGGGTACGCCCGCGTGCCACGGTTGGAGATCATCTTCAGCTTCAGCGGCGAGCCCTCGGCCATCGCGTCGAGCTTCTCGCCCAGCTCCTTCACCGAGCCGACGAACTCGATGAACAGGTCCGCGCCCACGACCCGGCGCGACTTCGGCTTCACCAGCACCGCCTCCTCGTTGATCACCGGCATCGTCATCTTCTTGTAGTCGCGGCTCTTGATCCGATCCGAGGTCCGCCCGAGGTTCGCGATCACCTCATCGGTGAACTGGTCGGTCGTCGCGAAAGCGCCCTTGCCCGCCAGGTCCGCCGGGACCTTCTTCGCCTCCTCGAGCGTCACATAGATCGCGTTCTCGATCTTCGCGGCCGCGTCGAACTCGCCCAGGTGCCGCAGCATCAGCACCGCCGACAGGATCAGCGCCGTCGGGTTCGCCTTGCCCTGCCCGGCGATGTCGGGCGCCGAGCCGTGCACGGCCTCGAACATGCTGATCTCATCGCCGATGTTCGCCGAGGGCGCCAGCCCCAGCCCGCCCGTGAGCCCGGAGGTCAGGTCGGAAATGATGTCACCGTTCATGTTCGTGGTCACGATGACCTCGAACTGCTCCGGATACCGCACCAGTTGGTGCGCGCAGTTGTCGATGATGATGTGGCTCGGCTTGATCTCCGGATACTCCGGCGCGATGCCCTCGAAGGTCCGCTTCATCAGGCCCTCGGTCATTTTCATGATGTTCGCCTTGGTCGCGCAGTGGATCGTCTTGCGACCCTCGGCCCGCGCCAACTCGAACGCGAACCGGATGATCTTCTCGCACCCCTTTCGCGAGATCAGCTTCAGGCACTGCGCCACGCTCGGCGTCTGCATGTGCTCGATGCCCGCGTACAGGTCCTCCACATTCTCGCGCACCACCACCAGGTCGATCGCACGCCCCGAGAACGCCGTCTTCACCCCCGGGATGTCCCGCGTCGGGCGGGTGTTCGCGTACAGCTCGAACAGCTTCCGCAGCGTCACATTCGCGGACTTCTCCCCGTACCCCACCGGCGTCTCCAGGGGGCCCTTCAGCGCCACCTTGTTCCGCGCGATCGAGTCGATCGTGTCCTGCGGAACGCCCGAGGCAACACCTTTCTTGAACACCTCGGCGCCGGCCTCGGCCGGCTCCCAGTTGACCTTGACGCCCGACGCCTCGACCACGCGGCACGCGGCGTTGGTGACCTCTCGTCCGATGCCGTCGCCGGCCATGAGTGTGACGGTGTGGGTGGTTGGCACTTCGGGTGTCCTCTCATCGATTGCGGGATCGCGCCGAGAGCCTGCGCCGTCGGGGGGCGGGCACGCGGGCCGGGAGGGCCCATCGGCGGATCGAGGTTGGGGGTGCGCCCGGCGATGGACACGCGGATCCCCGCCGGGGGAGGTCATAGTACCCCCCACGCCGCGTCCGGCGAGCGGGCCGGCTCAGGCCGACGCCTCCCGGGCCCGGATCACCGGGCCCAACGCCTCAGCACGAAGCGCCGAACGCGCTGAGCAGGATGCCCAGGTCGTCCGAATCCGTGTCGCCATCGTCGTCCAGATCCCCGTCGCCCGTCGCCCCGAACGCGCCCAGCAGGATGCCGAGATCATCGGAATCGACCTGCTCATCGCCGTTCAGATCGCCGGGGCACGCCTCCACGATGATCGCCCGGGCGACGAACACCCCCGTGCCCCACTCCACCTGGTCGTTGTCCGGCGGCGTGAGCCCGCAGTTGAACGCGACATCGCCCTGGTCGTTGATCCGCGGCGCCCCGCCGAACGCCGGCGTCGAGAGCGACTCCTGGTCCACCCGGGCCGGCCCCTGGTCGGACGGAACGATGTCGAACCGCGAAACGAGCACCTTCAACTCATTCCCATCGCCGACAAAGATGGACCGGATGCCATCCCCGTTGCGCGCCCGGAAGGTCACCAGCCCGCTGTTATTGATGTCCGGGCCGAAGAACTCGATGTCCGAGACCTCCGGCTGGTTCGTCGTCGCGATCGTCGTCGTCGTGGTGCCATCGGACACGAACACGCCGCGTCCGCCGCCCGCCAACGTCGCGATGAACGCGACCTGCCCCACATCGTTCACGCGCGGCGAGTTGTCGAACCCCTGGTACGGCGAAGCCGGATCGGCATCGTCATCCTGCGCGATGAGGATGGAGGTGCCATCCGCGTTGAAGATCCGGATCTCATCCGGGTTCGAGCCCGACAGCCCCGGCCCGTACCGCACCGATGAGGCGATCTGCCGGTTGTTGTTGAACGAGGGAGTGAACAGGAACGAGTACGGGCTGCCCGGGTCGAGCCCGACCTCGAGCGCGTGCGTCGCGACACCCGCCGGCCCCGGCACCGAGGGATCCACCGAGAAGTACCCGTTGCCCGAGAAGCCCAGCCCGCCGCGGTACCCGACCTGCCCATCATTGTTCACCTCGGGGCTCGAGAAGGTCGTCACCCCGAACGGCTGGTTCGTGTAGAACCCCGAACTCCCGGTGCCGGCGTCGTAGGTGTAGATCCCGGGGGTCGTGAGGAACGAGGCCCCCCACACCACGCGCCCATTGTCGTTCAGCGACACGCCGGTCAGCGATGCCCCGTTGGGCGAGTTGTACACCAGCCCGCCCGTCGACTCGTCCCCGTACCACACCGACTGGAAATCCCCGGGCGTCACCGAGAGCCGGAACGCCACCTGCCCCGCGTTGTTGATCGCGATGTTCTCACCCGAGAAGAAGTACCCCGTCGGAATGTTGAACGAACCGCCCGGATTGACCGCAAAGTTCGTCCGCGCCTGCAGCACGAACTCGTAGTCCGGGACACCCGCCAAAGCCCCCTGAGCGGCCACGAAGAACGCTCCAACCACGAGCACGCCGGCACGAGAATGCATCTCTTATCTCCCTGCAGCAATTCGAGAACGCCAGGCATCCCGCGACGCCGCGACGGCACACCATCGGCCGCACGATTCAGGATAGTCGCGCCACATGGAGATCCACCTCGCCATCGCGCGATCCACTCACCCTCACCCTGATCGCATGTCCCCCGCCATGTTTCCGGACCGCTCGAGCCGAAACCGCGCCCCAAGCCCGTGAGCGACCGAACCGCCACGCGCCGATGGAACCGATCCCGCCGGCGCAGATCCATCGCAACGGTACAGCGCGAAGCCCAATCCATGGCCGAGCACCGCACCGTCCCCCCGCCCCGTCCGCCGATCAGCGCTGTTCCGCATCGAGCGCATCGACCGCCGACGGCACGAGGATGGGCACGCGCGCGTTCGACTCGGCCGGCGGCGGCGCCGACACACCGACGATGCGCCCGAGCAGAAGATCGAAATTCTGTTCCTCGCCGGGCGCGAGATACGCGAGCGTGCGCCCCCGGTCCCCCTCCACCGACACGATCCGCAGCAGCCGCGGCAGCGCCACCCCGTCGTACACCGTCGAAGTCGAAAGCCGCCCGACCACGCTGTACCGGCGCGTCGCCCGCGCACGCTCGAGCAATTCCTGGTTCCGCTGATCCACCTCGGTGCCGCTCTCCTTGATCGCGAGCAGCTCGCGCTGCGCTGCCTGGAGTTCCGAGCGAAGCTCGAGCAGCGCCACACGCTCGCCGATCGCCCTCGCCAGCGCGCCGTCAGGATCCGAATCAGCGTCGAGAGAACGCCCCGCCTGCTGATAACGATTGATCAACTGATCGAACTCGGCGGTCTCCAGCGGCGCACGAACCGTGGATTGCAGCGCGATGTCCAGCGCGCTGATCCGCGCCGCGGCCCGCTCGGCCGGGGTCGCCTCGGGCGCTTCCGGCTCCGAATCCGGGCCCTCTTCACCGACGGCGTCGCCCGTGTCGGCGGCCCCCGCCTGCCCACCCGCGCCCGTTGGACGCTCATCGGAGCCGGCGCCCTCGGCATCACCCGATTCGCCAGCCCGCGCATCACCTTCAGCATCACCATCGCCGGGCGAGACCGGATCCATCTCCGCCGGTGAACCCTCGTCAGGCGCATCCTGCCCACCGACCGGCTCCTCCGGGGGCGCCTGCGGAGCCTCCGCCTCCTCCTGGCGGGCGCGCTGCGCCGCCATATACCCATCAACCTCCGCCTGCGTCGCGCTGCGCACCGAACGACCGTCGATCCACAACCGCGCCTCGCTCGGTGGATGCACGAGGTATCCCCCCACATTCCCCTCCCGATCGTTGATCGTCCGGATGAACCGGAGGCGTGCGCCCGGGCGAAGCTGCTCCGCCAGCACACGCCGATAGCACTCCTCCCGCACCGGCTCCATCATGTTGAACGCCTTGAGTGTCGACGGCTCCGTGATCTCCACCGGGCCCGTGGGATTCACGAGCCTCCCCTCCTCAACCGGAACCACAACCGGCACACCGCCCGGGTACGCGACGGACCACCACCCGGTACCCAGCTGCTGGTCGCCCGCCAGCACCGTCCCGGGCGGCACCTCCACCACCGCGTACCAGATGTCCTGCGAGCCGCATCGAAGCGACACCGGCTGCTCGCCCGACACCGTGATGTAGGTCATCGCCCGCTGGGGCGTGCCCACCTGTCCGGCCTGCGCTCCCTGCCCCGATCCCCCCGGCTGGGCGACCGCACCGGGCGAACCGATCGCCAGCCCCCACGCGAGCCCGATCGCCGGCAGGATTTGCCTGGCCAACCGGCCAATGATCCGGGGTGCCGGGCCACGCCGCGTGACGCCGGTCTTGGGGTCATTCCCAACGGTCCTGAGCATCGGCTCCATCATCGCCTCCAAGTCGTGCGGACGAAGTTCGTCCGTCCCCAGCGGTCCCCCGATCCATCGGCGGAATACCGGCATTGCACCCAGAAGTTAGGCACCGCAAGCATGCATATCGGAACCACACTGTACGGGAGCGGCCGGGGAGCCGCCAGAGGGCACGCCTTCCAGCCCGATCGCTCGAGCCGCCGCCCCCGCCCAGCCCGCGCCCGCCGGGCCGCCCCGCTCATCGCCCTGGCGGTCGGGCTCGGTATCGGCATCGCCGGATGCTCCCACCCCCTCGACCGCCCCACCGACGATGACCTGCGCACCACCATCCTCCGCGCCAACCAACGCCACCTCGAGGCCTCCCTCGCCAATCCGGAGCAGCGCACCCTCCAGCGCACCCCCTCAACCCTCGAATTCACCGAAGAGCGCATCGCCGAGCTGAACCGCCTCGCCGGCCCGGAGTCCTACCGCGACACATCCCCCGAGATCGGGCCCGACCTGCTCAACCGCGAGACCGCCACCGTGCGCCTCGACCTCAACCGCGCCGTCGCCTCGGCCGTCCGGAACAACCTCGCCGTCCAGCGGGCCGAGTACTCCCCGGCCATCAACGCCGCCCGCACCCGAGCCGCCGAAGCGGCCTTCGACTGGATCCTGTTCGCGGACTTCGAATGGCGCCTCGACGACCAGCCCGGTGTCGTCCCGGTCATCAACGGTGTGCCCGTCGGCGCCGGCGGCCAGCAGCGCCAGACCGTCGACTACTCCGCCGGGTTCCGCAAGCCCCTGACGACCGGAGGAACATTCTCCGTCTCCCAGGGCCAGACCTATACCGACGACTCCACGGACGGCACCAGCTTCACCCCTGACCCATCCAATCGCGTCTTCGTCAGCGCGGAACTCACCCAGCCGCTCCTCCGCGGCTTCGGCTCCGATGTGACGCTCGCCCAGATCCGCCTATCCCGCAACGCGGAAGCCGATGCGATTCTGGCGCTCAAGCAGCAGCTCATCGACACCGTCACCGAGACCGAGCGAGCCTACTGGGCGCTCGTCGGGACCGTCGAACGCCTGAACATCCGTCGCAGGCTGCTCGATCGCGGCATCGAGGTGCGCGATGTTCTTTCACAGCGCCGCCAGTTCGATGTGCGCCAATCCGAGTACGCCGATGCCGTCGCCACGGTCGAACGCCGGCGCGGCGATGTGATCCGCGCCGAGAACGAGGTCCGCCTCGCCTCCGACCGCCTGAAGCGCCTGATCAACGACCCGGAACTGGCCGTCGGCGACGAGACCCTCGTGCTCCCCACCGATCTCGCCGTCGAGGCCCCGATCGCATTCTCCCTGATCGATTCCCTCACCGCGGCCGTCGACAACCGACCCGAACTCGGGCGCGCGCTGCTGGCCATCGAGGACGAATCGGTCCGCGTGCTCCTCGCGTCCAACGCGCGGCTCCCCCTGCTCGACCTCGCCGCACGCGCCACGCTCGCCGGGCTCGACTCCGACACCGGAGATGCCTACTCGCAGATCTTCGATGGCGACTATGTCAACTGGCTCATCGGCCTCCAGTTCGAGCAGCCGCTCGGCAACCGCGCCGCGGAGGCCGAATACCGCGCAGCCCAGCTCACCCGCCTCCGCTCCGCCGTGGCGTACAGGCAGTCCCTCCAGGATGTCGTCCTCTCGGTCGTCACCGCCCTCCGCGAAC
Organism: Phycisphaerales bacterium; assembly: GCA_052168315.1. GTDB lineage: Bacteria > Planctomycetota > Phycisphaerae > Phycisphaerales > UBA1924 > JBQLZO01. The sequence continues at coordinate 95,400 of JBQLZO010000043.1, read as the reverse complement.
TGACCACCTTCTATGAGCTCATCGAGCAGAACAGATCGTCCCGCCTCGCCGCCGCCGAGAACCTGCGGGCGCTCCAGGTGCAGGAACAAACGATCGCCACACTCTCGCCGGAATTCCTCGACCTGAAGTTCCGCCGGCAGGAGGCACTCGCGCAGGCCGAGATCAACGAGGTCGATGCCAAACTCGCGTACGCCATTTCGATCGCCGAGTTCGAAGCCGCCAAGGGCACCACGCTCGAGCGAGCCGGGATCGCGCTCATCGTGCCCGAGAACCCGGAAGACCCCGAGAGGCCCTGGCGCTGATCGATCGGCAGACCGCCACGCGTCGCGCCGGTTCCGGAGATGTCCATGCCGTATCCATCCCCCGGCGATCAGGCGGATGATGCGATGATCAGCCGCGCCGCCGACACGCTCCGCGCCGGCCGGGTCGTCGCGTTCCCGACAGAGACCGTGTACGGCCTCGGCGCCAGCGCGCTCGACGAGAGCGCTGTCTCGCTCGTCTTCGCGCTCAAGGGCAGACCCGCCAGCAATCCCTTGATCGTCCATGTCCACGACACGCACATGGCCCGAGGAGTCTGCCGTTCGTGGCCCGAGTCGGCCGCGAGACTGGCCGAGCGCTTCTGGCCCGGCCCGCTCACGCTCGTGCTTCCCAGGGCGGCAATCGTGCCCGACCTCGTCACATCCGGCGGCGACACCGTCGCGATCCGGATCCCCGATCACCCGACCGCCCTCAAACTCATCGCCAGGTTCGGAGCCCCGATCGTCGGCCCAAGCGCCAACCGGTCCGGAATGGTCAGCCCCACCACCGCCGAGCATGTCCGACAGGCGTTCGGGCGCGACGACCGCGTCATGATCCTCGACGGCGGCCCATGCCGACGCGGCATCGAATCCACAGTCGTCTGGCTCGCCGACGCCTCGCCGCGCATCCTCCGCCCCGGTTTCGTGCAAGCGCACGCCATCTCCGAGGCGCTGGATCAACCGCTCGCGGAACTCGGTCCCGCCGCGCCCGACCAGCCGGAGGGCGCTGCGCACGCCAGCCCCGGGCTCCTCGCGCGCCACTACGCACCAAACGCCCGCGCGATCCTGATCAACCCCGGGACGGATCCGGCGCCTCACATCCATCCGGGCATCCCCGCCGAACGCGTCGCCCTGCTCGCCTCGCCCCCGCTCGTCGATGCGTTCCAGCGATCGCTCGGCAGCCGCCTCATCCACACCGAGACGATGCCCGCCGACGCTTCCGCCTACGCGCACGCGCTCTACGCCGCGCTCCGACGCGCCGACGATGCGGCCCCCGACCTCATTCTCATCGAGCGACCCGCACGCACCGACGGCATCTGGGCGGCCATCCACGACCGCCTCAAGCGCGCCACCAGCGCCGAGTAGCAACACCGCTCAACCCGCGCGCCGGGAATCGTGCGCCGCCCCGATCGGGCCCGCCGCCTGCGCCACGGCCGCCGCGATCGCCGCGGGAGGCATCACCGCCGATGCGATGCCTCGCTCGACCACCGCCTTCGGCATCCCGTACACCACGCTCGTGTCCTGATCCTGCGCGATGATCGGCGACCCGAGCCGCGCCAGTTTCTCAGCGCCATCAGCGCCGTCGGACCCCATCCCCGTCAGCACCACCCCGAGGCAGGTGATCCCCGGCAGCTCCGCCGCCGAGGCGAACAGCACATCGACCGACGGGCGATAGATGAACCCCTCCGGCCCCGGGCCGACGCTCGCCAAGATCTTCCCCGCACGCCGAACCAATTGCAGATGGCTCCCCCCCGGCGCGATGTACACCCTCCCCGGCTCGATCGGCATCCGATCCTGCGCGTGGATCACCGGCACGGTCGCCAGCGTATCGAACCGCTCGGACATCGACTTCGTGAACATGTACGGCATGTGCTGCGCCACCACCACGGGCACACGCAGATCACGCGGGAGCGCCCGGATGATCTCCTCCACCACACCGGGACCGCCCGTGCTGGATCCGATGCACACCAGGTCCACCGGGGTCGCGCGGAACCGTCGCGAGCCGATGCGGATCGTCCCCCCGATGGACATCTCCGGATCGTGTCGATCCGCTCCGGGCGAGGCGCCGCCGGACGCCGCGGATGGTCCCCCCGCCTGGGGCGCATGGTGAGAGTCCAGCCGGCGCAGCGAGGGCCGCCGCCGGGTCGGATCCCGCCGAGCGATCGATCGCGCCTTGGCCACGAGGTCGTCGCGCAGATCCATGATCGTGTCCGACACCGTCGAGTGGTCCTTGGCCAGCACGTCCGCGGCCCCGGCCGCCAGCGCATCCAGCGCGGCCTGCGAGCCCGCCTGGGTCAGCGATGAGATCACGATCACATTCGCCGGGCACTCAACCATGATGATCTTCAGCGCCGAGATGCCGTCGAGCACGGGCATCTCGATGTCCATCGTCACGATGTCGGGCTTGAGCGCCTTGATCTTCTCGATCGCGATCCGACCGTTCGACGCGGTCCCCACCACCTCGATGCCGGCGTCCGACCCGAGCATGTTCGAGATCGCACGGCGCATGAACGCCGAATCGTCCACCACCAACGCACGGATCCGGTTGGGAGCCTGACCTGCAGCCATGCCGGATCTATCGGCGGTTTCGCACCCCTTGGTAACCACTCAGCGCTCACGCCGCGGCGCGGTCGACCAGAGTGATCTCCCCGAGTTCGGTCAGAGCCCTCGACGCCCCGCCCCCGTGCTGGACATGCAGCATCCCATCGCCGCCGCGAACGATCCGGAGCGGGCCCTTCGTGTCCCGCGTGATCCGGCACTCCGTGCCGCCGAACACGAACCGGACGCCATGGAACAGCATCTTGTCGATCCGAACATCCACCGTGGAAACCTCGCGGATCTTCTCCTCGACCCGCAGCCTCGCCTCCACGAGCCGCGACGCGTGCTTCCTGAACGACTCGCCGATGAACATCAGTTCCGTCTGCCGCTCGATCTCATCGGGGGTGAGCCTGCGCCCCGGGGCCGAGAGCTTCTTGAGCTCCTTGGCGCTTTGAGCGCTGCGCTTCTCAAGTTCCGCGCTCAGCCGCTCGATCTGAGCCAGCGCCGACTCGAGATCGGGCACGGATCCGAGACGAAGCACCGTCCGCGTTCCACCCTTCGACCCGATCGTGGCCACATGCACCGCGCCGACCACCGACAGCCCGCCGCCGATGATCGAACCCCGCGGCGCATCGATCCCCGCGTAGACCACCGTCTCGCAATTGATCAGCTCGCGGTCAAACGACAGCACACCACGGACATCGATCGTGGTGGCATCGAAGTACTTCGCGTGCGCATTCGCGCCGCACACCAGGCTTCCCCGCTCCCGACCGGCCACGCCGCCGCGCGCGAGCAGGTCCCCACCGCACTCGATCGTCGCCGCTTCCACGAGCCCTCCCACCTCCAGCGTGCCGCGGCAGCGCACCTCGAACAGATCCTTGATGCTCCTGCGAACCCGCACGCTGCCCTCGAACTCGATGTTGCCCGTCGAGAAGTCCACCGACTCCGCGATGTCGAGCATGCTCGTGATTCGAACCGTGCATCCCGAACGAACCAGCGCACCGCTCACCTCCGCCGTGAGCACACCCGATGAATTCAGGCTCGCGGACGCATCGTGCTTCAGCGGGGCGGGCTTGCCCTGCTTCGCGGCCAGGATCCGCCCCCGCACATCCGCCCCGTCATCGCCCATCGTCGGCGGATGGATCCGCGCGATCGGCATCCCGGCCTCGACCATGACGAAGGCCGAGCGCTCGTAGTGGTTCTCCGCCTCATCCCCGTCCACCCCATCCGCGTCCGCTTCCGCGCCCGCGGACGCCGCCAGATCCCCATCGTCGGACCCGTTCCCGCTCCCGCCGCCGACGCTCAACGCGTCGGCCAGTTCCGGCAGGAGCCACTCGATCCACCCATCCCGGCCGTGGATCGGCTTGTTCTGGCTCGCCACCACCACCCGCTGGTCCGCCCCCGGCGTCACCTCGCCGAGGATCTGGGCGACCCGCTGCGTCACGCGCTCGTTGATCACGACGCCGGCCTGCATGAGCAGCGCGCAGCACAACTCCGCGCTCACGCACGCGGGATCGAATCCAGCCGGAAATAACAGCTCCGCGATCGAGCCATCGCTTGGGACCGAGACCCGGATATCCGAGTTCTTCTCCCCGGCCATGATCTCACCGGCCTCGTGGCCGCTCAGGCGGCCTTACAGCGTGCGAGGGTCTCCTCGATGCGCTGCGAGAGCACATCGGGCGTAAACGGCTTCACCACATAGTTGTTCACGCCGGCCTTGATCGCCTCGATCACGCGAGACTTTTCGGCCTCCGTCGTGACCATGATGATCGGCGTCCGGGCGCCCGTCGTCCGGTACTTCTTCACGAACGACAGGCCGTCCATGTTCGGCATGTTCCAGTCCACCAGCAGCAGGTCCGGCTCGAACGAGCCCACCTTGCTCAGCGCATCCAGGCCGTCGCACGCTTCCTGGACCTCGGTGTGCCCCATCTGAGCGAGGATTCCGCGCTGGATGTTCCGCATGGTCTTCGAGTCATCAACAAGCAGGATCTTCATGACGCCTTGCTCCTCTCTCTCACGCCGCCGGGCTGGACGAGGCCTTCCCCGCCGCGGACTTGTCGGTGCTGGGATTCTGCGCGTAGGACTTGAGAGCGATCTCGAGCATGAACTCGCCGCAGTCGCACGAGCACGGGATCGCCACCCGCACCACATCCCGGGAGCCGAACACCGCGTGCTCGGCCCCGATCACCACGGACGGGATACCCAGCCCTACCTTCTGCCCGTCGAACTGCGCTTTCGCGCCGCCCGCGATGATGTTCACGAGCTCCCCGACCGCGTCGGAAAGATCCTCGTTCTCACCGCTGAACTCGACCCCCGTGAAAACCGACACGAGCCGCTCGGCCGTCGTCCGCGGGAACGAGAGCAGCACGCTCCCGCCCACATCGCCCTGCAGCCCGATCACCGCCGAGACATCGAACGCCTCCGGCGCCGCATTGCACACGCTCGGAGACCCGATCTCCACCGGCATCTGGAGCATCGTCTCGAAGATGCTGCGCGTCGACTTCACGAATGCCGTGATATAGCTCTGATCCATGTCCCGCTCCCTGGGTCACGCCGCGATCCGCGCCGGCGCGCCCGATTGGCTGTGTGCCCGGCCCTGGCACGATGACTGGTTCATCCTGACGATCTGGACAACATCGAGGATCAGGCTCACATCGCCATCCTCGCGGATGGTCGCGCCGCTGAACGGGCCACCCACGGTGAACTCGTCCTCCAGAGGCTTGATCACCACCTCGCGCTGCCCGATCAGTCGATCGACCACCAGCCCCACCCGCTCCTGTCCGACCTGGACAACGACGACAAAACCACCATCTTCGCGCCGGCACGACTCGCCGAGCATGCTCGTCAGATCGATCAACGGGAGCACATCGTCCCGCAGCCTCAGCACCGGCTTCTTCGAGATCGTCCCCTGCTCCGCGCCCCGCAGCCCCACGATCTCGAGGATCGATGCGATCGGGATCGCGTACTCGCCAACGCCCACGCTCACCATCATCGCCGGAAGGATCGCCACCGTCAGAGGGATCATGATCTCGATCGTCGTGCCCTGCCCGAGCGTAGAGTCGACACCGATCTCGCCGCCCAGCTTCGACACATTCGTCCGCACCACATCCATCCCGACGCCCCGCCCCGAGAGATCCGACACCTGCTCGGCCGTCGAGAAGCCCGCCGCGAAAATGAACCGGTAGATCTCCCGGTCCGACATCCCCGCCACCTGCTCCGCCGATGCGAGCCCCTTCTCGATGGCCTTCTGCCCGATCTTCCGGGCGTCGATACCGCGGCCATCGTCCAGGATCCGCACGCACACGTGCCCGCCCTGGTGCTCGGCCGAGACCGTGATCGTCCCGAACTCCGGCTTCCCGCTCGCCACCCGGTCGCCGGGCAGTTCCATCCCGTGGTCCACCGAGTTCCGGAGGATGTGCACCAGCGGGTCGGCCAGCAGCTCCAGCACCGACTTGTCCACCTCGGTGTCACCGCCCACCACCACCAGCTCGACCCGCTTGGCCGTCTTCCGGCCGAGATCGCGGATCAGCCGCGGGTACTTCCCGAACAGCTTGTTCAGAGGCTGCATGCGCGTGCGCATCACCGCCATCTGAAGCTCAGAGGTCAGCCGGTCCAGGTCCGAGGTCGTCGCGTTGATGCTCTCGTGCGTCTCCTGCGGGAGCTTCAGCGTGCTCAGATGACGCGAGAGCCCGAGCACCTGGTTCTTGGCCAGCACCATCTCGCCGACCAGGTTCATCAGCGCTTCCAGCCGCTCGACCTCGACCCGCACCGTCTGCTCGCCGCCGGCGGGCGCGCGGCGCCGCGCTCCATCGTCATCGCCCTCGCCCGCGCCGCCGGAGGGCGCGGACGAACCCGCGCCACCGATCGTGCCCGCGACCGCCCCCGCCCCATCGCACACCTCATCCTCATCCGCCTCCGGCTCGCCGATCCCGTCGAGCGCCAGCACACCCACCGGATCGCCGGGATCCCCCGCCAGGTCCGCCGGAAGCGATTCGCCCGCCGAGAGCGCATCCGTGCGCTCCGCGAGCGTGTCGATCGCCCACTCCAGCATCTCCTGCCGCTCGATCCCATCCGCCGCGTGCGCGATCAGCGTGCCCACCGCGGCCAGCCGCCCCCGAAGCGCTGGCAGCGCGGGCGCCGCAGCGCTCTCCACCCCCGACGCCCCCGAAGCCGCGATCCCGAGCAGCCCGAGCAGCGGCCCGAACTCGAAGAACTCCGCCACCACCCGCATCGACCCGACCGCATCGCTCAGAGAAGCGCTCACCGCCGAGCGATCCTCATCCGCGCCAACCCGAGCAACCGCGTCAGCGAACGAACGCAGAGAGTCACGCAGGTCCGATGCCATGAACGGCAGCACATCCAGCTTCTCCGCCGGCAGAACGATCGCGCTGACCGATGCGCCGAGCGGGCCGCTCGCGCACACCCGCATGCCGCCCGCATCGGACCCGCCGTCCCCGGCCCCGCCGCCGGCGGCGACCGGGGTGCTCACCGGAACGCCGCCCGCGGGCTCCTGCCCCGAGGCCAGAGCCCGCAGCCGGTCCAGCAGCTCCCCCGGTCCCTTGCGCGGCTGCTCACCGTTCCCAAGATCGTCGAGCTGCGCACGGATCACATCCACGCTCCGCAGCATCACATCGACCACGCCCTGATCAACCGAGAGCTCGCCCTTCCGCATCCGGTTCAGCGCATCCTCGGCCGCGTGCGCGAACTCGATCAGGTTCGTCAGCGCCAGGAACGACGCCGCGCCCTTGATCGTGTGCAGCGCACGAAAGATCGAATCCAGCAACTCCTTCGAGCCCGGATCGCTCTCCAGCTCCACCAGGTCCGCATCGAGCGATTCGATCAGCTCGCCGGCCTCGGTCAGGAACTCCTGCATCAGGCTCTCGTCCATGCCCTCGGGAATCACGCGCCACCCCCTTTGCTTTTCTGGTACGCGAAGGCCTGCGGCGATGGGATCTGCGCCAGCGGCACGCAGAGGTTCCGAAGCGTCTCGCTGTGCCCGATGAACAGGTATCCATCATCGGCCAGGCAATCATGGAAGGTCTGGGCGCACTGCCGCTTCATGCCATCGTCGAAGTAGATCAGCACATTCCGGCAGAAGATCACATCCCAGACGCCACGACGCTTCGCCGCCAGCGCATCCTTCAGGTTGTGCAGCTCGAAGCTCACCATCTGCCTGATGTCATCCCGGATCACCCAGTCGGCCCCCTCCGGGCGGAAGTACTTCTGCTGGATCAGCGGGTTCACCGACCGGAACGAGAACGAGGTGTACCGCCCGCCCTGCGCGATCCCCAGCACCTTCTCCGAGATGTCCGTGCCCAGGATCTCGATGTTCCAGTCCGCCAGCCGGATCCCCAGCGTCCGGTGCAGCTGCATCGCGATCGTGTACGGCTCCTCGCCGGAAGAGCACGCGGCCGACCAGATCCGCAGCCGCCGCGAGCCCTTCCGCTTCTCCAGCAGCTCGGGCAGCACCTGCGTCTCGAACACATTGAGCTGCGGCTCGTTCCGGAAGAACGATGTCTCGTTGATCGTGATCCGGTTGAACATCTCCTGGAACTCTTCCATCTGGTACGGGCCCATCGTCAGGTAGGCGATGTACTGATCGAAGTTGTCCATCTCCAGCTCGTCGAGCCGGCGCGCCAGCCGGCTCTCGAGCACATACCGCTTGCTCTCCTGGAACGCGATCCCGCTGCGCTTATAGATGATGTCGCGCAGCGACTTGAACTCCGCGTCGGTGAGTTTGATAGCCGTTCTGCTCATGCGATCCTCATCCATCAGGGTACCACGGCGTCGCCGTCGCGACCCGCCTCCGCCCCGCCCCCGCACGCTCAGGCGGCCATCGCGTCCAGCTCCTTCAACGCCGAACGCTCGAACAGCTTCTGGAGGTCCAGCAGGATCAGCAGGCGGTCGTCCAGCTTGCCCACCGCCTTGACATACTCCGAGTCGATGCTCGAGATCATCGGCGGCGGCGGCTCGACGATGCTCGCCGGGATCCGCAGCACCTCGTTCACGCGGTCGACGGTGAACCCGACCACCCGCTTCGAAACCTCGACCACCACGATCCGGTGCTCCGAGGTCTGCTCCGAGCCCATCATCCCGAAGCGCTTCCGCAGGTCCACCACCGGGATGATCTTCCCGCGCAGGTTGATCACGCCCTCCACGAACGGCGGGCTCTGCGGCACTCGAGTGATCTCCATCATCCGGTTGATCTCGTGCACCGACAGGATCGGCACCGCGAACTCCTCCGCGCCCACCACGAAGCTCACGAGCTGCAGCAGGTCGTCGTTGCCACCGGAGCGGTCGTCATTCATCATCTCATTCGTCGCAGCTTCCATCGCGGAACTCCTGTCGCTTCCATGGTGTGGCGGCACGCCGATCATGGGCGCCGCTCTCGGACTTCGGTTCGTGGTCAACCGATCTTGAATCGCGAGACAAGCGAGAGCAGCTCTTCCGACCGCCGCGAGAGCGTGCCCGCCGCCTCGGCCGCCTGCGAAGCGCCCTCAGCGCTCGTTGAGGCCAGCGTCGAGATCTCGTCGATCGCCTGGCTGATCTGCTCCGACGCCGACGACTGCTCGTTCGCCGCGGTCGCGATCGACGCGACCATCTCCGAGACATTCCGAGCGGTCCCCACGATCTGGCGGAGCGCATCCCCGGCCTGCCCGGCGCGCTCCACACCCTCCCGGACACGCGTCGTCCCGCTCCGCATCTGCTCCACGGCCTGCTTCGTCTCGCTCTGGATCGCGCTGATCGAGTCGCTGATCTCCTCGGTCGCCTTCGTCGTCCGATCGGCCAGCTTCCGCACCTCATCCGCCACCACCGCGAACCCACGACCGTGCTCGCCCGCCCGCGCCGCCTCGATCGCAGCGTTCAGCGCCAGCAGGTTCGTCTGATCCGCAATATCATTGATGACCGCGACGATCTCGCCGATCGCTTCCCCGCGCTTCCCGAGGCTGTCCACCGCACGGGCAGACGCCTCGACCGACTCGTCGATCGCGCGCATCCCCTCCACCGTCTGGCCGACGATCTGCCCGCCCTCCTCCGCGATTGTCCCGGACTCCTGCGCCCTCGCCAGCGCCTCGCCCGACTGGCTCGCCACCTCGATCGCCGAGCCCGACAGCTCCTCGACCGAGGCGCTGATCATCGTCACCTGCTGCGTCTGCCGCCGGATCGCGTCGGCCATCTCATCCGACGACGCCGCGATCTCCGTCGACGCCGCGGCCACCTCGCGCGCCGAGGTCCCGATCTCGCGGATCATCGACTGCATCCCCTCGATGAACTTGTTCACATACTTCGACAGCGTCCCGAGCTCGTCGTTCCCGGTGATGTCCACACGGGCCGTCAGGTCGCCCTCGCCCTCCGAGATATCGCGCATCCGATCGACCAGCGCCGACATCGGGCGCGAGAAGATCAGCCGCAGCAGCCACACGAACAGCACGATGCCCCCGACCACCATCGGGCCGGTCCAGGCCAGACCGCTCATAATGAATCCGGCCACCTGCTGATCCACCGGCGCCATCGGCATCACGACCTCGTACGCCCCGTGCATGTCGCCGGGCGACCAGTTCTCCATCGGGAAGCCGACGATGTCCCGCCCCTGCGCATCCGCGAACTGACCCTTCGGATCGCCGTGGCACATCATGCAATCGTTCGTCAGCGTGATCGAGCGCATGTACACCAGCGAGTTGGTCTCCGGGTCGATCCGCGAGATCGACTCCGCACCGCCCGCCGCGTGCTGCGCTTCCAATTCCTTCAACAGTTCCGCCCGGAAGCTCCCGGGCGCCGGCTCGTTGTCCTTGTTCCTGGCTCTGAACGCGGTGACCCGGAACTCGATGTTCTCGCGCTCCGCCGCGTTCCCCGCCGCGGTCCACCCCGCCACGACCGGCAGCGCGGAGAACATCGCCGATTCGCGATACGACCTGCCCTGCTCCCGCAGCGAGGCCAGCTCCGCCAGCAGCCCGTCACGATCGAACGCGTTCCGCTGGAACAGCTGCCCCGTGTAGTTCTTGGTCTCATCGGCCAGCGCCGTGAACGCCGCGGCCTTCTCGACCATCGTCGCCTCCGCACGATCGCGGAAGTCGTTCGTGAACACGATGTAGTTCACGCCGAGAATCGCCGTGATCAACAGCGTGGCCGTAAGAATGATCCGGGTACCAAGCCTGAGCGAACCGAGCGCTTTCATGTCTTAGACTCCTCATCGCCCCGCGTCCAACTCAGGGCTCTCCCGAGCAGATCGTCAGATCCCGCCCGCGAATTCGGAGAATCACCCAACCGCGCTCAACTCCCACCACACCCCTTCCGCGCACCCGCGCCCGCCCCTGCGCCGGTGATCCAGCGATTTCCGCCAAACAAGCAAGAGTCCGCCCGCCGGGCGCTGGCGCACACGGCGCAGCCATCGCGCCCGATGCTCCCCCAGTCCGGGAACGGTCCTCCGGCAGTTATCGCTCGAAATTCTTCAACTCGAGTTCACCCCGCATCAAACGCGGCCGATGCAACCACGCAACGGACCGGGAACCGATGGTCCGCGATTGCAGCGCCTGGCTCGTGGCCCGGCGAGACATTCTCGGGACGCATGGAGGCGTCCTCGCAACGCTCGCACGCATCACAGATGGACCGGGTGTGCCACCCGGCGCGAGCCTCGCCACTGGATCACGGAGGACACCGCCATGACTCGTATCAACACCAATGTGCCGTCGATGATCGCCCAGCGCGTCCTGGGCCAGAACAGCATGGACCTGAACACGGCGCTCAACCGCCTGAGCACGGGCCTGCGCATCAACCGCGGCAAGGACGACCCCGCCGGGCTCATCGCCTCGGAGAACCTCCGGGCCGAGATCTCCGGCCTCGGCCAGGCGATCAAGAACGCCGAACGCGCCGACCAGGTCGTCAACATCGCAGAGGGCGGGCTCAACGAGGTCTCCTCGCTGCTCACCGAGCTCCAGTCGCTCGTCACCCAGACCGCCAACTCCGCCGGACTCTCCGACGAGGAACGCGTCGCCAACCAGCTCCAGGTCGACTCGATCCTCCAGACCATCGACCGCATCGCCAACAGCACCTCATTCCAGGGCAAGCGGCTCCTGAACGGCTCGCTCGACTACATCGCCTCCGGCGTCAACACCCAGATCGAGAACTTCCGCGTCAACGGCGCCAAGCTCACCTACAACGGCACCCTCGATGTCGATGTGCTCGTCACGCAGTCCGCCCAGCTCGGCGGCTTCGTCATGTCCTTCGGCGGCGCCAACCTCGACCTCACCAACGCCGACAGCCAGTTCGTCTTCGAGGTCACCGGCACCAAGGGCTCACGCGAATTCTCGTTCGCCTCCGGAACAGCGCTCACCGAGGTCGTCGACGCGATCAACACATTCGCCGATGTCACCGGCGTCTCCGCCGTCACCTACGGCGCCGGCGGCATCCGCCTGCTCACCACCGACTACGGCGGCTCCGAGTTCGTCTCCCTCCGCGTCGTCGACGATGGCGGCTCGGCCGGCAACGGCGTGTACAATGTCTCGGCGACCAACTCCACCGTCTACGGCGCCGGCGCCCCCACCGCCTTCACCGCCATCACCAACCGCATCACCGACTTCGGACGAGATGTCAGCGCCACCGTCAACGGCATCGTCGCCACCACCTCCGGGCGCGAGATCCGCATCAACACCGACTTCCTCGATGTCGAGCTCCAGCTCGCAGTCGACGCCGGAAACCCCTCGGCCATCACCGTCGGGGCCATCGACGCCTTCACCGTCTCCGGCGGCGGAGCAGACTTCCAGCTCGCCTCCCGCGTTGACATCAGCGGAAAGGTCTCACTCGGCATCGGCAATGTCTCAACCCGGACGCTGGGACGAGACCGCTTCGACTACACCGACTCCACCGGCACCACCACCGAGCGGTCATTCCTGCTCTCAGACCTCGCCGGCGGGCAGGACCTCAACCTCGTCGATGGCGACCTCACCGGCGCACAGCGCGTCCTCGAATCGGCCATCAAGGAAGTCTCCAAGCTCCGGGGCCGACTCGGCGCCTTCCAGGCCAACACCGTCGGCGCGACCATCCGGTCCCTCGGCATCACGCTCGAGAACACCTCAGCCGCCGAATCGATGATCCGCGACGCCGACTTCGCGTCCGAGACCGCCGAGCTCACGAGGGCCCAGATCCTCTCGCAGTCGGCCCTGACCACACTCGGCCAGGCCAACACCCAGCCACAGCAGGCGCTCCAGCTGCTCGGCTGATCCCCGGCAAACCCGATCGGCCCGCACCGGGCCGCAACCTGGCACCTCTCACGCGGCGATGCGCGGCACAGCGCATCGCCGCGATTTCGTGCGCACACCGCGCCCTCATTCATTCCGAACACAGCACCAGCGCAGGATCCCACAACGCCCCGACTCCGCGCGACAACGCCGGGCCACACCGGGCCGGCGCGCGCTCGCAGCGAATCAATCCACCCGCATCCCCGCGCGCCCCCGAGCCGGCCGAGCCGGAAGCGGGCTCATTCCTCGTCTTCGAACTCGCCCTCGCGGTGCTGCATCTGGGCCTTCAGCCGCAGCAGGATCAGCGAGTGCATCTGCGACACGCGCGACTCCGAGAGATCCAGCGTCAGCCCGATCTCCTTCATGGTCATCCCCTCGTAGTAGTACAGCACCACGATCAGGCGCTCCGCACGGCTCAGACCCTTGCACAGCAGCGACTTCAGGTCGTTCCGCTGCACCTCGGTCAGCGGGTCCGACTGCCGGCTGTCGTGGATCACATCGATCTCACGCACCTCCCGGCTCCCATCCGACTGGTACCGCTGCTTGGACAGGCTCGACATGTTCACCGCCCGCCCATCCTTGAGGACCTTCTTGACCTCCTCCTGGTCGCACCCAAGCTCGGTCGCGATCTCCTCATCCGTCGGGCGCACGCCGCGCTCCGAGCGCATCCGCTCGCGCACCTGCTCCACCCGAGAGGTCCGGTGCCGCACCAGACGCGGCACCCAGTCCATGCCCCGGAGCTCGTCCAGGATCGCCCCACGGATCCGCTGGGCGCAGAAGGTCTCGAACTTGACCCCGCGATCCAGGTCGAACGAGCGGATCGCGTCCATCAGGCCGATCGACCCCGCCTGGATCAGGTTGTCCAGGTCCACCTCGTCCGGAAGCCGCGAGTACACGCGCTCCGCGTTATAGCGCACGAGCGGCAGGTACCGCTGCCAGAGGTAGTTGCGGACCTCCAGCGTCGGCTCGGCCCGGTACATCCGCCACACATCATCCAGCTCGTGCCGGTCCAGGGGTGAGTGCACCCGGTGCTCCGCGATCAACTGCGAGGGCGTGAGCCGCACCCGCGGACCCCGGGTCAGCCCGGCGCTGTCCAGCGCCGACCCCAGTCCCACGCGGGAAGCCTCGCCAACCCCGGGCTCAGCCTCCTCCTCTTCCATGCCCCCGATGTCCAGGGCCTCGCCCTCAAGCTCGGCGTCCAGCCCCGCATCCAACGCGGGAATGCTCGACTCCTCCACATCGCCCCCGGCATCCAGGCCATCGACCGAATCGACCGCATCAGACACCGCGCCGGTGATCTCCCCCGCGATCACGCCGGGCCGATCCAGCGGGCCCGGCGCCTGACCGCCTTCGCGCTGCGCGGGCGACTTCTTCGTGCTCCGGCGCTGCGTGGGCTTCGTCGTCGCCCCGACCACCTTGGGCGTGCCCTCGCCGCCCGGGGTTGTTTCTCCCGAGCCCGCGCGGAACTGGGCGCTCTTCGACTTGCGAACAGACGAAGCCTTCATGGCCAACTCCCTGCCAGTATGACCCGCGCCGCGATCCGACCGAGCACGATCGACCGCGGAACCGGGGATGCTCATCCGTGAGCCCCTTCGGCGACCCACATCCTACCGAACGCACGCCCCATGGCGCAACCCCCGGCTCCGGACAACGCCAATCGCCGCGAATCTCGCCCAACTATCCGGCAGATTCCGCGCGATCGGACGACGATGACTCTTGATTTCCTCGCGGGGTGGGGCCAACGCCGCTGGAATCGGGGATCGGATGCGCCTCCAGGTGCGCGCCAAGATGCTCGGCAAGGCACAAACGCGTCGCCCACGCGATCACACGCCCCACCAGGAGGCACCCGAACAGCGCCAGCAACGCCCGGAACAACACATCGTCCCCGCTCGCGCCCGTCGCAGCGCCGCTCGCGACCGCCACCCCGAACCCCAGCAGCGCTATGCACCCGGCGATCGCCCTGTCTGGAAACCACAGTTCGTTCATCTCGGCAGCACACAACGCAATCCACGGGCCGGGCGGCCGCCACGCCGATCCCGGCCGGAAATCCACACCCTGCCCACATCGAACCGCCCCCGAACCACACCCCGCACCCGCAACCCCACCCACTCGGCGAACCCCCCGAGCGCCCCGAAGCGCAGCGCGCTGCACAACCGACTCGCCATGAGCCTCCGGCCATCCGCATCTCCCCTTGAATCGCGCATCCGCATCAGAGCCCGCGCCCCATCACACCGGGCGCCGATCGCCCGATGAATCCCGCCGAACCAGGCGCGCCATCCTCAGTATGCAGCAGAAGATGCCATCGCGCAAGCGCTGTCCCGAGATGCCGCGATGAAACCCCGCACACCCTCCACCCGGCTCGACACCGCGCCCCAACGACCCATCATCATCGCCGGAAGCACCACCGGATTCGTGCGCGCGAACCTCGCTGCCGCCGCGCCCACACCGCGAGCCGCGGACTCGAGCGCCCGGCGCTCCCCTCCGTCCTGCGCCACCGGAACCAGCGCCACCCACGCCCGATCCCCGCACTCGGACCCTCCGAGATACCGCGCTGACGCGGCGCGCCGCACCACCCCGAACGCCTCGCCCGCACGCCCGCACGAATCGAACGCGACAACCAGCGCATCGCACGCCCCGTCGACCGGCGAATCCCACACGATCTCATCCCCCCGCGCCACCGCGTCGCGAAGCGCCTCGCCCAGCAGCGCCCGCGCCCGCTCGCCACGCCGATCCACCAGCCAGGCCACCCGAACCAGCCGCGCCCGCCCCGCCAGGCCCGCCCCCGCGACCGGAGGGCGGACAGCGCACGCCTGAAACAGCCGGCGCAGCGCCGATGCCTGGTCGCCGCCGCCCGCACCGCCGAACGCGCCCGGTGCGCTGTCCTCGATCATCCCGCTCCGTCCCGGCTTTGGCTCGATCAACTGGCTCATGCCACACGCTCCCCACCAAGAACAAGCTCGGCGATCCGCCGCGGATCGCACCGCTCGATGTGCTCGGGCACCTCCTGGCCGGTCGTGATAAACGACAGCTTCGCGTTGATCTTTCCGATCACGCCCAGCAGCACCCCGAAGTTCACCGCCTCATCGACCTTCGTGAAGATCACATGGTCCGGGCCCACCCGACCGAACCGCTCCACGGCCTCGTCCAGCACCGACACACTCGACGCCGAGGAGAGCACCAGGTGCACCTCGTGCGGCCGACCCGCGTTCACGAATCGCTGCAGTTCCTCGATCCGACCCAGGTCCCGCGGCGACCGCCCGGCCGTGTCGATCAGGATCGCATCGCAGTCCGAAAGCGCCTCGCACGCCTGCTCCACCTCGCCCGGCGTCAGCGCGACGCGGATCGGAAGCCCGATGATGCTCGCATAGGTCCGCAGCTGGTCCACCGCCGCGATCCGGTAGGTATCGCAGGTGATCAGCCCCACCTTCTTCCCCTCGCGCAGCTTCAGCGTCGCCGCCAGCTTCGCCAGCGTCGTCGTCTTGCCCACCCCCGTCGGGCCGATGAACGCGATCGTGTACGCCCGCCCGCGCGGATCGCGCTCGATCGCGCTCGCCTTGGCAGAGGTCGGCACAAGCCGCGTCAGCCGCTCGATCACCGCCTCGCGCACCACGCCCGGATCGCCCAGCGCCGCCGCATCCAGCGCATCCCGCACCTCCCCGATCACCTCGTCGGCGATCTCATCGGCCACCTCGGACTCGATCAGCCGCATGTACACCTCGAACAGCGGATCGCTCATCCGCGGCTGCGGCCGCGTCCGGTTCCCACGCAGCATCCGCCCCATCATCGACTTCAGCGCGGTCAGCTCCTCCCGCAGCGCCGGATCGACAGAGGCGCTCCCCGCCGACAGCTGCACCGCATCGGGCGACAGAGGGCGCGCCGCCGATTCGATGCGGGCCGGCACCCGCGACTCGAACGATCCCACGCCAGCCAGCCGCGACGCCTGCGACTCCCGCCGGATCGGGAACAGCGCTGTCGAATCATCCATCGGATCCGCACCCGCCCCGACGCCCACACCCACGCCCGCGCCCGCCTCATACCCGACTCGATCGACCCCCGGGAACGCCAGCGCACCGCCCGATTGCGGCGCTCCCCCCGCCGGCCCCCGCACCGCACCCATGGCCCCAGCGTCGCGCCCCCCACGCGCCGGGAACGCGCCCGTTCCCACGGGATCGCCCAGGCGCGGGTGCCCGCTCCGAGCCACCGGCGCGGCCGGCACATTCGCGTGGGCGCTGATCTCCGTCACGCTCCGGGCCCCGATCCCGATCACGCCCCCGCGCCGCATCGTCCGAGTGCTGACGATCACCGCATCGGACCCGAGTTCGCGCTTCACCATCGCCAGCGCTTCGCTCATCGATGGGGCACGGAAGTTCCGCGTCTGCATGGTTGCCCTCCGGGCAGCCGATCCGATGCAAGCAAGGGATCAAGGTTCGTCGGCCCGCAGCGTCCTGCCGCGGTTCCCACCTGACCGACGAACCATGAATGCGCGATCGGGCGCGGCACTCTCACCAAACCCGGGCCACACCCCGACCCGACGCCGCACCGCTCCCCGACATCGGAGCGCCCACCCCCCCATCGCCCATCAGGGACCATCCGACCTGCTCCCCCACCCCCCTCCCCCCCAAGACACGCTGCTCGCTCCACGACCAGCCGCAGCGCGCACCGCCGCTCCTGACAACCAACGAAAGGCCCCGCTTGCCCAAAGCCTGAAACCGGGTACATTCTTAACAACACCCCGCGGACCCGATCGATCCCACCGCGATCGAGACACCGCCTCACAGGGAATGCCCCCGACGACACCACCATCGGAGTACTCATTGTTCTCCAGACTCTTTGATGTCGAAGGCTTCCCACCCCGCTGGCGCTGTGGAACCGGATGGACCCCCGAACTGGGGTGGACCCACATCATCTCGGACATCTTCATCTGGGCCAGCTACCTCACCATCCCGCTGCTCCTGCTCATCTTCATCATGCGCCGCCGCGACACGCCATTCCCTCGCGTGTTCTGGCTGTTCATCATGTTCATCTTCCTCTGCGGAACCACCCACCTCATCGAAGCCATCATCTTCTGGCACCCCATCTACCGCCTCTCCGCCCTCGTCAAGGCCGCCACCGCCATCGTCAGCGTCCTCACCGTGATCGCCCTCGTGCGGGTGATCCCCCAGGCCCTCCTCCTCAAGAGCCCCGAAGCCCTCGAGCGAGAAGTCCAGGCACGCACCCACAGCCTCGAGCAGAGCACCAAGCAGCAGCGCCTGCTCATGAGCGAACTCGACCACCGCGTCAAGAACAACATCGCCTCCATCATGTCCCTCGCCGAGCAGACCATCGCCACCAATACCGACATGGACTCATTCCGGGAGGCCTTCCTCGGCAGGCTCCGCGCCATGGCCAGCGTCCACGAATCGCTCAGCCGCGCCCGCTGGACCGGTGCTTCCATCGAAAGCACCGCAGGCTCGATCCTCAGGCCCTACCAGCAGCTCGGGGAGGGCCGCATCAAGCTCGACGGCCCCGACATCCGGCTCGACGCCACCGCCTCCAACGCGCTCTGCCTTGCCATACACGAACTGGCAACAAACTCCACCAAGTATGGCTCCCTCTCACGCCCAGCGGGCACCGTGCGCCTCTCATGGCGCCCATCCGACTCCGATGTCTCGCTCGAATGGACCGAGTCCAACGGCCCGCCCGTCGAGCCGCCAGCATCCCGCGGGTTCGGAACCATCCTCATCCAGGGAATGATCGAGCACAACCTCGACGGCCGCGTCGAATTCGATTTCAGGAACTCCGGGCTCAGATGCCTCATCGGCATCCCCGCTGCGCGCATCGTGACCGCCAACGGAATCGGCCAGAACAACGCCGGAGACCAAAGGAACCCAGGACAATGATCGGACTCCTCTCCCTCTCACCACCCAATTCGCGCTCACCGTTCGAACAGGACATCAAGCGAGTGCTCCTCGTCGAGGACGAGTTCCTCGTCGCCCTGAGCATCAAGACCATGCTGGAGAACATGGGGTTCGAGGTCATCGGCCCCGCCGCGTCCATCGAGGATGCGATGCGCATGCTCGACGATGCGGCCGTGGACGCCGCCGTCCTCGACATCAACATCATCGGCGGAACCAGCGTCCCGATCGCGCGGCTCCTGCAGGTCCAGTCTCGACCGTTCGTGTTCGTCACCGGCTATCAGAGCCCCTCGCACCTGCTCCCCAACGGGCTCAAGAGCATCACCCGGCTGACCAAGCCGGTCGAGGAACGGGCCCTCTCCGCCGCGCTGCGCAGCGCGATGCCCTGACCGGCATAACCCACCCACCGCTCACGCCGCGCTCACACGCGACCCGCTCTCCTTCGGCATCGATACGAGCCCCAGCGATTCCACCTCGATCTCCGGCACGATCTCGTTGTACCCAAGCACCACGATCCCCGGGATGTGCGGCGCCGCGAGCTGCCGCACCGGCGCCCGAACCTGCGGCGAGGCGATCACCACCGGCGGATGCCCTCCGTTCAGCACCGGACGCAGCGTCGAAGCCAAGCGCTCCGCGACCAGCCGCGCGCCCGACGCCGGCATCGTCACCGTCGTCCCCGCCGGCGACCGGTCGATGTACCCGTTGATGTAATCCTCGAAGTCCGGGTCCAGCGTCACGCACACCAGCCGCGGGCGCTCCCCGGGCCCCGAACCGCCCATCCCCTCCGACGCGTACTGCCGGCAGATCGACCGCCGCAGCCCGTTCCGCACATACTCGATCAGAACATCCGGATCGCTCGTCCGCGGCTTCCACTCCGCCAGCGTCTCGATGATCGTCTCCAGATCCCGGATCGGAACCCGCTCCCGCAGCAGGCCCTGCAGCACCTTCTGCAGCAGCCCAACCGGGACCACCTCGGGGATCGCCTGCTCGATCAGCTTCGGCGCACGCTGCTTGAGCTGCTCGATCAGGTTCGCCACCTCCTCCCGGGTCAGCAGCTCCTCCGCGTACCGCTTCACAGTCTCCAGCAGGTGCGTCGTCAGCACGCTCGCCGGATCCACCACGGTGTAGTTCAGCGACTCGGCCCGCGAACGCAGGTTCGGGTCGATCCAGTACGCGCTGAGACCGAACGCAGGCTCCGTCGTCGGCTCCCCGTTGATCTTGCCCGTCGTGATCCCCGAGTCCATCGCCATCAGCAGCGATGGCCGCGTCTGCCCGCTCGCCACCGCATTGCCCCGGACCTTGATCCGGTAGTCGTTTGCCCCCATCGTCATGTTGTCGCGGATCCGCACCGGCGGCATCACGAAACCCAGCTCCTCGGCCAGCTGACGCCGGATCCCGGAGATCCGGTCCAGCAGGTCCCCGCCCTGCCCGGAGTCCACCAGCGCCACCAGCCCGAAGCCGACCTCGAGCTCCAGCGTGTCCACCTTCAGAAGCGCCTCGATCGGCTCCTCGGGAAGCTCGGACGCCTCGCGCTGCGCCTCAACCTCGGCACGCTTGGCCTCCGCGGCCTCCGCCGACCGCCGGTCCCGCGTGATGAAGAACCCCGTCGCGAACACGATCCCCGACAGCGTCAGCAGCGGGATCGCAGGCAGCGGCGTCAGCGCCAGCGCCGCGATGAACGCCGCCGTGATGAACATCGCCGCCGGGCGCGCCGCCAGCTGCGAGGTGATCTCCTGCCCCAGGTTCGCCTTCGATCCCGTCCGCGTCACGATCAGCGCCGCCGCGATCGCGATGATGAACGATGGGATCTGCGAAGCGATCCCATCCCCGATCGTCAGGATCGTGAATACCCGGGCCGTGTCCCCCAGCGCCCACCCCTTCTCCAGCGCCCCGATCGCGAACCCGCCCACGATGTTGATCAGCGTGATGATGATGCCCGCGATCGCATCGCCCCGCACGAACTTTCCGGCGCCGTCCATCGCCCCGAAGAAGTCCGCCTCCGCCGCGACCTGCTCACGCCGCTGCCGGGCCTGCTCCTCGTTGATGATCCCCGCGTTCAGATCCGCATCGATGGCCATCTGCTTGCCGGGCATCGCGTCCAGGGTGAACCGCGCCGCCACCTCGCCGATCCGCGTCGCACCCTTCGTGATCACCAGGAACTGCACCAGCACCAGGATCAGGAAGATGATCGCCCCCACGATCAGCGAGCCCCCGGCCACGAACGAGCCGAACGCCGAGATCACCTTCCCCGCCACCTCCTGCGCCTCCTGCGGCGAGGATGCATCGGCCGTCAGGATCAGCCGCGTCGACGCCACATTCAGCACCAGCCGGAACAGCGTCGTCGCCAGCAGCAGCGACGGGAACACCGATAGCTCCAGCGGCTCCTCCGAGTACATCGTCGTCATCAGCAGCACGACGCCGATGCAGATGTTCACCGCGATCAGCACATCCATCAGCACCGTCGGCAGCGGCACCAGGATCACGCACAGCAGCAGCACGAACCCCACGGGCACCACCACCGCGCGGTGCTTCTCGATCACCCGGACCCAGGTCGGATTGGGCTTGTCGAGTCCGAATCGTGCCATGGCTCAGCGCGCTTCCTCCGTCTCGCAATCCCCACACCCGCCGCACGGACCGCGGGCTCACTCCACGCCCGCGCCGGCAGACGCCGCCGCCGCCGGCTTCGGCTCCGTCATCGACGCCGCCCGACCGTCCAGGCGATACACATACGCCAGCACTTCCGCCACCGCCTCGAAATGGTGGTGCGGAACCTGCTGCCCCGGCTGCACCTCCCGGTACAGCGCCCGAGCCAGCGGCGGACGCTCCACGATCGGCACCGAATGCGCCGTCGCGATGTACCGGATCTTCAGCGCCAGGTAGTCCGCCCCCTTCGCCACCACCACCGGCGCCCCCATCGTCTCCGGGTCGTACCGCAGCGCCACCGAGAAGTGCGTCGGGTTCGCCACCACCACATCCGCCCCCGGCACATCCTGCCCAAGCCGCTGCAGCGCGATCTGCCGCGCGATCCGCATCTGCCGAGCCTTCGTCTGCGGATCGCCATCCGTCGACTTCCGCTCATCCTTGACCTGCTGCTTCGTCATCTTCAGGTCCTCGGTGTGCTGCATCCGCTGGTAGATCAGGTCCAGCAGCGCCAGCACCAGCAGCGCCAGCAGCACGACCGCCGACACACGCACCACCACCATCGCCGCCTCCACCACCGCCGCCTCGAGCCCGAACCCCATCAACGAGAGCACCGTCGGCAGCTCGTGCCGGATCACCATCGCCGCAGAGGCGATCACCAGCACCAGCTTCCCCAGGTCCATCCCGGTCTTCACCAGCATCCGCTTCCCGAACAGCTTCTTCGCCCCGTTGATCGGATTCAGCCGGTTCAGATCCGGCTTCAGCGCCCGACCCGCCAGCACCGGCCCCGTCTGCACCAGGTGCGCGATCGCGCCCACGATCATCATCACCACGAACATCGGGATGCTGTGCACCAGCATCTCCCGCGCGATCAGCGTCGGCGCGGTCCGCCACTCCCGCGACCACACCCCGGACATCAGCGAGTCCGGCGACAACGCCACCCGCATCGCGTTCGTCGTCGCGTGGAAGATCGAAGGACCGAGCACCGCGATGGCAGTCACCGCGCCACTCATCACGATCACCGCGATCAGGTCCTGGCTCTTGGGAACCTGCCCGCGGTCACGGGCCTCGCTCAGCCGCTTCCCCGTCGGGGCCTCCGTCTTCTCGCCAAGGTCCTCGGCCATCAGCGACCTCTCCCATCCCACCCGCCGCCGAACCCAGCCCCATCCATCGCCGAAAATCCAGCTTCGTCCGCGGGCCCCGGCGCGACATCCGGGCCGTGCAGCGCCGCCACCCAACGCTCGATCGTCGCCAGCGAGAAATCAACCTCCTCGAACATGTGCCCGTACATCACACCGAGCGCCACGACGAGCACGAACAGCCCCAGGATGATCCGGATCGGGAACCCGAACGACATAATGTTCAGCGTCGGCATCGTCTTCATGACGAAGCCCATCACCGCGTTCTCGGCGAAGATGATCGCCAGCACCGGCATCGCCAGCCGCAGCGCCAGATCGAACCCCGACGCGAGCAGCCCGAGCACCAGGTGCAGCGGCGCCTCCGACAACGCCAGCCCCCCCGGCCCCACGGCCGCGAAGGTGTGCACCACACCGCCAAACAGCACCTCGATCCCGCCCATCCCCATGAACAGCGCCAGCGTCATCAGGAACAGCATCTGCCCCAGGTTGTCGCCCTCGATGTCCATCGCCGGGTTCACCACCTGCGCCATCCCCAGCCCGATCTGCTGCCCCACCAGCAGCCCGCCGAGCTGCACCGCGTGCAACGGGAGCGCCGCCAGCAGCCCGATCACCGCCCCGATCAGCATCTCGCTGGCCATCAGCGGCGCCAGCGAGTACAGGTCCAGCCGCACATAGGCCATCCCCGCGAAACCCACCGTCGGGTACACGCTCACCGCGAACGCCAGCACCAGCAGGATCTTGATCTGCAGCGGGATCGCCGACGAGGACAGCAGCGGCGCGAACAGGAACAGCCCCGCGATCCGCGAGAGCACGACCACGAACGCCGGGATGTGCGGGAGCAAGGGCTCAAGCGCGATGGGCATGGCGGTGGAAGGGGTCCGAAGGTCCGGTTCAGAACAACGAGAACATCTGGATCGCAAAGTCCATCAGCTTGGACACGAGCCACGGCAGCAGGATGATCGCCACGATCAGCATCGCGAACAGCTTCGGAACCACCGTCAGCGTCTGCTCCTGGATCTGCGTCACCGACTGCGCGATCGAGATCATCAGCCCGATCAGCACCCCCGAGACCAGGATCGGGAAGCTGATCTTCATCGCGATCATCAGCGACTCGCGGACGATTTCCAGCGGCGCGTACTCGGACATGGCCTCAACCGCTCCTTTCGATGCGCGCGCGACAGCGCCGCCGCTACGGAACCACCCCGACCACGCCCGACGCCGCCTCGATGGCGCTCGCCGTCGTCCCGGGATCCACGCTCACGCTCATCAGCAGCGAGCCCACGACCAGCTGCCAGCCATCCACGAGCACGAACAGCAGGATCTTGAACGGCAGCGAGATCAGCACCGGCGGCAGCATCATCATGCTCATCGAGATCAGCAGCGATGCGATCACGATGTCGATGATCAGGAACGGCAGGTACACCTTGAATCCCATCAGGAACGCGATCTTGAGCTCGCTGAGCATGTACGCCGGGATCAGCGTCAGCATGTCCACATCCGCCCGCGTCATCGACTCCGGCTCCGAGGTGTCCAGCCCCCGGTAGTTCATGATCATGTAGACCGCGCTCCAGTTCTCCGAAGCCTCGATCTGCGCGAACATGAAATCACGAATCGGCAGCCGCGCCCGCTCCCACATCTCCAGCTGGCTCGTGATCTCGCCGCTCTGGTACGGCACGATCGCCTCGTTGTACACGCGGTCCAGCGTCGGCTTCATCACCAGGAAGGTCATGAACAGCGACAGCGCCAGGATCACCTGCGACGGCGGAAGCGTCTGCGTCCCCAGCGCCTGCTTCAGTAGACCCAGCACGATGATGAACCGCACGAAGCAGGTGCACATCACCATGATCGTCGGCACCAGCGAGAGCACCGTCAGCAGCAGGATGATGTTCAGCGCGCCCGACAGCCCACCCTCCAGCCCCGGAACCGCCGACGCCGCCGACTCCAGCACCGTCACCGGATTCACGCCCGCGCCCGCCCCCGCGCCCGCCGCCGACCCGTCCCCGATCGCCGGCGGCCCCACCGGCTCCGCGCCCGCCTGCGCAAGCGACACCGCCGGCGTCGCCATCGCGCACACCACGCTCAGAAACACGCAGATCAGCCGAACGCCCGTGCTCACGCGATCGCCCCCCCACCACCGCCGCGCGCGCCCGAAGCGCGCCGCGGCGCATCCAGAATCGACATCGCGTGGGCCGTCGCATCCCGCCCGCCCGAATCGCCGCCGCCCCCAGCGCCCATCCCAGCACCCACCCCAGCGCCCGACCCCGCGCCCGACCGCGCGAACCGATCACCCGTCGCGAACCGATCACCGGACATCGGCCCCCGCGCCACCGATGGATCCCGCTCCAGCGCCCGCATCACGCCCTGGAACCCGCCATCATCGCCCGAACGCGCCCCCGCCTCGCACTTGCCCACGATCGACGCGACCTCTTCCGGATCAACGATCTCCGTCAGCGTGCCGAACCCCGCCGGCGTCTGGCTCAGCAGCAGCACCCGCCGATCAACACGCAGCAGCACCAGCGTCTGCCCACGCGCGATCGGGAACCGCCCCAGCACGCCCAGCACACCGGATGGCGCCCGTCCACCCGCGCCGAGCTGCCCGCGGATCCCCCCCGCGTGCCCCGCCACCGCCCGCGCCAGCGAACGCAGGACCAGCGCCAGCGCAATGACGATCGCCAGCGCGCCGCCCGTCCGGAACGCCCAGTGCCCAAAGAACCCATCTCCGCCCACCGCGCCGCCGCCCGACGCCGGCGCGCCGCGATCGCCATCGAGCGAAGCGCCCAGCGGCAGCGACTCCCGCGCCGAGACCAGCGCCGACCGCGAAGACTCCGCTCCGCCCGCCTCATCCGATCCCGCCGCGCCGCCCGCATCCCGCTCCAGCGCCGCGCCCTCACCCGGCTCCCCACCGGACTCCGACCCCGCACCGATCACCGCACCCGCACCCGACTCCACCACCGACCGATCATGCACCGCCGCCGGCGCGCCGACCCCGCCGCGCCCCAGCCCCTCGCTCCCATCGCCCACCGAGACGCCGAGCGCTGGCACCCCCACCACGCCCACAGCGAGGCACCCCGCGAGGCACGCCGCCGCCGACCATCTTGGATATCGCACCCGGCGTGGACTCACGCTTCGCCCTCCTGGCTTCATCGCACTGGACCGACCCTCCTGGTCGTTCCGCCTGCATCACCGCCCCCCCGCCGCGCACCGCCCCGCCCCCTACGCCGCCTTGCTATCCGCCGACCCGCCGCCGCCCGCAGCCTGCGCCTGCGCCTGCGCCTGAGAGAACGCCTTGGCATCGATGATCTCGTTCACACGAACACAAAAATTGTCGTTCAGCACCAGCACCTCGCCCCGCGCCACCAGCCGCTCGTTCACGAACACATCCACGGGATCGCCCGCCAGCTTGTCCAGCTCCACCACGGAACCGGCGCTCAGCCGCAGCACATCCTCGATCAGCATCTTCGTCCGACCCAGCTCGATCTTCACATGCAGGTTCACATCCGAGAGCAGCTCCAGCGACTGCGCCTCCGGGTCATCATCCCGGTCCTCGAACACCGGCAGCTCAACCCGCCCCGGTTCCGCATCCCCCGACGCCCCGGATCTGGGCCCGCCCGATCCGCGCGACCCACCGCCCGTCGCATCGTCGATCGCCGCCTGCACCGCTTCCAGCGCCTCGGCCGCCAGCCCCGCCGCGACATCCTCATCGCCCGCGCCGCCACCATCCGCGGCATCGGAGCCCGCGCCCTCATCCTGTGCCTGCATCTCCGGTCGTTCTTCATCGGGCATGGTCGATCCCTCCGGCGGTGCGCGCTGTCACACCCCGAGGATCGACCATCGCGCCACCACCCCACGAGCCCGCGCCGCTTTCGACACAATCAAACCCCGCGCTCAGGCGGGCCGACACCGCAAAGGCGTGGCACCCCAGCGCACCCATCAGCCCATCACGCACGAGCGGCCACCCCGACCGCGCAATCAATAGTCCGATGGGAACCCCATGCACTTCGGGATCAGCACATTCGCGATCCGCTCCTCCCCCGTCGGGTCCCGCTCGAAGATGTCGCGATTGAGCATCTCCAACGCCTGCCGAGAGAGCGTGACCCGCCCCGGCTCGTTGAAGTGATGGTGCCGCGCCGCCGCCCAGATCCGGGCGATCCCCGTGCGGATCTGCGCCTGCCGGCTCTCGATCCCCTTCCGAACCGCCTCCTCATGACGGGCCTTGACCTGCAGCACGATCTCCGTGTCCCAGATCCACAGCCGGCCCTCCGCATCGTTATTGAACCGCTCGTGCACCAGCGGGATCTCGATCAGCCGCTCGTTCGGATCCACCACCCCGCCCAGGTCCACCGCCTGCACCTCCGACGGCTTCCCGATGAACACCATCACCCCCACCACGATCGCGCCCTCCGCGATCAGCAGCCCGAGGACCACCAGGATCATCTTCAGCGACAACCCCTTCTTCGGGGACTCGGCGGACGCGGCGGCTTCTTCGCTCATGGCTCGATCCCTGGTTCCTGGGGCCGCGGACCCATCAACGCCGGTCCGGAACCTCCGGAACCAGACCATCACGCAACAACTCGGTGTCCGCCGAGACATCGTCGACGACGATCTCGGTCAAGATGATGTCCACGCGCCGGTTCTCGCCCTGCTGCTGCGACGAGTAGGCCCTCGCGATCATCGGCTCCGCATCGCCCCGCGCTTCGATCGCGATCAGCTCCCGCCGGATTCCCGCCTGCGCAACCAGAAAGTCCGCGACCGCCCTCGCCCGGTAATACGAGAGATCCAGCAGATCGATCTCCGCCCCCGGCGACATCAGCTCCCCACGGGCCGCGTGCCCCCGCACCGAGATCTTGTTCCGACGCCCCCGGATCATGTCCGCGACCCGAACCAGTTCCGTTTTCGCGCTCTCACGCAGCTGCGCCGAATCCGGCTCGAAGGTCAGCGCGCCCCCGATCGTGAACATCAGCCCCTCCGGAACCTTGCTCACCCGGGTCTGCCGCCCCTCCATCCCCCGATCCGGCGACCGCGAGACCTTCGTCTCCTTCAGAGACTCCTCAGAGAGGTTCTCCAGCACCTCGATCATCGACCGCAGCGGCGGATCGTCCGTCGGCACCACCCCGATCCCGCCCGCGTACCCGAACGCCTCCTTCACCGCCGTGATCACACGCTGGTACTCGTGCTCACGCTTCAGCTCAGAGAACGCCGCCAGCAGAATGAAGAAGCACAGCAGCAGCGACATCATGTCCCCGTAGGTCACCACCCACTCAGGCACACCCGCGCTCGGCTTCTTCTGACGCCTGGCCATCTCGCATCACCCTCGATCGAACCACGCCCGCGAGGAACCGCCCGGTCACGCCGCCTTGCGCTGCTCGCCGCCACCCTCTTCGCCCCCGAACGACGCCCGCGCCCCCGGCGGGATGAAGGTCAGCAGCTTCTGCTCCACCACACGCGGGTTGTCGCCCGCCTGGATCGACATCACGCCCTTCAGCACGATCGTCTTCATCAGGATCTCTTCCTCGTTCCGCAGCGCCAGCTTGTCCGACAGCGGCAGGAAGATGCAGTTCGCCACCACCGCGCCATAGAGCGTTGTCAGCAGGGCCGCCGCCATGCCGGCGCCGATCGCCGACGGGTCGTCCATGTTCGCCAGCATCGCCACCAGGCCCACCAGCGTCCCGATCATCCCGAACGCCGGAGCGTACTTGCCCGCCACATCCATCATCCCCTTGCCCGCCTCGTGACGGATCACCATGTTCTCGATGTCCGCGTCCAGGATCGCCTGGATCAGGTCCGGATCCGTCCCGTCCACCGCCATCTTCACCCCGATCACCAGCAGGTCATCCTCCATCTCGTCCGTCATACCCTCCAGCGCCAGGATCCCGTCACGACGCGCCACCTCCGCGAAACGCACCATCGAGCGGATCATCTCCGCCGGATCCACCGCGCCCTTCCCCACCGCCTTGAGCAGCACCTTCGGAAGACCGAACAGATTCGCCAGCGGGAACGCCACCAGCAGCGACGCGATGCAACCGCCGCCCACGATCAGGATCGACGGGATGTCAACGAACGCGATGAAGCTCCCGCCCAGCGCGATCGCCATCACGATCAGGCCGAGCCCCAGCGCGAGTCCAATCAGGGTAAACGGATCCATCGCGTTCCTGTCCGATCCCTTCCGCTATCCCGCGCCCGCGGGGGCCGCTCCGGACACCCATCCCGCGCACGCGCCCGATCCACGCCTGCATCGGCGTGCGCGATAACCATCTTGACCGGCCAACCGTCGCGATCGGCACACACCGACCCATCGCCCGCCGCGCCCACCCCCGGATCCCGTGCGATCCGCCGCCGGGGTGCCCCGCCGCCCCCCCGCCCCGCCGTCAGTGCCGCACCTCGATCCCCCGAAGCAACTGCCCGTACTCGATCGCCCGATCGACCACCAGTTCCGGGGTCTCCCGAACGATGTACGACTCCCCGTTCGTCAGCCGGATCGTCGTGTCCGGCGTCCCCTCGACGATCTTGATCAGCTCCGCGTTGAGCACGAACTGCTGCCCGTTCAGCCTGGTCAGTGCGATCATGACTGCCTCCGTTGCCCCGCGCCCCCGCGCCGTTGGATCTACCGAACGATGGAGATCAGCTGCTGCAGCAACTGGTCCGAGGTGCTGATCACCCGGGTCGATGCCGAGTACCCCGTCTGCGTCAGGATCATGTCGATGAACTCACGCCCGAGGTCCACGTTCGACAGCTCCAGCCCGCCGCCCACCACAGACCCGGTGCCGAACCCGCCGGGCTGCGCGATCACCGCTTCGCCGGAGTTCGGCCCCACCGAGAACAACCCCCCGCCCGCATCCACCAGGCCCTCCACATTCGCGAATGTCGCCAGCACCACCTGCCCGAGCTCACGGCTCAGCCCGTTCGAGAACGCGCCCACCACCACGCCGTCGCCGCCAACCCCGAAGCTCTCCAGCACGCCGAACGGCACCCCGTCCCGGTCCGTCGCCGCCAGCTCCGACACCCCGCTTACATTCGAGAACGCCGTCACCCGGCCGCTCTCCGAGCTCAGGCTCATCTCGAACTGCAAAGGCGACGCCGCACCGGTCCCCGACAGGTCCAGCGAGATCCCCAGCGAGCCCGGCTCCACCAGCTCTCCGAAGTTATCGAAATGGATCAGCGGCACATCCGTCCCGAACACCCCGTCCGCGCCGGCCATCTCGATGTTCAGTGCTTCGCCCGCATCATCATCCGAGTGCGCGAACGCACGCCAGTAGGTCCCGCCGCTGTCACGCGCCGCGAGCACCATCGTCACATCAACAGTCCGGACCGTGCCCAGCGAGTCGTACACCACGAAGGTGTGCCGCACCGACTCGCCCGTCGCATCCTCCGTCCGCGTCACCTCGAACGGCTGGTTCGGCTTCGTCACCCCATCGATGTCCGACAGCCGGATGTTCTCCGCGTTCAGCGACAGCTCGTTGCTCTGACCGATGTTTCCGCGCAGAGCGATCTGCCCGTCCGCATCGACCTCGAATCCACCCGACTCCGGAGCATCCGGATCGCCGCCATCCGGCACGATCCCCAGCAGCGAGGTCAGGAACCCGAGAAAGTCCTCCACCGTCGCGTCCGCCGTCACCGGGAACGACGCCGCCGGCACCGTCTTGCCTCCGCGGCTCGCACCCTCCACCGTGATCGTGTCCCCATCTGCAAACGGCGCATCCGGCACGCCGTCGATCGCGGAGAGCGCCGTGGTCGCCGTGATCGGCGCCCCGCCCGCCTCCAGCGGCGAGAACAGCAACAGCGATCCGTTGCCACCGACCTCCCCATCCGCGTTCAGGTTCCCCGACAGCCGCACCGCGCTCGTCGCCTCCGCGATCGTCAGGTCGCCCACCGGAACCCGGATCGTCTGCAGCGCGCCGGGCACCACCCTCAGGCTCGCATCCACTCCATACCCCTGCAGCCGCTCGCCCCGGGCCGTGACCAGCTCATTCGCCTCGTTCAATTGAAACCCGCCCGCTCGCGTGTACAACGGCGTCCCGCCGCGATCGACCACGAACATCCCGTTCCCCTCGATCGCCAGGTCCGTGTTGATCCCCGTGATCCCCAGCGATCCGCCCTGGAAGTTCCGCTGCGTCCCGCTCACGCTCACGCCCAGCCCCACCTGCCCCGGGTTCGTCCCCCCGGTCGTCGCCCCCGGCGCTGTCCCGATCGCGAAGGTCCGCGCGAACTGCGACTCGAACATCAACCGCGATCCCTTGAACGCCGTCGTGTTGACATTCGAGATGTTGTTGCCAATCACCTCGAGCTTGCGGCTGTGCGCATTGAGCCCCGAGAGTGCGTTGAACATGGCCGTGGTCAGACCCATGCGGTCGATTCCTCTCTCATGGTGTCGCGCCGGACCCACCCGGCGTTCCGTCCCCCCCACCCGACCCGCCATCGCGATCGCCGAACAGCGCGAGGATCCCCGCGCTGATCTGCCCCGCGGCCAGCGAGATCGCAATCAGCGGGCCACCCACGGGCCGACGCTGATCACGCACGCCCGAGCCCCCGCCACCCCCATCCGGCTCCACCGTTCCCCCCAACGAGCACGGCCTCCGACCGTGCAGACCCACGCCGAAGATGCGCTGCGCACCGGCTGCCTCGTCCCCCTCAGGCCCCATCACCACAAGCCCATCGATCCCCTCCACCGGCTCATCCCCCACCGGCCCGATCCACCCCACCACCATCCGCCGCCCCGCATCAATCCGAACAACGCCCCCCGGCACGACCGCCGCCAGGCACGCCAGCCCACGCGCAGCCCCACGGTCCGCGGCCCGCCCGAGCCGACGCCTCAACGCCTCATCGCACTCGAACTCCACATCCTGGGCCACCTCGATCGGATCATCCTCGCTCCGACCCTTCGCGCGCAGCAGAGATGCGAACCCCACCCCCGCATCACCCGGAACCGTGCCACCCCGCGCCACCGCCGGCTCCGAGCGCGCAGCGCCGGACAGTTTCCGAAGAAGCTCATCGCCGGATCCCAGCATCGATCACGCCCCGCCCGGAGGATCCTGCTCGCCCTCTTCCTCGGGCTTCGACTCCTCTTCAGGCGGATCCGCCGACCCCTCGCCCTCACCCTCGCCCGCCGGATCGCCCGCCCCATCGTCGCCCTCCGGCTCCGGCTCGGGCGCAGCCCCGCCGATCAGCTGCGGATCGATGATCTCCGTGATCCGGTCGAAGTCGACCTGCGCCCCGTTCGAGAGATTCAGCTTCGGACCCTGCGATGTGATCAGCACCGAATCAACGAACCCGACCTGGTCCGATCCGAACGGCCCCTTGGCCGCCACGAATTTGCCCACCAGCCCCGCAGCGCTCACCACCTCGTTCTGCGACACGAAGGTCTGGAGCTTCTGCGACAGGTCCAGGTCCGACTCGATCGAACGGATCGTCGACAGCTGCTCCAGCAGCGCGTTGGTATCGTTCGGCTGCAGCGGATCCTGCGTCTGCAACTCGGTGAAGATGATCTTCATGAACTCGTCCGAGTCCAGCGACCCGAACCCGTTCGTGGTCTGCACCGGCGATGATGCCGATCCCACTCCGCCGATCGATGACATGGTCCACCTCGTTCGCGCTGGGCGCACCACTCGGCGCGCGGCCTCGGCACTCCCAACGCAAAGCGCGTGCCGGGCCCCGCATCACCGCCCGACCGACCGGCTCAGTTCCGGTCCCCGCCCAGCACGCTCCCCAGCCGCTGCCCGAACCGCTCCAGCGGCCCGAGCGCCCCGAACGGTGCTCCCGTCCCCGCGTGACGCCCCGCCGCATCATCCGAGCCGCGCCCCCGCTGCTCGGATGCCCCGCGCTCGTGCCCAGACCGCGCGCCGCTCCCATCCCCGCCCGGCTCATCGCGCGCCGCATCCGATTGCCCACCCCCGCCACGCTGCTCACCACCCGCGCCCGCCCGAGCCTGCTCGACCGACGGCGCCACCACCTGGATCCGGTCCACCTGCATCCCCCGCGCCTCCAGCGACTGCCGCAGGCTCCCCGACTGCGACCCCAACAGCTCCGCGGCCTGCGCCGTCGTCGCCTCGATCCGAACCCCCACCTTCCCCCCATCCACCTCAACCTGGATCCGCAGCGCCCCCAGCGTCTCAGGAATCAACCGGATCGTGATCGCCCCACCCTTCTGAGCGATCGCCGATGAGATCCCCCGCGCCGCCGCGCGCACCACCGCCTCACCATCCGCCCGTCGCGCGCCCGCTTCCGCGCCCGCCCCCGCCTTCGCCGTCCCGCCACTCGCCTCCGAACCCATCCCCGTCATCGCCATCCCCAGTCCACCCGCCGAGCTCACAAGCCGCACCCCTCCGCCACCACCACCACTACCACCGCCACCCGCCGCGCCAGCGCTCCCCGCGCCCGAGGACACCGCGCCGCCGCCGCCCGCAGCGCCGCCCACCGCAGCGCGCCCATCGCCCGAACGCCCCGCCGCCTCACCGCCACCCGCAGCATGCGATCCGCGCTCCCCATCACCGCCCGCCCGCGCCCGACGCATCCCCGCCCGCTGCTCCACCGGCGCCCGCTCGCCGGCATCCCCATCCCCCGCATCCTCGATCGCCCGCGACCCCGCACCACGCCCAGCCCCGCGCGCCTCGCCCTCCCGTAAGTCCAACGCCGCTCCACGCCCATCACCATCGACCCGCCCGCGCCCGCCCTCCAGCGCACCCGGGCGCTCGCTCGCGACCGGCAGCGCCAGCTCATCAGCACCGCGCCGATCCCGCATCCGCTCGCTCTGGCCCGCCAGCGCCCCCTCGAACGCCTTCGCACCAGCACCGCCCGCGCCGACACCGCCCGCCAACCCTCCGAGCTGCATCACACCCGCGCCCGACGCCGGGTTCCAGCCAAGCCCCCCCAGCACGCCGACCCCATCGACATATCGGATCATCATGCCGATCGCTCCTCACTCAGGCACGGCCTCGATGCCGAAGGTCCGAAGCCGCTCGAGCAAATCCGCCGCCAGCGCCGGGTCCCGCGCCTCGAACTCCGTCAGGATCCGGCTCGCGGTCCGCGGCGACATCGCATTCAGATAATTCACCACCTGGTTCTTCTTCCCGCCCACGATCATCGCGTCCAGCACCTCCGCCCCATCGCTCGGCTTCATCCCCTCCAGCACCTTCAGCGTCTGCTGGAACTGCGCGCTCGTCTCCTGCTCGGAGATCATCGCCCGCATCGCATCGAACGCATCCCGGTCCTTTTCGAAGTCCGCGATCATCCGGTCCAGCGCCGCCCGCTCGTTCCGCAGCGTCTCGATCAGGTCCCGCGTCTCACGCTGGATCCGCTCGTTCTGCTGCTTGAACATCTCCTCGCCCTCACGCAGGATCGCCAACCGCTGCTCCGCGTTGATCGGCATCGTCCCCACCATCCCCTGCTCCACCGCCTCCGCCGCCGCCGCCTCCCGCTCGCGCTCCTCCGCCTTCAGCCGCGCCTCCTCCACATACACCGGATCCGCGAACAGCGTCCGCAGCGCGTGGATCCGCTCCGGGCTCAGCCGGTGCGTCGAGACCAGCCAACCCAAAACCGCGATCGCCGCGACGACATTCGCGATGGCGATGATCGAGATCATGCTTCCGAGACTGCGCATCGTTGATCAGAACATTCCACTCGAATCGGGCACGCCGCCATCGCCATCCACGCGAAGCGACCGCGCGGCCCGGATCGTCACAAGCTCATCGCTCGCGGCCGCCTCCGCCCTCCGCCGCTCGCGCTCCCATTCCGACCGCCGCCGGTCACGCAGAAGCTCCAGCGAACGGCGTGCCGTGCTCGCCTCGCGCAGCACCCCCCGCGCCCTTTCCAGCCGACGCGCCACCCCCGCAAGCTCCACCACGATCCGACGCGCCTCCCCCTCCCAACCGATCCCCGCCTGCGCCTGCAGCCGCACATCGCCGATCGACACCACCCCTGCGCCCAGCGCCGACCGCACATCCGAACGCCCCCGGGACAGGTGACCCTGCACCGCGCGCAGCCGCTCTTCCAGCGCCCGACGCTCACGCTCGATCTCCGCCACCGCGCGCTGCGCCTCCCCCTCGGCCCGCTCACGCTGCTCCAGCAGCGGCTGCAATGCGAACACGAACCGCGCCATCCCGCCTCCGATCAGGACTCACCCCGCCGCTCGCCACCGCCCCGCACCCCCTGCGCTGCGATCCGGCGCAGCCGCTCGACCGACGCCTCGAACGCCTCGCTCTCATCGCGCCGCTGCATCAGCAGCCCATCGATCTCATCGCTCAGCGCGATCGCGCGGTCCGCCACCGGATTCGACCCGCTCACATACGCCCCGATCTGCAGCAGCTCCTCGACCTCCCGGTGCGCCGCGATCAAACGCCGCACCGCACGCCGCGCCTCCACATGCGGCCCGGCGCAGATCTCATCCGCCAGCCGCGAGATCGAATCCAGCACATCGATCGCCGGGAACCGCCCGCTCTGCGCCAGCCGCCGCGACAGCATCAGGTGCCCATCCAGGATCCCCCGCACCGCATCCGCGATCGGCTCGGTCATGTCATCGCCCTCGACCAGCACCGTGTACAACCCCGTGATCGACCCGCCCCCGCGCCCATCCGCCCCCGCCTCCACGCACCCCGCGCGCTCCAGCAGCGTCGGCAGCGCTGCGAACACGCTCGGCGTGTACCCGCGCGTCGCCGGCGGCTCGCCGATCGTCAGCCCGATCTGCCGCTGCGCGTGCGCGAACCGCGTCACCGAGTCGATCATCAGCATCGCATCGCCGCCGCGCTCGCGGAAGTGCTCCGCGATCGCGCACGCCGCGTGCGCTGCCCGCACCCGCAGCAGCGGCGACTCATCGCTCGTCGCCACCACCACCACCGACCGCCGCAGCCCCTCCTCGCCCAGCGCATCCTCCACGAAATCCCGAACCTCGCGCCC
The DNA here is from genome assembly GCA_052168315.1 of Phycisphaerales bacterium. Taxonomy (GTDB): domain Bacteria; phylum Planctomycetota; class Phycisphaerae; order Phycisphaerales; family UBA1924; genus JBQLZO01. The sequence continues at coordinate 60,055 of JBQLZO010000043.1, read as the reverse complement.
GCGCTCACCGATCAGCGCGATCACATTCACATCCGATGAGCACCGCTGCGCCAGCATCCCCAGCAGCGTCGACTTGCCCACGCCCGGGCCCGCGAAGATCCCAAGCCGCTGCCCGCGACCCAGCGTCACCATCGTGTCGATCGCCCGCACGCCCGTCGCCATCGGCACCCGGATCCGCGCCCGCGACATCGCGCTCATCGGCGCTGGATACAGCGAACGCGCCGAGCGATTCCCGATCGCCCCGCGCCCGTCGATCGGGCGAACGAACCCATCCACCACACGCCCCAGCAGGCCCTCGCCCACCAGCACCGACGGCGCCGACTCATGAAGGTGCACCCGGTCGCCCGAGCGCGCCCCCGGCGAGGGGTCGTACAGCATCGCGATCGCCTGCCGGCCGTCGAACCCCACCACCTCGCCCAGACGGTCCGACCGCCCGATCCGAACGATCGAACCGATCGGCGCGTGGAAATCAGCCACCCGCGCCGCCAGCCCGCGCATCGACACCAGCCGACCCGACACGCCCATCGGCTCGATCCCGCGCACCCGATCGATCAGCGGCCCCAGCACCGTCATGCCGAGGCCCCGGCATCCCGATCCGATCCATCATCCGCATCGCCATCCCCGCCCGACTCATCCCTCGCCGCATCATCGCCCGCCACGCCACCACCATCACCGCCCGCGCCAACGGCGCTGGCCTCCCCCGCGATCCCCTCCCCGCCCGCAGCATCCAATTCCGCACCCGCATCCAGCGCCGCATCCCGCCCCACCCCATCCGGCAGCAGCAGCGCGCTCATCCGCCCGATCATCGTCTCAACCGTCGCATCCACGCTCCCAGACTCCGTCCGCACCACGCACGACCCGTGCGACAGCGACGCATCCTCGACCAGCTCCACACCATCCGAGCACCCGATCCGGTCCAGCACATCGCCGAGGATCTCCCGCGCCAGCGGCATGTCTTCACCGGAGATCCGCACCGCGATCTTCCCGCACCCGACCACCAGCCCGATCGCCTCCTCCATGATCGGTTCGATCGCCCGCGCATCCAGCGCGATCGCACGCCGCGTCACCCGCTCCGCGAACGCGACCGCGAACCGCACCAGCTCATCCCGCACCGCGCTGCACATCTCCTCCCGCGCCCGCTCGAACCGCTCAAGGCACCCGCCCCACCCCTCTCCCACCTCCGCCGCACGCGCCCGCACCGACACCAGCGCCTCCTGACGCCCCTGCGCGCTGCCCTTCTCCAGCCCCTCACGATGCCCCTCCTCCAGCCCACGCGCACGCCCATCCGCAGACGCCGTCGCCAGCAGCCGATCGCGCTCCGCCCGAGCCTCGCTCACGATCCGATCGGCCTGCGCCCGCGCCCGCGCGATCAGCGCATCGCCCTGACGCGCCAGATCGCCCAGATCGAGCACCACCGCATCGGGCAGCAGCGTTGTCGCATCCTTCTGCCGGATCAGACCCATCGAAGACCTTCCTCACGACTCAGACGATCATCTCTTCCTGCCCGCCACGACCCGCGATGATGATCTCGCCGGCCTCCTCGAGGCGGCGCACCACATCCACGATCCGCTGCTGCGCCGCCTCCACATCCGCCAGCCGCACCGGACCCATGTACTCCATGTCCTCCTTCACCAGCGTCGCCGCACGCTCGGACATGTTCCCGAAGATCTTCGACTTCAGATCCTCCGAAGCCGTCTTCAGCGCCAGCGTCAGCTCCTCGTTGTCCACCTCGCGCAGAACCGCCTGGATCCCCTTGTCGTCCACCAGCACGATGTCCTCGAACACGAACATCAGCCGCCGGATCTCCTCGACGAGGTCCGGATCCTCCGCCTCCAGCCCCTCCATGATCGCCTTCTCCGTCGACCGATCCGTCAGGTTCAGCATCTCCGCCACCGTCGGAACACCGCCGGCCTTCTCCATCGACTGCGTCAGCATCGCCGACAACCGAGACTCCAGACCCTTCTCAACCTCCCGCACCATCATCGGGTTCGTCTGCTCCATGTTCGCCACACGCTTGACCACCTCCACCTGCTTCTGCATCGGCAGCCCCGCCAGGATCTCGGCCCCCTTGTGGTGCGGAAGGTGGCACAGGATCAGCGCGATCGTCTGCGGGTGCTCATCCTGGATGAAGGTCAGCAGGTTCTCGCTCTCGGCCTTCTGCAGGAACGCGAACGGCGCCTTCGTCACCTGCGTCTGGATCTGCCCCAGGATCCGCTGGGCCACCTTCGGGTCCAGCGCATCCTTCAGCAGCACCCGCGCGTACTCCAGCCCGCCCTCGTTCTGGTACCGGTACGCCAGCGACAGCCCGTAGAATTCCTCAACCACCTCGCCGAGCAGCTTCGAGGGCACGCGACCCAGCTTCGCCAGCTCGCGCGTCACCTCCTCGACCTTCTCGGTCGACATGTGCTTGAGCAGCAGCGTCGCCGACTCCGTGTCCAGGCTCAGCAGCAGCACCGCCGCCTTCGTCAGCCCGTCCAGCTCGCCAACGCTCGAGGGCAGCCGATCGCCGATCTTTCTGTTCGAAACACCCGACATCAGCGCTCCTCACTCGTCTTCGCGCATCCACCGCATCACCAGCGCCGCCGCATCCTCAGGACGCTCCTTCACCAACTCCTTCACCTGCGAGAACAACTGCTGCGCACGGACCTCATCCTCCGTCAGCTCCCGGCCCTCCAGCGCCGCATCCACCTCGCTCGCCTCGCCCATCAGGTCAAGCTCATCCTGCAGCGCCGGCGGGATCCCCACCAGGTCCTCCGCCGAAGGAAGCCGCTCACGCTTCGACGCCCGAAGCGCCGTCATCACCACCAGACCCATCGACACCAGCGCCAGCATCGCCAGCAGACCCGTCTTCACCGCGCCGCCCAGATCGCCCGCATCGATCGGAAGCCCCAGCACCCCACCCCCGCCCGCCCCGCCGGGGATCAACGCCAGGTCCGGGATCACCGGCATCATCGTCACCGTGACCTCCCCCGTCTCGCCCCCATCGTTCAGGTCCGTCGCGATCAAAGGCGTCACGATCGCGATGATGTCATCCCGCAGCGCCGCGAAGGTCGCTCGCAGATCCTCGGCGCTCGGCTCACCCGCGCCGGCTCCCGCGCCACCCGCGCCCCCATCGCCGCCTCCCCCTTCCGCATCGGCATCCGCCCCGACCGGGTTCCGGCTCTTCCACAGCGCCGCCACCGCCGGCTCCGGAATGTTCACCACCGCGTTGAGCTTCCGCGCGAACCCCCGCGGGTCCAGCACATCTTCGTTCGCCCGCCCCTCGGCCAGCTCCGACTCCAGCTCCGTCGTCGTCTCGGTCGTCACCGTCCCCGCGCCGCCCCCCGTCTCCACCGACACCCCCGTGTTCGATCGCACCCCGCCCTCGCCCGCGTTCGTGATCATCCGAGTCTCGAGCTCGCTCGTCGTCTCACGCACCGGCACCGAGATGCTCCCCTGGTCCACCGGCAGCACCGAGTTCGTCTGCCGACGCTTCCGCGTCGCATCCACCTGCGCCCGCACCGCCACCACGATGTTCGGGATCCCCGACAACGCCTCGTAGATCTTCTCCTCCGCCTCCGCCTCGATCCGCAGCGCCAATTCCAGGTTCGTCCCGATGCTCAGATCCTCGGCCGACCGCGCCCGGAACCGGCGGTTCGTCGTCCCGTCCACCACCGTCACACGGTCCACAGACAGGCCCGCACGCGACGAAGCGACCAGCTCCGCCACCGCATCAGCCGTCGCCTGCTCGATCCCGTTCGATGAGAACACAGTCACCGACGCCGTCGGCGCGCGGCTCGGCTGCCCCAGCGTCCGATTCCGCGGCACATCCACGATCACATTCGCCGACCGGATCCCACGCATCCGACCGATGATCGCCGCCAGCTCGTTCTGCAGCGCCACCACCTCCGCCTGGTGCTTGTCCGACTGGTCACGCGTCCAGCTCTGGTCCTTGATCAGCTGCTCGAACAGCAGCTTGTTGTCGCTCGGCAGCGCCTGCACCTCCGCCATCGACGCGATGATCGCACGCCACCGATCCGCCGGGACCCGCACCTCCCCATCCACCGTCTCGTACTCGAAGTTCCCCGCCTGCAGGAACCGCTCTGCCTGCGCCTGGTCCTCTCCCGGCGCCCCCGGGAACAGCGCCGTCATCGCCACGCCCGCCGAGTACTGCTGCACCACGAACAGCACCAGCACGATCACCGTCGCCAGCGAGCCGACCAGCAACCGCTGCGTCACCGACAGCTGCGCAAGGAAGCGCTTGCTCGTCTCGATGGCCCGATCCCAGACCTTCATCCGTGCCGACCTCCGGTGCGGTGTTCAGACGATCCAACCATCGACACAACGCCCGGAACCACCCGATCGTCTCACCGCTTGCCCGCTTTGATCGAATCCAACCCCCGGAACATCACCCCACCACCGCGCAATCGATGCCGGTCCAACCCCCCGCTACACCCGGAACTGCTTGATCTCCTCGAACGCTTCCATGAGCTTGTTGCGCACCGCGAGCATCATCCGGAACGCCGTGTCGGCCTTCTGCGTCTGCATCAGCACCGTCTCGACATCGTCGCGCCGACCCGCCAGCAGCTCCTCCGTCGCACGCGTCGCATCGCTCTGAAGCTTGTTCGTCTCCCCCAGGTTCCGCAGCAGCAGCTCGCCGAAACCGCCCTTCCCCTCCACGGGCGCAGCGCCGCCACCCGGCGCACGCACGCCTCCCACGCCACCCGGCCCGAGCAGCCCCACCGGATCAATGCTCACACGCGCGCTCCGCCGCTTGAGCCCTCACGACGCCACCCGCGGGTTCCACCCGCGTCACCGTGGCGCTCGATCGCCTTCCGAACCACCACCCCCGCCACCAAGCCCGATCCCGTGAGCAGAACGCATCCGCTCAGACAGTCGCATCAGCGTGCTGATTGCATCGTCGGCCTGACGAGTCGCCTCGCTCAGGCTCGCCAGCTGGTCATCGCTCACGCTCACCCGCTCGGCCGACTCGGCCGCGCTCCGCTGCATCCGCTCGGCCTGCACGAACTCCTCGCGCAACGCCGCACGGAACCGCTCGGCCGCCTCGCCCCCCGACGCCGCGCCGCCCCGGTCCGCCCGCGAAACGCCCGGACCGACGCCCCGCACGCCGCCCTGACCACCAGAAATGAGTCCCAGAGGATCGTTCATGCCGGCACGCTCTCCGGGGCATCACGCCCAGCCCCTCGAAACGACAACGCATCGCCCGAGCGGTCTCTTTCACCACCGATCAGGCGAGCATCCGCAACGCCTGTGCCACAAGCGCCTTCGACGCCTCCGCCGCGGCCACATTCGCCTCATACGCCCGCTGAGCCTCCAGCGAGTTCACCTGCTCCGTCACCGGATCCACATTCGGCAGGTACACATACCCCTCATCGGGGTCCCCCTCAGGACGCGCCGCCGGGTTCCCCGGATCGAACACCTTCCGAAACTCCGACATGTCATCCACGATCTCCAGCACCTGGGCACCCAGTTCCCGCCCCGACGCCGTCCCCGCTCCCGGATTCCCAGGCGCCAGCAGGGCGATCTTCCGGCGGAACGGATTCGGATCACCATTGGCATCCAACGCCGCATCACGATTCGCCAGGTTCGCCGCGATCGTGTTCAGCCGCACCCGCTGCGCGACCATGCCGCTCACAGAGATGTCCAGCAATCCATACATCCGAAGCTCCCGCTGAGCACCACGACATCAAACCCACTCCCCAGCCATCGCAATCCGCGTGCCATCACGCCCATCCACCCCCCGCACCCGCTCAGATCCGCAGCGAGATCGCCGTCCGGATCTGGCTCATGTGCGAGCGGTACAGCTCCGACGACACCCGGAAGTACGCCACATTCTCCGCCAGGCTCTGCATCGTCTTCTCGAGATCGCGGTCGTTCTGGTCGTGGAACAAGACATTCCCGCTCGAAGTCGATGGGCGAAGCCGCAGCGTTCCATCCCCACCGCCCCCGCGACCGCCGCCATCGATCCGCACCTCACCGCTCGAACGCAGCCCCAGCTCCCCGCGGTGCCCCCCGAACCGCGAACGCCGCCGATCGATCGCCTCGCCCAGCATCCGCTGGAAATCGCCCACCGATACATCCTGCGGCTGGAACATCGGCGTCGACAGGTTCGCGATGTTGTGCGAGATGATCGACTGCCGACGCGCTGCGAACTGCATCGCACGCTCCAGCGTCGGCAGCGCATCGACATTCGTCAGGCCTTCGATGAACACGCGATCGCCTCCAAGCCCTCCCAGCCCCACCAACCCACATCCCCGCCGCCATCACAGCGTCGCCGGCACCAGCTCCTGCTCCTTCCACTTCTTCAGCTTCAGTCCCAGCGTCCGCACCCCGATCCCCAGCGACTCGGCCGTCCGCTGGCGATGGCCATTGAACCGCTGCAGCGTGCTGATGATCACCTCCCGCTCGATGTCCTCCAGCGGCCGCGGCTCATCGACCACGATGTGCATCCCATCCGAACGCCCGGATGGCGCCACGATCCCGATCGCGCCGCCCGAACCATCGCCCCCCTCATCCACCCGCATCCCGCGCCCCGCATCGCCCGACATCGCCGCATCAAGCGCCGAAGCGCCCGAACCGGCACTCAGCGCGATCGGACGCACCGTCACCCGCGGCACCCCGCCATCCGCGCCCTCGCCATCGCGACGCGCCTCCGCGCGCATCGCCCCCGGCGAAGCCACCAGCGCCGGCTTCGGCTCCGCGATCTGCCGACCCGCCGCCGCGCCCATCCGCGCGGCAAGCCGGGCCGAGCCGCCCGCGCCCCCCGGCATCCCACGCCCAAGCCAACCGCCGATCAGGTCCGCCGAGATCGCATCCCCCTCGCACAGCACCACCGCCCGCTCGCACAGGTTCTGAAGCTCGCGCACATTGCCCGGCCACCCGTACCCGCACAGCAGGTCCATCGCATCCTCGCTCACCTCGGGCGCTGCACGACCCTCGCGGGCCGCGATCCGCGCGATGAAGTGCGGCGCCAGTTCCCGCACATCATCCCCGCGCTCGCGCAGCGGCGGAAGATGGATGGGCAGCACATTCAGCCGGTAGAACAGATCCTGCCGGAACCCGCCCCGCTCCACCTCGCTCGCCAGGTCGCGGTTCGTCGTCGCCACCACCCGCACATCCACGCCCATCGAGGTGCTCGAACCCACGCGCTCGAACATCCGCTCCTGCAGCACCCGCAGCAGCTTCGCCTGCACCTGCGGCTTCACCTCGGAGATCTCGTCCAGCAGCAGCGTGCCGCCGTGCGCCAGCTCGAACCGCCCCTTCCGGAGCCGGTCCGCCCCCGTGAACGCCCCGCGCTCGTGCCCGAACAGCTCCGACTCCAGCAGCGATTCGCTCATCGCCGCGCAGTTCACGCCCAGGAACGCCTCCCCCGCACGCGGCGACAGCTCGTGGATCGCCCGCGCGATCACCTCCTTGCCCGTCCCCGACTCCCCGCACAGCAGCACCGTCCCGTGCGAACGCGCCACCGCCGAGACATCCTCCTTCACCATCCGCATCACCTCGGACGAACCGATGATCCGCCCGAGCCCCATCAACCCATCGCCGCCGCACCCACCCTCGCCGCCCCCATCCCCGCGATCCGACATCCGCAGCAACGCGTTCTCACGCTTCAGCCGCGCGTGCTCGATCGCACGCTTGATCGCGATCACCAGCTCATCACCCTCGAACGGCTTCGTGATGTAATCGAACGCGCCCAGCTTCATCGCCCGAACCGCCGTCTCGATCGTCCCGAACGCCGTCATCAGCACCACCGGGAGATCCTCGTCCAGCGCCCGGACCTTCTCGATCAGCTCGATCCCGGACATCCCCGGCATCTTCAGGTCCGTCACGATCGCGTCCGGACGCTTCTTCGAGACCAGGTCCAGCGCCGAGGCGCCATCCGACGCGGCGAACACCGTCATCCCCGCGCGCTGCAGCGTCATCGCCACGCTGTCGCGCAGCATCTCCTTGTCATCCACGACCAGCACACTTCGGCTCATGACGATGCTCCACTCTGGGTGTTGTCCCGAACAGCCCCGCCGCCCCGCGCCCCATCGTCGCCACCCGGCGATGGCAGCAGCAGCTCCACCACCGTCCCCGCCCCAGACTCGTTCCGGAAGATCCGCGCCCACCCGCCGTGCGCATCCATCACGCGATGCACGATCGCCAGACCCAGCCCCGTCCCCGCCTCGCGCGTCGTGTAGAACGGGTTGAACGCCCGCTCCACGGCCTCCGCCGAGATCCCCGGCCCATCGTCCACCACCCGGATCACATCCATCCCCCGCCGCTTCCCATCCGCGCACAGAACCCGCCGATGGTCCAGCGAGACCCCGATCACCCCGCGATCCGCCGGGCGATCCCCCCACTCCCCGATCGCCTCGCACGCGTTCCGCACCACATTCGAGACCACCTGCCGCATCAGCGATCCATCGCACCGGATCACCGACCCGCCCGCGCCACCACCAAGGTCCCCGACCTCCACGCGCATCCCCGCCCGCTCGACCTGCGCCCCGCACGCGCCCACCGAGTCCTCGATGATCGCCCGCGCATCGTGCTCACCGATCGACACCCGAAGATCCCGCGCCAGCCCGAGCACATCCGTGACGATCTCGTTCACCCGGTCCACCGACTCCACGATCTTCAGCGCCGTCCCGCGCTCGCTCGGCCGGTCGGAAAGATCCGACACCAGCAGCCGCGCGTACAGCTTCATCGACCCCAGCGGGTTCCGGATCTCGTGCGCGATCCCCGCGGCCATCTCGCCGATCGCCGCCAGCTCACGAGCCCGCTTCAGCTCACGCTGCGAGTCCGACAGCTCGCTCTCCAGACGCCGCACCTCTCCGCGCAGCGTCTCCTGCGTCCGCTGCAGCCGCGCCGCCACACCGTTGAACGCGCTGACCAGCTCGCCCAGTTCCTCCGGCGACAGCCCGGGCGACAGCGCGCCCGCATCCGCCGATTCCACCACCCCGACGCACGATGGCACCGCCAACGCCTCGCCGCGACGCATCAGACCTCCCGATCCTGGTACCGCGCCCCGCCACGGCTCGCGCCCGCACGCCCGTACGCCGACACCGCCGCCCGCGCGTTGTTCGTCCCGCCCAGCTCGCGCGACACCCGGTCCCGGTTCTCCTGCAGCGTCGCGAAGTGCGAAGCATCACGCTCCGTGATCCTCGCCATGCACCCGTTGATCTCGTCCAGCCGCGAGCGGATCCGCTCCCGCGCCCCATCCCCGATCCCGGCGCCGCCCGCATCCCACCGCCCCACATGCGGGCGAGCCTCCCCGTTCAACTCCGTCAGCCGCGCGATGATCGCATCACGCTCCGCCAGCACCCGCAGCAGCGTGTCCGCGTGCTCGGGATCCAGCAGCGCCCCCTGCTGCTCCGACAGCCGATCCAGAATCGCGTACAGCGATGCCTGCTCCTCGAGGATCTCCCCGAGCCGATCCGCCCACGACGCATCACGCCCGCGCGGACCCGATCCCTCAACTGGTGCGCCCATCTCGGCCATCCTGACCCTCGGCGATCGATGCCCGATCGTCTCGAACCGCGCTGATGGAATCCTGCGCTGGAAGCGAAAACAATCACCTCCAGGCCCATCACGCCGGGGGGAGTTCGGCACGATCTGCCGGACACGCGCACCTTTGGCATCACCGCCCCGCGCCGCCCCCCTCAAGCAGCGGGACTTTCCCACCGCCCCGCGCCCCAGCGCCTCCCGCGCATCAACTCAATCCCCACCACCCGACGCCGCACCCACCCCGCCCGACCCGTCCGCCGCCGCCCCCTCCTCCTCGAGCATCGCATCCAGGTCCAGCAGCCGCTCGACCCCGAACCGATCCAGCAGCCCCGCGAAGTCGAACGCATCATCCGAGATCTCCCCCGCCGGCGAACGGCTGGACATCTCCTCCAGCGTCAGCGTCAGCGTCGCACCCGACTCCGGGTGGTACACCCGCATCCGCGATGGGAACAGCGGCAGGTTCCCGCCCCAACCCTCCACCCGCACCCCGCCGTACACCTCCTGCTCCGCGTACGCCACCACCTCCCCCGCATCATCGATCAGCTCCATCCGCACCGGAACCATCCGCGCCGGATCGATGTGGTACCGCATCGTCCGCCACCCCTGCTCCAGGTCGAACCGCACCGCCCCAGGCGCGGCATCGCTCCGGTACACCACCGGCGCTGCATCCCCGCCCCGCTCCGGCAGCCGCAGCGCCCCGGTCATCGCCGCAAGGTCCAGCGGCGTCGCCGGCATCCCCAACGCATCCAGCCGATCGAACGAGAGCAGCTCCCGCCGACCGAACTGCGCCGACCGCGGCTCGTTCCGGTCGATCAGCCAGTACAGCGCCTCATCGGCCCCGAACCAGAACAGCACCTCACCCAGCTTGTGGATCGACAGCGCGAACCGATCCGGCTGCACCAGTTGCAGATGCCCACGCCCCTGCTCGTACCGCGAACGCCCCTCCTCATCAGTCCACCGCAGCGACACCGCCGCCCGCGCCCACACCCGCTCCAGCAGCACGGCCCGCTCGTTCCACTCCGACGCGATCTCCGCGTACCCGATCCCCTCGCCCGCGGTCACCGCCGCGCCCGGCTCCGTCTTCCCCTTCTCGTTCGTCCCGCACGAGAGCCCCGACACCGCCACCGCGCACAGCAGCGCCCCGCACCCGATCATCAAACTCGCACGCCGCCGCTCCTTCACGAGCCCTCCGCACGCAGCAGCTCATCGATCCGCGCCGTCACCGACGCGATCCGCTCGGGCGTCAGCGCCGGCTGCGCCACCTCGATCGGGGGAACATCCGACGGCTCACCCTTCGCACGCACCAGCAGCACACCCTCATCCCCATCGCCGCTCCCGGGCACCGCCCCCGCGTGCACCAGCAGCTTCTTCCGGATCAGCACCAGCGCCAGAACGAACCGGAACGCACGCTGGGCATCATCGCCCGAGTCCTCCAAGGACTCGAACAACTCAAGCATCGATCCCTCATCCAGCAGGCTCCGCCGCTTCGCCCCCGGCTCCTGCGCCACCGAACGCCACGCCGCGAACACCCGCGCCGGAACCGCCCACGCCGCCCCCCCATCCGCGCCCCCACCAGCCCCCCCATCCGCCCCGGCGCCCGACCCATCGCCCACCACCTCCGCCGACACCGCCGCGCCCCCATCCCGGAACCGCTCCCACGCCTCCGGCGCAAAGTCCAGCCGGTGCAGCACCCCCTCCGCATCCAGATCCTCGAACAGCGCCACCACGATCGGCATCCCGGGCGAGAACTCGCCCCCGCCCACCGCGCACCGGTGCCGCGAACGACCAATATCAAACGATGGTGCCGACACGCGCGTCATATCCCACCAGTGTATCCGCCGCCCCGTTCGCACGCCCCCGCGCCACCCGCCGACACCCACCACCAACCCCTCACCGCATCGCCCTCACCGCGTCTCGAAAAACCGCCGCTGCGTCCCCCCCGCCCCCACCATGCAGTGCAGCGCCGCACCGCAGCGCGGACACATCCCCGAATACCGGGTCCCATCGCGCGACTTGTACAGCCGCCCGTACACATGGCAACAGTTGAAGTGGATCCCCAGCCAGGAACGCGCCGCCGGCGCACCACCACCACCACCACCACCACCGCCCGCCCCCGCAACACGCTCGCCTCGCCCATCACCGCGCATGCCCGATTCATCGACCCAACCGCGACCCGGATTCTGAATCCATCCCACCGCCCCACCACCGCCCCACCCCATCCACGGGAACCCCCACCGCCGCGCCCATCACCCGCCATCCTCGAACGACGCCATCGCCGCCGATGCCCGCTCCAGCAGCGCCTCCGCCCGCGACAACGCCTCATCTCGCGCCGAGTCATCCCCCAGCGAATCCGCGTTCGCCAGCACCAGCAGCCGCGCCGCACGGCACGCCGTCACCGCCGAGTTCACCGCGATCGACAGGTCCGATGCCAGCCACCGCGAGGTCGACCCGCGCACCGACGCCAGCACCTCCGCCACCCCCGCGCACCGCTCCATCAACTCCAGCGGCACCGCGATCGCCGCCCGAGCCGCACGCGACACCGCCTCGCCGCGACCCGGATCACCCTTGTCCAGCGCCATCGCAGCGCTCAGATCCCGATACGCCACCGCATCCCGATCCGCCAGATCCAGCAGCGCCCCGCGATGCCCATCCAGCGCCCGCACCGCCGCCGCGTGCGCAGCAGCGTGCGCCGCGTACCGCGGCTTCCCCTCCGCGTACCGCACCACCATCGCGCCCAGCGCCGCACCCGTCGCGCCGATCAGCCCCGCCGCGCCGCCACCGCCCGGCGTCGGCTCCGCGGCCGCGAGCAGGTCGAGAAACCCACCGATCGTCGTCGTCCGGATCTCCATCACCGCACAGCCTACCGCCTCCACTCCCCCTCAACATCCAACACCCAAGCGTCCCAAAACAAAACCCGGCCCCGCCGAAGCGGAGCCGGGAAGTCTCACACGATCATGAGCCCGGACCACGAAGGCCCAAGCCGCTCAACGCCGGATCAGAACCCGGTCAGCAGGAGCGACAGATCCTCGCTGTCGATCTTCCGGTCGCGGTTCAGATCCACGGCCTGATCAAACCCGGCCTCGCCGCGCGAAGTGCCGAACGCACCCAGCAGACGACCGAGGTTCTCCATCGTCGGCATCGCCAGGCCGGTCCCGATACCCGGCGTCGGGAAGCTGAGGGAGGCGGGCGTGTTCAGTCCCAGACCCACGCCATCCCACACGGCCCACGACAGCCCGAACTCCACGGACGCCGGGAGCAGGATGTCCGTCAGCAGCTCGGTCGAGACCTCGTTGTTGATGAACTCCTGGGTGTAACCAGCAGGGTTGTAATCCAGCACCGCGCGACCCGCATAGGTCACACGAAGCATGTAGAAGCTCTCCTCGCTGATCGGGTTGATCATGAACTTCGTGTTGTTGAGCACGCCCTCCGTCACGCTCCGGCTGAACTGCAGCCCGCCCGGCTCGGGGTTGCCGAACTCATCGGTCTGCAGAAGCTCCATCTCGAGAACCTCAAGCTCGATCGCGATGTACTGCGGCCCGTTGAGCAGCTCCGTCTCCGAAGGCTCCTCGCCCGGAATCAGGCCGGCCAGATCAAGGAACGCACGCGCGGGAACCACAACCGCCCGGTCCCACGCCAGCGTCGCGAAGAAGGTCTCACCCGGAACCAGCGGCTCATCGATCAGGTACTCGATCGTGCCCTGGCCGATCTTGCCATGGTCCCAGCCGATCTTGTTGACCGGGATCGGCTCGATCTTCACCGTGCCGGCGCCGAAACGCGCCTCGGGAAGCGTGGACTGCTGGAAGGTGTCATCGCCGAAGATCACCTCGGGCTGATCGTCATCGCCGAAGATGTTGTCACCGCCCGGACCGAACAAGATCCGCGACTCCTCCGGCAGGGCGCCCTCGTAGCTGATCCCGCCGCCGCCGACCTCGATGAACAAGTCGCCGGTCCCGACCAGGTCGAACCAGCCGATCAGCGTCGCCTGCAGATCCTCGGAGTAATGAGGATCGCCCGCCGGGGCCTCGCGCTGCACGCCGACATCACCATCGCCGACATTCGCGACGAGGTTGATGTTCGAGATCCGCTGCGTGCCCGGAATCGGCTGGTCACGCGTGCCCTGGTTCACCGTCGACCAGCGCTGGAACACCACCTCGCCGCCACCGTCTTCGATGCTCAGCGAGATCATGCGATAGTCCTGGATCGTCAGGGAGTCGGTCGTCTCGATGTTGATCGAGATCTGGTCCCAGATCTGCTGCTGCAGCGGTCCCTCCGGGCGAGCCCAGAGATAGAACCGACGCGGCTCGATCTCAACGCAGTCCTCCGCATCGCTGATCGCGATCGAGCTGAAGACCGGAAGCTCGTTGATCTCGTCGATCAACAGCGCATCCGACTCGTTGTCCTGGCAGTCAGAGAGCCCCTGGGCGTCGATGAACAGCCGCAGCGAAGCGGGGTTGTCCTCGCCGGGATCGCCGCCACCACCACCACCGCCGCCGCCCGGCGGCAGGCTTCCCGGATCGAACGGCTCGCCGAGCACGCCGTCGCCGATCCCGCCCGGGTTGCGTCCCGGCGTGCCGATCGGCGGGTTCCCGCCGCCGCCCACACCGGCCGGCAGAACGACCATCGGACCCTCGCCGCCGCCCGGGTTCGAACCGAACCCAGAGCCGCCGCTGGGACCACCGAGGTCAAACTGACCAGAGCCGCCACCCGGCAGCGCGAGCGCTGCGCCACCGGCGCCGCCGGCCCCACCCGGTCCGCCCTCTTCCGGCTCGCCGAACGAGGTATCGCCGACCACCGAAACCGTCGCGACCGCCGGATCGGTCTCCTGGACATCGATCGTGATCCCCTCGCCGACATACAGGTTGTACGCCTGCTCGGCGTTCACGAGCCCCATGCCGCTGAAGGTGTCGTACGAGCCCTGACCGCCTCGTGTCGCCACGATCCCGTTCGGAACATTCAGCGGCGCCCAGATGCGGCCCTCGGAATTCCGCTTGTTCAGCGGCGTCGTGCCCACGCCCGCGTTCACGCCCGCAGCGCCAGTGTTGCTCCAGCCCGGAAGGCGAACCGCCGAGTTGCCGAGAATGGCGCGGAGCACCACCGGGTCGGCCGACACGCCGCCTTCCGGATACTCATCGTCGAAGTACTGCGCCGCAACGCTCTGGAGCAGCGCCGCCGTGCCGGCAACAACGCCCGCCGCAACGGCCGTGCCGCCCTGCGGAACGAACTCGTCCGTCACGTTCTCAGGATCGTCGCCCAGCGTCGGCAGGTTCAGCAGGGTGTTCTGCCGGTTGCCGAACCACAGGCACGGATCCGGCTCGCCGGTCTGAGGATCGATGGGGACAGGATCATTCAGCACCGAGGCCCAGCCCGGCGCAACCAGATCGACGCCCGGCCGGATATTCAACTGCAGCCCGGCGCCGGTCACCGCGTCGACGGGACCCTTCGAAGAACGGTCCGAAACCAGAGCGGCGAACGGGATCCCAGGCGCGCCCGAAGGCTGCACCGTGCGACCGCCCGTCGCGCCGATCGTCATCACATTGAACGCCGATGCGGGCGAGGTCACCGTCCGCGAACCGCGGAAACGACCACCAGGCTGCTCCGGGTTCCCGCCGGCCTGGCAGGTCTGCGTGTCAGAGTCCGCAGCACCCTGCTCCCCGGCCGCCGAGATGATCAGAACATTGTTCATGTGCGCCGCGGCCTCGAACGCAAGAGCCGTCGGCTGGTTCGCCGCACGGTCCGCCGAGGGAACGCGGTAGGTGTTCACGATGATCGTCGGGGCCTCTTCCACGCCGTACTCCGCGCGGATCGCCTCGTCGAACATGCCGAACAGACCCAGGTACACCGCCGGCAGCGAAACCGGGAACTCGCCGTCCGGGTTGCCCTGGTCGATGCGTCCGACGGACACCGAAACCATCTCGGCCGGCTTGGCCACGCCGTCGAAGCCCTCATCCGGAACCGGAGCACCGCCCGAGGCCGCCAGCGTCAGCGTCGGCGCCGATGCGATCCCCGACGAACTCGCGTTCGCGCCCGAATCCACACGCACCTGGCGGACGGGAACATCCGCGAACACCGCGTGATCGCCGAACGCCAGCTCCGCGCCGATCATCGCGATCCGAGCGTTGGCGCCCGTGAACGGCCCGCCGATCTCCGACGGCGCCTCGGTCATCGCAACCCGGCCGATGCCGCCCGCGCCGATCGACGGGTCGCCGTCGATCGCGGTCGCGAACGAGAAGTTCGGGTTGTCGCCCACCGGCGGAACCTCGACATCGATCGTCATCTCGTAACGCTGAACACCCTGGCCCTCGATCGCGCTCCCGACCGTGCCGAAGGTGTCCTCGCCGAACACGACCACGAAGTACTCGCCGGGAATCACGAAGAAGGTCGCCGACTCGGCCCCGCCACCGCGCGTCGCGTTCTGGAGCGTCAGATCATCGATCGGCGTGCCCAGCGGGATCGGATCCTCCTGGCTCGCCAGCACATCGAAGAGCTCGCCCGTGATCGGGTTCAGACGGAGCACGACAAACCGAAGGTTGTCCAGGTTCTGGGCGTCGACAACCTGCGTCGGATCGTTCGGATCGCACGGCGGCGTCATCGTGTTCGGATCGAAGTCGCAGTCGCACCGGAACACCGTCGGATCGACCTCCGTGAAGCCCACCGAGAAGTACGGCGAGCCGACCGGCCGAACCGTCAGCGTCATCTCAGAGGTCGGCGGGATCGTCAGCGGAATCACGAGGCGGTAGAAGTCGCGGTCGCGGATCACCTCGAGCGAGTCATCCGGCGGCGGGAACGGCTGACCGAAGTTCCGCACCACGATCGCCCGATTCTGCAGCGTGTTCGTCAGCACACCGGTGTCACGCGAGGTCGGCGGGCGGAACGGGTCGACCTGGGAGGCATCGAAGAACTGAACCCCGATCAGCTCGCCCGTCACCGGATCGAACTCCTCCTGAAGGTTCAGCGTCGAGGCGTCCGTGAAGCTGTTGTTGTTCTCGTTCGGATCACCGAACGCGTAGTTCATCGCCCGGATGTCATCCTGCTGCAGGTCGAGGAAGTTGAAAGAGGGGAACGGGCGGATCGGGAGATCCGGCGCGAAGCTGCCCTCCTGAAGCTCCATCACCGAGCCCTGCAGCAGCGGCTGGTTCTGGGCCGCCGCGAAGGTGTAGATCGGGCAGGTCGCCGGCAGGCCGATCGCCTCGCCGATCGCACGCATCGCCGCGATCTCAAGCAGGTTCGGCGTGAACGGGCTGTTCCAAGCCTCGTCCGCGTCGAACACGATGTTGCCATCCTGCGCACGCCCCTCGCCCTGCAGCATGTCCGTCGCGCCGTCCGCATCGAACGGGAACACATAATAAAGCCGCGTCCCGCTCACGCCGTCCGGCTCAACCGGGCCGTCCATCGACCGCATGCCGATGCGGATATCGCCCACATCCGTGTTCGTCTCCGTGCTCGGCGGGTTCGGCGGCATCGCCATCGGATCGTTGCTGCTGTTCCCGTTGTATCCGGGCGCCTGAAGCTGAAGCTCGCTCTGCGGCGCGTAGTACCCGTCGAGATAGCCATCGCCCTCAACGCTCGACCACGGATCGCCCGCATCGCCCTGCACCTGGTCCGGCTGCTCCCACGCCGCCTGGACCGTCGTCAGCCCCTCCACATTCGCACCCTGATCGATCATCTCGAAGCTGATCCCGGAGATCCGCTCCCACCGATCGAATGACCGGATGAACGCGCGAACCCACGCCGTCCGACCAAGCTGACCATCCAGCGTCGCGAACAGGCTCGAAGGAACCGCCCCCTGCTCGTTGAACACATCCGTAAAGATCGTCGGATCGAGGTAGTCCGCCGGGTCGCCGCTCAATGGCCCGATGCCCGGAATCCCCGCCTCCAGAACGATGTCGCCGCCCTCGCCCGCCGGAACCGGAAGACCATTGCCATCAAGCCCGCGGCTGTCCTGTCCATCGGGCCCATCGTCGGGCACGAAGCTCCACCGAAGGGTGATCTGAGTGCCGGGCGTCACAATCGTCGGCGGTGGACCCACAGGAATCCGCGGCCGGAACACCGTCACGCTGCTCAGCACCGCCGGCTGCACCTCGATCGGATCCCCGAACGGACGCTCAGGCTTGGGCGTCTCGCCCGGCGTGGGAACAGGCGTAGGCCTCGGCGTCGGGCCGGTCGGATCGACACCGGGGCGGTCTCCGTAAACCGGTGACGCCGAACCGGCGCACGCGATCAGGAACGAGGCCGCGAGCAGCGCGCGTGTACGGGCAAAATCCATAGGGCAATCGCTCCTTGCACTGTCCGATTCGCACCAGGCGATTCGGACCAGACGATCTCTCGATGCGTTCTCTCACCACCCGCGCAAACGGGCGTGCGATGGAACACCGATGCCGCCATCGGCCCCTGTATACGCCGCCGGCTCAACACCCGCAGCGCCACGCTCCATCACAAGCCCACGAACACCCGCAGAGGCGCCCGCGACGAACCGACCCACCAGCACTCCCCCCCACCAACGATCCCCCAAACCACCCCGATCGCACGAGACACGCGCAACCGAATACCACCCGATCAACCCGCATCACGGTTGCAGCGACACCCACTCGGGGTCCGCCGCTTCAATGATACAGGAACTCCGCCATGGGCGTCGCGGATGGCCGAGGACCACACCCGAACAAACTCGCCTAATTTCAGTGAAACCAAGGGCTTGGAGACACATCCGACCACGGCCTCCCCTTCAAGAACCACCGTCCAACCGCCAACAAACACGCCGCCTCCCTCCTCGCCTCCCTCCACAAGTCCCCGCCTTCCGCCTTCCCCACACCCGGGGGGCATACGCAATCCCACCACCCCAATGTCATTGGGCCCGAATCCCACGCCAGGTTCCGGAAATGCCCCCCGCCACCACGCCCCCCGCCGCCCAAATCCGGCCAACCAACCCCAGACCACACCCCCACCAATGCCCCACGCTCCGAAAGCGAAACCAAGTCCCAACCCAGAACCAAGACCGGAACCAAGACAAGATCCAACCCAAGCCCCAACGCCGAGCCATCTCCCCGCCGCCCTTCCACTCCGCCATCCTGCCAATCCGCCACTCCCCATCGCTGCAGCTCACAAGCCGCACCGCGCGCGCCCTCCGCTGTGTTCCTGCACTATCTGCCTCGCGACCGCTCCCCTCGCATCCCTCTTCAACCCCACTCCCCCAAGCCCCCCGCCCCACTCCTCCGCTGTCCTGCAACCCCACCGTTCCGCCGCACTCCTGCTCCCCTGCTCCCCCGCTCTGTTGTTCTTCCGCTCTCCTGCTCTCCTGCTCCGCTCCTCTGCTGCTCTGCTGTTCTGCTGCTCTGCTGCTCTGCTGCTCCGCTGCTCCGCTGCTCTCCCGCCCCACCGCTCTACTCCCCCGCAGCCCCCCTCCCCCACACCCTCCCCCCGCCTCATCACCGCACCAACCAATTCGCACTCCCCCACCTCCAACCCATTGCCGAACCATCCGAACCCGCATAGAGTCCCGACCTGACTGCGGGGTAGAGCAGCTGGTAGCTCGTCGGGCTCATAACCCGGAGGTCGCAGGTTCGAGTCCTGCCCCCGCTATTCGTTGATGACTAAGGACTTGCGTACTCCGCGAGTCCTTTTTTCATGCCCCGAAATCGCCCCCGGTACACAAATCTGTACACAGGGCCTCGGACGCACCAGGACTCGCCCAACCGGGAAACACACCCCGGAGGTCGAGCGTGGCAAGCCTGATCAAGCGAGGAAAGTTCTTCTCCATCCAGTGGTGCGAGGGCGGCAAGGTCCGCCGCAAAGCAGTCGGCACCGACTCGCAGCAAATCGCGAAAGAGAAACTCCGCCAGTTCGAGTCCGCCCGCTACCGAGGCGACGACTGCCCACTCCCCACCCGCACGCCCATCGGCGAGGTCATCGCGGCCTACATCGAGCACATGAAGGCCCACCGCCCAGAACGATCCTGGCGCCGGGACCTCTCCTTCCTCCGCGAAGCGTTCGGCGAGTGCTGCCCCGCCCTCGAACTCACCACCGATCGAGCCCGCCGCTGCCGGGATCTCCGCTGCCCGGACGATCGCCGACGCAAGCTCCACCCCATCTGCGCTGCCTGCTTCGAGGAGATCACCACCGCCGCCATCGCCGACATGATCGCCGAACGCGTCCGGGCCCGCGGCCTCGCGCCCAAGACCGCCAACCGCTACCGCGAGGTCGTCTGCAAGGTCTTCAACTGGGCGATCGATTCCACCCGCGTGAAGATGCCCGCCGGGCGCAACCCCGCCAACAAGGTCCAGCGCTACCGCGAGCCCGCCCCGGAGATCCGCTTCCTCACGCTCGCCCAGATCGATGAGCAGCTCCACGCCCTCCGCTTCCGCCCGCTGATGCACGCGATGGTCGCCACACTCATCTATGCCGGGCTCCGGCGCGAGGAACTCCTCTGGCTCCAGGTCGACGACCTCGACCGCTCATGCCGCACCGCCCCCAACGGCCTCATCCGCATCCGAGCCAAAACCATCAACGCCGAGTCCTGGCAGCCCAAGACCAAGATCAACCGGGCCGTGCCCATCAGCCGCGCCCTGCGATCCATCCTCGACCGCTGGACCCCGCCGCCCACCGATCACAACTGGCTCTTCCCCAGCCCCCAGGGCACCCGCTGGCACCCCGACAACTTCTCGGCCGACCTCCGCGAGACCAACCGAGCCGCCGGACTCCAATGGTCATCCCTCGACTACCGCCACACCTTCGGCAGCCAACTCGCCCAGGCGGGAGTCAGCCTTTTCCAGATCTCCACGCTCATGGGCAACTCACCGGAGATCTGCCGGCGGCACTATGCGGCACTGGTGCCGGAGGCGATGGGAGATGTCGTCAACTTCGGCCACAACCCACGCTCGCACGACGAATCAAATCGAGCCGTGGTCTGATGCGGGGGGCCGCTCGATTACACTGAGAGGATGCGCGAGACCTGGTCCGGGCCGGCCGTGGTCTGATGCGGGGGGCCGCTCGATTACACTCGATCCAGATGAACACCAGCCGCGTCGAGGGCCGTGGTCTGATGCGGGGGGCCGCTCGATTACACTGACGGAACGCCCGCCGAGCAGTGATTCAGAGCCGTGGTCTGATGCGGGGGGCCGCTCGATTACACTCGCACCCCCGAACGCACCACGCGGGCACCAGCCGTGGTCTGATGCGGGGGGCCGCTCGATTACACTTATCCGCTGGAGCGAACCACCATGATATAGGCCGTGGTCTGATGCGGGGGGCCGCTCGATTACACTCGCACGCGGCGAACAGCGCGTCGCGGTCCAGCCGTGGTCTGATGCGGGGGGCCGCTCGATTACACTGATCTCGCGCTCGTGCATCGACCCGGCGACGCCGTGGTCTGATGCGGGGGGCCGCTCGATTACACTGGCGCACTCGTGGAAGCGGCATCTTTACCCGCCGTGGTCTGATGCGGGGGGCCGCTCGATTACACTCGATGCGTGCCTCGACCGCCAGCCAGTGCGGCCGTGGTCTGATGCGGGGGGCCGCTCGATTACACTTCCACAACAGCATCAGCGTGGCACCCGCTGGCCGTGGTCTGATGCGGGGGGCCGCTCGATTACACTCGGGTCAGGCGGGAACATCACCGCCGACAAGCCGTGGTCTGATGCGGGGGGCCGCTCGATTACACTCTCGCGCGGCGTGGGCCTCTGCACGCGAGAGCCGTGGTCTGATGCGGGGGGCCGCTCGATTACACTCGCGTTCGCGGCCCGGGCTGCGGAGGACCAGCCGTGGTCTGATGCGGGGGGCCGCTCGATTACACTGCGGTGCGTGCGCCAGTCCACCCACATCGAGCCGTGGTCTGATGCGGGGGGCCGCTCGATTACACTGCGGTGCGTGCGCCAGTC
>JBQLZO010000043.1:0-38599 GCA_052168315.1 Phycisphaerales bacterium | reverse complement strand
CACCCACATCGAGCCGTGGTCTGATGCGGGGGGCCGCTCGATTACACTACGGGGGCTCAGGGGCCAACAGGCCCTACAGCCGTGGTCTGATGCGGGGGGCCGCTCGATTACACTCGGCGGAGTTGATGGTCATCTGCGTTCCGGCCGTGGTCTGATGCGGGGGGCCGCTCGATTACACTGTCAACCAGCCGAGCGAACCACGACCTGTCGCCGTGGTCTGATGCGGGGGGCCGCTCGATTACACTGCCGGGCGAACCCGAAACCCCTCCGCAGAGGCCGTGGTCTGATGCGGGGGGCCGCTCGATTACACTGGCTGGCCCAGTTCGATGAGTTCATCGCCGGCCGTGGTCTGATGCGGGGGGCCGCTCGATTACACTGACGCTGGCGCCGAGCCAGACATTGGGGAGGCCGTGGTCTGATGCGGGGGGCCGCTCGATTACACTCCAGCGCCTCGACCTTCGTGCCCGCGGCCTGCCGTGGTCTGATGCGGGGGGCCGCTCGATTACACTATCGTCGGCGAAGAAGTACTGCGACCGCCCGCCGTGGTCTGATGCGGGGGGCCGCTCGATTACACTAGGGATGAGCATCACCGCACGCTTTCGGGTGCCGTGGTCTGATGCGGGGGGCCGCTCGATTACACTGAATCGCGGTGCGCCGGTTTCCCGACACACGCCGTGGTCTGATGCGGGGGGCCGCTCGATTACACTACATCGCCGTCTGCCCACTCATTGAATCGGGCCGTGGTCTGATGCGGGGGGCCGCTCGATTACACTGCTGGAGCGACTTGTGCGGCATCGACTCGTGCCGTGGTCTGATGCGGGGGGCCGCTCGATTACACTCCCGCTCGGCCTCGGTCCCCCACAGCGGCTGCCGTGGTCTGATGCGGGGGGCCGCTCGATTACACTGGCTGCTCGTTCTCGTTCGCGCCGATCATGGCCGTGGTCTGATGCGGGGGGCCGCTCGATTACACTGCGCAGCCCCATGACCGCTTCGATCCAGAAGCCGTGGTCTGATGCGGGGGGCCGCTCGATTACACTGTTGCGAGCGGCGACGAGGTGCAGCTGCACGCCGTGGTCTGATGCGGGGGGCCGCTCGATTACACTGACCGGCGTGTTCCAGGCCGCGACGACCGGGCCGTGGTCTGATGCGGGGGGCCGCTCGATTACACTGGCGGCGGGCGACGAGACGGAGAGCCACATGCCGTGGTCTGATGCGGGGGGCCGCTCGATTACACTTCTTCCGACGCGTACCCGGTCAAAGCCGCGCCGTGGTCTGATGCGGGGGGCCGCTCGATTACACTGGCGGCCCCATCGCCCCGTGAGATCCCGAAGCCGTGGTCTGATGCGGGGGGCCGCTCGATTACACTGGCGACGGGCCACGAGGCGGAGAGCGACATGCCGTGGTCTGATGCGGGGGGCCGCTCGATTACACTGTGAGAGTATTCGGCCAAGCGGTACTTCGTGCCGTGGTCTGATGCGGGGGGCCGCTCGATTACACTATCGACATCCTCAACACCGCCCGGCTCGACCGCCGTGGTCTGATGCGGGGGGCCGCTCGATTACACTGTCGCGAGCGTCGCACGGAGCACGCCGTCGCCGTGGTCTGATGCGGGGGGCCGCTCGATTACACTCGGTGGACCGAGCACCTCTTCTCGAAAGGAGCCGTGGTCTGATGCGGGGGGCCGCTCGATTACACTGCCGACGAGACGCCGCACTCCTTGGCCCAGCGCCGTGGTCTGATGCGGGGGGCCGCTCGATTACACTACAACCACCGCGACGACGACCGCGACCGCGCCGTGGTCTGATGCGGGGGGCCGCTCGATTACACTAGCCACCAATGGCCGACAACACCACGACCAGCCGTGGTCTGATGCGGGGGGCCGCTCGATTACACTCGAGATCGTCGCCATCGCCGAGGCGATCGCGCCGTGGTCTGATGCGGGGGGCCGCTCGATTACACTAGAGGAACAAACCGATGGAACACCCATGGAGCCGTGGTCTGATGCGGGGGGCCGCTCGATTACACTAAACCCCGAGCAAGTCCGCCCCCTCCTTAGGCCGTGGTCTGATGCGGGGGGCCGCTCGATTACACTACCCCTGTCACAACTCCAGTTGTGGCAGGGGTTTCCGACCGATCTACTCCGCTAGAACAGCATGATTTGGGCTGGCGGATCTTCCGTTCGCTGTCGTTTTTCACCGAAGAACACCTCCATCTTCGCGAATTGACGGTCCGTGATGCTCACCAGCCGCACCTGGCCGCTCGGCGGCAGGACGGCGCGGACCTCCCGTCGTGTTTGCTGCGCCGAGTCGGCACTGCGGCAGCACCGGGCGTAAACACTGTACTGCAGCATCGTGAATCCCCGCGCGAGCAATTCCTTGCGGAACCGGGCGTATTCGCGGCGGGCCTCGCGCGTCGTCACAGGCAGGTCGAACATGGCCATCAGCCACACGATGCGGTACTCCGAGAGATCAACGCCGCGGGGGTGCACGGTGCAGGCCCTCCGGGTAGAACACGCGGTCGGCCTCACCCGCGAAGGCAGCGGCGAGCGACGCGGCAGTCCGGCCGATCCAATCGAGAGCGGTACGGCTCTCGCCCGGCCCGCCCCAGATTCGTTCGTGCAAAACGCCAATCAGGCGGCGTTTGATCACCGGGTCCAGGGCCACATCGCCCCCGAATGAACCGACGATCTCCGCGACCTCATCGTCAACCAGCGTGCGATATGGCTCGATCAAGTCGTCGGCCAGAGCCCACGCGTTCTCGCGGTGTCGGTGGTGCAGCGCCACGGAGGCGTGCAGGCCCGCGGCGCAGATCGCCCGACCCACGGCGGCCCGCACGACCGCGTATCCGTAGTTGAGCAGGCGGTTCTGATCCGGGGCTTCGCGGCGGCGGCGGAACATCGGGTCGCCGAACAGCAGGGGCCAGTACCGCTGCGCCGCGGTGCTCTCGGCGTTCTGGCGGTCGCCCGACTGCACGCGGGAGGCGAGGGCGCGGAGTCCGGCGTCGGTGCCAGCGTGCAGTTCGAGCGTATGGGCCTGGGCGCGGATCTTGTCCTGCACGATGCCCTTCCAAAGGCGCTTGCGGAGAGGGAGTGAGGCGTCGAGCTGGGCCCGGATCCGCTGGGTCTGCAGCGCGTTGGCTCCAAGCGGAAGCATCATGCCGACTGGGGTGTGGCCGTCGTCGCACACGACGACCGAGCCGCCATGCCGCATGACGCCCGCGAGCGCCGCGCCCGAGCAGGTGATGCGGGCGTGACCGAGCACGACGACGGCAACCTCGGCAAGAGGCACGAAGGCATCCGGCTCGTCCTCGATGCGGATCCGGAGTCGTTCGGTATCGAGGTTGATGTGCGCCGGACGCATCGAGACATCGATAATGCGCTCATCCCCCGGCATCGACGACCTCGCCGAGCAGTGTCACGCGGACCTTGCGGGCACCGAGTTTGCGTAGGCTGTCACCGTTCCCGGTAATGCGTGTGCGGTCCTTGCCTGAGATTGCTGACGCCCGAGCGTCATGCGTGCGCACGACTTTGATCTCTCCGTTGCTGATGGAGAGGACGCGGAAGACGCAACGCACACCCTTTTGCTTGGGGTCCTCCATTTCGAGACATTCACCGTTGGCGATCGTGAACAGAACGCGTGCCCCCGGCGGAAGCGTCGGTCTGATCGGAACCGCTGCTCCGTTTTCGCGGCCGGGGGAGCCCGGCTTGGCGATCGACGCGGCGTCAATAAGAGGCACCACGGCGTGGGCCCAGGTCTCGCGGCCTAACTTGTCTGTCAGCGCATAGACCACGGTGTGGTAGTTGCTCTCGCCCTTCACACGGCGCTCGGTCGGGCCGCGGCCGATGGTCATGGGGTTGACCGACTCAGCGACCCGCACCCGGCGCAGTTTCACCGGCCTCCCGCCACGCCCGCGAACGGTCGGCAGGTTGGCCGGGTCCTTGAACGCCTTCGCGGGGTTGGGCTCGCCGAGCTCGGCGAGTTTGGCCCGGATCGCAGCCTCGGCTCGTTTGTCGATGATGCGGCCCTTGGTGAGGTCGGGCGTGGTGAGCGCCGCAAGTTCGGTGCGGGTGCGATGGTGCTCGCCCCGGCCGTTGGACCGGTGGGGTTTGGAGTAGATCGTGTCCTTGTGCAGACCGCCCCGGACCTTCTTGGAAACGCGACGGGAGACGACAATCGGCTCGATGGCCTCGGCGATGCTCTCGACGAACCCCTCCCACGGGTGCTCGACCCAGTCGAACGCGCGTTCCTTGTGCAAACTCTCCATCCGCTGGGCGGAATCGCTGAGCCGCTTGATCGCAGCCTGATCGGCGCAGGCGACGACAACCGCGTCGATCGCGTGGTGCCGATGGTCGTCGCGGTTCTTGCCGTCATCATCTGACAACACCGCGTCCAGGCCCCACCCGCGGCGAAGCCAGGCGGTCAGCCCGCCCGAGGGGGTGATGATCCGCTGGCGACGGGTGGCCTCGCCCACATCCTCGGCCCTGCCGCCGTAGAGCAGGCCGATGTAGTCGCACGCCATGCGGCCGATGTACCGGGTCTCCTGAAGGTGGCGATTCGAGAAGTCGTCCTCGACCCGGTCGGTGAAGCGGCGGAGTTTCTCGCGCCTTGTGAACGGATCGCCCTTGAACGCGCGGACGCGATCGAGCATCGGCGCGAGTTCATCAGGCGAGTAAGCAGATGCGGGCGAGCGGCCTTTCTTGCGGTTGCGGTTCTCCTCGTGGTAGCAGATGGTCTTGTTCATGTACGAGTTGTCAAGGCTCTGCGACATCGGCCAGATGTGCTCGACATCGAACTGCGAATCACGACCGAGCAGATCGGATGCGCCGAAGTGCCGGCCGGTGTAGGGGCAGATCCAGCCGCACTCCTCGGCGAGAAGCCACTTCTCGATCATCCACCGCTGCGGCTCGCGGATGCCCAGGTTGGACACGATCGCCGCGGCGGCCCGCTCCCGGTCCTTCTCGCGGTCGCGCATCCGTCGGGACTGCTGCTCGCGCCTGCTGCGCCCCGACTTGAGGTCGCGGGCGAGTTCGAGGTGAACCCGCTCGGGCTTGCCCCAGCGGCGCACGATCGTGTTGACCACCTTGCGAAGTTCGGTCAGGGCCCGGGCGACGGATGGGTTACGCAGGTCCTTTTCCCACTCACCCAGCGGCGGCAGCGCATCGACCGGGTCGGACGACGCGAACGACTCGGGATACTCGTCCTTGCGGGCCTCGCTGTAACTGAGCCCATCGTGCTCCATGCGGACGACCAGTTTCTGGAGTGCCTCGCGGCAGTGCGCGGCGTGCCCCTCCTCGAGCGTCGTGTCGGCGAACGCGTCCGCAGCCTCGCCCTGGAGGCCCCAGCGGCGGACGCCGTGGCGACGCAGGGCGTCCCGGTCGCGGAAAGATCGCAGGGCGTGGACCAAGGCGTCCTTGTCGGTCTCGGTCAGCGCGTCCCAGCGATCGGGCCCGAAGATCGGTCGAAGCTTCGCGTCCGTGCGATGGCCGACAAGGCGTTTCTCGCCACCGCGCTCGATGCTCAGCGTGGCAGACTTGGGCAACCCCGCGGCGTTGCGTGCCTTCGGGATGGTCAG
Source organism: Phycisphaerales bacterium (assembly GCA_052168315.1). GTDB lineage: Bacteria > Planctomycetota > Phycisphaerae > Phycisphaerales > UBA1924 > JBQLZO01. The sequence goes on along the minus strand of JBQLZO010000043.1, from coordinate 33,028 downwards.
GTCGCCCTCGGTCAGCAGGCGAGCGGCGATCGCATCACGCTCCTCCTTGGTCAGCGGGCGCTCGGTCGCGTCGTCGAACACAACCCGCAGGTGGTTGACCTGCTGGAACACGCGGAACCGCTGGGCAACCCGCTCGCCGATCGGGCAGCGCTTCTGATCTTCGACAAGCGAGCACCGGCCCACGAGATGGCTCTGGTCCTTGAGCGGCCGCTGGAAGAAGATCGCGTCGTGGATCGCTTCGCGCTGAGGCTCCGTCAGGCCGAGCGCCGGGGCCTGCACCGACCAAATGCGCTCAAACTCGTGATGGTACATATCGCGGCGGGTCCAGCGGCAGCGGATCCGCTCGTCGTCGGGGTCGAGCGAGGCGAGATAGGCCCCGAGCGTGGGCGGATCATGCGCGGCGACCGCATTCGCGAGTTCGCCGATGCTCTGCTTCATCGCCGACTTATCTTCATCGCTCCGCTCAGGCGACTTGCGATTGCTGAGGAAGCCGCGGCGCTGGGCAAGGTGATACAGCGCACGGCCGAGCTCGTCGCGTTCGACGGGCCGCACCGCGGCCACAGCTCGGAGCCGGTAGGGCAGGGTCTGCGCTTTGGTGTGCGAGTCCGCCGGGTGCCGCGCGGCGAGATCGCGGTCGAGTTGCTTCAGGTAAGCGTCAACCTGCTCGGGCGTGCGGACCGCTGCCTCGGGGAGCAGTCCGGCGGCCATCAGAGCGTGGAGCAGTTTGCGCTTCCTTCGGGCACGGCGCCAAGTCTGACGCCGCATCGCTCGGGCATTGCGGCGAGGAGTCGCCTTGCTCTGCTCGCGGCCTAGCAGCAAGGCCGTTTCCGGATCTGACTTGCCAGGGTCGATCCCGGCATCGAACAGGTGGACGCCCGCCTTCCGGACAGATGTCGGTCGACCGCGGTCGTCCAAGTCGAGCAGTGCCCAGCCGATCGAGGCCACACCGATGTCCAGGCCCATTGCGTACGCCTTGTGTGGGGCTTCATGCATGTCGTAACGCTCCTCTTGACAAACGGGGTCCCCGCCGCCAGACTTGCGATAGTGTAATCGAGCGGCCTCCCCCACTTATCACGGTAAGTGGGCGAAAGCCCGCGCAGGGCCCTGCAATTGCGCATCCCTCGAACGCCCATCAATGGGCGTTTCTTTTTGCGCACGCCACCGCCCCGGGGGACTTGCGGACCCGGGGCGGCTGCGGGGTAGGTCTATCCACGGGACGGCTCAGGCCCGCCGCGTCTGTTCGAGCCGCTCCACCTCCTCCCTGATGTACCGCACCATGCCCCGGGCACCGCTGCCCAGGCACACCCGAGTCAGCCCGGCACGCCGGGCGATCCGATCCACCGACGACCGGGCGCACCGCCACCGCTCAGCCAGCTCATTGGGCGACAGGAACGGCGGGGCTACCCCCTGCTCTTGCCGTTGCTTGGTCTTCATCGCGCCAGCCCCCCTTCCGGGCACGGGATCGATGCTCGCCGCACGCCAGCCCCAACCCCCGCCATGACGGAGACGGAGGCACCGGAGGCTCGCTGGAGAATCTCGATGGCCTCGCGGACGGACCGAGCCACGAGCAGCCGCCGACGGGGCGATGGGGTGCCCAGCCCCGGCACCCGTTCGAGGAGCGCCGCATCGAGCGCCACGCGACTCAACCACCTCCGACGGGGCCGCACCTCGCCCGAGCCATCGTGCCGCTCGAACGAGTGCTTGAACACATTGCAACTGGTGCCGCACTCCGCCAGCCGCTCGCGGTAGGTCCGCTGCTTCGCCTCGCGCTTGGACCGGACGGGGCGCGAAGCCCGGGGCTCGCGTCCCCAGAACCCACGACTGGTCGAGTACCTCGGCAGCCGCTTGCCCGCCCCCATCTCAAGCGCCCACCCGGGGTACCCATGCTCGGGCGTCTTGACGAGGTACTTGGTCACATACCGCGCCGCATGGATCGGACCGCCCTCGAACTCACGCCTCGAGAACCGAGTCATCCCGAACGCCGGGCGATTGCTCGCGACGGGCGGGGCCGTCCGGGGCCGGTTCTTAGACCACTCGGCGTCGATGGCGGCCTTCGGGATGCGGGTGGCATCGACCAGCACATGGAAGTGCGGCTGCTCGGTCTGCTTCTGGAACTCGACCACTGAGATGTAGCGCCGCGAGTGCAGGTGCCCGCCCCGATGGAGGCCCTGGATCAGGACGCTGATGGCACGGCGCTCACGCAGGTAGAGGTAGGCACGGTATGGAGAGGGGAAGAGCTCGGGGTCAATGGTGAGCGTGAGCATCATGAGACCCGTGAAGGTCTCGAGAATCGGGACGAGTCCGGCACGGAGGGTGTAGCCCTTGCGGGTGCAGCAGTCCGGGCAGAACCAGCAGTCACACCCGCACTTGGCGACCTCCATGAGGCCCACCTGACGCCCCGGGGGTCCTGTTACAACATTCTGGAAGTATTCAAGCGAAGCAGCCCCGCCCGCCGCCGCCGCTTCGCTATCGCTCGCGTCGCCGGCGGCGGCGGGCGGGCGCTCGTGATCACCGGTGCGGGTCGCACCTGGATCGGGATCGGATGGAACGGACAATGCCATGGATGGCGCTCCTTCTGGTGCGATGCACCGGAGGAGGCCCATGGCGTGCGATGGTCCGAACGACGGACCTGAGCTGGCTACCGGGCCGAGTTGTGGGATTTACTGCGATGCACGCTCGGGGCGTCGCCGCTCCTCGGGCGGCTTGGCGAGGTGCATCCCGAACTTCTTCTTCCCTGCCGAGAGAAGCAGGTAATCCACCTGCTTGTCCGCGCCCACAAGGACAATGCGGAGCGGCAACTGATCGGCTCGTACGGTGATGGCTCGATTCACTTCCTGCCTCTCTTCTTCCGGCGGAGCACCTTCGGAAGGCGCTCCTGGTTCGCTTCGTACATCTCCTCGGCGTACCTGTCCTGACGATCCTGGTCCATCCGATCCAGCACCTCATCCCGCCACGCGAGGCACTCGCTCAATACGACATAGTCGAAGCTGCTGCGGGACTCGCGTGGCTTCGATCGCCCGAGAATCGTGGAACGACGCTCAGTGGGAATGAAGCTGAACACGGTCAGATTCCCCGCTGCCGCCCGCTTGTGCAGCGCTTGTCGGCTGACTCCGACGACCGCTGGCGCCCATTGCATCGGGATCAGGTCCCCGGGATTCACTGAATGGATCTCCTCAAGCCATGTGCGAAAGTTGATCGGATGGCTCTCCTCGATGTACCACCTCGTGCCCTCCAATTGCTCGATCACGACCGACTTCGACCAGATCGCTGGCAAGTGGCCGTAGGGCAGTTGAGAGTCACGGATGGCCATGAACACCATGCTACCACACGGTTGACGATCCGTCAACCCTTTGGTTGCGTTTTTCGCAACCTGTCCCGCGAGCCGTCGATCCAATCCGCCGGGACGATCCCTCCGCCGGGCCGGATGGTCCGCAGCCGCGGCTCCGCCGCCCCAGCGCTGCCGGTTGGCTGGCCAAGGGGGAGTCCCGCGAGTACCCCGGTGCCCCGGCCGCGCCAACCGATATGGGCCGATTCACGCTGAGCGTGAAGATCCCGGCGAGGCGCCCTCGGGACTTGCCCCATCGCCGGAGAGCACTACCCATCGACGGCCCCACTACTTCACCGGAGCCTCGCCTCACGCACTGCGTGCAGCCCCGCCAACCGACGCCCCATGGTCCGCGATCCGCCTCCGCTCATCGTCGCTCGCTCGGCGGCAAGTCTGCGCCTCGCTCCTCCTCCTCGCTCCGGCGGCTCGCTCGGCACGAGGGCACTTGGCCCGGAGGTCGTCCGTAAGTCGTTGGTCGCTGCGCACGGATATGTACACATTGCCGTCGGCAAACGCTTGCAAAACATGGCAAAAATGGCTATTCTGGGCGTGACAGCCGGGAATCCGTAAGTCTCGGCGATCTCCGCAAGTGCTTGCCATCCGACGACTAGCAACCAACCCCGCGACCAACGCTCATAACCCGGAGGTCGCAGGTTCGAGTCCTGCCCCCGCTATTCCCAAGCCGGCTGCAAACGCCACCGGCCCACCGGTTCACGACCGACGCCGACGAGAGACCTCGCCGGCGTTCGTCGTTCTGGATCCCAAGCCCAAGCCGGTAGCGGCAATCGCAACAGTTCGGCATCGCACGCGGGTTCTCGAGCGGCAGCCGAACCGAATGGTTCGAGGTCTCATTCGCTGGCGCGCGATCATCGCTTCAGCGTTGCGCGATACTGTGTTGCTGACAATGCGAACCGTTCATTGAACTCCGCGCCCGAAAACTTGTTGCGAATCGGCGACGGCGAGCACGCAGATGTCACAACCACAAGGTGGAACCTCGGGTTGTTGCATGCCTGCTTGACCTCGCCAGCGGTGATCATGAAACGCAACTCCCGGCCGTGAACACCCTTGACCTCCACCTGCTCGACCGCATCACCCCTTGTGCATTCCAGATCAAACCCGCACTTGTCACGCTCAACAGACCTGACCGACCAGCCGCCTTGCTCGTAGTCGCTGACCACCGCCCGCACGGCCGCCGCCTCGACAAGCCTGTTGCTGGCCGGGTCGCCGAACCCGGAACCCCCCGCAGCTTCCAATAGGTCGCTTCCCATCATTGGCTCACCACCATCAAGTCTCGGCGGGACGAGCTCCGGCGGGATCATGGCCCGGAAGACCGAACCTCGCTTGAAGCCGCCGACGCGTGTGAAAAACGCGGCATACTCACGAGATGCCACGGCGGCCTCTTTGGGCACCGTCTCCGACCCAAGGTGCCGTCCGAAGAACACCCGGCAAGGCACACCGCTCGGGTCGCGGATCATGGCTTCGTCGCTGAACGAGTACCAGCCGAACGCGACCTCCCCGTCGCTTGGCTTCTCGGCGACGACGCACAGCTGGCCAAGCGCAAGCCCGCGTGCTTGCGTGCCCTGCCTTCCGTCCCTCGACAAGTCAAAGAACGCGCCGCTCCCATACAGCTTGACATGATCGCGGTTTCGGGTGTTGTTGAAGTAGAAAATGGTTTGCTCCTGCTCCATCGAGAATCGACCTCCAACAGATGCCACCCAGCGCCGATCGCAATGCCACGACCGCAAAGCGATGGCCCATCCGAGCAAATGAACGAACGAACACACATCAGAGGCAGACGACCGCTCGAACCCGACTCGATCCGAAGCTCGCTCGTTGCTTGGACGAATCCCCTGAACGATGTGCCTCGCCGCGCTCTGCGATCACCTTAGTCCCCGACAAGGATCATGACGGCCCGCCCCCTCCGCGCCCCGCTCCAGCGCCCGCGTGCAAAGCGGCTCGGCCTCTGCGGACCGGCCCTGGCTCCGGCACAGGATCGCCGGGGTGTTCATCCACATCAATCACGCCCCGCTCACAATCCTCGCAAGAGCGTGAACTCGAGCGCGGATCGCGCGCCCCCTCCCCTACCCCTCACCCCCCCCGCACCGCCGCCTCGATCGCCGCCACATCGATCCTCTTCATCCCCAGCATCGCATCGAACGCACGCTTCGCCGCCGCCCGATCCGATCCCGTGATCGCGCGCGTCAGCGCCACCGGCGTGATCTGCCAGTTCACGCCCCACCGGTCCTTGCACCACCCGCACATGCTCTCCTGCCCGCCACCGCCGACGATCGCATCCCAGTAACGATCCGTCTCCGCCTGGTCTGCCGTCGCCACCTGGAACGAGAACGCCCAGTTGTGCTCGACGGATGGCCCACCGTTGATCCCGATGCACGGGATCCCCATCACCGAGAACTCCACCGTCAGCACATCCCCCGCCTTCCCCGATGGAAAGTCGCCCGGCGCGCGATGAACCGCGCCGACCGACGAGTCAGGAAAGGTCCTGGCATAGAACCGCGCGGCCCCCTCGGCATCGTGGTCGTACCAAAGGCACACCGTGTTCTTCGCGGTTCCCATCGCCATCACCTCTCGCCCACCCGCACCCTCGCTCCCCGTTCACTTCGTCAGGTACCGCACGCTCAGCTCACGGATCGTCCCATTGAACCGCGCCGGCCCATCATGGAAGTACACATCGGACACCGGCGTCCCGTTGTCGGCCCCAACATCGAACGAATCGTTCGCCGTGAACAGCACCGCCGGTGTCTGCGGCACCGTCCCCGTCGCAACGCTTGAGCCGTTGACCTTCAGCGTAATCTCGAGAGGCCCTCCGAAGCGGAATTCGCTAGTCGCCGGCCTCGTCTCCACCACGATCGTGCACTCACCCGTCGGCAGCGGCCCGTCCGCTTTCAAGTGCGTCCGGTCCATCAGGAAGAACGAGTACTCGAAGTTCAGCACACCCTCGTGCACGTAGCACGACAGCCCGGCCGTGTACCCGCCCACCGAGTACAGCACGCCCTCGGCATCATCCGGAATCTCCGCCTTGATCGTCACCACATTCGGCATCGTGCCGATCCGCGGCGCTGTGAACTCCGGCATCCGCTCGATCGGGCCCGAGAAGGTCCACTCGGTATACGGAGTCTTCGTAAGATACTGTGGGTAGATCAAGGCCCAGAGACCTCCACCGATCGGCATCACCTGGTTCTTGGCCGCCTCGACCAGAAATAACTCCTTCATCGCCTCGAGCCGTTCCGGCTCCTCGGCGCTCAGGTCACGCGACTGGGACCAGTCCTCCGCCACATGGTGCAGCTCCCACACATCATCGCTCGGATTCCACTTCGAGATGTCCACCGTGCCGCGTGCCCACGGCGTCCGCGGCCCGAAGGTGCTCGCCATCCACCCGTCGTGGTAGATCGCCCGGCTCCCCATGATCTCGAAGTACTGCGTCCTCCGATGCTCATCCGCATCCGCATCCGTCAGCGACGCCGCGAAGCTCGTCCCGTCGAACGGAATCTGCTCGAACCCGTTCACGATCTTCGGCGGCGTGATGTCAAGGATGTCATAGATCGTCGGCACAACATCGATCACATGCGAGAACTGCGCGCGATGATGCCCATCGGCACGCACCTTCGCCGGCCAGCGCACCGCCATCGGGTTCCGCGAGCCCCCGAAATGCGCCGCCACAAGCTTCGTCGAGCGGAACGGCGATGACGCCGCCCACGCCCACCCCGCGTGGTACATGTTCTCCATCCGAGCCTGGCCGATCGACGAGAGCCCCCCCAGCGCCTCCACGGCCGCTAGGTGTTGGTCGATCGTGGTCTGCACGCCGTTTTGCGCCAGCAGCTCCGCCACCGTCCCCGCCTGGCCCTCCGCCGACGCCCCGTTGTCGCCCCAGATGTAGAACACGATCGTGTTCTCCGCATACCCCAGCCGATCCAGCGCATCGATCACCCGACCCGCGTGGTGGTCAGTGTGCTCGATGAAACCCGCCTGCACCTCCATCAGCCGACGCTGGAACGGCCGCTCGCGCTCAGGAATGCTCTCCCACCCGGGCAGCGAGTCCGGACGCGGCGTCAGCTCCGTGTCCGCCGGAACCCACCCGGCACGCACCGCCCCCTCGAAGTTCCGACGCCGCAGCGCATCCCACCCATCATCGAACTTCCCCTTGTACTTGTCGGCCCACTCCGTCGGCACATGGTGCGGCCCGTGCGCAGCCCCCGTCGCCCAGTACATGAAGAACGGCTGGTCGCCCCGGAACGCCCGATGCTGCTCCAGCCACCGGATCGCATCGTCGGCCAGGTCCTCCGTCAGGTGGTAGTAGTCGTTCCCGCCCGCGGTCTCCGGACGCGCCACCTGCGTCGTGTTCCGCACCAGGTTCGGGTGCCACTGAGAATCCTCACCCGCCAGGAACCCGTAGAAGTACTCGAACCCGTACCCCGTCGGCCAGAAATCAAACGGCCCCGCAGCCGTCGTCTGCGTCGCCGGCGTGTTGTGCCACTTGCCCCACGCGCCCGTCGCGTACCCGTAGTGCCGGAGCACCTCCGGAACCATCGCCGCCGTCTTCGGCTGCACGCCCGCGTACCCATCCCAGTCGTTGGCAAACTCCGCGATCTGCCCGGCCGCCACGCGGTGATGGTTCCGCCCCGTCAGCAGCGCCGCCCGCGTCGGCGAGCACATCGCCGTCGTGTGGAACCGGTTGTACCCGATCCCCTCACCCATGATCCGCTCCATCGTCGGCGTGTGGATCGAACCACCGAACGCGCTCGACTGCCCCGGCCCGACATCGTCGATCAGGATGATCAGGATGTTCGGCGCATCAGCGGGAAGCCGACGCGGCTCCTCCCGCACCGCGTAGGTCGAATCCTGCATCGTCACACCCGCCGTGCTCGCCGATGGCACCGGAGGAAACGGCAGGATCTCCTGCGCCGCCGCGGGCCCGCCCAGCATGCCGATTCCCAGCACACACATACCGCCAAGGACCAGTCGCCCGACCATGATGTTTCCTTTCGCGCAAGGCCTGTGAGAAAGCACGCCGCCGCAACGCCCGACCTTCACTCCCCGCACAACCAAGGTACCACATCCCCCGCACGCCACCGCCCCGCGTCCTCTACCCCAACGCCGCGCCGCCATCCCGAGCCCGCCACCGCCCCGCGGCTTCACCCCTCCGCCCGCCGCGCCGCCGCGATCCCCTGCTCCCCGGCCCAACGCCCCAGATCTCGACCCTCGATCGCCGCACCCATCAGCTCCGGAAACAGATCCGGCGTGCACGCGAAACTCGGGATCCCCAGCGTCGCCAGCGCCGCCGCGTTCCGCTCATCGAACGAGGGCGCGCCCGAATCCCCCAACGCCAGCAGCGTCACCATCCGAACGCCCGACCCCACGAGAGCCGCCGCACGCTTCAGCATCGACTCCCGATCCCCGCCCTCGTACAGATCCGTGATCAGCACCAAGATCGTGTCATGCGCCCGCGTGACCAGCCCCTGGCAGTACCCCAGCGCGCGATCGATGTCCGTCCCGCCCCCCAACTGCACACCCAGCAGCACATCCACCGGGTCCGACATCTTCTCCGTCAGGTCCGCCACGCTCGTGTCGAACGCCACCACATGCGTCCGAACCGCCGGAATCGACGCCAGCACAGCCCCGAAAATCCCAGAGAAAACCACCGATTCGCCCATCGACCCCGACTGGTCCATGCAGACGATCACCGTCCGAAGCTCGCTCCGCTTCCGCCCCCAGCCGATCCGGACCTCCGGAACGATCGTCCCGTACTCCGCCTGGTAGTGCCGCAGGTTCGCGCGGATCGTCCGGTCCCAGTCGATCTCGTGGTGCCGCGGGCGCCGCGTCCGCGTCGAACGCCGCAGCGCGCCACCCACGCTCTGACGCATCGGAGCATCCAGCCGGCGACGCAGATCCCTCACGACCCGCTCCACAACCACCCGCGCCGAGGCCTTGGCCCTCTGAGGGATCACACCAGAGAGCGACATCAGCGTCGTCACCAGCCCGATGTCAGGCTCGATCGAATCGAGCATCTCAGGCTCGAGCAGCAGCCGCCCCATCCCGAGCCGATCCATCGCATCCTTCTGCATCACCCGCACCACCGAACTCGGAAAGTACTCGCGGATGTCCCCCAGCCACCGCGCCGCGCTGGGCGCCGAGTCCCCCAGACCACCCCGACGCTCCCCGCTCGCCCCGCGGTCGTACAGCGCCGCCATCGCGCTGTCCATCGCCAGCGCCCGCTTCGAGAGCCGCACGCCCGTTCCATCCGCTTCGCCGCCGCCAAGCAGCAGCCGCCACCGCTCAAGCCGCTCCTTCTCATCCGCCGCGCTCATGGAAGATCTCCCAGGATCAGGCGCAGCACCGGATCAACCAGCGCGCTGCGCTCCGCATCAAAGCCATCCGAGCCCGCATCCGAATCCACCTCCCGCGCGTCCCCGCCGCCCGACCCGGACCCGCCCCCAGCGTCGCGCGCCACCCGCTCGCCGATCATCCGCCGCTCCGCCCGCTCGAAGGTCGAGAAGGTCCGCCGCGCGATCGGGCACGCACGCTCGAACGCATCCCGCGAGAGCGAGCACACCCAACCATCCACGATCGAGAGCAGCCGCGCATCGTGCACCAGCACCATCCCCGACCCCGACAGGAACCCCTCCAGCCACGCCGACGCCGCCCCCGGATCGTTCCCGACCGAGAGCCAGCGCGACATCCGCGACGCCGCCTCCTCGCTCTCCGCGCCCCCCGAGTCCAGCAGCAGCCGCCACGCGCGCCCGCCCACCAGCCCATGCACCGACGCATCCCCCACACGCCGAAGCTCCCGCATCCATTGATCCAGGAACTCCGCGACATCCAGCGTCCGCAGCGCCGCATGCACCGCATCCATCCGCGACACCATCACACCCGCCGCATCATCGTCCAGCGATCCGCACGCCGCCGAAAGCCCCGCGCACACCCGCGACAGCAGCCCGCCAATCACCGGCTCCAGAACACCCGCATCCGTCCCACGCACATTGCCATACCGCATCACACGCGCCAGCGGCGGCAGCGCATCCATCAGGTGGCCGACATCCGATGCCACCGCCGACATGTCACGGATCCGACCGATCAACGCCTCCACCCCCTCCGGCAGATCCGCCAGCATCACATGGTCGAGCATCCCCGTCAGCTCATCCAGCGATGCAGCCCTCCGGCACCGATCACCCACGAACCGCGACGCCGCCTCCGCCACCGTGTTCCCCCACCGCGCCGCCTCCATCACGCTCACCGCGAACTCCGGCCGCCACTGCACCGTCCAGATCTCGTGGAAGGTGCTCGTCCGCTGCATCTGGTTCTCACCCAGCACACCCCACCCGATCCCCAGCATCGCCAGACGGTGCAGCAACCGGCTCCGCGACAGATCCAGATCCTTCCGAAGATCGAGATCCAGCACCGCCTCCGTCGCCGAGACCCGCATCCGAAGCGACTTCTGCAGCCCCGCCAGATCCCGCTGCAGCGGAACCGTCGGCACCTCCTCCGGCACCTCACCCAGCCGCTCCCCCACGATCAGATCACGCTCGATCACCCGCATCGGCAACGGGTTCCCGTGGCACAGAATCGAGAGCGTCGCCTCGCCAAGCTCATCCAACCCGGCGATCGACCGCCCACGCATCGCCGCAAGGCACTCGGCAAGCCGCACCGACTCGATCACCCCCGCCGGCGAAGCCTCCAGATCCTCATCCCGCATCAACCGCGCCACCCGCGTCATCCATCGTGCGCACACACCATCCCGAACTCCGCCCCCGGCGCCACCCCCGCCACCATCCCGCCCACCAACCCCGTGCGCCCAAAGGTGGTCATACCACCCCGGGCTTGCCACGCCCGCCCTGTACCCCGACGCCACGGCCAGCCGCCCGTAGGTCCAGGGGATCCAGGTCGCCGCCGTCTTCCGCTTCCTCAGCCCACGCAGCGCCGCATCATCGCCCTTCACCGTCACGCGCCCGAGCGCCTCCTCCGTCAGCGCCGGCGCATGCCACGCCCCGCACACCACGCCGATCCGCCCGAACCCCCCCTTCAACGCCGCCCGGATCGACCGCCGCATGTGCGCTTCACGCGCCGACTCCTCCGCATCCCGAGCCCCATCACCAAGCGCCTCACGCGCCGAGCCCATCGCCTCGCGGATCGCATCGAAAACCCCGAGCGGATCCTCATCACCACCCCGCTCCTCGATCAACCGGCTCCACCACGCCTCACCATCCGGATACCCCGCCGCACGGGCCAGCGACTCCAACGGATCCCCGCGCCCCACCGCATCCCCCTCCCCCACAACCCCATCCGCATCACCGCCCCCCTCCTCCTTCGCCTCCTCCCCATCACCCGCCGCGTCCACGCGCAGCGACCGCGGCAGATCAATGAACCGAACCACTCGCTCCCGCGACAACCCCCACCGCATCGCCTGCCACTCCGGAGAGAACTCCGCCAGCGGGTAGTACGCCGACTCGCTCGGACACTCCGGCTCGTACACAAGCAGCGCCACCGGAGGCCGCATTCCCTCCAGCCCCGCCAACCCGACCACCCCCGAAGCATCCGCCGGACCCTCCACCAGCACCGCATCCGGATCCAGCGCCTCCAGCGCGCGCACCACCATCCGCGCCGAGCCCGGCCCGTGGTGACGAACCCCAAGAACAGTGACCTCGCCAGCCATCGCTCAGAGCACTTCCCGGCAAGCGCGATAAAGATCCTTCCAACCCTCCCGCTCGCGCACCACCGTCTCCAGGTATTCCTGCATCACGATCCGATCCTGCACCGGGTCCTTCACGATCGCCCCGATCATCCCGCTCGCCACATCCCCCGCCCTCAGCGTCCCGTCGCCGAAGTGCGCTGCAAGCGCGATCCCACTCGTCACCACGCTGATCGCCTCCGCCGTGCTCAGCGTGCTCGAAGGCTGCTTCAGCTTGTTCTTCCCATCCGCCGTCAGACCCTCCCGAAGCTCGCGGAACACCATCACCACCCGCCGGATCTCCTCAACCGCCGGCGCCTCCACCGGCAGCCCCAGCGCCCGCCCCATCTGCCCAACCCGGCGCTCCACGATCTCAACCTCCTCCTCCATCGTCCCCGGAACCGGAAGCACCACCGTGTTGAACCGGCGCTTCAACGCGCTCGACAGATCGTTCACACCGCGGTCCCGGTCGTTCGCCGTCGCGATGATGTTGAACCCGCTCACCGCCCGGACCTCCTCGTTCAGCTCCGGAACCGGGAGCGTCTTCTCCGAAAGAATCGTGATCAGCGTGTCCTGCACCTCGCTCGGAACCCGCGTCAGCTCCTCCACACGCACGATCTTCCCCTCAGACATCCCGCGCATCACCGGCCCGCGCACCAGCGCCTCGCGAGTCGGGCCCTTCGCCAGAAGCAACGCGTAGTTCCACCCGTAGCGGATCGCCTCCTCGGGCGTCCCCGCAGTCCCCTGCACCAGCAGCGTCGAGTCACCGCTGATCGCCGCGGCCAGATGCTCGCTCACCCAGCTCTTGGCCGTCCCCGGAACACCCAGCAGCAGCAACGCCCGGTCCGTCACCAGCGTCGCCACCGCGACCTCGATGAGCCGCTGGCTCCCCACATACTTCGGCGTCACCACCGTCCCATCCTTCAGCACCCCGCCCATCAGGTAGGTCACCACGCCCCACGGCGAGAGCCGCCACCGAACAGGACGCTCCCGATCGTCCACCCGCGCCAGAGCCTCAAGCTCCGACGCGAACTGACGCTCCGCGGCCTCGCGCAGCACCCCGCCGCCATCTCCGCCATCACCCACACCGATCTCCGCCTTCTTGGACTTGCTCACGCCTCGAACTCCTTCCGCATCTCCGCACGCAGGTACACACGGTCGATGCACTTCTTGAACCCCTCCAGGGGCTCATCAGCAAAGATCGATCGCACCGCCTTCTCGAACTCCAACGCCGCCAAAGGCGACACGCACCGCGAGATCCGATCCACCGCCTCGCTCACCTTCCACGACTCGAGCACGACCGAATCCCCCCGGGACAACACCCCGAGCACCTTCAACGAAAACTCCCGCGACCACTCCGCCGGCCCGCCGTCCAGGCACCTCCACGACCACACACGCCCCGTCCCCTCGTGGGATGCCGCTTCAAACATCAATGCCTCCGCCTCCGCCGGCGCCAGCCCGGTCCACGCCGCGGACGGCATGAGCACTTGATCCTCACCCCGCTCCAGGAACTTCCTCAGGATCGCCGTGCGCCACGCCAGATCCCCATCCGCCCTCATCGCGTCCCTCATCGCCCATGTCAGCGCCATGCCGTGCTCTTCGTCATCGATCGCCCCCAGCACCCCCGCCGGATCCAGCCCGCTCACCTCCGTCCACACCGACAGGTCCGCCGCGCTCAGGATCCGCTCCACCCACCACTCCCGCTCCCCGTCGCCATGTGCCGGCAGCGCGTCCGTCGCATCCCGTTCCAGCGCCGCGTCGATCGACTCCGGCGGCGACACCACGATCCGCACCCGACCGCCGCCCCGCCGCCCACCACCACGCTCAACACGGATCAGCCGACGCGCCCGCTCCGTCATCCGCACACGCAGCCGCGAACCGGGAATGAACGCCAGCCGACGCGCCGCCGCGATCCGAACCTCCGCACTCGCATCGTCCAGAACCCCCTCCAGGAACGCCTCATCCTCCGCCGACAGCCCCACAAACAACGCCTGCACAAACTTCTTCCGATCCTCCGCCCGCTCACGATCCCAGGTCGATCGCACCATCGCCAACGCCCGCGAGGGATCGTGACTCCGAACCAATTGCAGCAGCGCCAGGCGATCGCGCGACCGGCCCGTCTGCCACGCCTCCTCCGCATCGTCGGGCACCTCGATCGCCGCGACCTTCCGCCCCCACGCAGGATCCAGCGAAGCCAGCCACCGACCACGCTCCCCAAGCGCCCTGAACACCACCTCAGACCGCCGAGGCTGCCGCGCCCACCAATCCAACACCTCCGCGCCCTGCGCATCGCCCACCCGAATCCCTTTCGCCAGCGCCAGCCTCGACCACTCCTCCACCATCCCCGCATCCCGATCACCCAGCACCCGCATCAGCAGCGCCATCAGCGCGCCGCCCGCCGCGGGCACCCGATCTTCCGGACACTCCGGCACAACGCCGCCCACCCGCCGCGCCACCCAACCCGCCCGCGCCCGCGCCCCCACCACCGCGGCCTCGTCCAGAACCGCCGATGCCCGCAGCGCATCGCCACACCGGTCCGTCCCGATCACCGCCGAAGCGCACAGCGCCCTCAACCGCGCTGCCGGAGACTCGCCGCTCATGTGCCCACCCTCCCGCCAAGATCCACGAACCACCCCGCGCCCATCGCGCTCAATGGCAGCGCACGCTCACCATCCCACTCACACAGCACCGTCGCCGCACGCCCACCGCTGGCCGACAGCAACCGCCACAACAACGCCCCGCCCGCGAACGGCTCACTCAGCGCAAGCCCCGACCCCATCCCATCCACCAGAAACCAATCATCCCCCTCCCGCGCCACCCGCACCCCAACCAGCACCATCACCCACCGCGCCACCCACGGATTCGCCCCCAGCGCCTCCGCGTACCCGCGAAGCCCCTCCTCGATCGTCCCATCGCCCGCATCCCCGACATCGCCATCGAACTCCAGCGCCCCGCCGCGCGACTTCACCAACGCCCGCTGCGCGAGCCGCCCCGGATAGAACACCAACTCACCATCGAACGCCATCCCCGCCGCCAGCGCACCCTCGAACGCCGCGCGGCCCGCCGCAAAGTCCACCACCAGCCCCCGCCGACCAGTCCCCCGTCCCACCAGCCAGGTCCGACGCGCGCGAACCCGGTCCTCATCCTCTTCCACCTGTCCCAGCACCATCCAGCGATCCGACACCCCCGCGCCCAACAGCACCTCATCCTTGCTCTGGTTCCACCCCAGCGCTGTCCGCACATCCACACCAAGATCCTCCGGCAGCGACTCCAGCCGCTCACCGGCCCGAAGCAGCAGGTGCAGCCGCCCCAGATGATCCAGCGTCCGAACCTCCCACCCAGTCCCCGACGCGATCAGCCCCGGAACCCGCCGCAGCCCGCTCGCCAGCCCCGGAGCCTGCGCATCGACCATCCGCGCCGCCATCCGGTCCCACCCCGAGGCCCCCTCGCCCCGCACCGCCGCGAGCCCGCGACGAACCACATCCTCCAGCCACACCCGGCACCCCAGCACCCCATCCTGAACCCGCGCACCCCGCTCCGCGATCCGCTTCGCCCGCGCTGCCTCATCCACCACGCCCCCGCCATCGCCGCTCGACCGCGCCGCCTTCTTCTCGCTCCGCTCCGAACGCTGGTCCAGCCACTCCGAAACCCACCCCGGTTCCTCCGCCTCCTCGAACGCCCCAGCATCCTTCGCAAGCAGCACCAGCAACCCAAGCCCGTGCTTGCACGGAAACTTCCGGCTCGGGCACCCGCACTTGAACGCCGGCTCCGAAAGATCCACCCGCACCTGGTACGGGTTCTTCCCCGACCCCTGGCAAAGCCCCCACACCGCGCGACCGCTCCGCCCGAGCCCCTCCCACTTCCGCGCCACCCCCAACCCCTGCCCCGCCGAAGCGGACCCGGAATCAGGCGCCAGCGCCAACACCCGTTCCATCGTCCACTCGATCATCAACGCAAACGCTCCCCATGAGCGATCTCCTCGCCACACACCGAACCCCTCCAACATAACAAGACCACCGCAACCACTCCCAGCCCGCCAACCACCCGCCTCCCCCCTCGCCGAGCACCACCCGCACCAACCCACCCAATCCCCACCGGCGTTCTCCTCAAATCCCTCCGTAATAACCGCGCCCAAGCGAACACCCCACCTCTCTGAGGATTCTCACCCAGATCATCCCTTCATGACCACGATCGCGAGACCGCCCGCCCATCCCCGCACCCAGCCCTGCCCTTGCCAAACCGCACCATCTGAACCAATTCGCAACATCATGTCCGGTGGCGGCCATAACCCCCTCACACTAACCTGCTCGAGATGAGAGGGTCACATTTCATCAGCGCCCCCGCGCTGCTCGTCGCGCTGGTCTTGACCAGCGCCGCTCCAACGCTGGCCGCACCAGAGCCGCCGACCGCCGACATGGCCTACATACCCCCCGGCACCTTCACCATGGGCTGGGATGGCCCCGAAGCCCGACCCGACGAACAACCCGCTCACCAGGTCCGAACCAATGGATTCTGGATCGATCGCACCGAGGTCACCAACGCCCAGTTCCGCGCCTTCGTCGAGGCCACCGGATACACCACCACCGCCGAACAACCCGTCGACTGGGAGGAACTCAAAAAGCAGCTCCCGCCCGGCACCCCCAAACCCGACGAGGAGATCCTCCGACCCGGCTCCCTCGTCTTCACACCGCCCGACCACCCCGTCGATCTCAGAGACTTCTCCCAATGGTGGACATGGACACCCGGCGCGTGCTGGAAGCACCCCGAAGGCCCCGGCAGCACCATCGAAGGGCGTGATGACCACCCCGTGGTGCATGTCTCATGGTTCGATGCCAACGCCTACGCCAAGTGGGCCGGAAAGCGCCTCCCCACGGAAGCAGAATGGGAACGCGCCGCCCGATTCGGCAACGATGCCCGCAAGTTCGCGTGGGGCGATGAACTGCACCCCGACGAAACCCACATGGCCAACATCTGGCAGGGCCAGTTCCCACACAACAACACCGCCGCCGATGGCCACCCACGCACCGCCCCCGTCGGCTCCTACCCGCCCAACGCGCTCGGCATCTCCGACATGCCCGGCAATGTCTGGGAGTGGACCGCAGACCAGTTCCACCCCGCCGCATACCACGACCGCATCAAACAACTCGAACCCGGCGAACCCTGCATCGACCCCCACGGCCCAGACACCACCCTCGACCCAAGAAACCCCTACGCCACCGACTCGCGCGTCCACAAAGGCGGCTCTTTCCTCTGCCACGCCACCTACTGCGAGAGCTACCGCCCCAGCGCCAAAATGGCCGCGCCACCCGACTCCGGCATGAGCCACCTCGGATTCCGATGCGTCGCCGACCATCCCGCTCCGACCGAACCACCAGCCCAAACCCCGTGAGCCGCCCCCCCGCGCGGCGCACAAACACCAAGCGACCCCGTGCCATCCCGAACGCCTGTCGCCGGGATGCACACCCCACCCTGTAAATGACCAACCCACATCGAAAGGAACCCACACCCATGAGACTCGCACTCATCATCCTCACGCTCCTGGCCATCCCCATCACGGCCCACGCGCAGGACAAACCCAACATCCTCGTCATCTGGGGCGATGACATCGGCACCTGAAACATCAGCCACAACAACCGCGGCATGATGGGGTACCGAACCCCCAACATCGACCGCATCGCACGCGAAGGCATCTCCTTCACCGACTACTACGGCCAGCAGTCCTGCACCGCCGGCCGCGCCGCGTTCCTCAACGGCAGCGTCCCCGTCCGCACCGGCATGACCAAGGTCGGCATGCCCGCCGCGACCCAGGGCTGGCAGAAGACCGATGTCACCTTCGCCACCGTGCTCAAGGCCCAGGGCTACGCCACCGGGCAGTTCGGCAAGAACCACCAGGGCGACCGTGATGAGCACCTGCCCACCATGCACGGCTTCGATGAGTTCTTCGGAAACCTCTACCACCTCAACGCCGAGGAGGAGCCCGAGAACCGCGACTATCCCGCGGATCTCGAACTGGCCAACGGCAAGACCTTCCGCGAGACATTCGGCCCCCGCGGCGTCATCAGGGCCACCGCAAACCGCGATGGCACCCAGACCATCGAAGACACCGGCCCGCGCACCATCGAGCGGATGAAGACCGTCGACGAGGAGTCCCTCGCCGCCGCCATCGACTTCATCCAGCGCAAAGAAGACTCCGGCGAACCCTGGATGTGCTGGTGGAACGGCACCCGCATGCACTTCCGCACCCATGTCAAGGATGAGCACACCGGCCTCGCCGGCCCCCGCGGCGATGAGTACCACGACGGCATGGTCGAGCACGACATGCATGTCGGCGAACTGCTCGCACTGCTCGACGAGATGGGCATCGCAGACAACACCATCGTCCTCTACTCCACCGACAACGGCCCGCACTACAACACCTGGCCCGACGCGGGCACCACCCCCTTCCACGGCGAAAAAAACAGCAACTGGGAGGGCGCCTTCCGCGTCCCCGCCTTCGTCCGCTGGCCCGAAAGATTCCCCGCCGGCGTCACCCTCAACGGCATCGTCGCACACGAGGACTGGCTCCCGACCTTCGCCGCCGCCGCCGGCAACCCCAACATCAAGGAACAGCTCAAGCAGGGCGTGCAGCTCAACGGCCGGAGGTACAAGAACTACATCGACGGCTACAACATGATCGACTACCTCTCGAACGCCGACACCTACGAGACCATCGACGAGAACATCAGCGCCAGCCCCCGCAAGGAGTTCATCTATGTCATGGACTCGGGCAAGGTCTGCGCCATCCGCGTCGGCGACTGGAAGGCCGTCTACCTCGAGAACCGCGCCAACACTCTCCAGATCTGGAAAGAACCCTTCGTCGAACTCCGCACGCCCGACCTCTACAACCTCCGCCGCGATCCGTTCGAGAAGGCCAAGATCGGCTCCAACACCTACGAGGACTGGTACATCGACCGCGCCTACATGCTCGGCCCCATGCAGGTCGTCGCCAGCAAGTTCCTCATGACCATGCAGGACTACCCACCCAGCCAGACGCCCGGCGACTGGAGCCTCTCCACACTCGAAAAGCAGATCGAGGCCATGAACATCGGCGGCAACTGATCGCCCCAAACATCGCGCCCGTCCCGCCCCAACAGGCCGGCCGGGCCTTGGCAGCCAAGACACGCATCGCCCCGCGCGCATCTCGCCGTGCGCGCTCTCACAGAAAGGCGCCGAACATGAACGCGCGAGCACTCCACACCACCATCGCCGCAGCGCTCATCACGCTCGCCGCCACACCGCTCACCCCGCTCCACACCGCCCACGCGCAGCCCGACCTCACCGCCACCCGCCGCCCACAACCCATGGCATCGTGGGCCGCCAACGAAACGAAGACCCGGATCCTCGAATTCATCACCAGAACCACCACGCCCGGCTCCCCGGACTTCATCCCCGAGCCCAAGAGCATCGCCGTGTTCGACAACGACGGCACCCTCTGGGCAGAGCAGCCGGCCTACTTCCAGCTCCTCTTCGCCATCGACCGCATCAAGGCCATGGCCCCCGACCACCCCGAGTGGGCCAACACCGAGCCCTTCAAGAGCATCCTCGCCGGCGACACCAAGGCCCTCGCCGCCCAGGGCGAGCACGCCATCGCGAAGATCATCATCGAGACCCACGCCGGCCTGACCACCGATCAGTTCCACGCCATCGTCGCCGAATGGATCGCCACCGCCCGCCACCCCACCACCGGACGCCCGTACTCCGAGATGGTCTACCAGCCCATGCTCGAACTGCTCGCCCACCTCCGCGCCAGCGGCTACAAGACCTTCATCGTCTCCGGCGGCGGCATCGACTTCATGCGCGTCTTCGCCGAACAGGTCTACGGCATCCCACCCGAGCAGGTCGTCGGCTCCTCCGGCAAGGTCGCCCTCGAGATGCGCGATGGCACCCCCACCCTCGTCAAACTCCCCGAACTCGCCTTCATCGACGACAAGGATGGCAAGCCCATCGGCATCCACAACCACATCGGCCGCCGACCCGTCATGGCCTTCGGCAACTCCGATGGCGACCTCCAGATGCTCCAGTACACCGTCGCCGGCGATGGACCCCGCCTCGCCGTCATCATCCACCACACCGACG
This sequence comes from Phycisphaerales bacterium, assembly GCA_052168315.1. Classification (GTDB taxonomy): domain Bacteria; phylum Planctomycetota; class Phycisphaerae; order Phycisphaerales; family UBA1924; genus JBQLZO01. Next base: position 12,908 of record JBQLZO010000043.1, on the reverse strand, counting down.
CCGACCGCGAATGGGCCTACGACCGCGACTCCCACATCGGCCAACTCGACAAGGCACTCGATGAGGCCGCCGCCCGCGGATGGGTCCTCGTCAGCATGAAAGACGACTGGACCACCATCTACCCCGCCGCCAGAAGCCCGAGGCGATGACCGCCCCGAGGGCCCGCCCCCACCAGTACCCCGCACCCCACCCACACCCTCCCAAAGGAGCACCGCACATGAAGCGTCTCATCACCGCGTGCCTCATCGGACTCGCCGCCACCTCGCTCACGGCCTGCGCTGGACACCACTACCAGATCAAGGATCCCACCTCCGGCGCGTCCTATTACACGACCAGCTACGACCGCATGCGCACCGGAGGCATCGAGTTCGAAGATGCCAGGTCCGGCAGCACGGTCACCCTCCAGAACTCCGAGATCTCCAAGATCACCAAGTCCGACTTCGAAGCCCGGGTCGAAGGCCACCAAACCCGCGAGAAGTAAACCCACCCACGCCGCCCGACGACACCCACGCCCCCCGCTCCCCGGGCGCTCCGCCATCCATCGGTATCCTCACACCCGACCCAACACGCCAGACTGGAGGTGCGCGTGCTCCATCGACCCACAACCACCGCCGCCCTCGCCCTCGCATCCGCGATCGCCCACGCCCACGCGGCCGAGCCGAGCACACCGGCCCACCCCGACCCGCTCCGCGCCCCACCCCTCGCCCTCTCGGCAAACTCCTCCGCGAACGCCCCCGCCGAATCCCCCCTCCCCGCATGGATCGACGAGTTCCGGCACAACCCGCCGCGCCCCGCCCCCGACACCACCCTCGCCCTCCTCCGCAGGCAGCCCAACCCCAACACCGCCCCCAACACCCCAGCCAACACCCCACCCGACGCACTCCCCGACATCCCCACCAACGCGTCGGCAGCACCAGACCACGGCGACCTGGCCAAGAAACTCCAAAACCCCGTCGCCGACCTCATCAGCATCCCGCTTCAATTCAACTATGACAACGGCTTCGGCCCCAAGGATGCCGACCGATACACCCTCAACATCCAGCCCGTCATCTCCATCTCACTCAACGACGACTGGAACCTCATCTCCCGCACCATCGTCCCGATCATCTACCAGGAGTCCCTCGCCACCGGCCTCGACTCAGACTTCGGCATCGGCGACACACTCCAGTCCCTCTTCTTCTCACCCAAGGAACCCGTCGGCGGATGGATCCTCGGCGCCGGCCCCGCCGCCCTCATCCCCACCGGAACCACCCCCAGCCTCCGCTCGGAACAACTCGCCCTCGGCCTCACCGGCGTCGCCCTCCAGCAGCGCTCCGGATGGACCTACGGCGCCCTCGCCAACCACCTCTGGGGCGTCACCGACACCGACCACGACGAGGTCAACGCCACCTTCATCCAGCCATTCCTCTCATACACCTTCCCCACCGCCACCTCGCTGACCGCCAACGCCGAGATGACCTACGACTGGACCGACGAAGAACTCACCCTCCCCATCAATTTCCTCGTCGGCCAACTCACCACCATCGGTAAACAACCCATCCAGTTCCAGGTCGGCGGGCGCTACTACGCCGACGCCCCGCCCGGCGGGCCCGAATGGGGACTCCGCTTCGCCATCACCTTCCTGTTCCCCAAGTAACATCTTCGCAACGCAGCATCCTTCAGGAGATCAACCCCCTTGGGCATCCTCATCCTTCAGATCGCCATCCCAATCGCCCTGGCGATCTTCCTCGTGCTCGCGATCGAATCCGGATTCCGACTCGGGCGGCACAAGTCCAGGGGCTCCGACGCCTCCAAGGCCATGGAAACCGGCGCCATCCAGGGCGCCATGCTCGGCCTCCTCGGCCTGCTCCTCGGATTCAGCTTCGCCGGCGCCTCCGGAAGGTTCATGGAGCGCCAGGACCTCATCACGCAGGAAGCCAACGCCATAGGCACGGCCTATCTCCGCGCAGACCTCCTCGAAGAACCCCACGCCTCAGCCCTCCGCGCAGCCCTCGCCGGCTATGTCGAGCACCGAATCAAGGCCTCCGCCACCCTCCGCATGGGCCTGAACCAGGAAGATGCCCAGCGCATCGAAGACGCCCACAAACAAATCTGGGCCGCCGCCAGCCAAGGAGTCCTCGACCGACCGCAGTTCGCCATCGCCGTGCTCAACCCCGCCAACGATGTCATCGACCTCCACTCCACCCGCGTCGCAACCGGGCAGAAGCACCTGCCCGCCCTCGTCATCGGCCTCCTGCTCGTCTGCTCCATCCTCACCCTCGGCGTCATCGGCTACGCCTGCGCGCTCGCGCGCAGACGCAACGCGAGCATGACCACCATGATCGCGCTCCTCATCGCCGCCGCGCTCTGGACCACATTCGACCTCGACCGCCCACGCATCGGCCTCATCAGGCTCTCAGACAAAGCACTCCACGACATCGACCTCCAGCCCGCCCGCAGCGCCGGGCCCGATCAGCCAACGCCCCCCGAAGACAACTCCACATCCACCAGCAGCGGAAAGTGATCCGACGCCATCCGCGAACGCGAAGTCCGCACCACCCGCGCCCCCACGATCCGAACATCCTCCGTCGCCACCACATGGTCGATCCAACGGAACGCCCGCCGCGTCGGCCAGGTGCCCACCGGCCGGTGCCGCACCGCAGAACCCGGATCACGCAGCCCCGCCGACGCCCGCACCCGCCTGAACCATCGGTCGCGCACCCCGCAGTTCAGATCACCCATCAGCACGCACCGCCGCCCCATCCCCCCACCGCCCAGCACACGCTCGCCCAGCAGCGCCTCAAGCTGCCACGCCCGATCGCGCCGACGAAAGCTCAGATGCGTGTTCACCACACGCAGCGACCACCCCCCCCGACTCCCCCCACGCCCCTCCGCACCTTCACCCTCACCACCGCCGCCCGACACCTCCACCACCATCGCCGATCGCGGCTCCGTCCCCGCAAGATGCGGCAGCGCCACCCGGTCCACCAGCCGCACCGCGTGCCGCGACAACACCGCGTTCCCGTACCCGCCACCATCGGCCTCGCGCAGCGAAGCCCCACCCACGCATTCCATCCCGCACAGCGACCCCAGCAGTTCCCCCTGGTCCACGCGCCCGCTCCGCGTCCGCAGGAAGTCAACCTCCTGCAGCCCCACCACATCCGCCTCGCATCCCGCGATCACCTCGCCGATCCGCTCGATCGATCGCACCCCATCCATCCCAAGCGCGGCCCGAATGTTGTAGCTCAGCAGTCGCAGCCCGATCGCTCCCTCATCGCGCTCGTCGCGCAACCCCATCACCGCGCCGCTCCCCGCCGATCCGCCAGCAGCGCCCGCCGCAGATCCTCGAAACGCCCACCCTCCACGCCATCGAACGCGCTCCCGCCGGCCCCACCGCACGGAACGATCGCGAACGCGTGCGTCTCCTCGCCGCCCGCGCCGCCGTGCGATCCCCGCTCCTCGGCGAAGGTCACCGCCCGCCCCCCGGCCCTCCCCGCGTCGACGAAGCCCGTCCCGATCATCACCAGGTCCCCGCACATCTCGTTCCCGCACACCCGCTCAAGATCCGCCGCGATCCGATCGCCGAACGGATAATCACCTTCCAGCACCTCCCCCACTTGAGCGATCTCCATCGCCGCTCCCCCACCAACGAACGCGCGAGCCCACCCGCCCCCATCCCCATCCCCATCCCCATCTCTGCCTCGCGCGATCACCAGCACCGAACGCGCCGCCTCCGACACGCGCTGCGCCACATCCTCAAGCGCCCCGCGCTCCACCCCACCCTCGAAGTACGCGTGCGCGATCGGACCCGATTCCACAACCGACAAACCCTCCACGATCCCCGCCGCATCGTCCGATGCCCCGACACCCAGCACCCGCTCACCCACCCGCTCGGCCAGCGATCGCCTCACACCCTCCCCGGCATCACCACCATCACCCGATCCGCTCCCATCCCCATCCGACCCACCCCGCACCCCGATCGCCCGCGCGCACCCGGCGACGATCTCCCCGATCGATGAACCGGCCACCCGCGCGATCGGCTCCGTCGCCTCCTGCCCGTGATCCGAGTACACCACCACCGTCCCGCCATCGCCCCAGCACTCCTCCGCCGCCTCCACCATCGAGCCGATCGCACCGTCGATCCCCTTCAGCGCCCGCATCGCAGGCGCCGAGTCCGGCCCGTACCGGTGCGCCTGCTTGTCGTACCCGAGGAAGTTCACATGCACCACCGGCAACCCCCGGCGTAGGTCGCCGATCGCCCCCGCGCGCGACACATCCCGCATCGCCACGCTCACCAGGATCCGGTTCCACGCATCCCGCATCCGCGCCCGAACACCCCGCGCCCCCACCTCGCCCCGCACCATGTCGCGCGCCTGGCGCACCACCTCCCCGCACATCATCACGCCCGAGCGCACCCCCAGCCCCACGATCGCCGCCCCGCCGCGCACACGCTCGCCGTGCCGCCCCGCACCCGCATCCGATTCCACACCGCCGATGCCCGCCGGGCAGAACCGCGCCGCCACCGCCCCGCCCGTGTAGACATTGCAGTACGAAGACCCCGCCCCGAGCAGCTCCCCCCCATCGCACCGTGAGCGCAGCACCCCCTCCATCCGCCGCGCCCACTCCGGCTCCAGCATGTGCCGCGCACGCCCATCGCCATCCAGGAACGCGAACGACGGCACCACGCACCGCACCCCGTAGAACAACTCGCCCTGCACCGCCGGCGTCGTCGAGGGCAGACCCGAGTACATCGACACCAGCCGATGCCCGCCGCCCCGCACCAGCCGCGCCAGCGCCGGCGCCATCCCCCGCTCGATCGCTCCGTCCAGCCGCCCCCGCGAGCGCCCATCGATCTGCACCATCAACTGGCGGCGATGCCCACCCCGCGCACCATCACCGCCCTCCGCATCCGCCTGTCGCTCGTCCATCCGCACGAACGCACCATAGCGCCCCCGCCGCGCGCGATCCCATCACGCGGTTGTCAGCGCGTGCCCGCTCCGCTCCCACTCCTCGAGCCCGCCGGAGAAGTCCCGCACATCCGTGAACCCCGCGCTCTCCAGCTTCTTCGCCCCCTTCTCCGACAGCGGGCAGTCATGGTCCGCGCAGTACAGCACCACCGTGTCATCACGCCCGCCGACCAGCGCATCGACGCGCTCGACGAAATCGTCCGACTCCGCCGGCACACTGTGCGCCCCGGCGATATGCCGACGCTCGTAGCTCTCCTTCGGGAGCGCATCGATCAGCACCCACGAATCGTTCCGTTCAATGATCGCATCGACTTCCTGCGCATCGATCGTCTTCATCTCAAGGCTCCTTCCGATCCCGCCGCCCGCATCGCAGCGCTGCGCTCCGGCTCCGCACCGAAACATCACCGCGCCGCACTCCACCCAACACACAAGCGCCCCCAACGCCCCGGGGACATCCGACCATCCCGCATTCACACGCTCCAACCCCCGCACCAGCGCCTCGGCACTTCCCCTAGATTCCGCGCGAGCACCGCCCTACGCTTCTCGTGCACAACCCTCATGCACCGGTGGTGCCCCGCGATCTCAAGCAGTTCTCACACACCAAACCCGGGCCCAGCGCCCCAGATCCGATCGCGACCGACCCGGCAGCACCGCCAACGCCAAGCCAGCGCTTACGCACCCGTGATGCACGCACCCGCGCATCACGCGCCCGACAGCGCGCCCACGCCGCTCGCGACAGCGCACGAGGACCAACCCATGCAGCACCCCCCCACCATCGAGCCCTCCACCGCCGCACCCCCCACGCCCGAGCCCGACCCGCCGACGCCCGACGAGCCGCAGCGCGCCGAGCAGAAAGTCCGCACCATCCTCATCGTCGATGAGCACCCCATCTTCAGAGCCGGCATCCGCGCTGTCCTCGCAGAAGACCACTCCCTCAGCATCATCGCCGAGGCCGACACCGAGCACGATGCACTCGCCCACGCCCAGCGCCACGACCCCGACATCATCATCATCGACCTGCTCCTCACCGATGGCAGCGGATTCGAACTCGCCAAGCGCCTCCACGCCACACGCCCACAGGCCCGCCTCCTCATCCTCTCCTCGCTCGACGAGCGCGTCTTCGCCGAACGCGCCCTCCGCGCCGGCGCCAACGGGTACCTCCACAAGTCCGAACCACCCGAACGCCTGCTCCACGCCATCCACACCATCCTCCAAGGCGACACCGCGCTCAGCCTCGAGATGACCAACCGCCTCATCAACCAGGCCGTCCGCGCACACGCCGACGAACCAACCGGCGTCGCAGCCCTCACCGATCGTGAACTCGAGGTCTTCCAGATGATCGGCCACGCCCAGACCACCCGCGCCATCGCCGAGCGCCTCTCCATCAGCATCAAGACCGTCGAGACACACCGCGAGAACATCAAGCGCAAGCTCGGCATCGACAACGCCCCCGAACTCGCACGCTACGCCGTCGCGTGGGCCCAGAACCCATTCTGATCCCTCCTGGCTCCCGCCACACACCGCCCCCCATCCCCCGACCCACCCGCCCCCCGCACACAGCCCCGCGGACGCTCGCGCGCGCTCCCCCAAGGTCCACCCCGGGGTCCGCAAGTTGCACACCGCCACGATCGGGTACGCTTGGCCGCTCGCACAAGGGCGCGCCCCGTGACGACCGCCAGGCCGCCGCGCCCATCGCCGACCCGCCGCACCACATCCGACCCTGAGCGCCCGCGCACCGGACTCATCACCACCTCGGGCCGGGCGCTCCAGGCGAGCCAACTCGGAGCCACGCAATGATCGCAACACCCCGCATCGCCACCAGCATCGCCCTCGCCTGCCTCCTGGCCCCCGAGGCCCTGACACAGGACAACCGCCAGCCGGCACCCGAGCCCGCCGCCGCATCTTCCACACCCGTCACCACCACCACCGCAGAGCCCGCCGCACCGACCGGCATCCTCCCCATCCCGGCCTACGAAGCCCCCCTCTTCGAAAGATCGTTCCTCCTCGGCGACCTCGGCGGCGCACGCTCCGACCTCGCCGAGCACGGCGTCCAGTTCAGGATCGACTGGATCCAGCACCTCCAGTCCGTCACCTCGGGCGGAAACGACACCGGCACCCGATACGCCGGTTCGCTGGACTACCTCGTCAACCTCGACCTCCAGAAAATGGACCTGCTCCCCGGCGCGCTGCTCACCATCCGCGGCGAATCACGCTACGGAGAGTCCATCAACCCCATGGCCCGCGCCCTCCTCCCCGTCAACACCGACCTCTATTTCCCCCTCACCGACGACCCAGACGATGGCCTGCCCATCGCCATCACCGAACTCACCTACACACAGTTCCTCTCACCCACGTTCGCGCTGTTCATCGGCAAGCTCAACACCCTCGGCGGCGACCCCAACGAATTCGCATCCGGGCGCGGAATGCTCCAGTTCGGAAACTCCGACTTCATCTTCAATCCCGTCACCGCCCTCACCGTCCCGTACAGCACGCTCGGCGCCGGAGCCCTCTGGATCCCCTGCGAGCATGTCACACTCACCGCGTCGGTGTTCAACACCAACGACGCCTCGACCACAACGGGATTCAGCGACATCGGCGATGGATACACCATCAGCGTCGAAAGCCAGTTCAAGTACACCATCGCCGGGCTCCACGGCGGCCAGAACCTCGGATTCACCTACGCCGCCGACCAGGAGTTCTTCGACCTCAACTCCCGATTCACATTCGACAGGCAGGTCGGGTTCATCCCGCCGACCGAGGATGAGACCTGGTCGCTCTACTGGTCCGCGTGGCAATACCTCTGGGCCGACGAGAGCGACGAAACCCCCATCGACCTCGCCAACGGCATCCCCGATCGACGCGGCTTCGGGTTCTTCGCCCGCGCTGGACTCGGCGACGACGACACCATGCCCATCGACTGGTTCGCCAGCGGCGGACTCGGCGGACGCGGACTCATCCCGACCCGCCCCGACGACCACTTCGGCATCGCCTACGCCTATACCTCGATCCGAACCGGCAACCTCGCCTCCGCACTCGGCGTCGACGACCACGCACACGCCTTCGAGGCCTTCTACAACGCCGCGCTCACACCCGCCGCCCGACTGACCGCCAGCCTTCAGGCCGTCGACGATGCCCTCGAACAGAGCGACACCGCCATCGTCCTCGCCCTCCGGCTCCACCTCGCGTTCTGACCGACGCCCGCTCTGCCGCGCCCACCCGCCAACTCACCGCGCCGCACCCCGCACCGCAGACAGCAGCCGCCGCGCCTCCCACCCCAGCACCGATCGCGCCCGCGTAAGGTCATGGAACGACCCCCGCGCCGCGGCCTCCGCGCTCCCGGGCACATCGCCATAGAAACGCTCGACCAGCGCCCCCGCCGACTCCCAGGTCCGCGGCTCATCCGCGGCCACCCACACCACCGCGTGCCCCCCGACCGCGCACCCGTCCGGGTCCGCCGCCGCCAGCAGCGCATCGCTCGCATCGTCCGCATGCACATACGAGAACGCCTCGGCCCCGCCCCACCGATACTCCACCGGCGCAAACTCGCCACGCCGCGCCCGCTCACCCACCATCTCGAACGACCGATCCGTCAGCACATACGGCAGCCGCACGCTCACCCCCGTACACCCCCCCACCGCCCCACCACTCCCCGCCGGCTCCGCATCCACCGCCGACCCCGAAACCAGCGAAACGCCCCCCCCGCACAGCCCATCGAGCATCCGCTCGCTCAGCAGCTTGCTCAACCCATACCCGTTCGTCGGCCGCGGCTCGATCGTCTCGTCGATCGGAAACCGCGGGGGCCGCATCGTGTCCTGCAGCTCCATCGACCCGTCGATCCCGCCCAGAAACGCCTGGATCGAACTCGCGAACACCACCCGACGCACCCCGCGCTCGATCGCCCCCGCGAACACGCTCGCGTTCATCGCCAGGTTCTCGCGCAGCACCACCTCCCCACCCGCCGACCGCGCGTTCGTGTGGTTCGCAAGATGCACGACCGCATCCGCAGCGCCACCCAGCTCCCGCTCGCACAGGTCCAGCGCCCGATGGATCGTGTACGGATCGTGCAGCGTCCCCACATACGCCCGAACACCACCACCCCCACCACTAACACCACCACCGCTCGCCGCGCGGTCCACCCCCACCACGCCCCACCCGCGCGCAGCGCACCCCCGCGCGCACGCACGCCCCAGAAGGCCCGAACTCCCCGTGATCACCAGCCGCACGCCCGCCGCTCCCTTCACTCAGTGCGCCACCGCCTGACCGAGCATCGGCATCACCTCCGCCAGCGCCCGGTCCAGCAGCTCCTTCGACCGCGCCTCCAGATTCAGACGCAGCAGCGGCTCAGTGTTGCTCTTCCGGACATTGCACCACCACCCCTCGCTCGCGAAGCAGTCCACCGTGATCCCATCCAGATCATCGATCTCCCCGCGCTCCGCGAACGCCTCGTGCAGCTCCTCGATCGCCGCATCCTTGTCCTCGTTCTCGAAGTTCATCTCCCCGGATGCCACATACCGACGGATCGGATGGATCAGCTCGCTCATCGTCCGCCCCGACGCCGCCAGGGCTGTCAGCACCGTCGCCATCGCGATCACGCCCGAATCCGCGTTGAAGTTCTCGCGGAAATAGAAGTGCCCCGACAACTCGCCGCCGAACGCCGCCCCACGCTCCTTCATCAGCTGCTTCATGAACACATGCCCCACCCGCCCCCGCACCGGCGTCCCGCCGTGCCGCACGATCTCCTCCGGCAATGACTTGCTCGACCGCAGGTCGTACACCACGGCCCCGCCCGGGTTCCGATCAAGGAACCACCCCGCCAGCCACGCCGTCAGATGGTCGCACCCCACCACCGCGCCCTTCTCATCCACCACCACGCACCGGTCCGCATCGCCGTCGAAGCAGATCCCCAGGTCCGCCTTCTCAGAGAGCACCTTCGCCTGCAGATCCCTCAGGTTCGCCGCCACCAGCGGGTTCGGCTCGTGCACGAACGAGCCCTTCGAGTTCTCGAAGTACAGCTCCACGATCTCCAGCCCCTCCACGCCCTTGCCCTTCTTCCCGAAGATCTTCGGCACCGCCGTCCCCGCCATCCCGTTCGAGGCGTCCACCACCACCTTCAGCTTCTTGCCCCCCATGTCCAGGAACCCGAGCACATGCTTCGTGTACGCCTCCCACAGGTCCCGCTGCTCCACCCGCCCCGTCCCCTTCTCCTTCAGCGACGCGTCCACCGTCGCCGCGAGCTTGCGGATCTCGGCCAGCCCCGTCGCCTCGCCCACCGGCCGCGCCTTCCGCGTGCTGATCTTGAACCCGTTGTAATTCGGCGGGTTGTGCGAGGCCGTCACCTGAACCCCACCCGCGCAGTCCAGGTAGTTGATCGCGAAGTACACGAACGGCGTGTCCACCATCCCCACATCGATCACATGCGCGTTCGCATCGTTGATCCCGCGCACCAGCGCATCACGCAGCGATGGGCTGTGCGTCCGCATGTCGCGCCCGACCACCAGGTTCCGCATCATCGGCGTCCGCTCGCCCGAACGCTCCGCGCTCTCGACCAGGTACCGACCCGCCCCGTACCCGATCTGCCAACCCATCTTCTCGTTCAGCGGATCCGGATAGGTCCCACGGATGTCGTACGCCTTGAACACTTTCCCGAGCATCGCCGTCGCTCCCGCTATCTGATCGGAACTTGTTCGGATCCTCGCCCGCATCAGGCACAGCCCCGAGTGTAGCGCATCGCTTGAACACATGCCGCCCAGCGCCCCTCCCTCGCACCCCCGCCCCTCCCTCACCCCCCCTCCTCCACGCCACCCGCCGCCCGCACCACCACCCCCTCCGGCAGCGCCGCCAGGAACCGCTTCCCGTACGGCTTCGTCAGGATCCGCGGGTCCAGCACCACCACCCGCCCTGAGTCCGTCGCGCTCCGCACCAGCCGACCGAAACCCTGCTTGAATCGGATCACCGCCCGCGGCAGCGAATCCTCGAAGAACGGGCTCCCCCCACGCTCCTTGATCATCTCCAGCCGCGCCTCGGTCAACGGCCGGTCCGGCGGATCGAACGGCAGCCGCGTGATGATCACATTCCGCAGCCCCCGCCCGCGCACATCCACCCCCTGCCAGAAGCTCGCCGTGCCGAACAGCACGCTCCGCTCATCGCCCCGGAACCCCTCCAGCATCGCCGCGCGGCTCCCATCCCGCCCGTGCACGAACACCGGCAGCCCCATCGACTCAAGCTCCCCCCGCACCAGGTCCGCCACCCGGTGCATCGTCCCGAAGCTCGTGAACAGCACGAACGCCCCGCCATCCGTCGCCCGCACATGATGCAAAATCCGCTCGCCCAGCGCCGACTCGTACCCCCGCGCCCGCGGATCGGGCATGTCCTTCTCAACGAACAACCCCACCAGCGCCGCATGATCGAACGGGCTCCCCAGCGCCAGCGTCCGCGCCCCATCGCACCCGATCCGAGACTTGATGTGCGCGAACCCAGACTCCTCCATCGCATCCCCGCCGCCCGAAGCCCCCCGCGTCGTCAGCGTCGCCGAGGTCAGCGTCACCGAGAACTCATCCCCGAACAAGTGCGTCCGCAGCAGCGGCGCCACCTCGATCGGCGAGCACGCCAGCCGCGCCCGCACGCCGAACGATGAACTCCGCGTCACCTCCGCCCAGTACGCGCACCCATCCAGCTGCCGCTCGCTCAGAATCTCCGCCTCCTCGCCGATCGCCTGCGCCCGCTCGATGTACCCGCCAAGCTCGAACTTGTCCTCCTCGAACAGCGCCCGCTCCCGCATCCGCTTGAGCACCAGCACCAATTCGCTCATCGCGCTCGTCAGCGGATTCTCGATCCGGAAATCATCATCCAACCGGATCGTCCCCCCGCCGCCCCCCCCCAACTCTCCCCCGCCGCCCACTCCGGCGTTTCTCGACGCCGCGTGCACCACGAGCTGATCAAAGAACTGATCGCACGCCACCCCCGCACGCAGCACCATCTCCACCGCTCGCGCGCTCAGCGCCTCATCATCCACATGGATCGATGCCAAGGCACCCTTGCCCGATCCCCCTCCTCCCCCACTCCCTCGCCGACCCGCGCCCCGATCGCTCGCCAGCGTCCCCAGCAGGTGCCGCACCCGCCCCTCCGCCAGCGACACGCCGAAGTGCTCGCTGGCCACATCCTCGACCATGTGCGCCTCATCCAGGATCACATGGTCGTACTTCGGCAGGAACCCCACACCCCGCGCCCGCAGCGCGAGATCAGAGAAAAACAGCGCGTGATTGCAGATCAGCAGATCCGCCCGCTCCATCCGCCGCCGCGCCTTCTGGTAGAAGCACTGCTCGTAGGTCGGGCACTTCCGCCCCATGCAGTTCCCCGAGTCCGACCGCGCATGATCCCACACCCCCGCCCGCTCCAGCGCTGGCAGCGTCGACAGCGTCCCATCGCTCGTCTCGTACGCCCACTCCTGGATCACATGCAGCGACCGCCGCCCCGCCGGATCCGCGAACAGCCGATCCGCCCGCTTCGAAGCCAGCTGCAGCCGCCGGATCGAAAGGTAGTTCCCCCGCCCCTTCACCAGCTCCACCCGGAACGCCGCCCCGCCCGCATCCGCATCACCCGCCCCGCCATCACCACCATCGCCCCCGCCAACCCCCCCCGCGCACCGCTCGATCAGCGGCACATCCTTCTCCAGCAGCTGCTCCTGCAGCGCGATCGTGTTCGTCGCGATCACCACCCGCTCGCCCCTTTCGATGATCCGCAGCACCGCCGGCGCCAGGTACGCGAACGACTTGCCCACCCCCGTCCCCGCCTCCACCAGCAGCGTCCCCCGATCCGCCATATTCGCAAGCACCGCCCGCGCCATCGCCAACTGCTCGGGACGCGACTCAAACCGATCCCCCAACGAAGCCGCCACCCGCCCGGAAGGGCCGAGGATGTCCTCAAGCGCGTCGGGTGGATCGGGGGGGGTGGGGGAATTGGGGG
>JBQLZO010000042.1:0-180361 GCA_052168315.1 Phycisphaerales bacterium | reverse complement strand
TCGAAACCGAATGGGGCGGCCAGACGCTGACCCTCGAAACGGGCCGGGTGGCCCGCCAGGCCGATGGCGCGGTGCTCGCGCAGCTCGGCGACACGGTGGTGCTGTGCGCAGTCACGGCCGCCAAATCGGTGCGCGAAGGGCAGGACTTTTTCCCGCTGACCGTGCATTATCAGGAAAAATATTCGGCCGCCGGACGCATTCCGGGCGGCTTCTTCAAGCGCGAAGGCCGCGCCACGGAAAAGGAAACGCTGACTTCGCGGTTGATCGACCGCCCGGTCCGCCCGCTTTTCCCCGAAGGCTTCTACAACGAGATCAACGTGATCGCGCAGGTTCTCTCCTATGACGGCGAGAACGAGCCCGACATCCTCGCGATGGTCGCGGCGTCCGCGGCGCTGACGATTTCCGGCGTGCCCTTCATGGGCCCGATCGGCGCCGCGCGCGTCGGCTACAAGGACGGCGAATACCAGCTCAACCCGAGCATGGAAGAGGTCGCCGAGGGCGAACTCGATCTCGTCGTCGCGGGCACGCACGATGCCGTCCTGATGGTGGAATCGGAAGCGAAAGAGCTTCCCGAGGACGTCATGCTCGGCGCCGTCATGTTCGCGCACGAGCACAGCCAGCCGGTGATCAAGGCGATCATCAATCTGGCCGAACAGGCCGCGAACGAGCCGTGGGAACTCGACGTCGATATCGACCAGAGCGCGGTCAAGGCCAAGCTCAAGGACCTGATCGGCGACGACCTGGCCGCGGCATACAAGCTGACCGACAAGCAGGAGCGGCAGACCGCGATCAACGAAGCCCGCACGAAAGCGCGCGAAGCGTTCGACGAGGAAGCCGATCCCGAAGCCTATCTGGCCTCGCTCAAGCTCGTCAAAAAGCTCGAGGCGGACATCGTCCGCGGCGCGATCATCAAGGACGGCACCCGGATCGACGGGCGCAAGCTCGACGAGGTTCGCCCGATCGAAGCGATGGTCCACTTCCTTCCGCGGACGCACGGCTCGGCCCTGTTCACGCGCGGCGAGACCCAGGCGATCGTGACGACGACGCTCGGCACGAAAGAAGCCGAACAGATGATCGACGGGCTGCAGGGGCTCTCCTATTCGCCGTTCATGCTCCACTACAACTTCCCGCCCTATTCGGTCGGCGAAGTGGGCCGCTTCGGCTTTACCAGCCGCCGCGAGACCGGCCATGGCAAGCTCGCCTGGCGCGCGCTCCATCCGGTCCTGCCGACGGCGGAGGAGTTCCCGTACACGATCCGGGTCCTCTCCGACATCACCGAGTCCAACGGCTCGTCGTCGATGGCGACCGTCTGCGGCGGCAGCCTGGCGATGATGGATGCCGGCGTACCGCTCAAGCGCCCCGTATCGGGCATCGCGATGGGACTGATCCTCGAGGGCGACGAGTTCGCGGTCCTCTCCGACATTCTCGGCGATGAGGATCATCTCGGCGACATGGACTTCAAGGTCGCGGGTACCGAGAAGGGCATCACCTCGCTCCAGATGGACATCAAGATCGCCGGTATCACCGAAGAGATCATGAAGACCGCGCTGGAACAGGCCAATGGCGGCCGCGCCCATATCCTGGGCGAGATGGCCAAGGCGCTCGACACGACGCGTACAGAGCTTTCGGACTTCGCGCCGCGGATCGAGACGATGCAGATCGACAAGGAGAAGATCCGCGACGTCATCGGCACGGGCGGCAAGGTGATCCGCGAGATCGTCGCCGAAACCGGCGCCAAGGTCGATATCGACGACGAAGGCGTGATCAAGCTGTCGTCCTCCGACGTCAACGAGATCGCCGCCGCGCGCAAGTGGATCGAAGGCATCGTGGAAGAGCCGGAAGTCGGCAAGATCTATGACGGCAAGGTCGTCAACATCGTCGACTTCGGCGCGTTCGTGAATTTCATGGGTCAGAAGGACGGCCTCGTCCATGTCTCGGAAATCAAGAACGAGCGCGTCGAAAAGGTCTCCGACGAGCTATCCGAGGGCCAGGAAGTCAAGGTCAAGGTCCTCGAGATCGACGGCCGCGGCAAGGTCCGCCTGTCGATGCGCGTCGTCGACCAGGAAACCGGCGAGGAACTCGAAGACACCCGCCCGGCGCGCGAACCGCGTGGCGACAAGGGCGGCCGTGGCGGCGATCGTGGCGGACGCGGCGGGGGAGGCGGCCGTGGCCGCGGTCCGCGTCGCGACCGGGGCGATCGCAACGAAGAAGCCGGCGGCAAGGAAGCCGAAGGCGGCGAACTGCCCGAGTTCATCACCAAGGACTGATCCGCCGAATCACCGGCAACGGAAAAGGGGCTCGCTTGCAGGCCCCTTTTTCATTGGTCCGACCGGGCCGTGAATTCGAAAGCGTAACGATTCCAGAACCATGGGTTGCGCATTGCGGCCCGTTTCCGGAATCCGCGGAAAAATGCTATTTACGGGGCTGTTCCGCCCGTCCTCCCGATCGGAGTTGGGCCTCTGATACCGGGGGTTTGTGGTGCAGGAATTCTACGCGGCAATGCGCATTGCCGACGATCCGGACATATTGTGGGACGCGTTCGTCACCTTTTTCGAAACGCGCGGCATCACCCGTCTCTGCGTCATTCACGCGCCGCCGGCCGGCGTATCCGCCGGCGGAGCCAGAACCGTCCGGACCAAGGGCTATCCGGAAGAATGGACACGACGGTATATCGGCGACGAGCTTTACAAGCGCGACCCGATACCGCTTCATGCCCGCAACCATCCGACGCCCTTTCGCTGGTCGGATATTGGCAAGATGCGCAAGCTGGAACCGGACGAACAGTCCGTTCTCGACGAATTCCGGCAGCTGGATACCGGCGACGGCATCGCCATCCCGGTGTTCGGGCCGCGGGGCCGCAACGGCTATATCGGAATCGCGCTCGGCACGGAGATTGCCGCTATCGGCGAGGAGGATCTGCGCGAATTCCAGATCGTCGCGCAGATCGCCTATCAGCGATATTGCGAATTGCTGGCCGCCGACGATTGCGAGGACATCTCCCTTTCCCGCCGGGAAACCGAGATACTCGAATGGGTCGCACGCGGGAAAAGCAACAGTTCGATCGCCAAGATTCTCGGTATTTCGGGCAACACTGTCGATACGCATCTGCGCCGGATCTACGACAAACTCGGGGTTTCGGACCGCACGACCGCAGCCATTCGCGGCATCGGGTGCGGCCTGATAAATCCCTGAAATCAGTGCGGGATGCGACTGTCACGTAGCTACGTGACGTGCGGATGCAACCGTACGCCTGTAGGAAGCCGCCAAAGGAACCGGCTGGCGGCTCCTCCCAATCGCCGCGGGCTGGTTCCGCCCATTTTATACATTTGACGCGCGTCGCTGCTTTGGCGGTCATGGCCCGGTCCGTCGCGATCGGGCGGGATTCGAAACCGCGGCATTGCCGACGCGCATGGGAAAAATCGATGGATGAGCATACCTACCAGCCGCGTGACGCGGCCAGCGAGAATCTGTCGGTCGCACCGACCGGGACGAACCGTGCACCGCCGCGCGATTTCGCCAGTTTCATATGCAACATCAACAAGTTGCGCGATATCTATATCGACAGCAGCCTGTTCCGGAACCCGGCCTGGGACGTATTTCTGGCGATCTACATCAAGAAGCGGGAAAGCCTGCGGGTGACCTTGGCGTCCCTGAGCGCCGGCAATCGCCTTTCGGAGGCCGATTGCGCCAAGGCGATAGAGGATCTGAGCGAAGCCGGGCTCGTACGGGTCGAGGACGGCCTCGCGGGCCCCGGGCCCAAGGCCATCGATCTGACCGATCAGGGCCTGCAGCGCATGGAAGCCTTTCTCAGCAGCGCGGAGCGCAGCTGAACGCGATGCCGGCCGGCGAGACGGTTCACAGAAGGTTCAATCGACGACGGTCATGGAGGGCCTTCTGAATTGAGGGCGCGGGAGATCGTCATGGCTTCAATCCGCATCATCAGGATGTCGCTGCTGCTGGGCGCGTCGGTCGCGCTGTCGGGCTGCGCGATCTATGACGGTTACGGCACCGGCTATTATGGCGACCGCTACGCCGGCGGCGCTTATCCCGACGAGTGCTATGACAAGCAGGGCTATCTGTACGCCGATTGCGAGGATGCCGGCTATGTCGCGCGCAACGGCTTCGGCTATGGCAGCATATTCTACCACAACCGCTACGGCCCCTATGGCTGGTATGACGGTTTCTACTATCCCGGCCATTCCTATTACATCTACGACCGGCGCGGATATCGGCACCGCTGGAGCGACCGGCATCGCCGCCACTGGGAAGGCCGGCGCCACGCGAGAGGCGACCATGACGGCCGGCGGGGCTACCGCCGGCATCGCGACGAGGCGGATCGCGACCAGGGCCGGCGCGGACGGGAAGGCGGGCGGGATCGCGGCCAGGCCGGCTACAGGGGCCCGTACCCGCCGGTGGTCAACGATCGCCGCAATGAAACAGGAAATGGCGGCGGGCGGCGGGGATCGCCGGGCGTCAGACAGACGGCTCCGCGCAACACCGCTCCCGCACCCCCGTCCAGCACGCGTGCCACCAGCGACCGCTCCCGCCAGCTTCAGAGAATGCGCAACGGGCCACGGGAAACGCATCCCGAATAGACGGCGAAGATGAACAGAAACCGGTGATTCCGGTCACAGCCAATTCATCTCGGTTCATCGATACTCAGCCTCGTTCCATCGACGGAACCCATGAGGAGAAAATCGATGTATCACGACCAGAACGCCTTTTCCCCGGCCCGATTGGGATATCGCATCGTCTATCGTGCGAACGAAACCAACCGTTGCCCCGGCTGCGGACGCTCGCACTGGATCGTCGGACGGATGAGCGCGGAATGCGCCTTTTGCGCGACCGCCCTTCCCCTCGAAAACGGCCTCACCATCGGGACCGGCCTGTTCCGCAGCCGCGGCAAGACCGACGCGTTTGCCCCGCTCGCGGCATGATCCGCCCCCGCTAAACCGGAAAGGCCTGCTTAACCTCCCGGCGCTATATTCGGCGCATGGACAAGCTGCTTCCGATCGCCGGCATCGTGATGCTCGCACTCGCCTTTCTCGGCGGGGAGCGGGCCGCGGAACCGGTCCCGGTCAAGCTGGCGTCCGCCGATCTCGCGCCGAATAGCGGCGACGCGCGGCCGGACAGGCAGCGCGCCGGCAACGGTTCGGCGCAATTCACGACGCGTCGGGCGGCCGACGGGCATTTCTATGCCGATGTGCGGATCAACGGCGCGACGAGCCGGATGCTGATCGACACGGGCGCCAGCAGCGTCATCCTGTCGCGCGCCGATGCCCGGCGCGCAGGAATCCAGGCCCGCGCCGGCGAATTCACCGCGACGGCGCAAACCGCCGGCGGACAGATCGCCCTGAAGCCCGTCACCATCGACCGGATCGCACTGGGCCCCGTCGACAGCCGGAACGTTCGCGCGATGGTCGCCGAAACCGACCTGCCCGTCTCCCTGCTCGGCCAGAGCTTCCTCGAGCGCGTGGGAACGGTCGAGATCAGCGCCGACGAGCTGACCCTCCGCTAACCGCCGATCCAGCGTCCGCTGTTGCGATATTCGGGCCGGACTTGCGAGTCAGGCAGCGCGTTCTCGATCGGCCGGCTGCCCGGAAGATTGTCCGGTTCGCGCGAGAGACCGGAACTGGCGACGATATCGCGCGCGATCGGCGCGGGCGGCAAACCGTCCTCCAAGTGCGCGCCCGTCGCCGGCTCCGCCGAAGCGACGTCCCGGGACCGCGGGTTCCACGGCCGGGGCGCCGGTTCGCGCCCCGAATAGCGGATGGTGAAGGCGCCGGGCCCGCCCGCCGTTCCACGCAGGCGATGGAAGAGATGACGGCCGATCATGTTGGTCATCGTCAGTCGCCGTCCCCAATAGGGCCATATGTCGAGCGTATGATAATGGGTCGCATAGCCGACATCGCCGAACGCGCGCCCGTCGATCGCCTCGCGGGCATAGCGCTGCGCCCGCGCCCAGATACCCGCCACCGGGCGCCGGGCCAGCGCGCCATCGCAGGTGAAGGTGAACTGGCAGCCGGTGCTGCGTTCGCTGCCCTCATAGACCACGCCGCATATCGTGTTCGCATAGGCAGGGTGCCGGACTCGGTTCAGCACGACCTGCGCCACGGCGCGCTGTCCCGCCTCCGGCTCGGTACCTGCCTCGTAATAGATGGCCTGCGTCATGCAGTGCAGCGCGCGCTCGCGATCGGCGCCGCTGGCCGCGCGAAAGGATATTCCGGCGGGCACGGGGCCCTCATAGCCGGAATGCCCGGCGAGCTCGGCCGCGATGGCGGCCCGGATCGCCTCCTGTTCGGCCTCGGTGAGGGTGAGCGGCAGGGCGGACGGACGATCGCCCTGCCCCACCAGCTCCGCGAAGGGCATCGCTTCGGGCAAGCGCACCGTCAGCCCGGTTTCCGGCGTGGCGAACCCGGCGGCGCTCAGCGTCACCAGCCCGGCAAGCGCCAGCAGCACCGCCGCCAGCCCGGACATCGCGCGATGCGGCGTGCGTGGAGACACGGGGACGGCACGGCGCAGGACGAGATCGGCGGCGACCGCATCTTCGCCGGGAGCTGCCGGCCCCGCTTCCGCCCGGACGGGACGCAGCGGCGCTTCATCCGCCCAGGCCCCCTGCATCCAGCGGGGCAAAGATGTGTCGGCAGCCGCCACCGCGTCGCCCCTCTATCCGAAAAACCGCAGCTTTCCGGCTAGGAGATTTTCAGGCGAAAGTAACAATAATAGATGGTTAACCGGCCGTCCCGGACGGGCAAAGATGCTTAACCGTCCGCCGCCCGCCGGATCGGCAGGTTGACGTTGCACACGTCGACCGCGCCGGCCGGCCGCACGAACCAGCCGGTCCGGTTCGCCCGCGCGTCCACATAGGCGCGGAACGCTTCGCCATCCGTCCGCATGACTTCGAACCGCGGCTGGTCGGCCTCGGGCAGCTGGCTGGCGAGACGTACCGAGGCGATCGGCACGCGCTGCGCTTCCTCCTCGTAGAAACCGAGCGGGCCGGTTCCGCGCGGCAGGCTGGAAAGATGCTCGATGCCTTCGACGACCCGGCCGACCAGCGCGATATTGCGGTCGAGATGGCGCGGCGCGTGGCCGATAACGGTATAGAGTTCGGCCCCCGTCCCGGTGTCTGGATCCTCGCCGCGGCCGACACCCACCATGCCGTAGCAATGGACGAGCGTCCCGCTGCGCCGGCCGTCCTCCCGGGGCCCATGGCCTACCGGCCAGCCGGCGAGATAGCCGGACACCGGCTCGTAATCGTTCCGCTGAACGGGAGAAAAGGCCGAGAGCCAGACGTCTTCCATCGGAAATTCATATTCGGCGGGCGGTTCGGTCTCCACGCCTTCGGGCAGCGGCTTCGCACCGCTCGCATCGCCCCATTGCACGACATAATTGTCCTGCACGCGGTTGATGCTGATCCCGTCATACCAGCCGTCCCGGGCCAGCCTGCGGATATTGGCGGCATGGATCGGCGCAAAACTGGGCGCGAGTTCGATGAATATCTCCGCCCCGTTTTCGAGTGTCATGACCAGCAGGTCGCCGGGCGCGATCGGGCGCCAGTCCTCGGCTGTCGTCGCGGCGACGATCTCTGCCGGCGACCGGGGAGTTTCAGGGGCCTGCGCGGCAAGCAGAAGCGGCGCGGCGGCGAGCAGGAAAAGCTTGTTCATGGACGCCTTTTGCCATGCCGATGCCCCTTGCGCCAGCGTTCTGCTCGCTCTAGGTGCAACCGCTTGCCAGGATATGCGGAGCGGTGGCCGAGTGGTCGAAGGCGCACGCCTGGAAAGTGTGTATAGGGTAACCCCCTATCGTGGGTTCGAATCCCACCCGCTCCGCCAGCCGGCCCTCCAACTTCTCTCGGCAGCCGCTGGTCCGTGCGATCGAGGCGCGGAACGCCCATGCTTTCACGATCAAGCCGTTTGCGCAACGTCCATTCTCCGCTCGCGGAATGCCGCTATCCGACAAGGCGGTCGGCTGGTCTCGAAGCGCACAAATCCACAGACGGTTTCGCCGTCCCGGGGAAACTGCGACGCCGGAGAAGGCACGACGTAGCCGCAACCGGCCATCCGTGATCCCGACAGCGTTCAGGCGGCAGTTTCGTTCAGCGCATCGATCACCGTTCCGATATGCGAAAGCTCCATGTAGCGCCCCGCTCCCCGGACGTTGCGGATCGACGCTCCCGGAAGCTTGGAACGCCAGAAATGCTCCATTTCGCTCACGTCGTGGATCGGATCGGCATCGCCGATCAGGAGCGTCCAGTTGCCGCCATAGGGCAATCCGGCAACGTCCGTCATCGTCGCATAGCCGCGCTGTTCACGATAGACGCCGGAAATCCGGCCCGTCGCGAACACGAGAATCGAGCGCTGGTAATCGGCGAAGCTCTCCGGATCGTCCAGCGACTGCGCATCGGCCGGGATATTTTTGAGCATCTTGTCGATCATCTTCGCGATGCGCGACGGGGTCAGCTGCGCGCCGGTCCATCGCAGGATGCTCTCGATCCGGTCGGGAAATCGGTCGAACCCTGTCCGGATCACTCCCAACGTGCCCGACCGGTTCGTGCAATGTTCGTGCAGCAGGTCCGGGTTCATGACGACCACGCGCCCGATCAGCTCGGGATGGATACGGGCCGTGGCGAGTGCCGCAAAGGCGCCGCCTCTCGTCAGCATGTCGATCCGTTCTACGCCGAGCCAGTCGCAGACCAGCCGGACATCGCCCGCGCCGGCCGCGAATAGATCGTCCATGCCATCGGCACCGGCACTATCGTCGGTCAGGCCGTAGCCGGGGCGATCGATCGTGATCGGGCGATAGCCCGCACGTTGCAGCGCTCGCACGACCTTGCGGAACGGATAGCGGGTGGACAGGCTCGAATGCAGGATGTGCACAGGTTTGCCGTCCTTCGGCCCATAGTCGCTCATCGCGACGACACTGCCGTCGGGCCGATGCAGGATGCGCAGCGGTTCGCGCTCGCCGGGCATGCTGGCGAGCACGCGCCGGTCGGCGCGGGCGAAGAGGGCAGACAGAAATGCGTCGGCGACGACGCGCGGGATTTCGGCCGCCTTCGTGATGGCCATTTTCTCGAAGATGCAGGAGAAGACGTCCTTGGCGACGGCTCTGGAAATACCGGCGATCTTTGCTGCCTCCTCCCGCCCATGGCCTTCGGCGAGCAGCAGGGCGAGCCCCGCCTCGCGCGGCGTAAAGCCGAAAATGTCGATCAACAGGTTCTGCGCATCTTCGCGCGGCGGGGAAACCGAGGTGACCAGTTCCGACATTTTTCGCACCAACTGCGCCTGGCTGGACACTTTGAGTTTCCGCATCGCAACCGAAGCGGCCTTGCGCGCCGTCTGATATTGCACGCCGCAATGCGCGGCCGCCTGTCGCATATGGCCATGCGAAACGAGCGCTGCGGCGACCCGGGCCTCGAGGTTCGTCAATCCGGCGGCTCGCGCGGTTTCGATCAGCGCGTCGGACAGATGCGAGAGCGACAGGGCGCCGATCGCGATTCCCGCGCCCGATCCCTCGCGATCGATATCGAACGCGATCGGCCAATGCCGCGCCGTTCCGATCGGCGCATAGGCGAACACGAGCGGATGGCCGTCGCGATCGGTTGTCTGTACCAGCCGTTCAGCGCCGCTGGCACGGACCTGGTCGCAGATTTGCGGGTCAATCATATCCCGCCCGATCCAGCGATCGAAACGCGGATCGCCCCATAACAGGTCGTTATCCCCGTCCAGCAGGATGCAGGTCATCGCCGCCGTCGAAAGATTGGGGCGGGGAGTCATCGGCGCAATTTCGGACTGCAACGCGGCGTCGAACCGGTCTTCGAACTCCGCCATGAACCGGCTGTCTTCGTCCAGATCGTCATTGTTGATCACGCCGCTACTCCACCGGTCGACCGTGCGGGCAATCGCACACGCACCCTCGATCATGCCGTTCTAATCTAGCGGAGATTTTTAGAAAACACCCCTCAATTGGGGGTGCCTCGCAATCGCGGTCGGCGGTCTAGTGCTGAGAGCAGGTCGTTCGGACGGAGTGGATTTCATTCCGTGGCCGCCGTCCGATGCCGACATGAAGAACCGACCGGAAGGGGGACCCCGTGGATTTGAGGATTTTCCGATATGCGATCGGGGCGCTGGCCATGTCCGCCACCGCCGTTCCCGGCGCCGCGGCTGCACAGGGCGACGAGACGGTCCGGCTGGCGCAGGCCGAACTGGACGCCGGCGATGCGGAGGCCGCCTATGACCGCCTCGCCGCGCACGCCGACGCCCATGCCGGCGATCCCGTATTCGATTATCTGCTCGGCGTCGCGGCGGTCGAAACCGGGCGTTATGGCGAAGCGATCATCGCGCTTCAGCGGGTACTGGCCGTTCAGCCCGGCAATGCGCCCGCCCGGGCAGAGCTTGCCCGCGCCTACGGCATGGCCGGGGACATCGATACGGCTCGCGAGGAGTTCAACACGGTCGTCGCCGATCCGGGCGTGCCCGATCCCGTGCGCCAGCGTTTCTCGCGCCTCGTGCGAGATTATGACCGGCAGCGCGGCGAGGGCGGCGCTGCGGTCACCGGCTTTGTCGATGCGGAGATCGGCTATGACAGCAATATCAACGCGGCGACCGACGACACCACGATCATATTGCCGCTATTTGCCTTTCTCGGCCCGGCGACGCTGAATCCCGCCGCCCGCGAACGCGACGAGGCGTTCTACCAGCTGCAGGGCGGCGTTTCGGTCGATGTACCGCTCGGCCGCCAGACGCGCCTGTTCGCCTCGGCGCTCGGCAACTGGCGCGACAATCTCGATTCCGGTTTCGCCGATCAGTTCTCGGCGACGGGGACGGCAGGTATCTCGCATGCCTTCGCAAACGGCAACGTCGCCTCGCTCTCCGGGCAGGCGCAGCGCTTCGTTATCGACGGTGACAGCTTCCGCAGCGCGCTCGGCGCCATCGGCCGCTACACGATCCGCACACGCCGCAACGAGGCGATCGCGATCAGCGCGCAATATTTCCGGCTCGATTATGACGGGGACCCCTTGCGCGACGCAGACCGTCTCGCCGGCTCGATCACCTATGCCGGCCGGCACCTGTTCGGCGGCATCGGGGGCGGCAAGGAAGAAACGGTCCGCGCCGGTGCCGATCATCTGAGTTTCGGCTTTTTCAACGCCCAGCTGGGCACCGAATATCCGGTTTCGCGGCGCATGTCGCTGCTCGCCGGCGCCGGTTTCGAGTATCGCAATCATGATGGACGGGATCCGCTGTTTCTGACCGGACGCGAAGACTGGCGGATCGATCTCTCGCTCGGCCTCCGGGCCTATCTCAGCGACCGGGTCAGCGTTCGGCCGCGGGTCACCTACACGCACAACAACAGCAATATCGCGCTCTACGAATATGACCGGTGGACGGCCGGCCTCGGGCTGCGGTTCGAATTCTGATCGGGAGGACCATGATGACAGGCACCAAGATTCCGCTGCTGCTCGGATGCGCGAGCGCGATTGCGTTCGCCTATCCCGCCGATGCCGCGTCGATCCTCTTCTCGACCGATGGCCAGGCTACCGGCAGCGTGCCGGCGGGAAACCGGGACCTGCCCGCAGGGCTGACGCAGTTGCGTCTCGACGACGGCACAGTGGTCAGCATTGTCGGCCCGGCCGAATACAGTATCGGCGCAGATGGCTCGCTCACAGTCTCGCGGGGTTCCTTCACGGCGCGCTCGACCAGCGCTTCGAGTCTGCCGATCGTCGCTGGCGACGGAACACGGGTGCATCTGGATACAAACAGTTCCGTCAACATACAGGTGCGGCCCGATGGCTCGGTGCGCGGTTTTGCGCTGGTCGGCGGCACGCGCCTGGAAAGCGCCGGCCAGAACCGCCGGTTTGCAGAGGGCAGCGCCTTTACCGCATCGGCCACGGCCGCGCCGGACCGGGTGGTGACGGCGGGCGCGCAACCCAACGGCATCGACACGCGCTTTCGCAACCGCCGCCAGGCCGCCGGCCAATTCCTGTCCAATGCCGCGTTCACCCAGCCGACGAGCGTCGGGTTTGCGGGTATACAGCTGAACCAAAATCCGGCGGGGGCGCCGCAACAGGCAACGACCCCCGCGCAGTTGCTCAGCTATGTGCGGTCGCAAACCGGCGGTTACGATGCCGCGGCCGTCATCGGGATCATAAACCAGATACTGTCCGGGGCGTCCGGGCTATCCGCCGTCCAGATCCGGGCGCTGATCAACAGCCTGGAAGACTATGGTTTTCCGCCGGGCATCACCGACGGCCAGGCAGCCGAATTTACGGAAATCCTGCGGCTTGCCGGGTTCAACGTGGCCGGAATCCCTGTCACCGTGGCGCCGCCGCCTCCGCCGCCCGGCCCGACTCCCGCAACGCCGCCACCGCCGCCTCCGCCTCCGCCACCGCCACCGCCGCCTCCACCTCCACCGCCACCGCCGCCGCCGCCGCCGCCTCCCGGCGATACCGATGGCGTGAAGCCCGATCCCGATCGTACCGATCTCACGATCGCCTATGCGATCCTCACCGAGAACGGGCTGAATCAGGATGTGTCGCTGATCATCGAGAATGGTGAGTTTGTCGGCTATCGTTCGCGCAGCGGTTTCGAGACGCGGTTCGAGGATCGCGACGAAGTCGAGGATGATGGCGATCAGGGCATTCTCGGATGGACCCGTCTCGTCGGAGGCACCCGCGTAGGCGGGGTCGCACGCGACGAGAATAGCGGCGATCATTTCATCTATGGCGTGCCTTTCACCAACCGTCCGGCCAACGGCATCGTCACCTATGCGCTGATCGGCGGTACGAGCCCGACGATGCGGGACAATAGCGTCGCTCCCGGCACGTTCGACGGAAACCTCGCCGTGTCCTTCGGCACAAGCGACACCTTCTTCGGGCTCGATGCGAACGTGACGATCGCGGGTTTTACCTATGACGTGTTGTCGGACGGGGGGCTGACAGCGCCGAGCCTGCGGATATTCCCAGACGGCCGCGCCGCGGAGGAAAGTATCGACCTGCCCGACAATAGCGGCCCCGCCTGCAACCAGGGCGATTGCCGCTTCGCCTTCAACGGCTTCCTGTCCGGCGACGGCGGAACCCATTTCGGGCTGTCCTACACGATCCGCGACGACCGCTCGAACGACGTCCGCAATTGGGTCGACGGCGTCGCCGCCTTCCGCGCCGGCGACGGCGATCCGGGCGGACCGACCGACACGGCGCGCTCGGACCAGTTTATCGCCTATTCGGCAACCGAGATCGGCATCGACCTCCGAACGTCCAACGACGTCACCTATTCCGGCGCCAGCGGCGCCCCGATCGCCTATGTGGTGACCACCAACGATTTCACGCGCGAGAATGAACGGCCGACGATCGGGAGCGCGATGGAAAACGAATCCGGCTCGGTCGGCGACATCATCGGCTGGACCCGCTGGGCCGACGGCACGACAGGCGGGCGTTTCTTCGCCAACACGGACGGCTTCGAACTCAGCCGTTCCCAGGGCTGGCATATTATCGGCGGCACACCGGCGACCAATCTCCCGGCATCGGGAACCGTCACCTATGAGCTGGTGGGGGCAACCGCGCCGACGATCCGCGACGGCAGTCTTGACGTCGGCACGTTCAATGGGGCGTTGGCAATCGCCTTCGGCGCAACGCCGACTGTCGGTCTCGATTTCGAGGTGCGTATCGACAATGTGGACTATGCGTTCGGAACGCCCGGCGGGTCGGCCGATCCGTCAAACGGCGGACTGGCGATCGAGACGAGCGGCGATTTCGCGCTGACCTTCTCCAGTAACGAACTGGCGGTCACCGGGACCGGCTTCATATGCAGCACCGCGCAATGCAATGCCGGCGTCCGCGGCTTTCTCGCCGGCGACGGCGCGAGCCATGTCGGTGTCAGCTATACATTCGGCGATCGGAATTTCGCCGAGCGCGTCGACGGCGTCGCCGCATTCGGAACGCCGGGCGCGAGCGGTGCCACCGCCAGTGCCGTGCGCGTCGATTGGGCGCGGTGGCGGGATGGCAGCGCGCTCAACCAGATGGTGATCGATGGAGGATTGGCGGACATGAGTCCGGTCGAGATCCGCGATCGATTGAATCATCTCGTCGTGTTTCAATGATTTAGTCTCGGCGCCTCGCGACCCTGCGTCGGGATGGGGAGAGCGATTCCATCGAACCGCTCTCCCCGATCCTTGCCGCACGGATACCGGAAAAACTCGAACCGCGGTTCAAGCGATGCGCGCGCCGATACGGCGCACTGCCCGAACGGCGCGATATCCGGTCTATGCTCGGCCGGATTCTCACAGTGATGACGGATAGCGCGCTGTTTTCCGGCGACATTTTCGAACGCGCAAAGGCCGATCCTGCGCGGCGACGAACACACGGCCGAGCTGCCGATCGCAAACCGCGCCAATAATCCGGAACCGATGCTCGAGGCGCTGCGAAGCTGCTGAGAGGCGCGCCTGAAGAAAAAATTTGCTCGCCTGATCCGTTTATCCCGATTCCTGCGCGATTCCCTTCAGCGGGCATTTTTTGTCCGAGCGGGGAAATTGCTGATGCAGATGCACACTGGCACAATGGGTGCGCCATCTGACGCATGCGAAAGCTTGTCGCCGTGGAGCCGCGGCCCGATCGCCCGCGAGCCGTATCGCGAATTGTCGGGCCTGTCCCGCCCCCTGCACGGGAGAGACATCGGTCCGTACAGCGTGCAATGCCGTTCCCGCCGTTGCGGCGTCGACGGCCAAGCCTTTCCGGCCAAAGCAATCCCGACGCCGGATTCCGCCCGATGAGCATGCACGATTTTGCAACCGGCGACCTGAAGGACATCTACAACAATTACGCACAGCCGGGCTCGCGTCTCTCCATCGCACTGCTTCGGGAAATTCTGGATCGAGAACCAGGTAACGCGCACTTCTGGAGACGCCTGGCCGATACATATTTCAGGAAGGGAAAATACCAAAAGGCCGCGAAATGCCTCAGGCGGTTTTGCGTGGCGCAAGACAGGAAGCCCCATGACTACCGTCGATACGCCCTTTGCAAATTCTATTTGGGCAAAAGAAAATTCTCCATAGCCTTCGCCCGACTTTATCATGCCCATTTCGGGCAAGCCGACACCATCAACAAGATCGTGTTTTCGATTGCGCAGGAACAATTGTCGACAAAGCGCAATCTCGACAAACGCACGCGGAGAACGATCGAATTCTGCTACAGTGACGATTGGAAATCCCATTATCACGTCCTGAATCTGGCGAGAGCCCATCTGGATTGCGCGCGGCCGGAAAAAATTTCCGATGCGCTCGAACTGCTTGCCTATCTCAGATCATGTGCCGCATGGGCCCTGGTCGAAGCATATACATATCGTTATTTTGAACGTTTCGACAAAGCGCGCCCCATCATTGCCGGCCTGATCCGCAACGACGAAATATTCTATCCGGCGGTGCTCCGGCTCGCGGTGGAAGTCTGTCACATACATGGGAAGATTGGCGCCGATGAGGACATCTTCAGACTTGCGCTAGAAAAACTGGACTGCGACGATCCGCATTGGTCGCGGGCGCAGCTGGCGATCGAAACGATCGGCTATTACAAGAGAGCCTTGGGTGCCGGCCGCGAACTGTCGGTGCCGGAGATATGTTTCGCATCCATCCCCCGATATGCCAGCAATATCTCCGAAGGCGCGACTAACAGGATTGCGTTGTTCGGGGGCAGCCTCGCTGCCGGCGGCG
Organism: Phycisphaerales bacterium; assembly: GCA_052168315.1. Lineage (GTDB taxonomy): Bacteria > Planctomycetota > Phycisphaerae > Phycisphaerales > UBA1924 > JBQLZO01. The sequence goes on along the minus strand of JBQLZO010000042.1, from coordinate 164,668 downwards.
CCGAGAAGATTCTGGCCTTGTTGTTCAAGGAAATTGTCAGAACGCACTCTCTGGACAGCTGCGACCTGTTCATCTGCGACCTGTACTCGTCCCCGAGACAACGGCATTTTCTGGATCTGATCAGCGATCTGGGCTGCAATATCTACCAACTGCCTAAGCCGCACGAACTCACTGTCCCTCTGTCCTATTTGCCCGGCGCGCTTGGACAGAGATCAACGGCGATTGCCAATGTTCTGCGCCACGGCCGATACTCTACGGCCTATTTTTCGCTGGATCATCTCATCCTGGCCGGTGGGTTGGCCGCGTTGCATTGCGAGGTCCCCAACATAGTATTGCATACCCACAACATGGCCCCGACATCGCAGGGCGATACGACGTCGGAAACGAGCGGTTGGAGAGAGGCGTATCACTTCTTGCTGCGCCATCGGCAGACGAAGCTGGTAACCTGCTGTGAGGCAGCGGCAAGAGACTATGCGACATGGGCGAACATCCCCTTGCGGACCATCGCGGTTGTCCGGAACGGAATGGAGTTTCCAAGCAAGCTCACGCATTTTCAGGCCGCCAGAGCGCGCGCCTCGTACCGCATACCGAGGTCGCCGCTGATCATCGGTTCGGCCTTTCGGTTCGACCAGATCAAGCAGCCGATGCTCTGGATCGAAGCGGCGCGCTCGATCCTCCCGTATCAACCCAACGCACATTTCGTCATATTCGGGGACGGCCCCCTCAAGGAGAAGGTCGAAACCGAGATCGCCCGGTCGGGGCTTCAGTCGCATTTCAGCCTTCCGGGCAGTATCAAGAATGCCCCGCCGCATTTTGCCCTGTTCGACGCATTCATGCTGACCTCGAAAAGCGAGGCCCTACCGAACGCGATCGTGGAAGCTCAAGCATATGGTGTTCCGGTCTTCGCCTTTGATGTCGGCGGAGTGTCGGAAGCCATTGTCGACGGCCGTTCGGGCCAGGTAACGCCGCAGCAGCAGGTCGGGGCGCTCGCGACGACCGTTGTTTCGAGAATGGCCGATCGGAGATGGGTTCGGAACGCCGGCAAGATCGCCATGCAGCATTCCCGCGACAATTTCGGAATTGATCATATGGTCCGAAAATTGAGCCCGTTGCTGGGATTCTAGTTCGTCCGACTGTCGGCCGCCGTCCTGCCTCCGGCGTGGAAGGCGTCGCGCCCCGGCCTCGGGCGAGGATGAGGGCGCCAAAACCGCTGGCGTGCCGGGTCGCGAACTTGGTCGTGCGAAACAACCCGTCAGCGGGAAACCGCGGAGGCGGCAAGGCCGTTCCAGGCCTTTCGCGCCGAGGACAATATTCTGGCTAGCCGACGGTTCGCTTCGAACGGCACGATCACCGTCGAAGTGTCGGCCGACAGCGTGTAGATCGCGCTGCCGTCGGCGCGCTCGACGCTCAGAACCGTTGCCCCCGAGATGTCCTTCGTCCCGACCCGTCTCGCGTCATTGAGACGGACCTGGAAATGGGATCCGGGAGAGGTTTGGATGGTCGCATGAGATCGGTTTATCGCAATCTTGGCGCTGCTCTGCAGATAGTCCTCGATCAGAGCATGCGCATCGCGCGTGGATACGAACCTCAGCCACGGGAGCCGGCTGCGAAAGTCGCCGATCCAGGACTCGAACTCGTCCAGCAGGCCGCGCTTTCCTTCCGACGTGCGCCATGGGCGGCGATGCGGATTGCGGCAATACGGATCGGCTTCGTCGCTGGGGGGCTGGTCGAAGACGTCGTCGGCATGGACGAAATGCGTCCAGATGCCCGACGTTCCGAGCTGCGAAAGCGCATCGAACTTCATGTCGCCCGCGAATTCGTATCCGGAGGTCGCCCGGGGGATACAGAACAGGTTCGGGTTCCACGGTTCCCGTCCAAACTCCCTCCTTCCGCCTCTCTCGGGATCGCCGCCCAGATAGCAGCCGCTCACGACCGTGAGGCTCGGAAAGGCGTTCGAGAGTGCGGCGATGCCTTCCTCGTCATATTCGTTGTTCGGCGGCACATATGACGTCGGTAGCGGGGCCCGGGTATCTTCTGTCCAGCGAGCCGCGACTTCCCGAAGGGCACCGACCATCGCTTGCGGGGACGTCCACACGTCGGCGGCGAGCGGCATGTGGTTATACCCGTGCAGGCCCAGTTCTCCCGACGCGGTCGCGACGCGCGCATTGAAAATGCAGGCCGGCTGCTCCCCGCCGTCGACGGCGACCGTCTGATGCGTCCATTCCTCGAACGGGAATGGCGGAGCGGTCGTGTCGTTATAGTTGAATGTCGGAAAGTAGGTGTAGGTCAGGCCGTGCCGCGCCGCCAGATCCAGCATGTCGGAATGCCAAATCCGCGTATAGAATCCAGCCGGATCCAGATCGGAAAAGTCTTTGCCGGCCGGCGCCATGTCCGCGTGCCAAAGCGGCGCGGGAAAGTCATCGATCTGGATGACGGCGACATTGGCTATCGGAAGAACGCTCACTTGCTGGGCCGCCGCGACGGACTGCACGATCATTCCCCGCATGCGCTTTCTGTTAAGAAGCGCCGAGTTCCAGTAGATCACCCGCCCCGAACCGTGACGGTTCAACCAACCGACCGGAAAGCCTTGTTCGTTCGTCGCAAAGATACGGGCGTCTTTGCCCGGCCTGATATCGAGCGGCGCATGGCCGGCAATCTGCTCCGCAGTCTGCCTGCACCCATGAAACGTCGGAAACGTGTCCGAAATGAAGGCGAGTCCCCCACTTGCATCGGACGATTTGAGAATTTTCGGCTTGGTGTCGGATGGCTCTATCCCCGCCAAATGCGCAAGCTCGGCATGCCAGGCGCGGCGCAGAACAACCAGGCCGCCGCCGAGGTCGACATAGGCCGTCAGATCGGACCGGTCCTGACCGCCGAGACGGCCAAGATTTTCCGCACAAAACAGCACGCAGGTGAAGCGGCTGAGATCCGGCAACCGAAGCGCGCCGCAGAGATCGTGGAGCTCGTAGTCGAGCCGCGCATCGCCCAACGCCATGCGTGCATTTTCGACCAACGACTGTGTCGGCCGTTCTTCGGAATTGTACGCCAACAGGACCCGCTGGGCGTGGCAATCCTGGTCAGATCCTGGCTCGCGATCGATGGATTGACGCTCCTGTCTCTATGAACCGGCTACCATGTGCTTGAAGGCCGGCCTTGACCTAAGGGGCTCCGAGATTCCGGCGAAGCGATGTCAGTCGATTATTCAACGGCGTATCTCGCACCCTGCCACTCGAGCATCCGGGACAATTTGTTCACCCGTTTTGCCGATTATTCAACCGTTGAAGCATATTTGCAGCCGGGAATACAGGCAGGGCCCTTGTTCCCGAAAGAACGAAAGCGCGGAAAGATGTCATGGCTGGACGCCCGCTCCGCCAGTCTCCGTTACCGACACCCTATTCGGGATCGCGGACGATCCGGAAGCCGATATGGCTTGCGGAGAAATCGCTTTCCTGCGGCTGGCGCGAAGCGGGACGATAGCGGCGGCAGTAATTTTCCGCGCACAGATGGGAGCCGCCCTTGATGGTATGGCGCCCCGGGCCGAACGGTGTGTCGGTCCATTCCCAGACATTGCCGATCATGTCGTAGAGCCCGGCCTCGCTCCGGGGAAAGCAGCCCGCGGCGGCCGTCGCCAGGAAACCGTCCGTGCCGGTATTCTGATAGGGGAAGATGCCCTGCCAGACATTGGCGATCGGCTGCCCCGCATCGTCGATGGCGCCGGAAAAGGGGTCGTCGGGGTCTCGCAAGCCCTGGGCGGCCGCATATTCCCATTCGACTTCGCTGGGCAGGCGCCCGCCGGCCCATTCCGCATAGGCCTGGGCATCGGCATGGCTGACATGGACGACCGGATGGCCGCCGCGTCCCGCGATCGTCGATCCCGCGCCTTCGGGCGTTCGCCAGGTCGCGTCTTCCGCCAGCCGCCAGCCATCGCCGTCGAACAGCGCAGATCCGCCGCGCTCCGCATCGGTGACATGGCCGGTCGCTTCGACAAAGGCGGCGAACTGGTCGTTGGTGACTTCGTGAATCTGGATGGCGAACCCGTCGACCGCGAGCCGCGTCGGTGTACCTTCTTCGGGATAGAGCGTATCACGGCCCTTTTCGAAGGACCCGGCGGCGATCTCGACGAAACCGCCCTGCTGGCTCTCGGTCAGGCCGCAGGCGACATCGGCCACATCTTCGGACGGGTTGTCCGCACAGGCGGCGGGCAGCGCGAAGAGGGCCGCGACGATTGCAAATCGCGCTGTCATGGCCGGCTCCATCCTCCTCCGTCGATCGAGCGCCTACCATGCCGTTTTCGACGGGCGGTACAAGCTCCGGCGCTCATCCGCGCGCCGGTCCGCGATGCGGTTACAGGTCCAGCTCGGCGGTCAAGCATGTACCTTCGTCCGGCCATCCGCCGACGGCGATCCAATATTCGGCCGCTTTCGTGCCGCGAGCGGAGTCGCTTGCGGGCGCGGCGCATCGACCATTGTATTGATGGCGCGGCCGGGCTTACTGCAGGAAAGCTGATCCGCAGAGCGCTCCGGGAGGATAGCATGGCCGACCACAGCGAACGCACCGAAAGCGCTTTCGCCCCGCTGCTTTTTCGCCGGGTGACCGTGGTTCGCGCGCTCAAGCTGTCCGCGATCATCGGGACGCTGCTGATCCTCATCAACCAGGGGAACATGCTGTTGGCGGGCGAGATACCGCCCTATTGGAAGATCGCCCTCACCTATCTCGTTCCCTACGGCGTCAGCAGCTATTCGACCGCTGCGCTGCTCCACGAACGCGGAGACTGACGGAGCGGGACGGGGACCCCTTGGCCGACGGATCGCGCACCGGCGCTCAGTCGAACCTGTATTCGCGAAACACCTCGTTGAAATGTTTCAGGAACAGTTCCGAGAAGATCGGCAGCGCGCTCAGTACGCCGGCTCGATCGATACCCGGATGATAGTCGCGGATGCGGCCCGCTATCCTGTCCGCCTCGTCGCGGTGCCCGGCCTGGTGGAAGGAGATCAGCGCGGCGCCGGCGACCACCAGGCTGTCATGCGGAAGTTGCATGGCTTTCGTCGACCATAGAACTGCCTCGTCAAACTCTTCCTTCGCGATATGGGACGCGGCGCGGATCGCGTACATCGTGTGCAGCCAGGGATCGAGCGGGCTCAGCGCGATCGCCTTTTCGATATGCTCGATCGCGGGATCCGGGTCGCCGGTCAGCGCGTGTATGCCGGCCAGCGCATTGTAGGCGGACGAATAGTTCGGGCAGAATTCGATCGCGCGATTGAACCATACCGCGCCCTCCTGGGGGCTGCCGGAGAGCCATGCCGCACCACCCCTCACCAGGTTGGCGAACGGGTCCATCTCGTCAAAGGCGATTGCCTTCTGTGCCGCTGCGGCCATCGCCGACCGCATATCTTCCAGATCGCCGCGCGATCGTTGCATCATCTCCCACCAGATGATCTGGGCGAGTCCGGCATGGGCGCGGCCGAATTCCGGATCCAATTCTATCGCGCGCCGGAAATATCGCTCGGCCGCCTCATAGTTCGGCTCGCCAAGCCGGAACGTATGCGAGATGCCGAGATGATAGGCCTGCCACGCGTTGAGCTCATCGGGCACCGCCAGACGCGCGCGGCGCGCTTCATAGGCGGGGATGTGGAAATCGACCGAAGAGACTACACCGGCGACGATATGCTGCCGGACTTCGTGGATGCCGCCCAGCCTGGTTTCCAGCTTGTCCGCCCAGACGACGCTGCCCTTCCGGGCGTCCGCCAGCTCCACGATCACCGCAATGCGATCGCCGATGATCTCGACCGCGCCGGAGAGATAGTAGCGCACGCCGAGCTTGGACCGGACATATTGGAGATCGGGCTCGGTCGAGGGAAACTGGAAACTCGAACCGCGCGCGATAACGAACAGCCAGCGCAGCTGCGACAGGGCGCGGATAAGCTCGTCCGGCAAGGCATCGGCCATGCGGTTGTCGGCTTCCGTCTTGCCGATGGTCCGGAACGGCAGGACGGCGATCGACGGCCGTTCGCCGATGATATCGCGCTGTGCCGGTATCGTCTCGCCGTTCTCGGGCGTGCGCACGAGGACCGACGGCTTCTGGGTTTGCACCTCCCCGACAAAGCGGAATCCCTTCCCGTATATGGTCCGGATGAACCGCTGGCGCCGCCCGTCGTCGCCCAGTATCTTGCGCAACGCCTTTACCTGCGAAGAAAGCGCGGATTCGGACATGATCCGGCCGGCCCACAGGCTTTCTACGATCTCGTCCTTGTCCAGCAGCCGGTGGCGATTTTCGACGAGGAGGATCAACAGCGCCATGGGTTGCGGCTGAACGAATATCCGCTCGCCGCCGCGGCGCAGTTCGAAACGCTCGGTATCGAGCTCGAATTCTTCAAACCTGTATTGGCCGAACTTCATGTCTCTGGCGATCGCCGTGGCATCCCTGCGGAAAGGGCACGCTAGACCGTTGTGGACAAATTGGAAATTCGCGCTCGAATTTTCCCGATTCTATCCAGATTCTGCTCAATCTTGCGTCCGAAGAGCGTGTTAAGCCGCCCTCGAGTTTGGAACCTGTGGGGTGTTGTGCCTCACCCCCCCACGGATTTGGGTCGCACTCTCAGTTTCCAAACTCACCGGATTATCCGGCCGCCCGCCATCGGGCGGCGCCGTGCGCATGACGCACGAAGGGAGGAATGACGGAGTTGGACGCCCTGTGAACGCCTTGAACCCGCAGAACCCCGATTTGGGAGCGGCGGAAGATGGTCGTTCCGCCGTCCGTCACCGGTTGGTCTACCGGGTGGCGAAACTCATATCGGCCAATACCGAGCTGTTGTGCATCGTTCGCAACGTATCCGCAGACGGGATCAGTATCGAGATATTCGGCGAGTTCGACCTGCCCATGGACATGGAGATCGAACTTGCGGGCGGCGCGAAGACCGCCATCCGGAAGGTGTGGCAACGCAACCGTTCCGCTGGATTCCAGTTTCGTGCGCCGGTCGAGGTCGAAGACTTCCTGGATCCGCCGCAAACCTATCAGGACAAACGGGCGATACGGCTGTGCGTCAACGAGCGTGTGATCATCAAGAATGCGAAACAGTTCGAGCGCGTCCTCCTGGTCGACATCTCCGTGAGAGGCGCCAAGATCGAGGCCTTGGACGGACTGGAGGTCGGGCATGACGTCGATATCGTGATTCCCGACCTCGGCGCCCACAAGTCCAACGTCCGGTGGCGAGACGACGGGCTTGCCGGCGTCCTGTTCTACCAGCCGGTCCGCTTCGATCGCCTGGCGATGTGGTCGGCGCGGATCGCGGCCGAGGGCAGGCTGTCCGACATCGGATAGCCGGTTCGGGCGCTAGGCTCTCGAAACCTGTGCGGGTGCGATTTCGGCGGCCGGCTGACCCGAAATACGGAGCAATATATAGCCGATCGCGCCGGAAATCAGGGAGCCGACGATGACGCCGAGCTTGACCTGTTCCATCTGCGGGCCATCGCCGAAGGCCAGCGTGCCGATGAACAGGCTCATCGTGAAACCGATGCCCGCAAGACAGGCGACGCCGTAGAGCTGCACCCAGCTTATCTCCGCCGGGCGCTTCACAAGGCCGGCAGCCGTAGCGACATACGCAAAGCCGAAGATGCCGACCTGCTTGCCCACAACGAGGCCCATGGCGATGCCGAGCGGCAACGGCGCCATCAGATCGGCGATGCTGATCCCGGACAGGCTGACGCCCGCATTGGCGAAGGCGAACAGCGGCAGGACCATGAACGCCACCCAGGGGTGCAGCTGATGCTCGAGATGCTTGAGCGGCGAATGCCCCTCGCCTCGGCCCCGGAGCGGGATCGCGAGCGCCGCGACGACGCCCGCCAACGTGGCATGGACGCCCGATTTGAGCACGCAGACCCAGAGGATGACGGCGATGAGGATATAGGGAGCCGTCCGCATCACCCCGAACCGGTTGAGCGCAACCAGCCCGGCCACCGCGACGGCGCCCAGCATCAGCGCCTCGATGGAGAGGTTCGACGTGTAGAACAGCGCGATGATCAGGATCGCCCCGATATCGTCGATGATCGCGACGGCCAGCAGAAACACCTTGAGCGCCACGGGCACGCGGCTGCCCAACAGCGCCAGCACGCCGAGCGCGAAAGCGATATCGGTGGCGGCCGGGATGGCCCAGCCATCCATATTCTCCGGTATGCCCCAGTTGATCGTAACGAAGACCAGTGCCGGAATCGCCATACCGCCGAGCGCCGCGACAATGGGCAAACCCGCCTTGTCGAACGACGAAAGCTCGCCCTCGACGATTTCGCGCTTCACCTCCAGTCCGATCAGGAAGAAGAAGATGGCCATCAGGCCGTCATTGACCCACAGGAACAGGGGCTTGGCGATCTCGAAAGCGCCCGCCCGTACCTCGATCGGCGTCTGCCACAACCCGGAATAGACGGATGCCAGCGGCGAGTTCACGATGATCATCGCCAGCACGGCCGCGACAAAAAGAAAATAGCCGCCGGTCGTCTCCTTGGCCAGAAACTCGCGGATGGCCGGACGCAATTGATCAATCATGTGAATACCTTAGACGGGAGAGGGTGCCGCCGCCACAAAAAAAGGGGGTGGCGCGCCGTTTAGAGGGGGCATCGGCGCGCCACCCAGGGAGGGAAGATGTCAGGCTGCTTCGCGGGGGAGGTTGGAACGCAGCCCTTGGATTTCGTCCCTGATCGCCAGCCTGAGCCGCTTGAGATGGCCGATCTCCGGAGAGCGACCGTGAGGGCGGCGGCGGTGTGCGTCGATCGTCTTGTCGAGTTCCCGATGCCGGGCGATCAATCTGTCAAACCTGTCTTTCATGCGGTTCTCCTTGCTGTCTATGATCACGGATGGCCCGGGCGGGAAGACGGGGCGACCGGGTCGCCGGCCGGAAAGCTATCGGCCACGGTCTTGTCGAGCTCATGGTCTTGCGCCCGGTGCGCGTCCGCGCGCCGTTTCCGGTTGTCGCGATCCACGATCTGGCGCGCCCTTTCCACAACCCGGCGGTGACGAAATGCGCGCAGCTCGCGAAGCGTCGCAAGAAAATCTGTCGCCATTTTCACCTCCATAGTTGTTCCGTTACAAGCAATATGGAGACACCGTTGCAATCGATCCAATCGAATGATATTGGGTTTGTCAATAGGTTTTAACTATTGAGTGAAGAGGACGGAATATGCCGACGTTACGGCAACTCGAATATCTGGTGGCGATCGCCGACAACCAGCATTTCGGACGCGCCGCGCAGGCCGTTCACGTGTCCCAGCCGACCTTGAGCCAGCAGTTGCGCACGCTCGAGGACCGGCTCGGAGTCGTGCTCGTCGAACGCCGGGCGCCCAATGCCGAACTGACGCCGATCGGCCGGGAGCTCGTGGAGCGCGCCCGGCGGGTACTGGTCGAAGTCCGCGAATTGCGGGCGCTGGCGCGGCGCGCGGGCGAACAGCTCGCCGGCACCCTGCGGTTCGGCGTCAGTCCGACGCTCGGCCCGTATCTGATGCCGTCGATCGTCGCGGCGCTGCACAAGCAACAGCCGGACCTGCGCCTCTATATCCGCGAAGGGATTCCCGACGACCAGGCCATGGAGCTTTCCCGAGGCGCGCTCGACATGCTGCTCGGTCCGATGCCGATCGAGGGCCCTTCGCTTCACGTCGAGCCGCTGTTCAGCGAAAAACTGTTTCTCGTCGCGGCGGCCGATCACCCGCTCTCGGCCAAGCCCCGGCTGACCAAGTCGGATATCGCGGGAGAGACGGTGCTGAGCCTGGACAGGCGGCACACCTTCCATCGCCATGTCGCGTCGATCTGTTCCGAACTGGGGCTGGAAATGCTGCGCGATTATGAAGGCACCAGCCTCGACAGCCTGCGCCAGATGACCGGATCCGGCCTCGGGCTCTCCATCCTGCCGGAATTCTACATCCGGTCCGAGGTCGGGGGCCAGGCCGGCGTGAAAATCCTCGACATCGTGGACTGGACGGCAAGCCGCGGCATCGCGGCGAGTTGGCGGGACGGCGCGGCCTACGCCCCGGCCTATCGGGCGATCGCCGAACATATCCAGACGGAAGCCCGCGCCTTGCGCGACTGAGGGCGGAATCGTGATAGATACAGACTATCGGTATATTGCCTCCCATTCAATCGCAGCACCCTGTCATTGCCGTCTGCGCCCTCCTACGTCGCCCGGACATCCGGGACGCGCAGCGGCGGCCGGTGCGCGCTTTTCTCCATCCGCCTTGTCCGCCTGCTGACCAACGCGCCCGGTAGGGGCCTCTTCATTCGGGACACACCGATTCCATGCTCATCTTTCTATCGATTGCCGGCGGCCTGATCCTGTTGATCGTGGGAGGGGAAACGCTCATTCGCGGCGCGGTGGGCCTGGCGGAACGCGCCGGCATCGCACCGCTGTTCATCGGGCTCGTGATACTCGGCTTCGGCACGTCGATGCCGGAACTCGTCACCAGTCTCGAGGCGTCGCTCGCCGGCGCCCCGGGGATCGCCTGGGGCAATATCGTCGGATCGAACATCGCCAACACCCTGTTGATCCTCGGCATGGCGGCGCTGCTCGCGCCGTTCGCCGTTACCGGACGGGCCGTATGGCGCGATGCGGGCGTCGCGCTCGCCGCTACCCTGCTTCTCGTCGGTCTCGCCTTTGCGGACCTCGTCGGAATCACGACCGGGATCGTCCTGCTGGGGCTGCTGGTCGTCTATATCGTGATGGCCTATCGCCATGAGCGCGTCAGCGCCGACGATCACGGCGCCGCCTATGACAAGACCGCCGCGTTCGAAGCCGCCGACCCCCGGCTCCACCTGCCGTTCAACGGCTGGGGCAAACCGTTGCTGTTCACCCTTCTCGGGCTCGTGGGGGTCATTCTGGGCGGCCGGTTCCTCGTGCTGGGCTCGATCGATCTGGCGCGCCTTGCCGGCCTCTCCGAAGGCGTGATCGGGCTCACCATCGTCGCCATCGGCACCTCGCTGCCCGAGCTGGTCACCTCGGTGATGGCGGCGCTGCGCCGCGAGGGCGAGATCGCGTTCGGCAATGTCGTCGGATCGAATATCTACAATGTCCTGGGGATCGGCGGCGTCACCGCCATCGCCGCCAATGGCGGCGTGCCGCCCTCCTTCGTGACGTTCGACCTGCCGCTTCTAGCGGCGATCGCGATCGGGCTGATGGCGCTGCTCTGGGCGAGCCGGCATATCGGCCGGGTCACGGGCGGACTGATGGTTGCAGGCTATATCGGTTATATCGTCTGGCTGTTATTCGCCCACGGATGACGATTCTCGCCCGCCTACAACAGATCATCGAGTCGCCGCGCTTCACCGCCGCGATCATGACCGTCATCATCGTCAATGCGGCGGTGATCGGGCTCGAAACCGTGCCCAGCATAAACGAACCCTACGGCCCGATCCTCGTGGCGCTCGACACGATCGCCATCGCGATTTTCGTCGCCGAGATCGCGGCCAAGCTGATCGTCTACCGCCACCGTTTCTTCGCCAGCGGGTGGAACGTGTTCGATCTCGTCATCGTCGCCGCGGCGCTGATCCCCGCCAGCCGCGAATTTTCGGTGCTGCGCGCGCTGCGCATCCTGCGCGTGCTGCGCCTGATCTCGGTCATTCCGAAGATGCGGCAGGTCGTTCAGGGGCTGCTGTCCGCGATCCCGGCCATGGGATCGGTCATCCTGCTGCTCGCGCTGATCTTCTACGTCTTCGCGACGATGGCGACCAAATTGTTCGGCGAGCGGTTCCCCGACTGGTTCGGCTCGATCGGGGCGTCGCTCTATTCGCTGTTCCAGATCATGACGCTCGAAAGCTGGTCGATGGGCATCGTGCGCCCGGTGATGGAACAATATCCGGCGGCCTGGATATTCTTCGTGCCGTTCATCCTCATCACCTCCTTCGTCGTCCTGAACCTGTTCATCGCGATCATCGTCAACGCGATGCACGAGAGTCAGGACGAAGCGGGGGCCGCCGAGCGCGATACGATCCTCCAAGAGATCAAGGCGCTGCACGCGAAGATCGACAGCATCGCCAAACGCTGATCGCCGGTCGGACGGCTATGGGGCCGGCGTATAGGAACCCCGCGAAGATGGAAGCGCCCCGCCGGATATCACAGTGTTACTCTGCCCGGTTCGCGCTATAGTCGCTGTCGGGTCAAAAAGGGCAACAACCATGCTGAATGCGCAAGAGCTTGACGGCGCTAGCACCATGCCGATCGCCGGCCTCGGGTGCCGTGCCCTGACGCGGCACAGGGACAGCCGAGGCGACCTGACCGAGGTCTATCGCAACGAATGGAAGCTGGCCGACACGCATCCGGTTCAGTGGAACATCGTCCATTCGGCGGCCAACGCGCTGCGCGGCGTCCACCTGCATCGACGGCACCGGGATGCGCTGACGGTCGTCGAAGGCGAGATGCTCCTGGGGTTGCAGGATCTGCGGCCGGACTCCGAAACGAGCGGCACCGCCCTTCTGCTCGCCCTCTCCGCCGCGCAACCGGCAATGGTGACCATTCCGGTCGGCGTGGCCCATGGCTTCTACTTCCCCGAGCCGGCCGTGCATCTTTACGGCGTCGATATCGCCTTCGACGGCAGCGACGAGTTCGGCTGTCAGTGGAACGACGAAGGCGTCGCCATCGAATGGCCGTGCTCGGACCCGATATTGTCCGAGCGGGATCAGACCGCCGGGACGCTGGCCGAAATGGTCGAGGCTGCCGGGTTCGCGCGATGACGGCCGTCATAGGGCTGATCGGCTGCGGCCGCTGGGGCAAGCTCGTGCTCAGAGATCTGGTCGCCTGCGGCGCTCAGGTTCACGTCGCCTGCGCCGATGCCGGCAATCGTGCCGCAGCCCGGTCGGGCGGCGCGGCTTCGGTGGTCGACCGGTGGGACGATCTGCCGTCCGTCGACGGATATGTCGTCGTCACGCCGACGAGCACGCATGGCGATCTGCTGCTTGCGCTCATGCCGGCGGGCAAGCCGATTTTTGTCGAGAAACCCATGACCGCGGATGTCGATAGCGCCCGGCGCATCGCCGAAAACGATCGCGATCAGGTCTTCGTCATGGACAAATGGCGCTACCACAGCGGAATAGAGACCATGCGCGCCCAGATCGCGGCGGGCACGATCGGAAGGTTGCGGGGCCTCAGACTGCAGCGCTGGAGCAACGGCCATGCCTATGCCGACGTCTCGCCGCTCTGGATCCTCGCGCCGCACGACCTCGCGATCGCCGACCATCTCCTCGGACATCTGCCGCCGCTTGACGATGCCCGCGCGATCATCGGCGCCGCACCCGATCTGGGTTTCACCGCCGAACTGGGCGGCGCCGGGCCGGTTTCCGTCACGCTCGATATCGGAGTGGCCAGTGTGGAACATGCCCGGCGCGTCACCGCCATCGGCGAAAACGGCGTGATGGAGTTGCGCGGCGGCTATGAGACGGACCTCTTCGTTCGCCGTGGACCGGTCGCCGAACCGGGTCAGGACGTCGATACCATCGCCTTTGCGGAGACGATGCCGCTGCTCGCCGAGGTCCGGGGATTTCTCGATTTTCTGGACGGCGGTCCGGCGCCGCTCGCCGGCGCCCGCAAAGGCTGCGAGATTGTCGAGCGCATCGCGGAGATCGAAACCAGGCTCGAACAGAGATAGGCCGGTATGGACTCCGGCCGCTCCCCGCCCCTGTTCACGATATTGCTGCTGATCCATCGGCCGCCAGACATGCTGCCATTGGCCCTGGACAGCGTCCTCGCGCAAAGCCGGCAATCGTTCGAGATTTTCATCATTTGCGATGGCGCGCCCGACGAAACCGCATCGGAAGCCGAACGGCTCGCGCGTGACGACGACCGCATCCATGTCCGAGTCTTTCCGAAGGGAGAACGCCATGGCGAACCGTATCGCGCCCGGGTCATCGAGACCGAAAGCCGCGGCCGGTATATCTGCCACATCAATGACGACGATCTGTGGATGCCGGACTTTCTCGACGGGATGGAGCGGCTACTCGACGCGGTCGATTTCGGCAATCTCCTGCAGGTCGCCGTGAAGCCCGATGGCGGTTTGCGTCTCATCGATTTCGATCTCGGATCACCGGAAGTCCGCGATCGCATGGTCGACCAGCGATGGAATTTCTTCGGCCCGTCGGTCTGCGGCTATCGCCGGACCGCCTATGACAGGCTCGAACGCGGATGGTCGCCGGCGCCCGAAGACCTGCCGACCGACCTGTTCATGTGGCGAAAATTCCTGCGCCGCGACGATGTCACCGCGGCGACCCGTCACCAGATCGGTGCGCTATGCCCGCGCGCTCCACGCCGCCAGCATATGACGATGGCGGAAAGAGCGGCGGAAAATGGCGTCCTGCTCGAACGTATACTCGATCCGGAAAGTCGCGACGAGCTGATCCAGACGGCCCGGCGCAATGCGGCGCGGGAATTGTTCAGCCTCCGCTTTCCGGATTAGTCCCCCGCGTCGTCGTTGAGCCCGATTTCGTTCAGCATCCATCGCGCCGCCTCGGCGGGGCTCGCCTTCTCCTCGTCGCGATCGACCATATAGTTCGCCGCGCGCATCGTCTCGACGGGAATCGCATCGAGCAGGGGCGTCAGCGCCGAGACGAAGCGTTCCTCGTCGGCCCGGCCGGGCGCGACCAGCAACACCGCATCGTAATTGGGAATCGCGCCGCGCGGATCGGACAGCACGAACAGGTTGCTCGCCGCGATCCGGCCGTCCGACGAAAAGGCGGTAATGACGTCGGCGCGGCCGCTTTCGACCGCGCGATACATGAAGGTCGGCTGATAGGATTGGGCCGCCGCGAAGGCCAGGCCATAGGCGTCGCGGATGCTCGCCCATTCGGGCCGGTTCAGGAACTCGACATCGGTGCCCATGGTCAGCTGCGGCGCGACCGCAGCCAGATCGTCGATGCTCTGCAACCCGTAGCGCTGCGCCGTTTCCTGGGTCGTGGCAAAGGCATAGGTATTCTCGAAACCGAGCCGCCCGAGCACGCGCGCATCGCGGGTTTCGGCCACCCAGTCGCCGAGCTGGTCCAGCATCGCGTCGCGCGGCGGATTGTCCGTGCGGCGCATCGCGTTGGTCCACAGCGTGCCCGTATAGTCGACATAAACATCGACATCGCCGCTCGCGAGCGCCTCGAACGCGACCGCGGAGCCGAGACCCTCGCGATAGCGCACCGCATAGCCCGCTTCCTCCAGCCGGTCGCCGATCAGCCGCGCGAGGATATACTGCTCGCTGAATCCCTTGGCGCCGATCGTCACCACATCGGTGCGCGAACCGGTCATGGCCAGCGGCGCCAGCGCCAGAACGACGCCGGTCAGCAACGCCAACAGCCCGCTTCTGATCCGCCAGCGGCTGCGCTTCGCTATTCCCGCTTCGATCAGGCCGAGCAACGCATCCGCGATCAGTGCAAGCGCCGCCGCCGAGATGCAGCCGATCAGCACCAGCGTCCAGTTCTGCGTCTGCAACCCGGCGAAGATCATGTCGCCAAGGCTCGGCTGGCCAACCGTCGTCGAAAGCGTTGCGGCACCGATCGTCCACACGGTCGCCGTGCGGATGCCGGCCATGACGACCGGAGCCGCGAGCGGCGCCTCGACCATCCGCAATTTCTGCCGCGGCGTCATGCCGACACCGTCGGCCGCCTCGATGATCGCGGGATCGATCCCGACGATGCCGGTCACCGCGTTGCGCAGGATCGGCAGCACCGCATAGAGCGCCAGTGCGAGCAGGGCGGGCAGGAAGCCGAGCGCGGGAAGCGCCAGCCCGACCGGCGCGAACAGTGAATTGAGCGCCAGCAGCAGCGGATAGAACAGCGCCAGCAGCGCAAGGCCCGGAATCGTCTGCACGAGGCTCGCCGCGCCGAGCGCGATCCGCCGCAACCGGTCGTTGCGCGAGGCGCCGACCGCGAGCGGCAGCGCAACCGCCAGCCCGAGCAGCAGCGCCGCGGCCGAAAGAAGCACATGATCGGCCAGGAGCGGCGGGACCTGGGACAGCGCTTCGGACAGGCGCGGGTTCATGCGCGCTCCTCGAGCCGGCGGAGCTTCGCCATCTGGCCCTTGGGCACCGCAATCAGCGCGCTCGCCTCCTCGCCCCCCTCGCCCGCCAGCAGCGCTTCGGGCGGGCCGTCGGCGACGACCCGGCCGGCGCTCATCACGAGGATGCGGTCGGCGATCAGCAGCGCCTCGGCCATGTCGTGGGTCACCATGATCGTCGTCAGCCCGAGCCGGTCGTGGAGCGCCCGATAGGCCTCGGCCAGCTGATCGCGGGTGACGGGGTCGAGCGCGCCGAACGGCTCGTCCATCAGCATCAGCCCCGGTTCGCCGGCAAGCGCCCGTGCGACGCCGACCCGCTGCTGCTGCCCGCCCGACAATTCGCTCGGCAGCCGTTCGGCGATGTCGGGCGGCAATCCCACCAGTTCGAGCAGTTCGGATACCCTGTTTCCCGCACCGTCGCCGGCCAGTTTCGGGATGATCATGATGTTTTCCGCGACGCTCATATGCGGAAATAATCCTATATTCTGAAATACATAACCGATGTGACGGCGCAAGTCGGCGGCGTCCTGGTCTCCGATCGGCGCGCCGCCGATCGCGACCGCTCCGCTGCTGGGATCCACCAGCCGGTTGATCATCTTGAGCAAGGTCGACTTGCCCGACCCGGACTCGCCGACCAACGCGACGAACGAGCCGCCGGCAATCTCCAGATCGAGCGTATCGACGGCATGGCTGGCGCCGCCATCGAAGCTTTTCGCTATGCCGTCAAAACGGACGACGGGGCCGTTTTTCCTGTCCATCGCCGCCAAGCATTGCGGGCCAAACGCCAAGGGTCAACCGCCGAGCTTGGCCGCAAGGCCGAGAAATCATTTGCACAGGCTCGCCCCTTCGGTTGTAAGTAGCAAATAGAAACGCATGGGGAGAGTTATGACCAAATCCATCTTCATCACCGGCGGTGCGTCGGGCATCGGGCGGGCCGTCGCGCAGTATTTCGGCGCGCGCGGCTGGTTCGTCGGGCTGGCGGACATCAACGAAGCCGGGATGGAGGAAACGGCGGCCGGCCTGCCGCAGGGCCAGTTCTCGATCCACCGGCTGGACGTGACCGACCGCGCGCAATGGAAACAGGCGATCGCGGCGTTCGGCGAACGCACGAACGGGCGGATGGACGTGTTGTTCAACAATGCGGGAATCGGCGTCGGCGGTCCGCTTCAGGAGATGAGCGACGAGGATATCGACCGCACGATCGCGATCAATTTCACCGGCGTCATCAACGGCACGCGCGAGGCGTTCGAAATGCTGCGCGACACGCCCGACAGCTGCATCCTCAACACGAGCTCGGCGGCGGGAATCTACGGCGCGGCGGGGCTCGTCGTATACAGCGGCACCAAATTCGCGGTGCGCGCGCTGACCGAGGGTCTCGATATCGAGTTCCGCCCCTATGGCATCCGCGTGCGCGACCTGATGCCGAGCTTCATCGAAACGCCGATCCTCGACGGCCCTCTGACCGGCGGCAATGCTTCGGTGCGCGACATGATCGCCGAGGCCGGGCTGGAAATCACGCCAGTTCAGGAAGTTGCCGAGGCCGCCTGGGTCGCCGTCCATGGCGAGAAGATCCACACGACCGTCGGGAAGACCGCCAAGAAGCTAGCCTTCGCCGCGCGCTGGACACCGGGCCGGCTCCGGAAAAGCCTGGGCATGGCGCGCCGGGTCCAGGACTAGCGCGGGGGGACTATCCCGCAAAACTCTCCATCGCCTCGGCCATCTTCACGTCCTTATCGCTCAGGCCATCCACGTCGTGCGTGGTCAGGGTCACGTCGACCTTGTTGTAGACGTTGAACCATTCGGGATGATGATCCATCTGCTCGGCGAGCAGGGCGGCGCGGGTCATGAAGGCGAAGGCCTCGCTGAAATCGGCAAATTCGAACCTGCGCGAGATCGCGTCGCGCTTCGGGTCATGTTCCCAGCCCGGCAGCGCCGCCAGGGCGGCCTCGCGTTCGGCGTCGCTCAGTCTTTCGGTCATCGCACCTTCGTCCTTCCCTGTCTTCCCTTGCAGGCTTCGGCCCCCTATCTGCCTGAATATGCGGATCGACGAAAGCTTTGCGGCCAACGCCCCCGATGCCGACGCCATGGAGGCGATGGCGCGGCGATCGCTCGAAAGCCTGCCGATCGAGTTTCGCGAACAGATGGGCAATGTCGTGCTGCGCATCGAGGAATATGCCGATCCGGAATCGCTGGAGGCGGTCGGCCTCGACCATCCGATGCAGCTCTCCGGCCTCTATACGGGCCGTCCGCTCGGCGACAAAAGCGTTTCGGATTTCGGAACTTTGCCCGACGTCATCCATCTCTACCGCCAGCCGATCCTCGCCGAGGCGGCCGAACGCGGGATCGAGGTCGAACGGCTCGTCCATCACGTCCTGATCCACGAGGTCGGCCATCATTTCGGGCTGAGCGACGCGGACATGCACGCGCTCGAGGACAGCGCGGATTGACCGCAGCGCTGACCCTTGCCGGGCTGGGTTGCGTGCGGGGCGACCGGGCGCTGTTCAGCGGACTCGATCTGGCGCTCGCGGCCGGCGGGGCGGCCCTCGTCACCGGCCCGAACGGCGCGGGCAAGACCAGCCTGCTGCGCGTGATCGCGGGGCTGTTGCCGAAACAGGCGGGCACCGTGGAGATCGCCGGCACGCTTGCATTCGCCGGCGAACAGGCGGCACTCGACCGCGAGCTGCCGCTCGAACGCGCGCTCGGTTATTGGGCGGCGCTCGACGGGTGCGACGCGGGCGCGATTCGCGCGGCGCTAGACAGCATGGCGCTGGCCGAGCTCGCCGATGTCCCGGTGCGGATGCTGTCGACCGGACAGTCCAAGCGCGCCGCGCTCGCCCGGGTGATCGCGGGCGGCGCCGATATCTGGCTGCTCGACGAGCCGGGCAACGGGCTCGACAGCGACGCGCGGACGCGGCTCGAGGCGGCGATAGCCGGACACCGTGCGGCGGGCGGCATCGTCGTCGCCGCGACGCACCAGCCGCTGGCGATGCCGGATGCGGCGAACGTCCGGATCGGGAATGCCGCATGAGCGCCTTGGTCGCCATCGCCCGGCGCGACCTCGGCCGGAGTTTCGCCGGCGGCGGATGGCTGTTGCCGCTGATCTTCTTCCTGCTCGTCGCGACGCTCTTTCCGTTCGCGATCGGGCCGGATCCCGCGATATTGGGCCGGGTCGGCGGGGGTGCGCTGTGGACGGCCGCCCTGCTCGCCGCGCTGTTCCCGATCGACCGGCTGATCGCGCCCG
The DNA here is from genome assembly GCA_052168315.1 of Phycisphaerales bacterium. Lineage (GTDB taxonomy): Bacteria > Planctomycetota > Phycisphaerae > Phycisphaerales > UBA1924 > JBQLZO01. The sequence continues at coordinate 145,429 of JBQLZO010000042.1, read as the reverse complement.
ATCGCGACGCCGGGATTCTCGATCAATATGCGGTGCGCGGAATCAGCGAGGAAGTCGTCGCCGTCGCCAAGATCGCCGCGCATTGGATCGGCTTCGGTCCGCCGCTGATGCTTGCGGCGCTGCCGGCCTCGGCGCTGCTCGGGATGGAAATGGACAGCCTCGTGCGGCTCGAAGCGGGGCTCGCGCTGGGCAGTCTCGGGCTCGCCGCGCTCGCCGTCACGGTCAGCGCCCTCGTCGCCGGACTGCCGGGCGGCGGGGCGCTTGCGGGCCTCCTCATGCTGCCGCTCGCGGTGCCGGTGCTGATTTTCGGCGCGGGCGCCCTCGACGACCTGCAGCGCGGCGCGTTCGCGCTGCTCGGGGCTTCGGCGCTGCTGCTGCTCGCCATCGCGCCCTTCGCGACCGGCGCCGCCATCCGCGCGATGCGGGACTAGTCGGCGGCGGAGCGCGCGCCGTCTTGCCGCGCGGATGCGTAGATCACCGCGAGCAGGCCGTCGGTATCATAGTCGAGCGGGCCATAGTCGCGGATCACGCGATAGGTCGGCTGCATGCCCGTGAGCCCGTCCAGCCGGTAGCCGAGCGCGACATGATCGGGCACGCGGTCGTAGAGCAGTCCGCCGACATCATAGCCGATCTGCGGCGCATGGGCCGGCGTGCGCGTGAAATTGACGATATCATAGGGCAGCCTGTCCGCAGCCAGGGCCGGAACGGCCAGGGCAGCGGCAGCCAGTGCGAAAACGACTCGGATAACCATGGGTTAACCATGAACCGGAGCGGCGATTTTGTGGAGTCCTGCGGCGATACTGTCCTGTCGCGGGACGGCTAGCGCGACCAGCGGGCGAAGATGGCGGTCGGCAGGGTGAGGCCGCGCGCCTCTTCGCGCACCGCCATCTCGCCGCATTCCACGGTACCGCCGAGATGCGCGAGCGATTGCGATACCAGCTCGCCGATCGCCAGCGCCGACATGCGCACTGCATAGACCGTCAGCACCAGGAAGCGGCTGTCGGCGTCGAGCAGCCTCGCGCAATCGGCGAGCAGCCCGGGGAGCCCGTCCTCGAGCTGCCAGAGTTCCTTTTTCGGCCCGCGCCCCCATTTGGGCGGATCGAGCATGATCCCGTCATAACGCCGCCCGCGCCGTACCTCGCGCGCGGCGAATTTCGCGGCGTCGTCGACGAGCCAGCGGATCGGCCGGTCGCTCATGCCCGATAGCGCGGCATTGGCCTTGCCCGCCTCGACCGACTTCTTCGAGGCGTCGACATGGGTGACTTTCGCGCCTTTCGCCGCCAGCGCCAGGCTGCCCACGCCGGTATAGCCGAACAGGTTGAGGCATTCGGGTTTGTCAGAATTACGCTCGCGGGAAATCGCCGCACCGGGATTTGTTTGATTAAACTCGACCTGGCGGTCGAGCGCGGCACCAACCCGCTCCCCCTCCCGACCTCCCAGTTCACGGTACTCTGTTGGGAGGTCGGGAGGGGGAGCGGGCTGGTGCCGTATCCGCCGTGAGGCCGACAAAGACTCCCGCATCCAGCTCCAGTGCGACGCCATGTCGGGAAAGAAGGCGAGATGGCGGAAGGGCGTGCATTGGGCCTGGAAGCGAACATCCTCCCAGCCGAGCAGCCAGCCTTCGTCCGGCACGCTGCCGTCGAGATGCCAGCGGCCGCCGCCATCCTCGTCCGACGCCGGAACGAATTCGCCATCGGCGCGCCATTTGCCGGAGGCCGGCGCCCACATCGCCTGCGGCTCGGGCCGGATGAAACGGAAACGGCCATAGCGTTCGAGCTTGCGGCCATGCCCCGAATCGACCAGCCCGTAATCGGCCCAGGGTTCGGCGATCAGGGTTTCGAGTGTCATGTCTCCGTCGCGCGTTCGGCGATATAGGCCTCGATCGCCTGCAATTCGCCGGGCAAGGTCTCGTAGCGCTCTTCGCGCTCGAACAGGCCCGACACGCGCGGCGGCAGCAGCGGCCGCTGGCCGGTCGCCCGCTCGACGGCGTCGCGGAACTTGGCGGGATGCGCGGTCGCGAGGGTGACGACCGGTATGTCGTGCGGCAGGTCGGCCGCAATTGCGGCCGACAGACCGATCGCCGTGTGCGGATCGATGACCTCGCCCATTCCCTCGGATGCATGGCGCATGGCGAGGGCCATCGCGTCATTGTCGATCCGCGCCGACGAGAAGAGTGCGCCGATCCGGCTGCGCGCCCGATCGTCGAGCGTCAGTGCGCGGCTCGCCTCGAAGCCCTGCATGACCGATGCCAGCACATCGCCGTCCCGGTCGTAGAGATCGAAGAGCAGCCGCTCGAAATTGGAGCTGACCTGGATATCCATCGAGGGCGCGGGCGTCGGCGTCAGTTCGCCGACCGAATAGTCGCCCGCGGTCATCGCGCGGTGGAGGATGTCGTTGACGTTCGTGGCGACGATCAGCCGCGCGACGGGCAGCCCCATCTGCGCCGCCGCATAGCCCGCGAACACGTCCCCGAAATTGCCGGTCGGCACCGAAAAGGCGATGGCCCGCCCGGGCGCGCCGAGCCGGACCGCACTGTAGAAATAATAGACGATCTGCGCCGCGAGCCGCGCCCAGTTGATCGAATTGACGGCGGACAGCGAAAACCGGTTGGCGAACTGCGCATCGCCGAACATCGCCTTTACGAGCCGCTGGGCGTCGTCGAAATTGCCCTCGATCGCGATATTGTGGACGTTGGGCGCGAGCACCGTCGTCATCTGCCGGCGCTGCACCTCGGACACCCGGCCCCTGGGATGCAGCATGAAGATGTCGACCTTGTCGCGGCCGGCCAGCGCGTCGATCGCCGCGGACCCCGTATCGCCCGAGGTCGCGCCGATCACCGTGAGATGGCTGTCCCGGCCCGAGAGGAAACGTTCGAAGAGGAGCCCGAGCAGTTGCAGCGCGACATCCTTGAAGGCGAGCGTCGGCCCGTGAAACAGTTCGAGCAGCCAGTGCCGCTCGTCGAGCTGCCGGAGCGGTGTGACCGCCGCATGGGAGAACCGGCCATAGGCCGTCTCGCACAATGCGTACAGCTCGTCTTCGCCCAGCGCATCGCCGACGAACGGCGCGAGCACCCGGGCCGCGGTTTCGGCATAGGAAAGCCCGGCCAGCGCGGCGATATCCTCGCGCGAGAATCGCGGCCAGCTCTCGGGCACGTACAGTCCGCCGTCCGACGCGAGACCCGCCAGCGTCGCGCCTTCGAAATCGAGCGCCGCGGCGCCGCCCCTGGTGCTGATATACTGCATGACGGGCGGACCTAGCCGGGGTGCGTCAGCCGCGCAACCTGCGCCGCAGCGCGAGGATATAGATCACCCCGGCGGCGGCGGCGAAGAAGAACCACTGGATCGCATAGAGGAGGTGATTGTTCGGAATATCCGCGGCGGACGGCCGCGCGACGGCGGCGAGGCCCGGCGCCGGATCCTCGGACACCAGCCGCAGTCCATATTCGGCGTCGAGCGTGATGATGCCCGACACTTCCCCGCCTTCCCAGCCACCGGGCGATTCCGGAGACCGCGACCAGCCCATCACCGCCTGCATGCCCGGCCCTTCCCCACCGCCGGTGCGGCACGTCGCGATATGCTGCCAGCCGACCTCGCCTTCGCGATTCTGCCCCGCGGTGGCGCGCCAGCCGACCGGTTCGACGCAGAAGCCCGTCGCGCGGCGATAGAGCAGATCGGCGTCGGGCGTTTCCGGCCAGGCGATAACGGGAAGGTCGATCGCCCGTTCATACCGGTCCAGCAGCGCTTCCTTTTCGGCCTTGCGCTGCAACTGCCAGACGCCGAGCGCGATCATGACGGCGATCGCGGCCGTCACGATGATCGTCGGGATCAGCGGCAGTTTCATCCGTCCGTGTCCCTGTCGATCGGTCGATCCTCCCGGGTCCGTCCCTCGCGCGCGGCATTGCTGTATTCGAGCGCCAGCAGCACGCCCTTGCCGACGCGCAGGCCGAACACGACCGCGGCCGTGGTGAGTGGCACCCAGAGCAGGACATGGACCCAGAAGGGCGGCTTGATCGACAGCTCGACGGCCAGGGCAAGCGCGACGACGACGGCGCCGATGATCAGGGTCAGAAACGCGGCCGGGCCGTCGCCGACGTTGAAACCGGCATAGTCGAGCCCGCAGGCCCCGCAGCGCTCGGCAAAATGGACGGGGCCGTTGAAGAGCGTCCGCGCGCCACAGCGCGGGCAAGCCCCTGCAATGCCGGATTGAAGAGGTGTGGGGCCGCTCATCGGGCGAACCCCGACCTCAACCTAGTGGACCTCGCCGCCCGCGCCGCCCCAGACATAGATGGAGACGAAGAGGAACAGCCATACGACGTCGACGAAGTGCCAGTACCAGGCGGCCGCTTCGAAGCCGAAATGCTGTTTCGGCGTGAAATCGCCCTGATAGGCGCGGACGAGGCAGACCGCGAGGAAGATCGTGCCGATGATGACATGAAAGCCGTGGAAGCCGGTCGCCATGAAGAAGGTCGCGCCGTAGATATTGCCCGAGAAATCGAACCCGGCGACGCTGTATTCATAGGCCTGGATGGCGCTGAACAGGATGCCGAGCAGGATCGTCAGCCACAGACCGGTTTTCAGTCCCTGGCGGTCGCCGTTGAGCAGGCAGTGATGCGCCCAGGTGACCGTCGTGCCGGAACACAGCAGGATCAGCGTGTTGAGCAGCGGAAAGGTGAAGGGGTTGAAGACGTAGATGTCTTCGGGCGGCCAGGTGCCGCCGATCGCTTCGGGCGGAAACAGCGCGCCGTTGAAAAAGGCCCAGAACCAGCCGACGAAGAACATGACCTCCGACGCGATGAACAGGATCATGCCGTAACGCAGGTGCAGCTGGACCACGGGCGTGTGATCGCCGCCATTGGCCTCGCGGATCACATCGACCCACCAGCTGAACATCGTGAAGATCACGCCGATCACGCCGGCAAAGAAAACCCAGCCGCCAAAGGGCTGCTCATGCAGCCACATGACGCCGCCGACCGCCATGACGAGCGCGGACATCGCCCCGATAAAGGGCCAGATGCTCGGATTTACGAGGTGATAGTCATGTTCGGGGGCGGCTCCAGCCATTGCGCTCAAATCCCTCTAGTAAAGCGTGTTGATCAAGTCTCTAACCCTAGGACGCGGTGTCGTCCACGGGGTAGAAAGTATATGAAAGCGTGATTTCCTCGACATCGCCGATATCGGGATCGTCGAGGATCGCCGGATCGATGAAATAGGTGACCGGCATCCGGACGCTCTGGCCCGGCTGCAGGGTCTGCTCGGTAAAGCAGAAACACTGGATCTTGTTGAAATAACGGCCTGCCTCGAACGGCGTGACGTTGAACGTCGCCGTTCCGGTCACGGGGCCCGTTCCGAGATTTTCCGCGCGATAGAAAGCGAGTTGCCGCTCCCCGATACCGATCCGGTGCGTGTTTTCCTCGGGCTCGAAATTCCAGGGCAACGCCCGCGACGTGTTCGAATCGAACCGGATCGTCACGTCCCGGCCGGTCGCCGCCATATCTCCGGACATCGCCTCGACGCGCTGCGTCGTCCCGCCGAAACCGGTAACCTGACAGAAAATGCGATAGAGCGGCACCGAAGCGAAGCCGAGCGCAATCATGCCCGCCACGAGCAGCACCGCCATGGTCGCGCTGCGCCTATTCTTCCGCTGGAGCACGGCGCTCATGACGCCACCACGAGCTTGGTGATCGTGATCAGGTAGAAGAGCACGGCCAGCCCGCCCAGGATCAGTGCGGTCACGATCGCGCGGCTCTTCTGGCGGCGGCGGACGATATCTTCTTCTTCGGGCGTCATGCGGCGGGTCCCAATGGTATCCACGCATCGGCAACCAGCGCGCCGAACACGGCGAACAGGTAGACGATCGAGAAGAGGAACAGCCGCTTCTCCGGGATCATGTGCGCCGGCTTGATCGAGGGATTGCGGATCACGGCGACGGCCAGGGCCAGGAAGATCGCGCTCAGATCTCCCCCCAACCCCACGCAACCCCCAAACCCCACCCAACCCCCCAAACTCCGCCCAACCCCAATCACGCGGTTGCTCCATGGGACCGGTCGTTTCCGGTGGTTGATGATGCGCGGAATGCTGAGCTTTCCGTATGAGCGCTGCCAGTGTGACCGAGCCCGCGTTGGCGATGACCGGATCAGAACGGCGCGGTGATCTGCGTCCGTTCCTGGTGTGGCTGGCGCTGTTTTATGGCGTGTGGCTCTCGCTGGTGTTCTTTCGGGATCAGTGGGGCACGCTGGCGGAGCACTGGCCGATCGCGCTGGCGATGGCGTTCGGGTCGTACTTCGCCGGTTCGACGCCGCTGGGCGGGGGGACGGTGGGGTTCCCGGTGCTGGTGCTGTTGTTCAACGAGCCGGCGACGCTGGGTCGGGACTTCTCGTTCGCGATCCAGTCGATCGGGATGGTCAGCGCTTCGATTTACATTCTGTGCCGTCGTCAGCCGCTGGAGTGGGCGATGCTGCGTGCGGCGATGGTGGGATCGCTGGTTGGCACGCCGTTGGGCGTGTGGCTGGTGGCGCCGCGGGTGGATGAGCTGACGATCAAGGTTGTGTTCGCGGTGATCTGGGCGAGCTTCGGGTTGATGCACTTCATCAAGCTGCGCGAGATCGTGTCGCAGCACGGGATCACTCGGATGTCGCGGGCGTTCGATACGCGGATGGGGCTGGTGGTGGGATTCGGGGCCGGGGCGACGGTGGCGTCGATCACGGGTGTGGGGATCGACCTGTTGATCTACGCGGTGCTGGTGCTGGTGTCTCGGGCGGATCTCCGGATCGCGGTGCCGACCTCGGTGGTGCTGATGGCGTGGACTTCATTGGTGGGGATCGCGTCGCGTGGTCTGCAGGGCGGGATCGAGCCGGGGGTGTACGAGAACTGGCTGGGCGCAGCGCCGGTGGTGGCGCTGGGGGCGCCGCTGGGCGCGATCATCGTGGCGCGGATGGGTCGGAGCGGGACGCTGCTGATCGTGAGCGTGCTGTGCGTGGGTCAGTTCGCGTGGACCTGCCAGAACCAGTGGGATCGGATGGGTTGGCTGGGTCTGGGCGCAGCGCTGGGCGGGGTGCTGGCGCTGAGCGCGGTGTTCCACGCGCTGCACGCGTGGGGCGCGCGGCTGGCGCGGACGCACGCGCACGCGGACTCGGTTTGATCGCGGCGGGCGGGTGTGGGCGTCAAGAGTGAGCGGACGGGGCGGGGTTAGTCCTCGCAGACGGTTCCGAAGTTGCTCAGGAGGATGGCGAGGTCGTCGGAGTCTGTGACGCCATCGTCGTTGAGGTCGCCTGCGGGCGAGTTTCCGAACGCGCCGAGGAGGATGGCCAGGTCGTTGGAATCGACGGTGCAGGACTGGTTGAGGTCGCCCGGGATGGTGGGGAACGGATCGCAGCGGTAGAAGAAGATCTCGACATCGTCGACGCCGGCCTCGACGACCGAGCCGGGGTCGAGGTCGCGTGCGATGAAGCGGAGCCGCATGGTGCTGGTGGGGGTGATGAAGTCGGCGATGCGGAACTCCTTGCGGACCCATGCGCCGGCGTTCTCGGTGACGAGTTCGAGCGGCGACCAGGTCGATCCCCCGTTGTTGGAGATCTCGATGGGCATGGAGTCGGAGTTCGGGGCCGCGCCGAGGTCGTTTGAGTACCAGCGCTGGTAGGAGAGGTATGCATCGCCGGCGCCGGGTTCTTCCGAGACGGCGCTGAGGATGGGTGAGAGGAGGGCGGTGATGCCGTTGTCCACATCGGCCTCGCCGAGCGGGCCGCCGGGGGAGCCCTGGCCGGTGACCCAGCAGCGGACGCCATCGGGTGTGGTGTCCTGGCCTGGCTGGGCGGCGGTGGGGTTCGGATTCACGCGGACCCACTGGCCGGTGGAGGCGGTGTCGCCTGGGACGCCGCCCTGCCAACTGGAGCTCACGCCTTCCATGTCATCGAAGTAGGCCGTGTCGCGCGCGTAGGCGGCGATCGCGGTGAGCGGGTTGGTGGGTGCGGTGAAGGGGAAGAGTTGTTCCTGGCCGGCGACGCTCTGGGCGCTGACATACCAGTCGATCTGCGCGAGGCAGGGGAACGATGGGAAGTTGGCGTTGTAGAAGTTGCCGGTCAGCTGCTGCATGGGGGTGGACTGGAAGGGTCCGCCGTCGACGGAGTAGAAGAGGGTGGCGGTGCCGGGTGCGAGCTGCTGGCCGTCTTCGGGGGTGATGGTCAGGAGGACGGTGGCGCCGTCGGGCGAGAGGAGCTGTGGCGGATCGGCCTGGTAGACCTCGATGCTGAACGGGGGCGTCTCGATGGACCAGACGAAGAGGCCGCGTTCGATGTCCGAGCCGATGACGGTTCCGGAGGGGAAGTAGGGGTAGACGGACCAGAGGCCGTTGAAGCTGGCCGAGTCCGAGTTGGGGAAGGTGTCGAAGAAGGCGATCTCCTGGGCGTTCGGGAGTGAGGAGATGTCGAAGACGCGCAGGCCGGAGCGGTAGTTGGCGGCGAACATGAGGTCGCCCTTGGTGTAGAGATTGTGGTCGACGGAAGGGAGGCCGTTGGTGAATGTTCCGACCTCGACGGGGTTTGCGAGGTCTGAGACATCGATGACGCGGGTGGTGGTGGTGGTTCCGAAGGACTGCTCGTCGAGTTCGTCGTTGAGGAGGAAGTACTGCTTGTCCTCGGTGAGCCATCCCTGGTGTGAGTACGCGGCGGATGTGTATTGGACCTGGCCGAGGATGGTGATGTTGGACTTGTTGGTGACATCGAGGATGGTGAGTCCTGTTTCGCCGAATCCGCCGTTGAATCCCGCGCAGCAGAAGGCGATTTCCTTTCCGGCGTATGGGCCGGTGGTGTAGGAGACGATCTGCGCATCATGGACATACTTGGTGGCCCATGAGGCGACGAAGACGGGGGATGCGGGGCCTTCGGGGAACTGGTTGAGGCGGTAGATGCGGAGGCCGTTGTCCGAGCCTCCGCACCGGTAGAGGTACCCGGAGTCGGTGTTGATGGCGACATTGTGGGTGGCGGCGGTGCCGCCGGTGCTGATGGTGTTGGCGAGTGTGACGACACCGGAGTCGATGTTGACGAGGTTGAAGACCTGGATTCCGCCGCCGCCTTCGGAGACGGAGTAGGCGTAGGACTGGTAGGTCTTGACATCGCGCCAGAGCGAGTCGGGGCCTGGCTGGATGGAGACGATGACGGGGGCGGCGGGGTCGGTGATCTCGATGAACGCGGTGGCGGAGTTGAGCCCGAGGATGGCGTACTCGCGGCCGGAGGGGGAGGTGTATCCCCAGCAGTCGTTGGCGTTGGCGAAGGAGCCGAAGTCCGGGAGGGAGAGCCAGGACTGGAGGACGACGCCCTGGGCGGCGAATCCGAGCTGCTCGACGCGCTGGGCGACGCCGGGTTCGGCGCGCTCGGAGCGCTGGAGGGACCAGCCCGGGGACTCGATGCGTGGCATCTTGTCGAGGATCTTGGGGTCGTCCGGGTGGGCGATGGCCGGTGTGGCGATGGCGAGGGCGAGGGCGCCTCCCGCCACCGAGAGCATCACTTGAGAGCACACGGACGCACGGCGGGAGGAGATCCTCATCAGGGAGCACTCCGGGGTTCGGGCTGGCAGGCTGGTGGGCGCACGCCGCGCCCTTTGAGATCGGTTCGACCGGGGTCAGGGAAAACCTACGGCATCGGCGGCGTGACGCGCTTCGCGTGTCGGCGTTCTCCGCATTTTGGGACACCCACGGGTGTGTGTGGATCCGTTCAAATGCCGAACATGTTGGGATCCGTGGTCCGGCTCATGGGCTGGGGCTCTTGGGTGGGGTCAGGAGGGTTGGATCCGGGTCTGTGCCGGTGAGGGTGCGGAGGAACGCTTCGAGCGCGGCCAGGTCCTCGGGGGGGAGGTTGAGGGGTTGGAGGAGCGGGTCGCGGTGCCCGTGGCCGACGCGGGGGGCATCTTCGAAGGTGTTGTAGTGGTGGAGGACTGCGGCGAGGTCGGGGGCGACGGCGTTGTGGAAGTAAGGCGCGGTGCGGGCGACGGAGCGGAGGGAGGGGGTCTTGAAGGCACCCCAGAGCAGCGGGGTCTGGTCGAGGTATTCGAGGCGGCGCGATGCCTCGGCGGTGGGGTCGTCGGCGTGGGTGCCCTGGGCGTTGAAGGGGTCGGCGCGCACCACGGGTATGGCGGCGAAGCGTCCGGGGTCTTTGGGCGGTTCGTTGGGGGCGGTGCGGAGTGGGGTCATGATGTTGTGGAACTCGCCATCGCTGAGGTTCGGGCCGTGGTGGCATTGCCAGCAGCTGGCGGGGCCTGCGAAGAGTTCGGCACCGCGGAGTTCCTGTGGGTTGAAGGTGGCGATGAGCGTGTGGTCGTGGTCGCGGAGGGCGCGGACGAAGGTGTCGAAGGGCGCATCGCGTGAGATGAGTTGTCGCTGGTATGCGGCCAGTGCCTTGGCGAGGTTGGCGATGATCTCGTCGGCGGCGGCGCGGTCGGACTGGCTGGTGCGCTGCCATGCGATGACATCGGGGTGGTGGGCATCGTCGGGGTCGTCGTCGTGGGCGGGGCGGGCGTTGGCGGGCGCTTCGGGTGAGAGATCCGGCGGCGGGCCGAAGATGGAGGTATAGGCGGCGCGGAGCGGCGGATCGTGGTGGACGAGGCGGGCGATGGCGAGGCGGTTGGAGCCCATCTCGTTCGGGCGTTCGATGGCCTCGATGGCCTGTGCCCAGTGCGAATCGCGGCGGCCATCCCAGTTGAACCAGCGGTTGTGCGCGGTGTTGAGCAGCGATGGTGTGTGGCGGCGGCCCGGGCCCAGGCCCTGCGCGATGGCGCGCCCATCGGTGAACGCGAGTTCCGGGCGATGGCAGGATGCGCACGAGACCCCCCCACTCCTGTCGTCGTCGGCGGGGTGGTTCGTGGGGTGTGGTTGTGCGAGTTCGGCGAGGGATGCGGGCGGGGTTTCGGGCGACCACGGGCCCGAGAGTCGCGCATCGAAGAAGAGCCAGCGGCCGAGGTGCGCGGCGGCGGGGTCGTCGGCGTGGGCGTTGGATGGGTCGGCGGGCGGGTGCGCGGGGAGCGGCGACATGGTCAGGAGTCGCTGGACGACCGCTTCGGGGAGGGGGAGCGGTTCGCTGTGCGCGGGCGGCGTGGGGGATTCGCGGCCGCAGCCCGTTGCGGCGGAGAGGGCGCAGAGGATCGGCAGCGCGGCGGCGATGGTTGCCGCGGGGTTGCGTGCGGTTGAGCTGGAGGGGGGCGCGGACACGGACGACAGTAGAGCGCGCGGGGGTGATCAGCCCTCTTCGCGCGGCGCGACGACGACGCGGCGCTCGAGGTTCGGGACCCAGGTTCCTCCCGGGTTCTCGACGGTGATGGCGAAGAGGGCGACGCGGCCGACGGGGATGCCGGGCTCGATGGGGACGATGACCTCGCCCTCGGCGGTGGCGTTGAACACGCCGCCGGAGACTTTTTGTTCCATGCCTCGTTCGTCGATGACCCAGACCTGGTACTGCTCGATGTTGGGGTCGTTGACATCGAGGCCGACGAAGCGGAGGTACCCGGTTTCGAGTTCATCGTTCCAGACGACATCGCCGGTGACCTCGCGCTGCTCTGCGGGGGCGTCGGGGAGGTCGAATGGCGACCATGCCATGCGGACGGTGCCGGGAACTTCGAGGAGTTTGCGGCGGTTCTCGGCGAGGACGGCGGGGTCTTCGGGGGCCTCGTAGCGGGCGATGGTGAGTCTTGCGGCGTCGAGGTCTTCGGTGGCCGCCGCGAGTCGTGCGGCGAGTTCGACCTCACGTTCTGCGAGGCGGGCGATCTCGCCCTCGCGCTCGCGGACGGTGTCGTCGGCCTCGGCGAGGCTCTGGGTGAGCGCCTCGACGCGTTCGTTGGCGCGGGCGATGATGGCGCGGTTCTCGACGACCTGTGCTTCGAGCGCAGCGATGCTCTGGCGCGAGGCTTCGAGGGCGGATTCGGCCTCGGCGAGTTCGGTGGCTCTCTCGTCGGCGAGTCGTTCGTTGTCATCGGCGAGCTGGGCGTTCTGCTCGGCGAGGCGCTGGGACTCCTGGGCGCGGACGATGGCGAGCGCGGCGATACCGGCGACCAGCGCGAGGCAGGCGGCCAGGGCGAGCGCGGCCGGGTGGGACCAGAACGATCGGCGGATCGGCTTTGGCTCGCCGGTGTCGGTGGTGGTGGCGCGGTGGTGGGGCGGCGCTGCCACGGGCGCGGGCGTGTGGGCGTCCGATCGGGTGGTGTTGTCGGGAGTTGCCCGGGTTTGTGTGTCGATGGCGCGGGGATCGCGGAGCGCTCGGCGGCCCTGGGCGACGAGGCGTTCGCGGGTTTCGGAGGGCAGGAGCGGGCGTGCGGTGTTGGACTGCGGTGATGCCTCGTCGTCGGCCGCGTCGAAGGCGAGCAGCGCATCGGCGAGGATGGCGCCGAGGTCGGGCGCGGTGTCGGCGCGTTCGAGGAGGGCTTCGAGTTCGCCCTGTTCGTCGGGCGCGAGGGCGTCGAACTGCGCATCGGCGAGCAGCTCTCGCAGGCGTTCGTGCTGCTCGCGGGTCAGTGGTTCGTTCATGATCCACCTCCCGGTTCGGCGGGCACGCGGGGCGAGCCATCGGGGTGGCCCGTTGCGGCGACGCCGGCGACGAGGTCGTACATGCGGAGGAGTCCGCGGCGGAGGCGCGTCTTGACGGTTCCGATGGGCGAGCGAGTTGCTTCGGCGATCTGCCGGTGGCTGAGGCCGTTGTGGATGGACATCCAGAGCGCGTGGCGTTCGTCGTCGGGGAGCCTGTCGAAGGCTTCGGAGACGAGGGAGAGGTCGTGCCGGACGACGGCCTCGCGGAGGCAGTCGGGCGGGTTGTCGGATCGGGATGCCGCGGTGTCGGCACCCGGTTCGGCGCCGATGGCGTCGAGCGATGGCATGAAGCGGGTGCGGAGCCGGCGCTGGTGATCGATGAGGCGTCGGTGCGCGATGGTGGCGATGAAGGCGGCTTCGCTGCCCCGGGCCGGATCGAAGCGGGCGGCCATGCGCCAGACCTCGACGAAGATCTCCTGGACGGCATCCTCGACCTCGCCGGGTGCGCGGCTGAGGTACCGGCACGCGAGTCGCCAGACGAGCCCGCCGTACTCATCGACGCACCCGGCCACGGCCGATTCATCGCCGGCCGAGATGCGCTGCAGGTACGCGGGCACGATCCGTTGGATCCTCTCAAGAACACGGCTACGGGGGCGCTGGTGGGGCAGAACACCCCATGCGGGCCTGCGAGTCTACACCAGGAATCCGGGGACCACGAAAAACCGATCGGGTTCGGGTTCCGAAGGAGGGGTGCCCCGACGGGCGGAAGCGCCTGTGGGGCACGCGACCGATGTCCCGTCTGAACCCCCGGCGTCGTGGGGCCGGGTTGTCGTTCGCACGCACTCCAACAAGCAGGAGAGACCCATGACCCGTACGAATCGTGCGCGCGCTGTCAGTCTGTCATCGTTCACCGTGGCCCTGGCGATCGGGGCGGCGGGATCGGCCGCCGGCGCGGAACTGATTTATGGCGTGACTGACACGCAGGACCTGATCACCTTCAACTCGAACGCGCCGGAGACGATTCTCTCCGGGCGGGCGATCTCGGGGCTTCAGCAGAACGAGATCATCCGCGGGATCGACTTCCGCCCGGCCGATGGCATGCTGTACGCGCTGGGGAGCACGAGCCGGCTGTATTCGATCGACACTGGGACGGGGGTGGCCACGGCGATCGGCGGTCCGTTCGGGAACGCGCTGAACGGGTCGCGGTTCGGGTTCGATTTCAACCCGACGATCGATCGCATCCGGGTGGTTTCCGATGCGGACCAGAACCTGGTGCTGAACCCGGACACGGGTTCGTCGACGATGGTGACGCCGTTGTTCTACGGCCCGGGCGATGCGAACGAGGGTGCGAACCCGAATGTCGTGGGGTCGGCGTACACGAACAGCTTCGCCGGTTCGACGATGACGCAGCTGTACGGGATCGACACGAACCTGGACATCCTCGTGACGCAGGCGAACAGCGCGGGGACGCTCGGCACGGTGGGTCCGCTGGGCGTGGACCTGAACGACAATGTGGGCTTTGACATCTCCGGCTCATCGGGCGTGGCGTACGCGGCCGTGATGGACGCGGCGCTGTCGAAGTCGACCTTCTGGACGATCGATCTGAGCACGGGTCAGGCGTTTGCCATCGGCGAGATCGGCGGCGGGGCGTTCGTGTCGTCGATCGCGGTGGTGCCCGGGCCGGGCGCTGCGGGGGCGATGGCGATCGTCGCGCTGGGCGCTGCGCGTCGGCGTCGGCGCTGATCCGGGCATGCGGTTCCACGGGCGCATGAAGCGACATCGAAGCCCAGGGGCGTGCGCGTTCGCACGGGCACGCGCCCTTTCCATCGTGGCGGACACATTTCCACTTTCCCTTTGAGGAGTCAGACATGCAGACCGGCCACCCACGCACGATCGTTCTTCTTGCCGCGGCGGGCGCAGCGCTGGCGTTCAGCGCTTCGTCGTTCGCACAGACGACGCTGTTCGAGGCCCAGATCAACGCGCAGCAGCAGGTGCCTCCGAACGGCTCGCCGGCCACCGGGTCGCTCACGGGGATCTATGACGCGGGGGCGAACACCTTCTCGTTCTCGTGGTCGATCACGGATGAGCTGCTGGGGATGCCATCTTCACCCGGCGCTCACATCCATCTCGGGCCGGCGGGGGGCAATGGGCCGGTGCTGTTCGGGTTCAACAACCCGGATGGGACCTGGGCGTTAAGCGGGAGCGCTGTGTGGTCCGGGCTGGCGGCTTCGGATGTGGATGCGTTGTTCAACGAGGGGCTGTACGCGAACTTCCACACCACGGCGTTCCCGGGTGGGGAGGTGCGCGGGCAGATCGGTGTGGTGCCGGCGCCCGGGGCTGTGGGACTTGGCGCGCTGGGTCTGGGGGTTGGTGTGATGCGTCGGCGTCGGCGTGAGCGCTGAGCCGGATTGTTCGATCGCCGAGATCGCGGGGGCCTGGGCGCACGGGGGAGAGAGACAGAGACCGGAGCGGTCCACGAGCGACCGATCTCCAGGCCACGACGAGCCGGCCCGCCTCGACCGCCCGTGCCCCACGATGCCCGGCGCGCGAAAGGCGGGCCGGCTCTTTCCCCCCCCCAGCTCCCCCTCCGAATCCCCTCCACGCTTGCGGGTGCGGGTCGGGGTGCGGGTTGGTGGGTTGAGCGCGTCGGCGGGGGTTTGCTTCGGCATCCCGAGTGACTCTGAACTGCTTCGGATGGTCGGGTCACACGCCGTAGACGGCGTTGACCTTGGCCGAGAGGTGTCGCATGAGGGGTTCGGAGGAGAGCGGCTTGCCGGTGGCGCGTTCGCAGAGCTGGGCGGCGGTGTATCGGCGGCCGTGCTGGTGGATGTGCTCGCGGACCCATTCGAGGATGGGGGCGAACTCGCCGCGGGCGACCAGGTCTGTGCGGTTGGGGAGCGCTTCGGCGATGGCTTCCCAGAACTGTGCGGCGTAGAGGTTTCCGAAGGTGTAGGTGGCGAAGTATCCGACGGCGCTCATGGACCAGTGGATGTCCTGGAGGCAGCCCTTGCTGGGTTCGGGGACATCGAGCCCGAAGTCTGACTTCATGCGGTCGTTCCAGACGCCCGGGAGGTCCTTGGCGTGCAGGTCGCCGGAGATCATGGCGCGTTCGAGGTCGAAGCGGAGCATGATGTGGAGGTTGTAGGTGACCTCGTCGGCCTCGACGCGGATGAAGCTTGGTCGGACGACATTGTCGGCCTTGAAGATCTGTTCGGGCGTGAGGTTCTTGAGGGCGGGGCCCATGAGTTCCTTAGCGTGCGGGAGCGCCCATTCCCAGAATGGCTTGGAGCGCGCGACCATGTTCTCCCACATGCGTGACTGGCTCTCGTGGATGCCGAGCGAGACGGCATCGCCGAGCGGCGTGCCGAAGTGTTCGGTGGGGAGGCCCTGTTCGTACAGGCCGTGGCCCGCTTCGTGGGTGCCGGAGGAGAGGGCATCGGCCCAGCCGTTGTCGCGGTAGCGGTTGGTGAGCCGGACATCGCCGGGGCCGACGGTCTCGCAGAAGGGATGGGTGGAGTCGTCCATGCGTCCGGCGTCGAAGTCGAATCCGAATCGTTCGGCGACGAAGCGGGCGAAGGCCTTCTGTCCGGCGATGGGGGTGACGATCTCGGCGGGGGACTGGTCGGCGGGTTTGGCGTTCTTGACTTTCTCGAGCAGCTCGACGGTGAACGCGCGGAGGGGGGTGAAGATCTCGCTGGTGCGGGCGGCGGTCATGCCGGGCTCGTACTCGTCCATGAGCGCGTCGAAGAGTTCCTTGCCGTGGGATGGGATGCCGTAGCACTCGGCCTTGCGGCGGTTGAGGGTGATGACCTGCTCGAGCCAGGGGCGGAAGGCCTCGAAGTCGTTGTTGGCGCGGGCGCCCTTCCACGCGTGCATGGCCTTGGAGGCGATGCGGGCGATCTCCCGGACGAGGTCGGGCGGGAGCTTGGTGGCCTTGTCGTAGTCGCGGCGCATCTCTCGGACATTGGCGCGGGCGGCGTCGTCGCCCTGGACGGCGGCGTCGGCCTCGCAGGCGGCGATGAGGTCGCCGAGGGCGGGGCTGGTGGACTTCTCGTGGATGAGCGCGGAGATGGTTTCGAGCTGGTCGGCGCGGAGGTCGGCGCCTTTGGATGGCATCATGGTTTCCTGGTCCCAGCCCATGAGGGAGCGCATGGACCTGAGGATGCCGGTCTCGCGCATGGAGGCGCACAGGGCCGCGTAGGGCTTGGAGTCGATGTTCAGGGTGGGCGCTTCGGGGGTGGCGGTGCTCATGTGGGTGCCTCCGGGTGGGATGTGTTGGATAGGGTGGGCGCTCGTGGGAGGCCCATGGGATCGCATCGTACCGCCGATGGGGCGATGGCCTTCCCCGGACGCGGGATCGGGGATTGAATCGCGGCATGCCGATCGAGATCCACACGCCGAGGCTGGTGCTGCGCTCCATGACCGAACAGGATGCGCCCGCGCTTCACGGTGTGTACGGGGATCCGGAGGCGATGCGGCACATCGGGATCGGGGCGGCGGCGGACCTGGACGAGACGCGGCGTCGGATCGAGCGGCTGATGGGGTACGAGCGGGAGCGCGGGTTCTCGTTTCTGGTGTGCGTGGAGCGGGCGACGGGGGAGGTGATCGGGGACTGCGGGTTGATTCCGGTGCCCGAGTCCGAGGGATCGGTGGAGCTTGGGTATCGGCTCGGATGCGCGCACTGGGGCAAGGGGTACGCGACGGAGGCGGGCTCGGCGGCGCGGGACCATGCGTTCGGCGTGGTGGGGCTGCGGGAGCTGATCGCGGTGGTGAAGCCGGGGAACGATGCGTCGGTGCGTGTGCTGGAGAAGATTGGATTCTCGCAGGTGCCGGGCGAGGGTGTGACGCGGGCGCGGTTCGGGAAGTACGCGGCGCTGGGGGTGTTGGGCTTTGTGCTGGGCGCGGATGGGGTCAGTCGCGGCCGATGATGCGGTGGACGCGCTGCTCGCGGGTGAGCGGTGTTGCGGGCTGTTGGTCGCTCGATCCGGGTTCGGCGAGTGGGTCGGGGCCGTCTGGCACGCCGTAGCGGGCCCAGAGGGGCTCGGGGAGATCCGGGCCGGGGGTGAACTCGGCGCCGGGGAACTCGCCGGACCATCCGCCGGACTCTTTGATGCGCTGCGGGACATCGCATCCGCAGTCTTCGAGGGTGGCGATGAGCCCGGAGGTGCTGTTTGGGCCGAGGAGCTCGTAGGGCTGCGAGAACATGCGGTCGCGCTGGAGGCACTGGGCCTGTTCGAGGGTGAGGACATAGAAGGCTTCGAGTCGTGTGTCGTTCACATCGCCGAAGTACGGGACGAGGATGCCGCCTCGTGACATGCGTGCGACGCGCGGTGTGAAGCGCCGGTCGCGGACGGGCTGGTAGTCGCGGCGGAGTGCGGCGGAGGTGTACTCGACGCGGTCGTTGAGGTGTTCGTAGCCCTCGGGGCACTTGATGTCGACGAAGAGGTGGCGGCCGGGGTGCGGTCGTGAGACGACCCAGGAGCGGAGTTCGGCGCGGCAGGTGATGCAGACGGCCGGGCGCGGCGCGTTGGCGGCGGTGAGCGCGGCGGCGATGGCGAGGAGTATGAGGATGGCGACGGTGATGATCGCGGGAGCGGATCGCATGGGGTGATGTTAGGGGTGCGGGCGCACCCCGGGCGTTGTCGCGCGGTGCGGCGGGGAGCCTGGAGATCGGGGCGCGGGGGCGCGGGGCGGATCAGTCGCAGGTTGTTCCGAAGGTGCTGAGGAGGATTCCGAGGTCGTCGGAGTCGGTGAGGTCGTCGCAGTTGAGGTCGCCGGCGGGGCCGGTGCCGAAGGCGCCGAGGAGGAGTCCGAGGTCGTCGGAGTTGACGAGGCCATCGTTGTTGAGGTCGCCGGTGCAGAAGCGTTCTGCGGAGAAGGCGATCTCGGCGAAGCCGGTGTACTGGGAGCCGTTGTTCTCGACGATGACGAACTCGACGCGGCGGACGCCATCGATCGGGCCGACGCGGTAGGCCTGGGCGGTGAGGACATTGGGGGTGGCTTCGAGCCCGATGAATTCTTCGATGACCTGATCGTCGGCGTCGTAGTAGCGGAGGTCGAAGACGGTGACGGCGTATCCGGGGTCGGATGCGACGCCGTTGGAGCGGTGGTTCCAGAGCAGGAGGGTTCCGATGGTGGTGTCGTTGTCGAAGAAGAAGTTGGCGAAGGCGGTGCCGGCCGGGAGCGCGTTGGACTTGGTGGTCCAGTGGTTGTGCTGGACATAGGTGGCGTGGGGCGAGCCGGGGCAGAAGTCGGGCTCGAGCCCGGAGCCGTTGGTGGTGTTGCCGATGTCGTATGAGGAGTTGAACTCGCTGCCGGCGGTGGCCGAGTCGGGCTGGAAGAGGGGTGTGCCGGCGTGGGCGGCGGTGGTGAGGGCGGCCAGCGCAGCGATGGCGGTGGCGGTGGTGGTGACGATTGAATGGTTGCGGGTCATGTGCTCGTTCCTTTGCCTGATGGCGCTGGCGCGTGGTGTGGGCGCGCGTGTGTGAGGTTTGTGCGGGGAGATTGCGTGAGGTTCGAGTTTAAACGGAGGTGGAGGTGCGCCAAGAGTTTGCCTGCGGATTGCGGGGTGATTCGGGTGTTGGATGCGGGAATTGGGCGGTGAGGGGCCTTGTGGTGGTGTGATAACACGCTTGGGCGCGGTTGATGGAGTGCCGCTCGGGCGGCGGCGGCTGGGAGGGACGTGAGCGAGAGGGGAGCGCGGGGGGGATGCGCGGGTTACGGGTCCGGGGATTGGCTGGTTGGAGGTGTGGCTGCGTTCCTGGCGGCGGGCTGCATGAGGAGCCGGATGGAGGCAGTGATCGTGATGGTGTAGATGAACATGCAGGCGAAGAGACGCCAGAGCATGCGGGCCTGCATTTCATCGGTGAGATGGCTGGGAATGATGCCGAGGGTGAAGACCACCTGTGGCAGACCGGGCCAGAGCAGCCAGATGGCACCGAAGCCGGCCTTGCCGCCGACGAGCACGGCGAGGAATGTGAGGATGAGTTGGGCCATGAAGATGAAGAACGCCCAGCCGAGCCAGCGGGGGATGTTGGGGTTGAGGCGGCTCGCTCCGCGCTGTAGGCGGGGCGTGGCTGTGGTCATGATCGTGTGCTTGGCTGTTGGGTGTCGGTGCGATGGGAAGGCGCGTGTGCTGCGTTGAAGTCGTCGCGGATCTGCTGGGCGCAGAGGCAGAGGGGGACGACGAGCAGCAGGTAGAGCACGGCACCGAGTGTCCAGAGGTAGGCGGCCACGATGGCCAGTTCGGCGAGGCCTTCGCCGATGGGGGTCACGAGCGGTTCCAAGGACCCGCGGAGGCGGGGGTCGATGGTTGGGACCATGTTGAGGCCTGTGAGTTGGGAGAGGGCGAGGGCGATTCCGCCAAGGAAGATGGGCGCCCAGAGGATGCGGGGGACCTTCGGGTTAAGCCTTGTGGGTTTCACGGGTGGGCGGGTTCGGGGGTGATGGTGAGGGTGGAGTTGTTGTGGGTTTCGATACGCAGGGTGGTGGGCTTCGTTGCACGGAGGCGGGCTTCGGCGGTTTGTGGATGGCCTTGAAGTAGGTCGGGGGCGGTGGCGATGAAGACCCATTGGCCGCTGATGCCCCATGGTGGGATGTCGGTGACGAAGGTGTCTGGTGCATCGCGACGGGAGTCCCAGGTTTCGCCGGGTTTGAGCATGACGCGGTGGTAGCCGGTCGGAGATTGGATCGTGCCGGGCGGCGGATGCGGTGTGGCGATCTGGAGATCGACGGGGCCAGCGGTGTCGTTGGTGGCGGTGATCCGGGGGAGCGCGGAGCACGCGGTGAGTGTGAGCAGTGCCGCGGTGAGGGATGCGTGGGTGATGCGGGAAGTGATGTTCATGGTGGTGTCAGGCGTGATGGGTGTTGTGCTTGGGATCGCGGGGCGAGTGCAAGGGGTGGGTGTGGTGCCGGGCTTCAGGCCGGAGGGTGAGGGCGGTGAGGCTGCGAACACACGACCGCCTTTGTCCGTTGGGTCAAGGGCGGGCACTGGCTTAGAGGACTGGTATACCGATGTTTTTCAGATAATTGAATGTCCCGTCGTAGTGCTCGGGAAGTCTCGTCGGGTCGTTCGATTCGCCCTCGGGCACGACCAAGATCATGCCCTGTCGGGCCCTGGTTAAGAGCACACGATACGCGTTCTTGAGGTATACCTTCCGGTCTTCCTTCTGAATGCGTTGCCATCGATCACCACGGAAAGACCAGTGATCCCAGCCATTCTTTGTTCGTCTGAAGTCCCCGTCCCAGACGAGGCATGTCCAATCGAGTTCAAGCCCTTGAACGTGGAACTCGGTCGCCGCATCCTCAAGGAAGAACGATGACCGTACGTCCTCTTTCGGGTGCAGGAACCAATGCACTGGGTTGATTGGTACTCGAACATCAATGGCATGTGGTTTGAGTCGTGAGGCCTGGGAAGAGACAACAATGCCAAACCGCTCACTACCTCGCGCTCGTTCACGGAGCCAACTCTTTGCAGTGTCGAGGCTCCTTGTCAAGACGATCGGGTAGCGAGGTCGAACCTCGTTTAGAAGCTCTCGAGCACGAGCGGTGTCGATGTCCAAGACTGCCTTGATCAGCGCGGACACATTTTCCGCGCGAAACGATCGCATCGACACGCCCAGATGCAGATTCTGTTCCACGTGCAGAGACGCGTGTCCATCAAGCAAGGCGATTGCTCTGCCGGCTTCATACTCCGAATCAGTGAGGCGTGGCGAGATGTGAACCTGCCAATGAGGAAAGGACCGACGTATCGCCCGGATCCACTCACCGATGCCGGCCTCCCCGCGGTGGATCTCTTGTCCTCCGCCGACAAGGCAAACCACTACGGCCCAGTCCTCGTGGCGATCCATGCAGGAGATGAGGAACTCTGGCTCCGACATGTTGAAGTCGGCGATTTTCTTCGTCTGAGCCATAAAGGATGTGGTCTGCTCCAAGTTCCAAGCTCGCTGCGCTTCATCAAACAAAGCGACATGCTCGATCGGGGGACGCTCGGAATCGCGAATGCACTCGTCGCGAAAGTGATGCACATTCTGAACGAATGCCTTTACCTCACTGCGCAGTTGCCCCAGCGGAACTGTTCTACCCTGCTGCTTCGTCCGCGCTGCTTTGTCCCTTGCCAGTGCTTCGCAGAGAATGGCGACCAGCGGACCGTTGCCTGAAAGAAAGACGCTGTAAAGATCGCTGTTGTTATCGAAGTGCTGGGTGGCAACATTGAGCCCGACAAGGGTCTTTCCGGCACCAGGTACGCCGGTGACAAAGCACAGTGACTTTGTGCGATGCGCCCGCGCATTCGCGATGACTTGGGTGATCGCCTCGCTGGTTTGCGCAAGGTTGATCGCTGCTGCGTCGCTCCTGGAAATCTCCTCAACACCGTGGCCGCCGTACAGCGCGATCGCAGCATCGATGATTGTTGGGGTTGGTGCGTAGCGTCCGCCTGCCCAGGCCGCCGCGTCGATCGGAGGTGCATGTGCGGCAGACAGAGCATTCTCCATCACACTGCCCAGATCTGCAGACGGCGACTTCACGGGACGAAAAACGCCATCGTGGTCTACCGTGAGCGCCTGGTCCATGCTCGTTGATGTGGCGCCCGTGGCCACGACGATGGGGATGATCAGTTTGTCGTGGCTCGTGCTGTGGAAGTTCTTGAGATCGAGCGCATAGTCCCACGCTTGCGCTATCGCATCGGTCGAAAAAAGCTTGGCGCCGACTTTGAACTCAATCACAAAGATGATGTGTCGCAGCACTACCAGGACATCGATGCGGCGTCCGATGCGTGGTACGACGTACTCGAACGCGATCAAACCTGGCTCTTTGTGGCTGCTCAGTGCGGACCGCATGCACGTGATCTGTTCAAGCCACGCATCCCGCTGCGTCGTCTCGATTGAGAACGTGCTCGCTGCGGCGAGCGATGCGATGATCTCGATGTCGCTTGAATCGAGAAAGTCCTTTAGGGTCGCGCTGTAATAGGCGCGAGCGAAACGACTCTGCAGGACATTGGGTTTGTCATCGTTCATGCGTGATCAAGGATACCGAGCGGAAGTCGAACCGCATGTCATTCGCTTCACCGCGAATAATGTGCCGCTGGAGCGCACCAGATGTGGGATGAACAGGGTGCAGGGCATTTCAGGGGCAACCCCATGGTCATGTGCTGAACGATCGCAGTCCACTGCCCCTTCGGGGCAGGGTTGCGGGGTTGGGTTTGGTTCCACGGGTTGCGCTTTGTCCGCCTTTGGCGGACGGCGCTTCACCCGTGGCTACAGCCTTTCGCCCCTTCGGGGCGATTGTCATGCGGGTTGATGGTTGTGCTTGGAGTCCTTGAGCCGCGGAGCGGATGACTTACGCCACCGTCACGCCCTCATCCAGATACACATCCTGCACCGCGTTAAGCAGCGCCACGCCGTCCTTCATCGGCTTCTGGAACGCCTTGCGCCCCGAGATCAGGCCGATGCCGCCGGCTCTCTTGTTGATCACGGCGGTCTTGACGGCGTCCTGGAGGTCGGATGCGCCCTTGGATTCGCCGCCGGAGTTCAGGAGGGGGCTTCGGCCGGCGTGGCAGTTGAGGACCTGGTAGCGGCAGAGGTCGATGGGGTTGGCGCCTGTGCCGTCTTCCTTGGCGGCTTGGAGTTCGGTGTAGATGCGTTTGTCGAACTTGCCGTAGGAGGAGGAGCCCATGTTGAGCGCGGCGTAGCCGCCGGTGTGGGTGGGGAGTTTTTGTTTGATGATGTCGGCCTGGATGGTGACGCCGAGGTGGTTGGCCTGGGCGGTGAGGTCGGCGGCGGTGTGGTGGTCCTTGCCGCCTTCTTTCTTCATGTTGAAGGCGTTGTTGCGGATGTAGCACCAGAGGACGGTGACCATGCCGAGGGCGTGGGCTTCTTCGAAGGCCTGGGAGATTTCGTCGATCTGGCGGCGTGATTCTTCGGAGCCGAAGTAGATGGTGGCGCCGACGGCGACGGCGCCCATTTCGAAGGCCTGGCGGACGGAGGCGTAGCGGGTCTGGTCGTGGATGTTGGGGTAGGTGAGCAGCTCGTTGTGGTTGAGTTTGACGAGGAAGGGGATCTTGTGGGCCCATTTGCGTGAGCAGGCGCCGAGCACGCCGAGGGTGGAGGCGACGGCGTTGCAGCCGCCTTCGTGGGCGAGTTCGACGATTCTTTCGGGGTCGAAGTAGATGGGGTTTGGCGCGAAGGAGGCGCCGGCGGAGTGTTCGATGCCCTGGTCGACGGGGAGGATGGACATGTAGCCGGTGCCGGCGAGGCGGCCGGTGTTGAGGATGAGCTGCATGTTGCGGAGGACATTGATGGGGCGGTCGGTCATGGCCATGACGCGGTCGACGAAGTCCGGGCCGGGGAGCTGGAGGGACGCGCGGGGGACGCCCTTGCATTCGTAGTTGAGGAGCGCGGCGTCATCGGCGGCGAGGAGTTTGGCGGTGTTGGCGCTGGGCTTCGTGCTGGGCATGGTGAGGCTCCGGTCGGTGGCGGTCGGCGCGGGCGTGCGCGGGGTGGTTTGGTGGGGAGGGAGTCTATGGGAATCGTAGCTCAGATCTGCCATACGCAGTAGTCGGTGTCACGCAGGCTTGATCACCGATAGCTGCACTGCGGACTTAAGCCTGCTCTCGCCAGCATTCGACGATTCGGCACAGCCGATCGAAGCTATTTGATCTCTGACGAGCACAGTCGAGGTTCATTGCGGCGGTCAGCCTTGGCTGATCAGCAGTTTCTTTGTAGCGGCCGAGGTGTTCACGGAGTTTGGCCTTTGGATTGGTAATATCTTCGGGTGATTGAACCGTGGGTATGGCGGGCGAATCGCCAGCAATCAGCCATGCTTCGAACATGTGCTTGGCAATAGTTACAGCACACTGTGCGTCAGCACGCACTTGATTGACGATTTGAAGTATCTGGGGACCGAGTTGTGCCGGGCAATCTTGGTCGGCGTCGGCGAGCACCAGTATCGCGCCGTTGCCACCGTTGTCGGCAATGTTGGTCCATGCAATCTGGATGTACTTGCTCAGGTAGTCCTCAGTGCTAATCTGGTTGCGGTGTATCCGGATTGGTGGGGGCACGATGAATCGAGGTTCGATTGATCGCAGAAGAATGGGAAGCGCGCGCACCTCGCCGTGGCCTTCAACAATGCTCGCTACACAAAAGCTCATGTGTTGAGTGCCTCGAAGAGCGTACCCTTTGCATCGCGCTGGCGTTCGATCTCGGTGGCATCCGGTGTAAGTTGGTCGAGCCGCAAGAGTTCACCTGCCGTGACAAGGTGTTCCTGCATGAGTTTCGCCTTACCGGGGCTCAGAGGGCCAACGACGGTTCTGCCGTTGTCGAGCATGACGATCCGGATCATTCCTTCCGTGATGCTCTCGTGATCGAGCATGTCGGGGCTGTGGCAGGTGAGGAGGATCTGGGTTGATTCCGAGCCTTCGATGAGGGCGTCGACCAGTGCTCCGACAGCGGCAGGGTGCAGCGCAGTTTCCGGTTCCTCGATTCCAATTAGAGAGGGTCCTGCTTTGTCTTCACTTCGCGCGGAGACGAGCGAGATAAGAATACCGAGTGCTCGGATCGTTCCGTCCGAGAGGGACACGGCGTCAAAGAGCGAATTCTTTGGCCCGGTCTGCGTTTCGACTTCTTGCGCTACTTCAACGGTTTCGAGTACACCTGCGTGCTTATGGAGTACCTTCTTAATCGGGATGCCTAGGGCTTGGAGATACGCCACGACCCGTTCGAGTTCACTGGGTGCGGAATGCTGGAGACGCTTGATGACGCTGGCGATGTTGTGCCCGTCGCCTGCGAGCCGGTCGCCAGGCTCTGGTCTGCCTGGGTATTTCATCACTTCAGGATTGAGATTGTGGAATGTCATGCGTGTGAGAACATCGTAAACAGGCCGAAATTCTTCCATGCCGGACAGTGCAATGAGCATGAGTCGATCAGGAGTAATCGCGGGTGCAGCGTGCTTGAGATTCCATCGGAACTCGCCGTTCCGCAGATTGAAGTCCGCCCGGATTGAATCGTCCTTGTCGCGGACAATGCACCGCTCGCGGTCGACGCGGAAGCCTCGGTTCGGCATTGCCGCGATTCGAAATGAATATTCGGCGGTGCCATCGGGGATAGCCACACGGACAGCGATCCCCGGATTTGTGGGCCGCCCACCGAGCGATTTGCGTCGCACCTGATCAATCCCACCTCGTTCACGAATAGCGTGTTCGAGTGTGGACTGCAGTGAGTCCGTGATGAAGCGGAGCGCGTCGAGGATATTGCTCTTGCCGACACCATTGCGACCGACCAACACCGTGAGCGGCTGGAATTCGATCTCGCAGCTCTCGATGCTCTTGAACTGCCGTAACGCGAGTCGTGTGACTCGTCGATTGCTCAAAGTGATTCCCTCACGCGATGGTCTCCGAGAGTTCCCTCCTGCTGCGAACACTCTAGCAGGTTGTCAGGCTTGAGGGTCGCGCCCGGTTCGGACCACCCACTAGTGGCGTTGACGGACACTTGGTTAAGCGCGGTTAGTTGTAGGTGTCGCCAGGGCCGTGGCACGAGTAGGGACTGTAGGGTGGCTCCGGTGGCGAGCAGCGGTGCCTGGATCGGCGGGATGGTGGGTGCAACGGCACGAGTGGTGATTGCGCGTTGTGCGTGGGCGGGCCGGATGGAGCGTGGGCGACTCCATTCGGCTTGGGCGTTGTGTGGGGAGTTGTTGGGGGGTGGGGATCAGTCGTCGTCGTCTTCGTCATCGTCGGCGGCGTGGCGGCGCTTCGAGGATGCGGAGGCGGAGGTGTTGTTGGGGGTGTGGGCATCCCGGTCGCGATCGGTGAGGAACTTGAGGGCATCGGCGGCAGAGTTGGTGACGATGGTGGGTTCGCCGATGGAGTCGAGGGCCTGTTGCATTTTGCGTCCGGCCTTGAACTTGATGACATAGCGGGCGGGGACTTCGACGGGGGCCATGGTCCTGGGGTTCTGTGCGACGAAGGCCTTGCGCTCGCGCGGTTCGAAGACGCCGAAGTCGCGGAACTCGAGGCGGTTGCCCTCGCCGATGGACTCGACGACGGAGTCGAGGAAGTGCTGGACGACGGCCTTGACGGCCTGGCGCGGCAGCTTGTGCTGCTTGGCAATGGCGTCGATGATTTCTCTCTTGGTGATGGTCTTCACGCGCTGGTCTCCCGTGTGGGCGTTCGGGGTGTGGGCACGCGGCGGGCGCGGACGCGATCGCCTGGGAACGAGGGTGCAACCGAGGATCAAGGACGGGGTGTGCGGTGGCCCTGCGGGGAGTTCTCGCGCGGGTGGCCGCGGGGGATTCCGTCGCGGGGAGTGCGTATCCCGCACCGGGGGTCGTCCGTATCTATCGGTGGCACAGAGATTTATGCGAGAAGTATCCTTCCGAATCGTCGAGCGGTCAACGCCCGCTCATCGACTTGAATTTTCGTTTCCGGACGCGTGTGGATCCTTGGATTCCCAGTGTTCGGAGGGGTTTCGGGTTGCGAATTGGCGCGTGCGTGGTGGTTCAGGAGTTCGTCGGGAGGAGTTGGGCGGCGTGGGTGGGGCCGTAGGAAGGCGTGGGGGGCGATCAGTTCCGCTTGAGGGTCCGGAAACGGAAGACCTGCTCGTTGGGACGAGGCGGGGTCGGCCAGTCGGTGGCGGCGGTGGGGATGGCGCCCGCGGGGTTGCCGAACTCGGCATCGCGGCGAGTGTCCCAAAAACGGTTCGAGTCAGCGATGTCGATTCCGGGGCGCGGGAAGACAGGTGCGGCGAGTTGCGGGCCGGCCCAGCCGGCGATGAGTTGCCCATCGGAGCCGATGCGCCCGTCGGCATTGTCGGGCCAATGGGAGCGGTGGGCGGTGGACGCGTGCCAGCGGTCGTCCATTGAGACTGCTTCTTCGGTTGTGCACGCGGTCAGGAGCGGGAGGGTCAGCGCGAGAGTGGTCCCGACGATCGCCCAGCGGGGGCATGGGCGTGATTCGGTGGGTCGAAGTTGTTGCCTGGTCTTGGTTTGGAGGTCCATACCCGGAGTGTGGGGCCGGGATGGGGTCGGATCAAGGCGATGGCTGGAAAGCGTGTTATAGGACGAAGTGATGTCTACGGACAGAACGCTTGCGGGTGTTCAGCCGCCGCCTTCGATGATCTTCTGCGCATCCTTGTTGGTGCGCATGACCAGTTCGGCCTTGGGCTGGAGGACGACATGTCCTGGCGGGACGGAGCTGGTGACGAAGGTGGCGCCTGAGATGACGCAGTCGTCTCCGATGGTGGTGTCGCCGCCGAGGATGACGGCGCCGGCGTAGATGGTGACGCGGTTTCCGATGGTGGGGTGTCGCTGCTGGTTGCTTCTGAGGAGTCGTCCCTGCTCGTCACGCTGGAAGGACTTGGCGCCGAGCGTGACGCCCTGGTAGATGCGGACATGGTTTCCGATGATGGTGGTTTCGCCGATGACGGTGCCGCCGCCATGGTCGATGAAGAAGGATTCGCCGATGCGGGCGCCGGGGTGGATGTCGATGCCGGTGCGTGAGTGGGCCATCTCCTGGATGATGCGCGGGAGGAGCGGGACGCCTCGGAGGTAGAGGGCGTGGGCGAGCCGGTGGGAGAAGATGGCGTCGATCCCGGGGTAGCAGAAGATGGCTTCGTCGGAGTGTTCGGCGGCGGGGTCGCCATCGAA
Source organism: Phycisphaerales bacterium (assembly GCA_052168315.1). Taxonomy (GTDB): domain Bacteria; phylum Planctomycetota; class Phycisphaerae; order Phycisphaerales; family UBA1924; genus JBQLZO01. The sequence goes on along the minus strand of JBQLZO010000042.1, from coordinate 117,295 downwards.
GGCGGCGAGGACATCGAGTGAGAGCATGCGCCGGATCTCTGGGATCTCATCGGCGAACTCGCGCGCGATGCGCCGTGCTCGGCGGTCGCACTCGACGGACTCGGGGCAGTCTGCCTGCTCCGGGCCGATGTCGCGGACATAGCGGAGGACGGAGCGGATCTGCTCCTCAGCGCCGAGGATGACGCTGGCGAGCAGTTCCTGGACCTGCATGGAAAGGTTCGCGGGGCTGAAGTTCCTGCGGACGAAGAAGCCCGGGAAGACGAGTTCGCGGAGGTCATCGACGAGCTGCGCGATGGCGTTGCGATCGGGGAGGCGCGTGCCGCGGAGGTGGCAGATGCGCGGGTCTGCGAGGATGGAATCTGTGAGGCGTTGGACGAGGTCGGGGTCGGTGGCCCGGCCCGAGAGCGTGACCTCGTTGGCATCCTGGTGCGCAGCGCCGGTATTGGCGGATGGTTTCCGGGCGAAGGGGAAGCGATCTGGAGCGGGTTGTTGGGGGAGCCCGGTCATGTGCGGCGCTTCTGAAGGGTTCGGAACGGAGGAGGATCGTCTGGGATCGTCGGCAGGATGCGGCGCGTGAGTCCAGCGGGCGGGGGGAAATCGGGGGTGGTTTGCGTGGGCGCTGCGCGTCGCGGCGGGTGGCGGTGGTGGTGGTGGCGGCAGGCGACCCCTGTTGGCGGGGGTTGGGCGGGGGGCGGGCGGCGTGAGCGAGCACCCGATCGCTCCCCTCCGCTCGAATGCCGAGGACCCCACGCTTGAGGTGGGTGCCTCCGTCGTGGTCCCGGCCTTCCACTCTTTGGAGGCCTGGCCATCGCCTCGACGCTTGGAAAAGGCTCCCTGTGGAGTCCGCTGAGGTCTCGGCATTGCGTGCGGCGGGGGACTCGGAACGGGTGCCCGCTCACGGCGTCGGTTCAGGCAAGGCTACCCGCGCAGTCGCGGTTTGGGAGCGGATTCCGGGGATTCGGGGTTGGACTTGAGGAAACTGAGCGCCGGCGCGCGGTTCTGGAGCGCTGTTCACTCTTTGGTCGGATTTCGGAGGCCGCGGCGTGGCGTTTCGAGCGGGAGCGGGTGGCCAAATGCGGTCCGACGGGGTGGAGATGTGGTCTGGGAGGAACCCCGGGTTTGACGGACGCGGAGGGGGGCGATACAACCGTCGGTCCGTTCGAAGGAGTTGTCCCATGCGTGATCGTGTCGCCCGTGCCGGTGTGGTGCTTGCCGTTGTTTCGCTCGCCGGGCTTTCGCTCGTGGGGTGTTCTTCCGGGAATCAGTCCAGGAAGCGCGAGTTCCGCTCGAACCCGACGCCGGGTCTGGTGACGCTGAGCCAGTCTCACGATGATGTGGACAACCAGTTGACGGTCACGAACAACACGAATGTCCGGATGATCAGCGAGGACTTCGGGCGTGCGTGGTTCATGAACCGCCCGAGCCGTCTGACCCCGCGTCCGACGCCGTATTGATTGATCGTGATCGCGTGCGGATGTGGGCGGGGTGTGGGTCGCGCGTGAGCGCGTGAGAGATCGACATTGAGCGACGCCGTGGCGAGACGCTGCGGCGTTGTTTGCTTTTCGAGTGGGGGCGCGGCGCGTGCATCGCGTGTCGGCGGCGGTCCCCGATGCGTGTGTGGGTGCGGGCGCGGTGGTTCGGGGCTGCTGGGGTGTGTCGTCCGGCGGGATGGCTCCTAGCGTCAGGGCTTGGAACGGGAGCGATCGTCGAAGGCGTTGGATGGTGGCGGTGGCGCAGCGCCGTCGGCGCGCGCCGAGCGCTTGGGGGATGCCAGCGATTCCTCCCCGGCGCCCCGCCACCCGGAGCCCCCCCACTCCCAACCGACTACCCCCCCACTGCCAGCGGGGCATCGTGTGGGCGGCGGCGGGACGCGTGGCGTGGGCGGTGCGCGTGGGTGGGGACGGATGTCGGCCCGGTCGCTGCCGCTGATGAGCCGGAACAGTTACGTGTGGGAGCTTCGATCGGCGGCGCTGCTTCCGGCGGCGCTGGCGTGCGTGGAGGCGGGGGTAATCGGCGTGATCGCGCAGCAGGTGTTCGGCGCGCCGGCGTTCCTGATCGCGCTGCTGGCTGCGGCGCCGGCGCTGGCGAACATCACCTCGGTGTTGCTGGTGCGGGCGATGCGGGGGATGGACCGCACGCGGTTTGCGAACCTGATGCAGCTGGCGCTGGTGGGGTGCGTGGCGCTGATCGCGGTGGCGCCGGCGAGCGAGCCTTACCGTGGCCTGGGGCTCGCGCTGATGACGATCGGCGCGCTGGGTGGTCGGTGCGCGGCGACGGGGATTATCACGGCGCGGGCTGAGTTGTGGCGCGCGAACTACGACCGGAAGGTCCGCGCGCGGGCGACGGGGAACCTGTCGATCGTGGCGATCCTGACGATCACGGGGACATCGGTGCTCGCCGGGGTGGCGATGGATCGCGGCGGCGGCGTGCTTCCGTTCGAGCCGTATCGCGCGGTGTACCTGCTGGCGGTGGCGATGGGGCTCTGCGGGGCGTGGCTGTTCTCGCATGTGCGCTGGCGTGGCGGGCCGGCGCAGCTGTCGATCGAGCGGATCGGCGCCGGGACTTCGGAGCGGCGGAGCCAACTGAGCGCGATGATCGGCGTGCTGCGCGAGGATCGGCGGTACCGGTCGTACATGCTGGCGCAGTTCCTGCTCGGGCTGCCGAACCTCGCGGCGGTGCCGGTGTTCATCGTGGCGCTGGATGCGCACTCATGGGCGGGGTCGATGCTGGGCGATCCGTCGACGGGCGCGCTGAGTTCGACGGTGTCGATCGCGCTGACGCAGGTGATCCCGATCGCGGTGCCGATCGTGTTCATCCCGGTGTGGGCGCGGCTGCTGGACAAGGTGCATGTGATCCGGTTCCGCGCGTGGCACTCGTGGTTCTTCGTTGGCGCGAACCTGCTGACGGGGCTGGGGTTCATGTTCGATTCGCTGCCGGTGATCTTCGCGGCGCGGGTGGTGCTGGGGATCGCGTTCGCGGGTGGGATGCTGGCGTGGAACCTCGGGCACAACGACTTTGCGAGCCGTGAGCTGTCGTCGATCTACATGGGGATCCATGTGACGCTGACGGGGGTGCGCGGCGCGATCGGGCCGTTCCTCGGCGTGCTGCTCTTCACGGGCGTGCTTGTGCCGGAGTGGCTCTCGGCGTGGGTGCCCGATGCGCTGTTGTCAGCGGCGCGCGTTGACCCGGTGCGCGGTGCGAGCGCTGGGATGGGCTCGGGGTCGGGCGGGGTCGGTGATGCGGGCGCGCGGAGCGCCGAGGCGCTGGCGAACAGCGCGGAGGTCGTGGCGCAGCTCGGGAATCACTCGTTCTTCGTGTTCGCGGGTGCGGGCGCGATCGCGGCCATGATGTTTGTGCGGATGGCGCGCGGGGAGCCGAAGACGCGGATCGATTGATGGGCGGAGAATGAGCGCGACTCGGATTGGCGCGTGCGTGCGTGAGGCGCGGGGCGTGGTCGTGTGTGGCCTGCGCTCCGGATGATCGGAGTGCGGGTGCGCTGCGCGCGATGTCGCGATGGAAGGTCATGCGGTGCGACGCGTCTGCTGGCGTCGCATCGCATGGCGTGTTGTTGCGCAGGGATGTGTGGCGATCGTGCGCGAGCGATAGCCATGTCGCGCGGTGGCTCGTGCGTGGTGCGGGTGGATGTTGGTGGAGTGGCTTGGTCGGCGCTGATTGTTCAGCGGGACTTGGCGCGCTTGCTCGTCTTCTTGCGTCCGGAGGTGCTTCCGGAGACTTTCTTGGCGGCCGGAGAGTCCTTGACGACATAGAAGCCGCGGGCGAATCGCTGGAAGCGCGGGTCCTTGACGAGCGTCTGGTTGACGATGGTGCGGAAGTTCGGCGAAGTGGTGATGTACCCGCGGCGCTGGACTTCTTCGGCGACATCGGTGACGGACATCGTGGTCTCGCTGAGGATGCCGGCCAGTGCATCGGCGAGGTTGGCCTCGTTGCGCGGGCGTCGGCGTGTGCCGCCGGGTGAGGCGATGCCTGCCATGACGCCGCCGTGCTCGCGGAGTTCGGCTTCGACCTGATCGAGTTCTGAGCGGAGCTTGTCGCGCCGGCGAAGGAGCTTCTGGAGTCCCTTCTGGCGTCGGCGGAGTTCGGCCTGGAGGGTTTCGGTCGTCATTTTCTCGAGCTGGTCCTGCGGCATTTGCGTGCTTCCTTCATGTCATGATCGATTCGAACATCGGGCAGCGCGGCCCGGGTGTCGATCGTTCGGTGGTATTCTGCCATGCATTGTTGTCAATCGCGCGTGAGATTGCAAGGTCATACAGGGTCGCATCTTGGGGTGGTCATGCATGACATCCGTTCCCCGGACTTGTGCGAGGATGATTGGGAGATCACCGGATGTGTGTGGAGTTGCTGATGTCAGGGGGGATTCGGGGACGATCTGGTTGGGCGTAGTGAGGCTGGGTGGGGTCTGCGCTATTGTCAATAGGGTAAGGTGCCAACAAACATCGAACAGGATTGGCGACTACAGGTCTTTGAGTTTGAGGTGGATCTGGCGCAACAGCGTTTCGAAATGCGCATCATCAAAGAAATGGATCTGGATTGTCCCCGCGCCGCGGGGCCTTTCTTGTGTGACCAGGACGCGCGTGGAGAGCTGGTCGGACAGGTCGTTCGAGATCTGCTGGAGTTGCGCTCTTCGGCGCTGCTCGCTTGGAGAGAGCTGATGGGATGAGGGCGCGCTGGCGGAACTGGAGGAAGAGTTTGGAGTTTGTAAGGCATCTTTGCCGGCGATCTCCAGTTGGCGGACGGTCCAGTCCCCCCCTACCGCTCGGTGCGCGAGGTCGAGGCGTTTCTGGCCGCTTGGCACACCGAGCAGGACCTTGGCGTGCCCGAGCGTGAGTGCGCCATCGCGGAGCATTTGAGCGATCTCGTCCTCGAGTTCCGTGAGGCGCATGAGGTTGGCGATGGTGGATCGTGGCTGCCCGATGCGCTTCGCGAGATCGACGACGGTCTGTTGGAATTCATCGCGGAGTCTGACGAGTGCCTGCCCTCGTTCGATCGGGTCGAGGTCGGCTCGCTGGACATTTTCGACGAGGGCGAGTTCCGCGGAGGTGCGGTCGTCGATGGAGATGATGCGTGCGGGGATGGTCTCGAGCCCGAGGCGCTGGGCGGCCCGCCAGCGGCGTTCGCCGGCGACGAGTTCGTAGGGGAGATCGTTGTCTGGGCGTGGGCGGACGGTGATGGGCTGCATGACGCCGTGCGCCCGGATTGACTCGGCGAGCTCCTGGAGCCGCTGTTCGTCGAGGCGCTGCCTGGGCTGGTAGGGGTTGGGCGCGATGTCGGCGAGGGGGATGTTTGCGAGGCGCTCGGCGTCGTCGTGGGGGCGGGATTCGGGGGGCGCGTCGATGTTGACGAGGCCGGCAATGCCCTTTCCGAGGCGTGAGACGGGTTTCTTGGCGACCATGGTGGCTCCGGAGCGCAACGGGTGGTGGTGGCGAGGTACGACACCACTATACACCGATGCACCGTCTCCCGTTCCACATGGAACACACAGCGGGACAGATCGGGCTCATTCGTTCCACATGGAACATCAGTTCGGGACGATGATGACATCGCCGGGGTCAGCGCGCATGGAGACGATGTCGCCCGGCTTGAGTCCAATCCCCACGCCGAGGGCCGTCGCCTGGATCGTCTGGGGTGACGCTGAATCCTTGGTGGGAGTTCCGGCGTCGACCAGGTACTCGGTGAGTTCGCCCATGAACCGGACTTCGCGGACTCGCCCGCGGATGCCGGAGCCCGAGTCGGTGGGGGTGATGCGCCAGGCTTCGGGGCGGACGACCGCGATGGCCGGGCCGGCGGGCGTGTCGGTCGCGGCGGAGTTCAGGTCGCCGACCGCGGTGCGGATGACGCCATGGGCATTGGGCGTGGGGGTGAAAGTGCCCGGGAGGAGGGTGGCTTCGCCGAGGAACTCGGCGACGAATCGGTTGATGGGGCGGGCGTAGAGGTCCTTCGGGGCGCCGACCTGGACGACGCGACCGTTGTTGAGCACGGCGATCTGGTCGGCCATGCTCAGGGCTTCCTTCTGGTCATGGGTGACATAGAGCGTGGTGATGCCGGATTCCGAGCAGATTCTCCTGATCTCGCTGCGCATCTCGATGCGGAGGCGGGCGTCTAGGTTGGAGAGCGGCTCATCGAGCAGGAGCACATCCGGGCGGACGACGAGCGCCCGGGCGAGGGCGACGCGTTGCTGCTGTCCGCCGGAGAGCTGGTTGGGCTTTCGTCCCGCGTAGTCGTTCATGCGGACGGCCGAGAGGGCATCGTCGATGCGGCGTGCGGCCTCCGGCTTGCCGACCTTGCGGATGTCGAGTCCGAAGCGGACATTGTCGGCGACGGTCATGTGTGGCCAGAGGGCGTAGGACTGGAAGACCATGCCGGTGTTGCGCTTGCCGGCGGGGAGTGCGGTGATGTCGCGCCCATTGAATAGGATGCGGCCGTCGGTCGGCTCGATGAACCCGGCGATCATGCGGAGGAGCGTGGTCTTGCCGCATCCGGATGGGCCGAGCAGAAAATATAGTTGCCCAGAGGCGATAGTGAGATCAATGGCGTCCACCGCGCGCGTGGGCGTGCGCGATCCGAACCGCCCTTGGGGCGGGTAGTGCTTCGAGATGGCTTCGATACGGATCTCGGTGGACATGGCGCGACCACGATAGCGAGGGCGTCGGGGTGCGCGGGGAGTAGTGGGGGGGTGATGGGAGCGAGGCGCGCTGCGGGTCAGTCGCCGAGTTTGAGATCGCCGAGCCCGACGCCGAGGCCACCGGACGAGCCGAGTCCGCCGAGGCCCTTGGACTTGTCCTTGACCCCCTTCTCGTGGAGCTTCTGCTTGCCCTGCTCGCGCAGCCTGCGGAGCGCGGGCGTTTCCTTGAGGATTTCTTCGGGCTTGCGGGTGTCTTCATCGCCACGGCCGCGTTGCGGCTTGCCGCGATCGCCGGCGGGGGCTTCGGTGGTCTGCTTGATGGAAAGTGAGATCTTGGCCTTGTCGGGATCGATGTCGAGGATCTTGACATCGACGACCTGGTTCGGGCGGACGACATCCGAGGTCTTCATCACGCGCTTCCACGCGAGTTCCGAGATGTGGATGAGTCCTTCGACGCCGGGCGCGATCTCGCAGAAGGCGCCGAACTCGAGGAGCTTGGTGATGCGTCCCTGGACGGTGGATCCGGGCTCGAGTTCCTTGGTTGCGGTGGCGAAGGGGTGCTCGGTGAGCTGCTTGAGCCCGAGGGAGTGGCGCTTGCCTTCCCAGTCGAGTTTGAGCACCTTGACGGGGAGGGTCTGGCCTTCCTTGAGGACATCCTCGACCTTGTTCACACGGTCGTGCGAGAGGTCGGAGATGTGGAGGAGTCCATCGACGCCGCCCATGTCGCAGAACGCGCCGAAGGGCATGATCTTGCGGACGGTGACCTCGATGGTGTCGCCTTCCTTGAGCGCTTCCTTGGCCTTCTTGAGCTGCTCGCCGCGTTCGCGCTTGAGCACGCTGCGCCGGGAGAGGGTGATATTGCCTCGCCCCGAGCGGTCGACGCGGATGACTTCGCACGCGAAGCGCTGGCCGACGAACTGAGAGAGGTCTTCGATGCGGAAGATGTCGACATGGGAAGCGGGCATGAAGGCGCGGTGATTGGCGATCTCGAGTTCGAGCCCGCCCTTGTTGTGCCCGGTGACGGTGGCTTCGACGATCTGGCCCGGCTGGAGGAGTTCCCACTCGGCTTTCTGAACGGTGCCGGGACGGGCGCAGATGTAGAGGGACTCGTCGGCGTTGAAGCGCTCGACGGCGACCTGGAACTGTTCGCCGATGGCGGGGAGTTCCTCATCGGTGAACTGCTGGCGGGAAATGACGCCGAGCTCTTTGGGCCCGAACTCGATGAAGATGTCCTCGGGTCCGATGGAGATCACGGTCCCAGTCCGATATTCCCTGCCGCCTTCGACCACTCGTGGGCCTCGGATGGCCTTTGGGCGGTCCTGGTCGGTGCCGGCGGGCGCGGGGGCGGCGGGTTTGGGGGCGTGCTGGGCGTCGAGGGCGGCGTTCATGGCGGCGTCGGCCTGGGCGGAGACTTCCGCGGACAGGTCATTGCCCGAGGGTCGTTCCGGCGCGGGTTGGGCGGGTGCCGATGCCTGCTGGGGCGCACTGTCGCCCGAGGCGTCGCGGCGCTGGGCGTCGGCGTTGGGGTTGTTGAGATTGGATTCCGGCGCGGGGTGGTCGGTCATTGGGAGACTCGGTGGAGACGGCGGCAATGGGGTGGGATTGACAGTGCGAGCGTGGGCGGAGCCCAGCGTCCGGTGTGCCCGTCGCGGGAAGGCGAGGTGGGGCCGGTGATTGCCACTTCCGTCCGGCTTGCCGTGGTCCGGTCGGGCGTGGCGAGTGGAGAGTCTACAGCGCCCGCGGTGGCGAGCCATCGCGGGTCGGGAGAAGAGCCATAAAGAAGATGGGGAACCGTCGCGGCTTGAAGGGGTGAAAACCTCGGGTGTCGCGCATGCGTATGGGGCGGGCGCGCTCTGGCGGTTCGTGGGCCGTTTATCTGATAGCAGTATAGGAAATATGGAAGGGGGCGATGGGATGGGTCGGGACGGGAGTGGACGGATTGTGGCCTCGCGAGGGTGCCGACCCGTTCCCGGCGTGTTCGGTAGAGTGCCGGTCGATGCCCGCAGGGGGTGGGAGCGGGGTGAGTGTGGCGCCGGGCGGGTCTCCATTGGCTCGGCGGCGTTCGGGGGTGGTTACGGGGGCGCGGGGCGGCGGTGGGGCAGGGCTGCGGGTTGGGAGAGGAGTGGGGGGGTGAACTGGGCGCTCGCGGGTTCGGCGTGGCCGGGCCCTCGGGCGAGGAGTGGACTGGTGATCGCGCGGTCGTCGTTGTTCGGCTCGCGTGCGTGTGATTGGGTGTCAGGCGCGTGGAACGCGCAGCGGAGCGGTTATGCCATCGAAGAATGCGTGCTGGGGCGTCGAGATCGGCGCGAACGCTCTGAAGGCGGTCAAGCTCGAGCGGGATGGCGAGAGCGCCAGGCTGGCGGATTTCGTGATCGTGCCGCACAAGCGCGTGCTGTCCTCGCCGGACACGGACGAGGCGGAGGCGATCCGGTTGGCGCTGGGCCAGTTCGTGACGCGGTATCGGGATGAGTTGAAGACGAGCGCTGTGGTGGCGTCGGTTCCCGGGCACCAGTCGTTCGCGCGGTTCGCCAAGCTTCCTCCGGTGGAGGCGAAGGGGGTTGCGAACCTGGTGAAGTTCGAGGCCGTGCAGCAGATCCCGTTCCCGATCGAGGAAGTCGAGTGGGACTACCAGACCTTTGCTTCGCCGGACTCGCCTGATCTCGAGGTCGGGATCTTCGCGATCACGAAGGAGAAGGTGGGCGAGAAGATGGCGTTGTGGGGCGAGGCGGGGCTGAAGCCGGACGAGCTGACGATCAGCCCGGTGGCGGCGTACAACGCGATCGCGTACGACCTCGGGTTCGACGAGCGGACACCGGGGACGATCATCCTGGACATCGGGACGATGTCGACGGACCTGATCATCGCGGAGGGTGGGCGGTTGTGGATCCGGACCTTCCCGATCGGCGGGCATCACTTCACGGAAGCGTTGATGTCCGAGTTCGATCTGAGCTACACGAAGGCCGAGAAGCTCAAGCGCGAGGCGGAGACATCGAAGTACAAGCGTCATGTGTTCCAGGCGCTGAAGCCGCTGCTTTCTGATCTCGTTCAGGATGTGCAGCGCTCGATCAACTTCTACATGGAGGGGCACCGCGAGTCGAAGCTGGTGCGTCTTGTGGGGCTCGGTTCGACCTTCAAGCTGATGGGGCTGCGGAAGCTGCTGGCGAGCCAGTTGTCGGTGGATGTGTTCCGCCTCGACCGGTTCAACCGGATCTCGATGGAGGGCCCGGGCTCGGCGGACTTCGAGGCCTCGTCGATGAACATGGCCACGGCGTACGGGCTGGCGCTGCAGGGTCTCGGGCTGACGCCGGTGCGTGCGAACCTGGTTCCGGTGTCGGTGATCCGCGAGGAGATGTGGAAGCGGAAGACGCCTGTGTTCATCGCGGCGGCGCTGGTGGCTCTTGTCGGCGGCGCGGCGTCGTTCTTCAAGCCGATCACGGCGCAGGGATCGATCCCGAACATCGAGAGCATGCGCGAGCTGCAGACGGTGAAGAACCTCGGGCAGCGTCTGAAGGGCGAGGCCGAGGCGGCGATGGCGGAGACGGAGCTCGCGTTCGCGCCGGTGAATGTGCTGCGCCTGTTCGTTGGGAAGGATCTGCACGGGTATGTGCTGGACGACATGGCATCGATGCTCGCGGCGGCGGAGGCGAAGCGGGATCTGATCTCGCTTGCGGAGGCGCCCGCGCCGGCGCCTTCGCCGACGCCGACGCCCGCTCCGAGCCCGGGCGGCGGGGATGGCGAGGGCGAGGGCGAGGCGGCGCCGGAGCGGGCGACGATCGAGACCTTTGTGTACGACCTGGCGTCGTGGGATGTGGCGTATGTGCGTCCCGGCACTTCGCTGCGAGTGCAGCGTGGTGAGGGCGATGGTGGTCGGACGGGTCGTCCGCGCGGCGGCGAGGGTGGCGAGCCGAGCGGTCCGACGGCCGGGCAGTTCGGGGCGCTGCGGATCACGCTGTCGATCGAGACGCATTCGGACGATCGCGCGGCGTTCAACGACACGGTGCTGGCGTGGCTGCGCGAGCATGCGGAGCGTTCGGCGTGGCGTTACACGCTGGTCGGCGTGCCGTCGATCGGCGAGGTTGAGTTCGCGCAGGTTCGCGCGGCGGGTGCGGCGATGCCACCGAGGCCGGCGCGTCCTGGGGCGGGTGAGGATGGTCGTTCGCCGCGTCCGGATCGTCCGCGTCCTGATCGCCCCGATGCGCCCTCTCCCGGTGGCGGGCCGATGCCGTTCCCGCCCGGAGGCGGGGGTGGAGGTGGTGGGGGGGGAGGCGGAGGCGGTGGCGGTGGTCCAGCGCCGGGTCCGGGTCCCGGGCCTTCTCCATCGCCGAATCCTCCGCGCCCGGGCGATGCGCCGCGTGGCGATGGCGGGCCGGCGGAACTGAGCGAATTGGCGCCGCTGCCCGCAGCGCCGCTGCGGTTGGGCACTGACCGCCCGGTGTTCCGGTACACGGTGTCGTTCTTCGCCAACCTGGCCGATCCTTCGGCTCCCGTCGGGCAGACGGCCGAGGGCGGAGATGACGCGAGCGACACGACGACGACTGACGACGAGGCGGGAGCCTGAGCCATGGACTGGGTGAAGAAGAACCTTCTGGTGTTGATTCCGGTGGTGGTCGCGTTGATCGCGGTGCCCGTGATGGTTTTCTTCAGCATGAAGATGACCGCTGGGCTGACGGCGCAGGTCGAGTCTGACCTGAGCCGCGCGGTGAACGATCTCCGCGGGATCCAGACGAATTACACGATCCCGGCGGTGGAGCCGGGCGAATCTCCATTCGAAGCGCAGCGGCGTCCGTCGGAGCGGATGACGCAGGCGGTGCGTGAGCGTCGCGCTGCGATCAAGGATCAGGCGTTGCAGATCCGCGCGTCCGCGGTGGAGCGGAATTCGCGGGGCAAGGAACTGCTCGTGGACGGGGCCGCGGCGTCGGAGCAGTTGTTCCCGGAGCCGATCAACGACTCGGCGCGGATCCGGCTGACGCAGGAGTTCCTGCGCCGGTGGCCATCAGCGCACGATGCGATGCTTGAGCGGTTCGGATTCGGCGCGCCACCGGAGATGCAGACGGTGCTCGAGCAGCTGCAGCTGACCTTCGATCGCGAGCGCGAGCGGGTGCTGCGAGGAACGACCTCGCAGGAGCTCGAGCCCGCGGACATCGAGGCGATCCAGGCGGTGCTGGTCGCGCAGCGTCTTGGCACCTACCGGGGGCGAGCCAACGAGGTGCGGGTGTACGGGGATGCGTCGATGTTCCTGGAGTTGTCGGACTGGCTGCCGTGGTCGTCGCCGACGGACCTTCCATCGCTTGAGCGGATGTGGGAGTGGCAGGAGGCGACCTGGATCCATGAGGATCTGCTGGATGGGATCTCATCGGCGAACACGCAGGCCGACGGGTCGGCGGGCACGGTGCTGAGCGGCCCGGTGAAGCGGGTGCTTTCGATCTCGATCGAGCCATGGCTCTCGGCGCGCGATGAGGGCGGGCGTGGTGGTCGCGGGGGACGGGGTGATGCGCCGTCGGGTGATGAGGGTGCGGCAGCGGGTCCGGGTCCCGACGGCACGACGCCGATCGAGCCGGACTACACCTGGGCGCACACGGGTCGGTTCGGGCATCCGAACAAGCCGAACGGGCTGTACGACATCCGGTACGCGACGGTGGATCTGATCGTGGATCCGTTGCGCCTGCCGCAGGTGATCGATTCGATCAACCGGACGAACTTCCTGACGGTGCTGGAGCAGAGCCAGGCGGTGACGATCCCGCCCGGCGCGGATCTGGTGCATGGGTACGACTACGGGCAGGCGAACCTGGTGCAGCTCTCGCTGCGTGTCGAGCTGGCGTACTTCCGCGAGTGGCGTGTGCCGGCGATGCCGCCGAGGGTGCGCGAGCGTCTGGGTATCGCGCCGACGCCGAGCGGCGATGGCGGGATGGACGATGGGAGCATGCCCGACGGCGGCGATGGCGGCGGCGGTCGCAACTGACCGGCAGGCGGATGAGCGGTCCCGGCGGCGTGGAAGCGGGCGTCGGGCATGGGTACGAAACGATGCCGGGCGATCGGCGAGGCGGATTCGATCGGCACCGGGCTCGGGGAACACAGGAAGCGGATCGTCCGGCGCATGGCGGACGCGAGTTCTGAAAGGCAGCAGGGCATGGCACTGAAGGGCATCAACCCGTTCGAGGAGCACGCGGACAAGATCACGCTCGCGGTGTTCGGTCTGCTGGCGGCGGGGATCTTCGTGTGGCAGTTCGCGACGCCGCTGACGGTGGATCTTCCGGGCGACTCGGCGGTGCCGCCGGGCGTTGCCGCGGACCGGATCCGGCAGCAGGCGGGCGTGGCCGAGTCGGAGCTGAACTCGTTCGCGGTGCCCGAAGATCTGCCAGAGGTGCCGGATCTGATGGCGCGTCTGAACAGCGCGATCTCCGACGATGGCGAGCCGATCGAGATGGCGATGTTGTTTCCGCGGACGGATCCCACCACGGTGCCGGGGCTCCCGACGGGCGGTGCGGTCCCCGGGGGGACGGAGGATGCGCCGGCGTTCGCGGTGCCGGCGGTGCCCGCGCCGATCGAGCTGAGGACGCATGTGTTCGGCGGCGCGGTGGATCCGTACGAGATTTTCCGGTCCGAGGCGCTGGCGGCGCTGGCGCCCGAGGCGCAGCCGCACGACATGTTCGTGCCGACGGTGCAGGCCTCGTTCCCATCGTCGGCGCTGCTGGAAGCGCTCAACGCGACGCCGGAGGGCGAGGGGATCGAGAGCATCCCGCTGCGGCTGTGGCAGGGTCGGATGGAGGTCCTGGGATTCGAGCTGGAGCGCGAGCGTTGGGATCCGGAACTGGGGGAGTGGACCGATCGGCGGGTGATCGAGCAGGTCACGCGGACGGAGATGCCGCTGGAGCTGGCGCGGTCGGAGGAATTCGAGCCCGGCGACTTCGGAACGCTGCTGAACCAGGAGCGGGCGCTGCGCGAGTTCATTCGTCGCCCGGCGTTCGTGGGGCTGCTGGCGCCGGACTGCTGGATCTGGCCGACGCTGGCGGATCGGCTGGTGCCGTCCGATGAGGCGATGGAAGAGCGCGAGCGGCTTCTGCGCGAGATCGGTTCGCGTGAGCAGGAGATCGAGCGGCTGCGCCGGCAATTGGACGGTCCGATTCCCGGTGGCGGCGGCGGTGGTGGAGGTGGGCCACGGACATGGGTTCCGGGTGGCGGGGCGCTGCCGGGGATTGCGCCGGGGCTGCTGGAGGGCATGCCGGTGCCGGATGGATCCTGGGCCGTGATCCCGCCGACGGTTCTGGCCCAGGGCGGTGGTGGCGGCGGCGGGGGTGGAGGCGGTGATCGTCCACCCGGTCCGGATCCCGGGCAGGAGGAGCGGCGGCGGGAGCGGCTGCAGCAGCAGATCGATTCGGCCCAGGAGCGGATCGATGCCGCGGTCGAGCGCTTGAACGAGATCGGATTCGATGGCGAGGGCAACCCGATCCTCGATCCGTGCGCTGAAGTGCTGAACGAGCCCTCGGCCTCGCTGAGCGCTGCGGAGGTGGAGTCGTTCATTGTTTGGGCGCACGACTACACGGCCGAGCGCGGCGCGGTGTACCGGTACCGGCTCCGGGCGATCGTGACGAATCCGTTGTTTGGCAACGCCCGGATTCTGAATGAGGAGCAGCGCCCACTGGCCGAGCAGGTGCTGCTCGAGGGCGCGTGGTCGGAGTGGTCGACGCCGACGCCGACGCCGGTGTCGACCCCGGCGTTCGCGGTCTCATCGCGCTCGGGTTCCGCGATCGGCGGGCTGGGCACGGGGAGCGCGCGTCGCGCGGGCGCTGCGACATTCGAACTGTTCGAATTCCTGTACGGGTACTGGCGGCGGATCGAGACGACGGTGGAGACGGGTGAGCGTGTCGGCGGGACCGGAACGCTGGGCGTTGAGCTTCCTCTGTTCCAGTTCGAGGGCACCGGTGCGGACCGGACGCTGCTCGAAGAGACGGAGACGCTGGACGAGAGCGTGAGCGGTTCGCTGGATCTGTACCTGGTGGATGTGCCGGTGGAGGGCGGAGCGCGTGAGGTACTGGTCGCGACGCCAGAGGGCGAGTTGATGTTGTTCCAGGTGGGCGCAGAGAGCGAGACGCTGGCGACCTATCGCGAGTCGGCCCGAGCGGGCGAGACCGCGGAGATCAAGCGGCCAGGGACGGACCGAGCGGAGCTTCCGCCGGACCCGGGTGGCGGTGGTGGTGGTGGTGGTGGTGGTGGTGGCGGGGGTGGGGGTGGAGCTCCTCCTCCCGGTGGTGGGCCGGGCGGTGGACCGGGTGGAGGTGGAGGCGGTGGGGGTGGGGGCACGCCCCCGCGTCCGCGCGATCGATGAGTGGGTGGCGAACGGGGGGTGTTCGGGGTGCGGGTGTGTTGGGGGGCGGGATGCGAGGCTGGGTGGGGGCGTGCGCTGCACGGCGGCGTGGGGCGGCGCCGCTCGGCGGATGGGCATCGGGCACATCGCTGTGTCCAGCCCGGGGATGGGTGGTGGATGGATCGGGGGGACGGGGGGATTTGGGGTGGGGTTTCGGGGCGGCGGGGGTGATTTGTCGGCGTTCCCGAGTTCGGGGGCGGGAGCGCTGAAATTCGTGTTCAGGTCGGCTTGACTGGACATGCGTGCGCGGTATCATCCTCTCCCCGTACTTTTCGGGGCGTCGGTCGGCAAGCCGGCGTGGGTACCAGGACAGCTCAACGCTTGACTGGCCAGCCTCTCTGACATGTTGATGCAGAGTCGCGATGTCGTCGCCCGGATTTCGTTCGGGCGTACGACGAAGCACCGAGATTGAAGAGCCCTGAGGCGTCGTTCCGGCTTTCCGGAACGGCGTGGCAGAATGGCCCGCGGTGACGCGGGCCGAGATTGATTGAGTGATCGGGCTCGTGTCTTCCGGTGTCGACCGCCTTGCTCTGGTCTGGCGTGCGGGTCCTTTGGATTCGTTCGGTGGATCGGGGTGTTGTTGTCGGCGCTTGGTTGATACGACCAAAGCAGAGAAGGGCACACGGGGGATGTCTCGGCGTCAAGAGGCGATGAAGGACGTAGGAACCTGCGAAAAGCCACAGGGAGCCGGTAACCGGGCCTTGATCTGTGGATATCCGAATGGGGCAACCCAACCAGCAATGGTTATCGCATGCTGAATGCATAGGCATGCGAGGCGAACCCGGAGAACTGAAACATCTCAGTATCCGGAGGAAAGGAAAGCAACCGCGACTCCGTGAGTAGCGGCGAGCGAAAGCGGATAGCTGTGAACCGTGCGAACACTCTGGAAAGAGTGATCAAAGAAGGTGACAATCCTGTAGCACGGGGTAGCAGCGCAGCCCTTGAGTAGCGTCGGGCCCGTGAAACCCGGCGTGAACATGGGGGGTCCACCCTCCAAGGCTAAGTACTCCTTGACGACCGATAGTGAAGAAGTAAGGCGACTGAAAGATGAAAACTTCCCTGGCGAAGGGAGTGAAAGAGCAGCTGAAACCGTGTGCCTACAAGCGGTCGGAGCCCTTCGGGGTGACGGCGTGCCTTTTGCATAATGACCCGACGAGTTACCCTGTTCGGCGAGGTTAAGGACCACCGGTCCGGAGCCGAAGCGAAAGCGAGTCCGAAGCGGCGTTGAGTCGAACGGGGTAGACGCGAAACCTTGTGATCTACCCATGGGCAGGTTGAAGGGTGGGTAACACCACCTGGAGGACCGAACACACTAACGTTGAAAAGTTAGGTGATGACCTGTGGGGAGGAGTAAAAGTCTAATCAAACTGGGAGATAGCTCGTTCTCTCCGAAATGCTTTGAGGAGCAGCCTCTCGTGGCAACCAATGGGGGTAGAGCGACTGGATGTGGATGGGGCCCTTCGGGGTACCCACCGCAACCAAACTCCGAATACCATTGGCCAAGACGAGGGAGTGAGGCCGTGAGTGACAATATTCACGGACGAAAGGGAAACACCCCAGACCGCCAGCTAAGGCCCCTAAACAGCGCTTAGTTCTTAAGGAAGTCGGAATGCTCTGACAGCCAGGATGTTGGCTTAGAAGCAGCCACCATTTAAAGAGTGCGTAATAGCTCACTGGTCGAGGGTTCCGGCGCCGATAATGATCGGGAATAAGTGTTGTGCCGAAGCTGCGGGCGTACTGCGGTAGGAGAGCGTTCCTGTCGGCTGAGAAGGTGGTCCGAGAGGGCCATTGGAGCGTCAGGAAGTGAGTATGTCGGGTTGAGTAACGATAAAGCAGGTGAAAATCCTGCTCGCCGTAAGCCTAAGGTTTCCTGGGGCAGGTAAATCCGCCCAGGGTTAGGCGGGACCTAAGGCGAGGCCGAAAGGCGTAGTCGATGGATTGCCGGTTAATATTCCGGCCCCTCCGTGGAGATCGATCCAGAGTGCGGAGCGGAGCGTCCCACAGACGCATCAGCTCGCTGAGGCCCTTGTGGCCGACGTGGGATCAACCGTTCCCGAGAAAAGCTCTGGTGGCAAAGCGGAGCCCGTACCAAAACCGACACAGGTGGGCGAGGCGAATAGCCTCAGGCGCTCGAGATAACGGTCGTGAAGGAACTAGGCAAATTGACCCCGTACGTTTGCAATAAGGGGGCCCTTCGGGGCGCAGAGAAAAGGCTCTAGCGACTGTTTACCAAAAACACAGCACTGTGCTAACTCGCAAGAGGACGTATACAGTGTGACGCTTGCCCAATGCCGGAATGTCACGGAACTGGGTCAGCTTCGGCGAAGCTCAGAACCTAAGCACCGGTCAATGGCGGCCGTAACTATGACGGTCCTAAGGTAGCGAAGTTCCTTGTCGGGTAAGTTCCGACGCGCATGAATAGCGTAACGACTGGAGCACTGTCTCCACGACCGACTCGGTGAAATAGTAGTGGCGGTGAAGATGCCGCCTCCCCGCGGCAAGACGGAAAGACCCTATGAACCTTTACTGCAGGCTTTCGTTGGCCATGCGCGTTCATTGCGTAGCATAGGTGGGAGGCTTTGAAGCTCGGGTTCTGGCCCGAGTGGAGCCATAGGTGAAATACCACCCTTTGTATGTGCGTGGCCTAACCGCGATTCCCTTGAAGCAGGGCGCGGGACAGCGGGTGCCGGGTAGTTTGACTGGGGCGGTCTCCTCCAAAAGTGTAACGGAGGAGTGCAAAGGTCGGCTCAGCGCGGATGGAAACCGCGTGTTGAGTGCAAGAGCACAAGCCGGCTTTACTGCGAGAGAGACATCTCGAGCAGTCACGAAAGTGGGCTCTAGTGATCCTGCGGTCCCGAGTGGAAGGGCCGTAGCTCATCGGATAAAAGGTACTCTAGGGATAACAGGCTTATCGCTCCCGAGCGTCCATAGCGGCGGAGCGGTTTGGCACCTCGATGTCGGCTCATCGCATCCTGGGGCTGTAGGCGGTCCCAAGGGTTCGGCTGTTCGCCGATTAAAGCGGTACGCGAGCTGGGTTCAGACCGGCGCGAGCCAGGTCGGTCCCTATCTGTCGTGGGCGTTGCAATGTTGACGGGATTTCTCCTTAGTACGAGAGGATTAGGAGGGACGCACCCCTGGTGATCCAGTTGGACCGCTCGGTCCACCGCTGGGTAGCTAAGTGCGGCAGGGATAACCGCTGAAAGCATCTAAGCGGGAAGCCTCCCCGGAGATGAGCATTGCTTGAGACCCCTGGAAGACGACCAGGTTGATAGGCCGCGCGTGTAAGGGCTGAGAGGCCTTCAGCGGAGCGGTACTAATGGTCAATTGCTTGGTCGTATCAACCGATCGCCGCCGACAAGGCGTTCGATCCGGCTGGTATGCCCCGATTCGTCGGCGGCTGCGCCCGCCCGCTCACCCGAGCGGGTCAGGGTTCAGCGCGTCGCACCGAATGTCTCGATCATCTTCATTCAGTTTCACTTGAATGACTGACTGCACATCAGTGCATCAGGGCTTGGCCATGGCGAGCAGCGCATCCGCGTTGCTCCGCGTGGCGGCTCGGTGCCGCGGCTCTGCATCTGAAATACCACCCCGACGGGTCGAAAGGCCCGTCCGGGTTTTTCGGTGACCATAGGTCTGGGGTCACACCTGTTCCCATCCCGAACACAGCAGTTAAGCCCAGGCCGCCGATGATACTGTTCTGCGGGAAAGTAGGTCGTCGCCGAGACACGAGCCCGCGAGGCAACAACCTCGCGGGCTCATTTCGTTTTCGAGGGCTTGTACGCATTGGCACAGGCGCATCGGGCACCAGCCATCGGTCGTTGGCTATCGGCAGAGGCTCGCGCCCGCCTCGTCTTCCCCAAGTGGTGTGTTGCGTCAGGAGGCTCGGTC
Source organism: Phycisphaerales bacterium (assembly GCA_052168315.1). Taxonomy (GTDB): domain Bacteria; phylum Planctomycetota; class Phycisphaerae; order Phycisphaerales; family UBA1924; genus JBQLZO01. Next base: position 98,405 of record JBQLZO010000042.1, on the reverse strand, counting down.
ATGGGCCGGTCGGCGGTGTTCGATCAAGAGCGGTTCGATCGCCTGAACCGTGCCGGTCGATATGCGGGCGCGGAGCGGATGATTCGGCGGGCGATGATCGAGAGTGGCGGCTCGGACTCGCACTGGTTGCTTGCGCAACTCGCCTGGTACTGCACGCGGGATGGGCGGCTCGCGGAGTCGGGGCGTCATCTGGCTCGAGCCCACGCGTTGGCGCCGCGATGCCCGCTCGTGCGGTTGGAGCGGGCACAACTAGCGCAGGCGAGGGGGCTTTGGGATCAAGCGATCCGGGGGTATCGGTCGCTGATTGCGTGCCCGGTCGAGCGGCTGGCCTTTGGCCCGTGCGGCGAGGGCCTGCGCCATGCACAGTCGATGCGGCTCGATTGTTGTTTCCATATCGGCGAGTGCTACGAAGACTCCGGGCGTCCCGCGATCGCCCGCCGGTGGTATACGCGGCATCTTTCGAAGCGGCGGGCGGGGTTGCCATCGGTGTATGAACGAACAACCGTGGTGCGAGCGCTGCGCGGAGTGGGTGGAGGTGGGGCCTGAACGAAACGCGGGATATGAGCCATGAATCACAGAAGACTGGTTGAGCTCGGCGTGCCGGCCGGTGAACCCATGGAGGCGGTGCGCCGGGTGCTCGCGGCGCACCGCCCCGACGCGGCGACGGCCAGGGCGGAGATCACGCGGATTCTTCGGGCGCCGGAGGATCATGTGGATGATCCGACATGGGGCGCCTTCGCGGCGGCGGTGGTTGCGGCACGGGCGGATGTGACGCGATTCGTGCCAAGGCAACGGCTCGCGCCCGCGCGGTACTGGGGCAAGGCGGGCGAGGACTTCGACCAGGCATCGGTCGACCAGCTGCGGAATGCGTGCTCGCTCCCGGTCGCGGCGGCGGCGGCGCTGATGCCCGATGCGCATGTCGGGTATGGGCTGCCGATCGGCGGGGTGCTGGCGACGGAGAACGCGGTGGTGCCGTATGCGGTGGGCGTGGACATCGCGTGCCGCATGCGGATGACGGTGCTGGACATGCCCGCATCGCTGCTGGATCACGGGCATGGGCGCGACCGGCTGACGAAGGCGATCGAGGCGGAGACGCGCTTCGGGATCGGCGCGGCGTTCCAGAAGCGGCGCGAGCATGAGGTGATGGATGCCGACTGGTCGGTGAGCCCGATCACCAGCCGGAACAAGGACAAGGCGTGGTCGCAGCTCGGAACATCGGGCTCGGGCAACCACTTCGTGGAGTTCGGCACGCTGACGATTGATGATCCCGCGCACGCGGCGGCGCTGGGGCTGGAGCCGGGGGTCCATCTGGCGCTGCTCTCGCACTCGGGCAGCCGGGGCACGGGCGCGGCGGTGTGCGATCATTACTCGAAGATCGCGATGGCGCAGCATCCCGAGTTGCCGAAGGAACTCAAGCACCTGGCGTGGCTGGACCTCGACAGCGAAGCGGGCGCTGAGTACTTCGCGGCGATGGAACTGATGGGTGAGTACGCCGCGGCGAACCACGCGTGCGTGCATCGGCACATCGTGAAGAACCTCGGCGCGCGGGCGCTGGCGAGCATCGAGAACCACCACAACTTCGCGTGGAAGGAAGTGCATGACCCCGGCGATGGCGGCGGGGTGCGCGAGCTGATCGTGCATCGCAAGGGCGCGACGCCCGCGGGCGATGGCGTGCTGGGGATCATCCCGGGCTCGATGGCGACGCCGGGGTATGTCGTGCGCGGCAGGGGCGGCGCGGGCTCGCTGGATTCGGCGAGCCACGGCGCGGGGCGGGTGATGTCGCGGACGCAGGCGAAGAACACCTTCCGCTGGAACGCGGTGCGGGAACTGCTGGCCGAGCGCGGCGTGACGGTAATCTCGGCCGGGATCGATGAGAACCCGCTGGTTTACAAGGACATCGCGACGGTCATGGCGCGGCAGACGGATCTGGTGGAGCCGCTGGCGCGGTTCGATCCGCGGCTGGTGAAGATGGCGCCGGAGGGGGAGCGGGCGGAGGATTGATCACATCATCGCCGAGTACTCTTCCCACGAGCGCACGCGGAGGTCGCTGGGCTTCAGGCGTTCGATCGCCTCGGCGAGGCGCTGGGCGATCTGGCGGTTGGTGATGAGGGGGACATTGAAATCGACCGCCGCGCGGCGGATGAGGTAGCCGTTGCTCAGTTCGACTTCCTTGTCGGGGCTTGGGATGTTGATGACGAGGTCGACAGCGCGGTCGCGGATGATCTGCAGCGGGTCGACCGCGTTCGCATCCGCCTTGCCCTGCGCGAGGTGCGTGGGCCAGGCGACCTCGGTGCGTTCGATGTTGTTCTCGGCGAGGAACTTCGCCGTGCCCTCGGTGGCGTAGAGCGTGATGCCCATGGCGCGGAACAAGCGGATGGATTCGAGGAGTTCTGCCTTGGACTTGAGCGTGCCGACCGAGAGGAGGATGGATTGGATCGGGAAGCGGTAGCCGACGGAGATGAGTGATTTGAGGAAGGCTTCGTTGAAGTCGTTGCCGAGGCAGCCGACCTCGCCGGTGGAGGCCATCTCGACGCCGAGCGTGGGGTCCGCCCCGTCGAGCCGGGTGAAGGAGAACTGCGAGGCTTTGACGCCCACATAGTTCAGTTCGAACGCGGCCTTGTCGGGCTTCTCGTACGGGCGGCCCATGATGATGCGGGTGGCCATCTCGATGAAGTTCTGCTTGATGATCTTCGAGACGAACGGGAAGGATCGCGAAGCGCGGAGGTTGCACTCGATGACCTGGATCTTGTTGTCCTTGGCGATGTACTGGATGTTGAACGGGCCGTTGATGCGGAGCTTCTGGGCGATCCGGCGCGAGGTTTGTCGGATGCGGCGAATGGTTTCGAGGTAGGTGCGCTGCGCGGGGAAGACGAGCGTGGCGTCGCCCGAGTGCACGCCGGCGTTCTCGACATGCTCGGAGATGGCGTAGGCGACGATCTCGCCATTGTGCGCGACGGCGTCGAACTCGATCTCCTTCGCGTTGACGATGAACTTGGAGACGACGATGGGGTACTCGGAGGAGACCTTCGCGGCGTTTTTCAGATAACGCGTCAGCTCGGATTCGTTGGACGCGACGGCCATCGCGGCGCCCGAGAGCACATACGACGGGCGGATGAGCACGGGGTAGCCGACGGTGTCGGCGAAGGCGATCGCATCGTCGATGGTGGTCAGCTCGCGCCACGCGGGCTGGTCGATGCCGAGTTCATCGAGCAGCGAGGAGAACTTGTGCCGGTTCTCGGCGTTGTCGATGGATTCGGGCGAGGTGCCGAGGATTGGCACGCCGTTGCGATGCAGCTTGAGCGCGAGGTTGTTGGGGATCTGCCCGCCCATGGAGACGAGCACGCCGATGGGCTGGATCTTGTGGAAGAGTTCGAGCACGGTCTCGATCGAGATCTCGTCGAAGACGAGCTGGTGGAACTCGTCGTAGTCGGTGGAGACGGTTTCGGGGTTGTAGTTGAGCATCACGGCCTTGTAGCCGAGGTCTTTCAGTGTGCGCCCGGCGTTGACGCAGCACCAATCGAACTCGACGGAGCAGCCGATGCGGTAAGCGCCCGAGCCGAGCAGGAGCACGGCGTTGTCGACAGGGAGCTGGGCATCGTCGCGGTCGCCGTTGTAGGTGAGGTAGAGGTAGTTGGTCTGGGCGGGGAACTCGGCGGCCATGGTGTCGATCTGTCGGAGCACGGGGCGGATGCCGGCGGCGCGGCGCTGCTCGCGGACCTGTTCGACGGGGACGCTCAGGATGCGGGCGATGGCCTTGTCCGAGTAGCCGGCCTGCTTGGCCTCGAGCATGAGGTCGGCGGCCGGGATGGACTTGCCGGCGGTGATGCGCTGCTCGAGCTCGACGACGCGGGCGATCTTGTCGAGGAACCAGGGGTCGATGTGTGAGAGTTCGTGGATCCGCTCGATGGTGTATCCCCGGTGCAGCGCATCGACGACGGCGAAGAGCCTTTCCTCGGTTGGCTGGGACAGTTCGGCGTCGAGCTGCTCATCGGTGAGCGTTGCGCCCTCGTTGGCGACCAGCCCGTGCCGCCCGACATCGAGCATGCGGATGGCCTTCTGCAGCGCTTCTTCGAAGCAGCGCCCGATGGCCATGACCTCGCCGACGGACTTCATGCCGGAGCCGAGCTTGCGTGAGACGCCACGGAATTTCTTGAGGTCCCAGCGCGGCATCTTGACGACGCAGTAGTCGAGCGCGGGCTCGAAGAACGCCTTGGTGACCTTGGTGATGGAGTTGGGCAGCTCGTGCAGCCCGTAGCCCAGAGCGAGCTTGGCGGCGACGAAGGCGAGCGGATAACCGGTGGCCTTCGATGCGAGCGCGGAGGAGCGCGACAGCCGCGCGTTCACTTCGATGATGCGGTATTCCTCGGACTTCGGGTCCAGCGCGAACTGGATGTTGCACTCGCCGACGATCTTGAGATGCCGGATGACGCGGATCGCGACCTCGCGGAGCTGGTGGAACTCGCGGTTGGTGAGGGTTTGGGAGGGGGCGACGACGATGGACTCGCCGGTGTGGATGCCGAGCGGGTCGAAGTTCTCCATGTTGCAGATGGTGAGGCAGTTGTCGAAGCGGTCGCGGACGACCTCGTATTCGATCTCCTTCCAGCCGGCGAGGTATTCCTCGACGAGGATCTGCGGGCCGTAGGACAGGGCACGCCCGGCGAGCTTGCGGAGCTCATCCTCGTTCCGGCACACGCCCGAACCGAGCCCGCCGAGCGCGAAGGCGATGCGGACCATGACGGGATAGCCGAGGTCGCGCGCGATGGTGACGGCCTGGTCGAGCGTGGTGGCGGCCTTGGAGCGGGGTGCGAGGGCGTCGATCTCGTTGAGCCGGTCGACGAAGAGCTCGCGGTCTTCGGTGTCCTCGATGGCCTGGATCGGCGTCCCGAGCACGGCGACATTGTGCTTCTTGAGCACGCCGGATCGGTGCAGCGCGAGCCCGCAGTTCAGCGCGGTCTGCCCGCCGAAGGAGAGCAGGATGCCATCGGGCTTCTCCTTTTCGATGACCTGCTCGGCGAACTGCGGCGTGACGGGGAGGAAGTAGACCTGGTCGGCGAGGTAGTCGGAGGTCTGGATCGTGGCGATATTGGGGTTGATGAGGATGGTCTCGACGCCCTCCTCCTTCAGCGCCTTGATGGCCTGCGAGCCGGAGTAGTCGAACTCACCCGCCTCGCCGATCTTGAGCGCGGAGGAGCCGAGGATGAGAACTTTCTTGGCTGGACGGTTGCGGACCACGGTTCACCTCGTCTGTGCTCTGCGCTCTTGGTGGCACCGGTCTCCGACCGGTGTCTTGTCTTGTCTTCTTCTTCCCGGCTGCCTGATCCCTGATCCCGGATGCCTCATCCCCTCATTTCATCATGCGGATGAACTCATCGAACAGGAACGCGCCATCGACCGGGCCGGGCGCTGCCTCGGGGTGGAACTGCACGCTGCGGAACGGCGCCCACGCGTGGCGGATGCCCTCGTTCGTCCGGTCGTTGAGGTTCTCGAACCATGGTCGCCAGTCGCGGGGGAGCGATTCGGTGTCGACGGCGAAGCCGTGGTTCTGCGAGGTCACGAAGCAGCGGTTGGTGCCGCACTCGATGACAGGCTGGTTCTGGCCGCGGTGCCCGTACTTGAGCTTGTAGGTCTCCGCGCCGATGGCCAGCGCGAGGATCTGGTTGCCCATGCAGATGCCGAAGGTGGGGATCGACTTGTCGATGACCTTCGCGACCTGCTTCGCGGCGTCCATCGCGTACGCCGGATCGCCCGGGCCGTTGGAGATCATGAGCCCGTCGAATTTCTCCTGCGTCAGATCGGCATCCCATGGGAGCCGCAGCACCTGCAGCCCGCGCGAGACGAGGCAATGGATGATGTTGTGCTTCGCGCCGCAGTCGAGCAGGGCGATGCGGCGATCGCCGGTGCCGTAGACGATGGGCTCGGTGATGCTCGCCTTGGCGACGAGGTTCTCGTGGTTGGGGTCGTACGGCTCCGGCTCGGCATCGCCCTCGATGACGCCCTCGACCACGATGGACCCGAGCATGCTGCCGCGCTCGCGGAGCTTCTGGGTGAGGGTTCTGGTGTCGATCCCGGTGATGCCGGGGATGCCGAATGAGTCGAGCCATTGCCCGAGCGATCGGCGGGCGTTCCAGTGGGAATAGCGGAGCGAATAGTCGGCGACAACGAGCCCGGAGATCTGCACGCGATCGGACTCGAAGACATGGGAGAGCCCATCGATCACGCGATCGTCCGGCACGCCGTAGTTGCCGACGAGCGGGTAGGTGCACACGAGGATCTGCCCCATGTAGGACGGATCGGTAAGCGATTCTGGGTACCCGACCATGCCGGTGTTGAACACGACCTCGCCCGCGATGGAGCGCGGCGCGCCGAAGGCCCTGCCGGTCAGGCGGGTGCCGTCCTCGAGCACGAGCGTGGCGCTGCGGGTGAGCGCGGGTTCGCCGCCGGTGTGCCGCACGCCCACGATGGTGTCCGGCGTGTGTTCTTGGGCGCCCTGGCGGTTGGTCTGGAGTGTGGGTGACATGGTGGGGCCTTGTCGCGTGAGGCGGTGGGGGGGTTACGGCGTCTGGATTCGGGAGCCGGGCTTCTCGATGGGCTTGGCGGCGAGCCAGTCGGGGATGGCATCCGGCTCGAAGGTCTGGAACTCGAGCTGCACAAGGGAGAGGACGGGGGGCCCGGGCTGGAACTGGTTGAGCGAGCGGTCGGCGACGCAGCAGTAGGCCGCGACCTCGCCGCCGATGGATTCGACGAGCCGCGCGACCTCGGCGATGGAGCCTCCCGTGGTGATGACATCCTCGGCCAGGATCACCCGCTCGCCGCGGGCGATGGAGAAGCCGCGCCGGAGGGCGAACGGCTCGCCGGGCTTGCGTTCGGCGAAGGCGCTGCGCACGCCGAGGGCGCGGGCGAGGTCGTACCCCCAGAGGATCCCGCCGAGCGCCGGCGCGACGACGAGCGAGGCCTCGATGCCCGCGCCGCGGATGCGCTGGGCCATCATGTCCGCGGCCATGGCGCCGAGGCGCGGGTCGTCGAACAGGCGGGCGCACTGGCAATAGCGATCCGAATGAAGCCCTGACGACAGCACGAAGTGCCCCTCGCGGAGCGCGCCGGTCTGGCGGAGGAGCTGGAGGATGCGTTCGTTGGAATCGGTCTGCGTGGTCATGCGTTCCCTCCCGTGGCGGTCGAGGCGGCGGCGGGCATGGCGTTGCGGAGCTGCTCGTTGAGGGCACGGGCCTTGGCGTTGATGGATTCGGCGAGGTCCTCGGCGTCCGGGTCCGGCAGGATGGCGCGGGTGGCGTGGACGATCAGCCCGGGGCGGGCCATGGGCGAGCGGGCGAGCCCGGCGGCGATCGTGCCCTCGGCATCGCCGCCCTGCGCACCGACGCCCGGCGCGAGGATCGGCACATCCGGCGCGATGTCGCGGATGTGCCGGAGCATGGACGGACGCGTTGCGCCGACGACGAACCCGGCGTTGGCGTTGGGCTGCCCCCACGCGGCGATGCGCTCGGCGATGCGGAGGTAGAGGTCGTTGGGCGCCAGGAAGTCCGATGCGCCGGGATTGGAAGTGAGCACGAGCGCGAACGAGAGGCGATCGGCGTGGTCGAGGAACGGGCGGCACGCATCCTCGCCCATCAGGGGGTTGATGGTGATGGCGTGGAAGTCGAGTTCGTTGAAGATCGCGTGCGCGTAGCGCTCGGCCGAGGTGCCGATGTCGCCCCGCTTGGCATCGGCGATGAGCAGCGTGTCGGCGGGAAGGGCCTCGCGGATCTCGTGCAGGAGCTGCCATCCGGGCACGCCGAGGGCCTCAAAGAACGCGAGATTGGGCTTGTACGCGGCGCAGTGCCCGCGGGTGGCCCGGATGATCTCGAGGAGGAAGGCGCGGTGCCCGGCGATGGTGGGCTCGAAGCCATCCGGGAGGTACCGGGCCGAGGGCTCAAGCCCGATCGAGAGCAGCGACCCCGTGGCCCCGGCGGCCTCGGCGAACACCCTGGCCGCGGCGCAGGGGTTGGCGGCGGCGGGGGAATCGGTGCGACGGTCGGGAGTGCGGGTGGTGGCCGCGGGGGTGCGGGCGGAGGCGGGGTCGGGGTCGGGAGGCGTGGGAATCATCATCATGATCGCCCCGCCTTCCCGCGCGCCGGCGATGGCGCAGGCCAGGGCAATAGAGAGGGCTCGCGGCGGACCGGTCCGGCGGGAGTGGGGGGGTTGGAGGGGGTGGGGAGGTCGAGGTCGGAACGGGAGGGGGTCGGGATGCGTCCCGGGGGGGGCGTAGGGGTGCCGGACAGCGGGGCCGGGCGGGGCCCGCGCGGCGTTGGGGACGCAAAAACGCGGGTTTGCAACGCTTCCGAGCGGTGTGAATTCCACCGATTCCGTGCGGATGGCGTGCGTTGTCCCATTGAAAAGCGATGGTATCCCGCCGGCGTCGGGCTGTCGCGGGTGGGGGCGTGGTTGGCGCGCTGGAGGCCGCTGCGGGAGTGAAGGCGAGAGTGGCGGTCGCGCCGGGAGCGCTCGATCGGGATCGGGCCCGGCGGGGTCTGCGCGGGCGGGGCGGGCGCGAAGCACGGGTGTGCGATCGCCGGCCCGGCACGCTACCAATTCCTGCTCACGCCCGGCTTGGTCTCGCCGGTGTAGTCATCGCGCCAGACGGGTGAGGAGGCGATCCATGGCGGGACCTCCTCGGCCCAGCCTCGGACGACCTCCGGATCATCGATCCGGACCCGGTAGAAAGTGGCGTCGATTCCCTCGCGCTGGCAGAACTCCCGGAAGCGGTGGGAGACGAAGAGCGAGCGGTACGCGCCGGGTTGGTGCGCGGGGGTTGCATACTCAATTGACTGCGCGACATCTACTCCTTCGAACGCGCGGATGGCGTCTGTGGTGTAACGCGGAAGCGGATTGCGGTGCACCCCAGTCAACTGGGAGATCGGCCCAATGGCCTTTTGCCCGACGATCGATCCCATCGGCCCGAGCGTTGGGTGCTCGGGCAGTCGGGTCTTGGCGATGAACGGCGAGATGAACGGTAGCAAGACTGTCGAGCGGAGCTCCCAGAACACATCATCCTCCGGGGTGTCGCCCCAGGTGTCCGGGGTGAATACTTCGCCCGCTCCGGGACTCCGGTCCGCTTCTTCCGGAGTCAGCACGGCCGTAGGGATAAATTTAATTCCACGGAACTCCTGTGACTCCAAGATGGTCTTGATCCAACCTGGCACCACGCACCGTCCAAAGTCGCCGACGATCCCTCGATACGAGGGGTCGCGCGGCCAGATCGTCCATGGAAAGTCACATAGTGCCAATAGAACGGGAGGATCGGTTCTCGTACCGAATACGACATCGCAATGTCGCCCTCCCATCATGCGACTGAATGGCGTTCGGCGACTGATGTCACTGCAGCGATCCTCGCCGAGCAACGAGAAGCACCACCGAGAGGGCATCGAGTACTGACCCATGGGGCGTGGAAGGATCCCGTGTCTCAGTAGGAGCGCATGAATATCGCGCATGATTGTGTGCGAAACCCTTGCTCCATCGTTTGGTAGACCGCTGCCAAGCTGTAAGCCTGTGATTGATGGACACAACTGTTCCAAGTCCTGGATGACACCGTCGATCCGCTTGCGCTCGGTTTCGTCCCGGACAGGCTTCGTGATGTGGATGCGGATCTGCCGCATTGGTTTGCTGGTCATGGATGGAGTCCGATAGGTGCTCCTCTCGATTCGCTGCGTGGGCGCGCGTAGAGGGGAATTGCGTCCGATGTCCGCAGGTCCACCCTCGTGCCGAGTCTCATCGCTCAGGATCTGAAGCCTGCGCATCGTAGTGCTCGAAGATGGCCTTGATCGCCGGCGAGATCGCCTCGAAGATCGCGCGGTGCTTCATCATGTAGCGATATCGCGCATCGTAGACCTCCTTGTGCCGAACACTGATGGCGTCGGCCACCTCCTGGACCGCTGCCTCCTCGGCCTCCGTCGGCACGATCCCGCGGGCTTCTTTCTCATCCGTGAAGCGGATGTCGCGAACCGATTCGAGCAGCGCGGCAAGATCGTCGAGTCCTACTGCCCTGTACGCGTCGCACCAAGCGTCGAACATCTCGTTGTCACCATATCCCGGCCCGGTCTCCGGCATCATGGATTGGGCGACAGCCAAGTTGAGAAAATGCTGGGCCTCCGGCGGCAGGTCCGTTTGTGAGAGATCATCGAGGTGATGCTTGTGCACTGAGAGCAACTCATTTCCAACCCAGCCCAAGTGCACTTGCTCGGGCGGGCGCGATCTGTTCATCGCGCGCTGGTCGTATCGGAGGTGGTCGTCGAACTCGAACGCCATGGTGTCGTGGCCAGATTGGGGTGAGCCGGGAAACGCCCCGGAGGTTGGCCGGTGCCCCAGGCATGTCCCGATGTCTTCGGGCGGGATCGAGCGGGCATGCCCTTCCGTGGCATCGTATCGGGAGTGGGCATGGCTGTTGTATGTGATGCGAAGGAAGCCACGCCGACCCCTGGTGGCGATCCGGCGGCGTGTGGCCGTCCCGGAGCGGGCCGCGCTGTCTGGTGGGGCAAACCGGTGAGCACCGGCGGTGTTGCGGCCATGCGGGCGTGGGGTCATCACTCTTCCAGCGGCACCTGCACGGGATGCGCACGGAAGGTGTCCTTCACACGCTCGTCGTACGCGCACAACTCATCCTTGATGGACCACAGGTACCGGTACCGCGCCCGGCGGACCTCCCATTCACGGCGGGCGATACGCTCTATGACAGCAGTCATTGCATCATTCTCTTCCTCCGTCGGATCGTGCAATGTGCCATCGGGCAGGCTGTACGGGCGATGCGGCATGACAGGGCGCAGCATGTCGGCGATGTCCGGCAGGCCGATCGCCTCGTAGCTCTGGCAATACAACTCGGCTTCCTCGTCTGTGTAATTGCCAGGCGGAGACGAATGCACCGAACCCTGCAGGGCGATGTTCCGCCAAAGCATCTCAATGTTGGTGGGCTGACTGGAGTCAGGGCCGAAGATCCATCGTCGATAGATCAGGTCGAAGACCTTGTAAAGGTGGAGGAACCACTCGGCATCGTGCGATTCGCTGCGCAGGGTGGAGGGATGGTCGTTCATGCGTGGTTCGATGTCTCGGCGGTCAGATGCATGCGGGCGTCGATCGACTGAGGCCCATGTTTATGATCGGATTCGTCCACCACAGGCTCGCTGCCGGCCCGGCACGCTACCAGTTCCTGCTCACGCCCGGCTTGGTCTCTCCGGTGTAGTCATCGCGCCAGATGGGCGAGGAGGCAATCCACGGCGGGACCTCCTCGGCCCAGCCTCGGACGACCTCGGGGTCGTCGATCCGGACCGGGTAGAAAGTGGCGTCAATGCCCTCGCGCTGGCAGAACTCGCGGAAGCGGTGGGAGACGAAGAGGTTTCGCATGGCACCAGGCTGGTGCAGTGTGGGGCCGTACTCGATCGAGTGCGCTACATCGACTCCCTCAAACGCGCTGATGGCTTCGGTGGTGTATCGGGGGAGTGGATCGAGAAGCATCCCTGTGAGCGGTGAAATCGGCCCGATGTCTTCACGATCCACAATGGACCCAATGGCTCCAAGGGACGGATGCACAGGCAGACGAGCCTTAGCCCTGAACGGCGAGATGTGCGGCAGCAAGGCGGTCGACCGGATCTCCCAGAACACCTCATCCTCCGGCGTGTCGCCCCAAGTGTCCGGGGTGAATACTTCGCCCGCACCGGGGTTCCGGTCCGCTTGCTCCGGTGTCAGCACGGCCGTGGGGATGAAATCGATCCCTCGGAACCCCTGCGACTCCAGGATGGTCTTGATCCAACCCGGCACCACGCACCGCCCGAAGTCGCCGGTGATCCCGCGGTACGCGGGATCGCGCGGCCACACCGTCCACGGATAATCACACAGTGCCAATACAATCGGAGGATCGGTTCTCGCGCTCAACTCGATATCGCACGCCTCAGCGTGGAGCAAGAGGAAGAATGGTGAGTCTTCGATGGCGCCCTCGCCAAAGCTGCCGCACAACTGTTCATAGCCCCAGCGACCGCACGAGAGGGAGTGGCCCATGAGGCACGGCGAAATCCCGCGATCCATGAGAATGGAATGGACGACGCGAACGGTCTCGAGCGAGACCACCGCCCCAGCTTTGCGCTCGCTGCCCTCGAGCCACACACGAGTGATGGATGGGATGAACCGCTCCAGTTCTTCGATGACACCGTCGATCCGCTGGCGCTCGGCCTCGTCTTGGGCTGGCTTCGTGATGTTGATCCGGATCCGCCGCATGGGTTCGCTCGTCATGGATGGAGACCGATCGATATGAGCCATTCGTCGACGCTTTGTCGCACTATGGGAAACGGAGTAGCCAGGTCACCGGGGTGCTGTATTGCAAACTTATCCCACGATTCCAGAATGGCGAGTCGAATCGCCGATGCGCGCGATTGTGGATCCGGAATCTTGATAGCGGATCGGATGCCTTCATTCAATATATTATGATAAGACATCTTGTTCGCTGATTGTGTCTTGGCGATCGCACCGGTATGTTGAAGTTGCAGCAATGGAATGGAGGGCATTGAATCAAGCAATTCATCACTTGGTTCGGGCAGATTCCGAAGTGCTGCGATCATCTTTACATACTTCTTCTGAGCTGCATGGTGAATCTGGATGTTTGCCGGGCCTAGTGTCTGATCGAACAGATAGCTGCGTTGCCCGCCGGTGCCTCCGAAAGTGTCTCTGATCTGCTTGTATGTGGGGACCAGGTCAAGATTCACCTGTCCATTTTGCACGGCTTCATTGTACAGGTCCGCGACCACCTCGTCGATGGCTTTGAAGATATGTGGGCGATCCTCCGGCAGCAGATCCCCGTCCAGGGCGTCAAAGACCTCGCGAAGGGCTTGCAGACGATCAATGGGAAGCGGGAACCCGGTCAGGGCTTTAATTCTTGCGTCATAGGCCGCGCGGAACTCCTGGCATCGCTTCGATGCACTGTTGTGCACCCACACGCACGCATCGCCTGCGAAGTAGGTGTGCCATCCGTCGATGGTGAGATTGTGGGTCGTGAGGTGCTGTTCTCCGGGCGGGGGGCCGCGTTGCACCTGGATGTCCTGGACATGGACGAGCGGGCGCGCGGGGTCTGCCGAGGCGAGTTGCTCACCGGGCAGGAGGTCCCCGGCGGCGATCCAGGCGCCCCTCGTCACCGACCAGAACGGATGCTCCGGCGTGACCAGGGTGGCGGTGATCTGGGACTGGGCCGGCACGGACCATGCCGAGCACTGGGCATCGCTGGCAGGCCCGTCGAGCGGGAGCGGTGGCGGTGCTTCGGAGGTACCGAGCGAGCTGGCCGCGATTCGCAGGCGCAGCAAGACGTCCGGATGGGTGCGATGGAGCTCGGTGACTTGCTTGTACCCGGTGATGCCGGTTCGCTCGCACCTAGAAAGGACGAGATCGCCGCGCCGGATCCGCTCGATCGGGACCGGCCCGCCCGGGGTCCACACCGGAGTGCCAGGCGCGAAGCACATGCGCTTGATCGCCAGCCCGTTCGGCCCGGTGATGACCTCGCAGAGTTCGGAGACCTTCCCGCGGATGGCATCCTGGGCAGCGGAGTCCATCCCGGGGAATTCGAGCCGATTGATCTTCACGGCGAGTTTGGCGAACAGCGCAGTCTTGGTTGCGAGTGCGACACCGCCGCTCAGCGCTGTGGTGACCACGGACTCGAGAACCCATCCGCACACCCGTCCAACGACGAACCCGAGTTCGTAGTCGTCGAGGTTTAAGAACCAGTCCTCCAGTTCATCGACCAGCATCGCCACGATGTGCGCGGTGAGCTCGCCCGCGACGCGGTATTCCTCGCCCAGCGCGACCATTTCGTTTGGATTCCCGAGTAGAGCGCTGTTGATCGCGTCCGCGTGCTTCTGGACGATCTGCCATGTCATCGTGGCAACGGATTTGACTACACCCCCGATCGCATCGAGGCGTTGCTGGTCTTCCACGAGGATGACATCATCGCCGACCACAATTCGGTATCCCATCGAGATGAGGTTGTAGTTCGCGACGAGGTGCCACGCGCCCTTACCCAGCGTGGCGATTCCATCGACGAAGTCAGCGCCGGAGGCCATGAGTCCGGCACCGATGCCTTGGACATAATTCGTCATGCCGTACCTGCGGGATGCAAAGTACTCGTCCAGCGTGACATTCATCGACGAATCGATGGCAATGAACAGCTTTGGTAACGAGGAGCCAATCTCACCGAAGGCGTGCAGGTTCGGCTTTAACTCCAAGTGCAATTCAGTTGAGAAGTCGACCTCCCAATCACCCAGCCTGAACGACTCGAAAGCCAGAGCGAGTTCGAGCGGGCCTTCGAGCCCGAGCATCAGCGGGATCACAGTCCCGGGCTCCGATGCACCGAACAGGAAGGAATCGACCACGGAGAAGTCGTGGACATCCAGGCTGTTGCGGAGATCGCTCGTGATTTCCCACGGTCCGACAAACTCTGATGTCCCCTCCGCGGTTTCGGTCAGGCTCATCGGAAACTCGCCCAGGATCGCCATTCCTGGATGGGCGACGAACACTTCGAGTTCCTCGATCGATGTCAATTGGAACTCGGTGGGAGAGTCAATGATGCGGACCGTGATGTCGGTGAGAAGTGAGGCAGGCGCGCCGCCACCCTCGACGAGGCGATCACCGACATAGAGCGAGGGTTCCTGCGGATCGCGCTTGACGATCACCTCCGGGAAGTCCTGCCCCCACTGAGACAGCGATAGGACGAGTTCTTCCGGCATGCCTTGGCCCATGGGGGGCAGGAACGTGAGTGAGGCCGTGCCGGAAACATCCTCCGAGCCGGTCTGGGGCGCGGCCAGAGCGGTGAATGTCCACGATGCAAACCCTGTGTGCCCGTGCAGATTTGTGGCTCTGATGGTGAGCACGTTGGTTCCCAAATTGATCGCCGCGCCGATGAACTGCTCCTGGAAGCTGCCGGCGAACAAGTATGGTGCGGTGTAGGTCTGCGGGACCGGCGGCTTGCTGGCCACAACCTCCAGATCCGAAATCTCAGAGTTCTCGTAATCGACGATCGTGAGCGGGAGCCCGTTGAGCGAGATCTGGGCGGACTGGATCGTTCCGAGTTCACCAGGCACAAGGTCGCTCGCGGCATCTCTGATGAGCCCTGCGATGTTGATGTCGGCGAGCAATGTGGCGCGATCGGATGCGGCCCTCAGGTTGCTGACAACAACCGGTTGGAGTTGGATCTCTGGGATCGGAGTAGAGATCGGCGCTCGCTGGATTGGAACAATGGTTTCTGGTCCAGTTGCGGCGAGCATCGTCGTGGCGAAGGCGGTGAGTTTCGTGCAGCGCGTGCAGCCCTCCTGGGTGACTTCGATCTTGTGATCTCCGACGAAGACGCTCGGCGTGATTGCTTCGTAGTACAGCGTAATCCCACTGCCGAGCGAGACGAAGTCTTCGATGAGGTATGTGGATCCGGGAGGGACAAAGTCGCCGCCTTCGAGCACGCTCCGTGGATCCCGCTCTTGGTCGGAGGGCTTGGTCCATAGCCGCCCACGCCCGCCGGCTGGGGTGTACTCCCACACATCCTCAGCGATCTGTGCGGCCACAAGTGATGGGTCGGATGCGTCGTACCCGATCGCGAAGGGCTCATCGAGCAACCCACCAATCACAACCGGTACGAACAACTCTGAAGCGCCCGTCCGGCTCTCTTCGACCCCGTCGTCGGCGAAGAGCCCGAAGCCATCGGCGAATTCCGGGATTCCATCGCCATCGCGGTCGACACCGGAGGCGTGCATGAGATGGATAAGCGTCTCTTCGGTATCGAACGAATAGTTGGGTGACGCCGAGACTGTCAGCGTCGCTTCCTCGCACATCGTCGAACACGGAGAGCTGCAGTCGAGCGAGTTCGGTGTTCCATCGCCATCTTCGTCGAGGCACTGGCAGTCGGCCTCTAGATCACCGATGTAGCACTCGCTGTCACAGTCAAGCGCGTTGATGATTCCGTCTCCATCGCCGTCCTTCGATTGCTTGGGCGTGTTGTCCGCCCCCTGGCCGCCGCCGAAGAGTGCATCGCTCTCGCAGCATTCCTGGCCCGCGCCGGCGGGGTGGTCGCAGTCGAACTGGTCGGGGATGCCATCGCAGTCCGCGTCGCGGAGGCAGCCTCCGGGTGGGTTGCCGCCGCCCCCGCCCGGTGGGCCTTCGCCCGGGTCGGGGTTGCCGCCGCCGAGCGGGCCGAAGTGATCCGGGCAGTCATCGCAGGGCGCCCAGTCGCACGGCACATCCGGCGTCTGCGGGACAGGGCAACAGGTGTAGCAGAAGGCGACCATGTCTGGCGGGATGTCGCCGAGCCCTCCGTCCGTCGCGTACCCACCCCACTCCCAACCCCCCGGCATCTGGAAGCCCAGCCCCGATTCGCCGGGCGGGGTGGGGACATCGCAGACGACGAAGGCGCCGGGGAAGGTCAGGGAGCGCATGGGGCGGGTGCAGATCTCGCCGGCGGGGATGGCGAGGTTTCGGGCCGCGTCGATGGTGAGGAACATGACATCGCCGGGGCGGCGGGCGAGGTCGCTGAGCGGGTGGGTGTGCCCGTACTCGGCGACGACATCGGTCAGGTCCTGCGCATCGACGAAGCCATCTCCGTTGAAGTCGCCGTTGAACGGGCTGTTGGGATCGGCGGGCAGGTCGAGCAGCGCGATGATCGCGTTGAGGTCCTCGGCGTCGATGATCAGGTCGAGGTTGACATCGCCGGTGCCGGTGTAGTCGGCGGGCGGATCCTCGTAGACGCGGGTGCCGTCGAGCACATCGATCATCTCGGCCCGGAACAGCCCTCGGACCTCGGGCGGGGCGATGATGCGCGAGACGACGAGCAGCTCGTGCAGCCCATCGTCGTTGAGATCGTTCCCGGGCATGAGGACCGAACCGAATTCGATGGACTCGTGCGCCGACTCGATGGTGGTCATCGCGTTCAGGCTCGCGAGCCGCGTCTGCGGGGTGTCGGGGTCCGATGGCTCGCCCTGGAAGATGTAGATGCGCCCCTGTGTGCCGTTCGCGGCGTCGAACGGCGTGGCGGGGGCAGCGATGGCCAGCTCGGCCATGCCGTCGCCATCGATGTCGCCGAGCCCGGTGATGGCGTGCCCGAAGGCCTGGTTGGGCGCTTCGGGCACGAAGATGCGGATCAGTTCGCCCGTCGAGCCGTTGAACACGAAGACGCGCTCGTAGAAGCCGCCGGACTCGTGGGTGACATACCCGCCGGCGGCGATGTCGGGCGAGCCGTCGCCGTTGACATCGCCGACGCCTGCGACGCTGCGCCCGAGGAAGCGGGCCGAGTCGTGCTGGAGCGTCCAGAGCAGAGCGCCGGTGGCGCCGGAGTAAACATCGATGCGACCGAGTGGCGCGTTGGGCGGCGGCGTGGTCGCGGGGTGGGCGAGCGTGTACAGCGCGCCGATGGCGATGTCATCGTGCCCATCGCCATCGACATCGCCGGCCGAGGCGCCGACGGTGGCGAAGAAGTCGTTCGACTCGGGCGAGTTGATCGCGAGCCAGGGGAAGCCGTTGGGCATCGCGAACACGCTGATGTGTCCGATCCTCGGCTCGGCGTGGTGGAACGCGGAGTGCAGCATGAACAGGTCGTCGTGCGTGTCGGCGTTGAAGTCGGCCGAGACGGGCGGCTCGAACGGTGCTGCCGAGGCGGTGGGCACGGACAGCGCTGCTGTTGCGGCGCACGCGAACATCGTGAGCACGGTCCTGCTGGCACGGGTGAGGTGGCGCATCATGTTGTGTCTCCGTGGGCTGAGGTGCGCGCGATGCGATCGGCGCGATTCGGAGCGAAAGTAGCATGGGAACTTGCATGCTCAGCGCACAAAATCGATATTCCACAATGTTGAGCGATATGCGGATGACATCACCCACATCTGTGGCTCGGGACCGCTTGCCATGGCTTGGCGTCCCCACATCTGTGCGAGCGGGCGATCCAAACGAGTGAGCGATGGAGGCGTTGAACGCACGATCGCGCGAGCGGCGTGCGGACTACCGCGCGGATTTGCGTGGTTGGGGAGATGCGGAATCGGGCATGTCAGCCTCAGCCGGGCTCATCGAGGGCGCGGAGTCGTGCGAGGATGCGATCTCTATCGTCCGCGCTCTCGGGATCGGGCGATCTGCCCTCGGCGAGTGGGCGGAGCAGCGTGATCGCCGCTTCGTAGGCCGTGCGGGCCGCGGCGCGGTCTTCGAGCGACTCGTATGTTGCTCCCGCGGCCTCGTGCATCAGGGCGAGGGTGCGCTGTCGAACGGGATTCTCAGGATCGTCGACCAGTATCCCTTGGCCAACGACGATGAGTTCCTCGGCGCTGCGGCGCACACCATCGCGGTCGCCGGCGGCGAGCGCGGAGGCGACCCAGCCGGGATGCGCGAACTGCAACAGATCGCGTTGGACGCGGGCATCGTCGGGATTGGCCGTCACGAGTTGCAGCACGATCGACCGGAACTCGTTCATGTGTGCCGCGGCTTCTCCCGGCTCGTCCAGCGTCCGGTGCACCAGCGCGATCGCGTAGTGCGAGATGCCGATGTCGCGCTGTGCCCACTGGTTCTCCGGGTCCTCGGCGGCCAGGCGCTGCTTGATCCGCAGGGCGCGCTCGTGCTGCTCGATCGCCTCACGCTCGCGCCCGGTCGCGGCGTAGGCGCTGCCGATCCTCCCGAGCACGACAGCCACATCGCGCCGGTGCACCGGATCATCGGGGCGGCGCTCGGCCAGATCCTCCCTGATGGTCAGCGATCGCTGGTAGTAGCCGAGGGCGTTCTCATATTGGTTGTCGCGGGCGAGCGCGGTGCCCGCATTAAGCAGCGAGACCGCGAGCAGCCGTCGGGAATCCAGCTCCGCGGGGTCGATCGCCAGCAATCGCTCCAGCATCCGTTCGGCGTCCTCATACTCCTGCGCACCCTCCGCGTTGTTCTCCAGCTGGAACAGCACATCACCCATTCGGATGTGATTGTTCGCGGCGTCGCGGAGCAGTTCAGGATCGTCGGCTGACTCTGCGAGCAGCGGGGCGCGAATCTCTCGGGCGATCCGGTAATGCGCGATCGCATCATCCGGGCGTCCGAGGCTCGAACCGCGCACGCCGCCGAGGATGTCACCGATGCGGTCGTACGCCATTGCGATGGCGCGCTGGACGCTCGGATCGTCGGCACCCTCTTCAGCGCCGAGGCTCTCGAGGTTCGCCAGCGCGGTTTCGATGATGATCTTCCGTGCCTCGGTCGCGTTCTCGAGGCGCTGGATCGCATCGTGGATGTCGAACAGCAGCACATCGATGATGTGGCGGGTGCGGTTGAGCAGCGCCTCGGCACGCGCTCCTTCAGCGTCGGCCCGCGCCTCCTGCGCCAGCGCATCGCTCTGGGCTGCGTCGGCGCGGGCCCGGGCCGCCTGCACGCTCGCAGCGTTGATCGCGCCGTACACGCCCGCGCCCAGCGCGAGGATCGCCGTGGCGCCCAGCGCGACCCCGGCCTTGTTGCGCTTGATGTACTTGGAAGCGCGATATCCGAAGCTGCTGGGGCGGGCCGAGACCGGGAACCCCCTGCGGTGGGCCTCCAGGTCGCGCGCCAGCGCTTCCACGGAGGGATAGCGGCGCTGCGGCTCCTTGCGCAGCGACATCATCACGATGTTGTCGATGTCGCCGGACAGCCGGCGGCGGAGCGAGTCCGGGCGCGTGCCGCGCGTCCGGCTGACGGTCTCGGGTGTGATGGTGGTGCCCGTGCCCGATCCGGATCCCGGCGCGTTCGGCGTGCCGGGATCCGGCTCGCCCTCGTCGATGCGGCTCACGGCCGTGCTGGGTCGGTCCGGCTCCTGCTCGCAGATGACGCGGATCAACTCCGCGTGCAGGCGGTGGCGGATCTGGTACGGGCGATGTCCTGTCAGCAGTTCATAGAGGAGTACGCCCAGCGAGTAGACATCGCTGGCGGCCGAGATCTGCTCGCCGCGGACCTGCTCCGGGCTGGCGTACTCCGGGGTCATCACGCGCAGCTCGGGCGCGGTGGGATCGCCGGCGAACAGCGACAACTCCGGATTGAGCAGCTTCGCGATGCCGAAGTCCAGCAGCTTGGGCGAGCCATCGCTGGTGACGAGGATGTTCGCCGGCTTGATGTCGCGGTGCACGACCATGTTCCGGTGCGCGTACTGCACGGCGTCGCACACCCTGATGAACAGCTCGATCCGCTGGTCGATCGACAGCGCGTTGCGGTCGCAGTAGGTGTCGATGCGGAGCCCGTCGATGTACTCCATCGCGAAGTAGGGGAGCCCCTGCTCCGTGGATCCGCCGTCGTACAGCCGAGCGATGTTCGGATGGTTGAGCGCCGAGAGGACCTGCCGCTCCATCTCGAAGCGGCGCAGCACCTCGTCGGTGTCCATACCCCGGCGGACGACCTTGATGGCGGCCCGGCGCTTGAACTGGCCCTCGGCCTTGACGCCCAGGTACACCGTGCCCATGCCGCCGCGGTCGAGCTCGCGGACGATGCGGTACCCGCCGATCTGCGTCGGCGTCGCGGTGCTGCCCCCAGTGTGTCCGGAGGATCCGGCCGCCGGCTTGCTCGGGCCGCGACCCCAGCCCAGCGAGATGTCGCTGGGCCATCCCTCGCCCCCGCCACCCCCGGTCTCGCCGGGAGATCGCGGATCATCCTGACCGGCGAGGGCGATCGTGGGCTCATCGTCCCCGCCGGGGTCGGTCGCATCGCCAGCGCTGGGCGCGTGGGCCGGGTCGTGCTGGGCCAGCAGCGCCTCAACCTCCCGCCGCAGCGCGGGATCATCGGCGCAGTGCCGATCGAGGAAGTCCGACCACTGCTCATGGGGCAGTTCGATGGCGCGCGTGAACAGGCGCTTGATCCGCTCGTACCTGGATGCATCGTCGTTCACGAGCGATCCTCCTCCTCTTCGAGGATGTGGCGGCGGAGCCACGCGCGCCCCATCGCCCAGTCGCGCTCGACCTGGCGCGTGGAGACGCCGATGAACGCGGCGATCTCCTTCGTCGTCAGGTCGCCGAAGATCCGGAGCTGGACCACCTGGGCCATCCGCGGATCCGCCCGCGCCATCGCCTCCAGCGCCTCCTTGAGCACCAGCGGCTCCACGGCGGAGGCATCCTCACCCATCAGTGCGACATCGAGGGACACCCTCCGCCAACCACCTCCGCGTTTCTGGCGATTCTCGTGCCGGGCGTGGTCCACCAGCACCCGCCCCATCGCCCGCACCGCGATGGCACGGAAATGGGTGGTGCCCTCGGCGGCCACGGGATCACTCCCCACCATGCGGAAGTACGCCTCGTTGACCAGTGCGGTGGGTTGGAGCATGTGCCCCGCACGCTCATTCATGAGCAGCCGCTGGGCGATCTCGCGGAGCTGGTCATAGACCGCCACGAACAGCGCCTCGGCCGCCTCCCGGTCGCCCCCGGCCGCGGCGGATGCCAGCGTCGACGCCGGATCCGCACGGGAACCCCGCTCAGCGTCGGTGCTCGGATCTGGTTCGTGCGGACGATCCTCTGCCATGGGCGGCCCCTCGCGTTCGCGACAGGGTACCACCAACATGACGATGCACCGCCAGCGCCGCCGGGCGCCGGCGAAGCCGCGAGCACCGGCCGCCAAGTGGCTTCGAGAGCGCTAAATCGCCCCGTGCGGTCACAGCGGACAAGGGTCGCGCCGAAGGACATCCCCGGCAGGCGAGCTCGCCGAAGCGGACGCGCGCGACATCGACATCACCGCTGCGGAGCGGCGATGGGAGTGCAAAGGATGCGGCGGGGAATGGAACGAGAGGCATCGTTCCGGGGAAATGGGCGTAACAGGCCCTGAACAACCCCACGATTTCCCGAGGAAAACCGCAGATTCCGGGTTGGGCGGCGCAGATTCCGGCGCAGTTGCCAGAAACCCCGCTCTCGAAGCGCTGGCCCGGAGATGGGGCTCGCTGGCTCCTCAGATCCGGTTGGCGATCCTCACCATCGCCGGAGTGGACCCCGATGACCCCGCGCCGGATGTCCGGCCGGACGCCGAGCGGACGGGTGAGAGCACCGCTCCGCCCACCCCGAAGAACCCCACCGACTGACCCACCCGCCGCGGCGCGCCCGGCGGGGTGCGGCGTGGCTTCGGCCGTGTTCGGCGTCGGCGTGGTGCCGATGGCGACGCGGCTCCACTCCGACTAGGAGACCCCCATGGCACCCACGACCACATCGACCTCCACGACCATCGCCACCCCCACCGGCGCCACCTCCACCGGCGCCGGCGTCCCGGCGGCGACGACCGCCCGCTCGAAGTCCGGCAACGCGAAGGCGAAGCGCAAGACTGGCAATTCGGGGAGGGGGCGGCGACCCGCGCCGACGCTCGGTTCCGCGCTCTCGCAGCACATCGCGGCCGGGCACCTGGACGACGCCTCGCCCGGCGCCCTGCGGGCGCTGATCGTGCTCCTGGCCGAGCGTCTGGTGGATGCCAACGCCAAGACGCCGGCGGAGCTGGACGCCCTGGGCATCCCGGCCGAGGACACCTGCGCGGCCCTCGGGATCGCGCTGAAGCTGAACAAGCTCGTGCTCGTGAACCGTGTGCTGGCCGACCGGATCGCCCTGGCCGATCGCGACCCGACGGATGCGGAGATGAACGCGGTCTTCCTGGGCGGCGGGTTCGGCCCCCTGCCCGGGGATGTCAGCGAGATCGACGCGGACGCCATGGATGTGGAGATCGCCGGCTGAGTGACTCCTGAGCCATCCTGCGAGCGCCAGCGCCGCGCCCGGGTCTTCGGACCATCGGCGGGGTGCTGTGCGTCTGGCGGTCGTGCTGGGGGCGGAGATGGGCGTGGGCACCCTAGCGGCGGCCACGCAGGCCGAGCGAACCGACGGGTGCCCAGGGAGCCATCCGTCCTGTGAGTCCGCGCCCGCGTCCGGTCGCCCGGGCACCGAACGATCCACTCGGCCGTTGGGTTGGTCGTCCTGTGCCGGACGACGCCCGCGACGGGGAGCGAGCTCGTGGCGACGGAGGGGGCCGTCGATGCGACGGAGGCGTCGCCCGCACCCGCCCCTGGTGCCAACGCACGCCCGCACCCCCGGGGCATACCCCCGCGCTGGGGAGCGGCTTCGGGCATGGGACCCGCCATCGACTACTCGCTCAGCAGACGCGGGGTTTGGCGCAGCGGGTCCCATCTGTGGCGGAATCCGGAGGGGGTGGAGATTGGTTGTGGGTCCCATGCGATGGGGGGAATCCGGACTGAGATTTCACTATGAGAATCAGATCCGCCCCGAGCCGTCGTGACATGCTGGCTCGGGCAGCAGCCGGCTGGTCGAGGAATCATCGCTCGGCCAGCGAGAAAGGGTATTGAGGGATGATTCGGATCATGATGCAACGACATATACCCGTTGCAATGGGAAGCGATGCCGGATCTCGGGGCTGAGACGGTCGTAGCTGCTCAAGAACAAATCGACAAAGCGGTCTGCGTCGATCAGTATGAGATTTGTGCTGTTCTGCTCGGTGCTCATTGCGTCGATCGAAAACCCGCCCAGGGCGACCAGGATACCCTTCTCGCCGGGGTTGAGGACGCCTTTGAGGCGCTTCACTTCTGGGGCACCGATGGTCGATGTCCCGCTCTTGCACTCGATCTTGAGGATCGGGCCAGTCACGCCAAGCGGGTCCGCGTGCGCGACGATGTCCACCCCGAGGTCCCGCGTGCCGCGAGTCGTCGTTGCGGTGTATCCGAGTGCACGGAAAACGGTGGCGACGACTTCTTCGAAATCTTGCTTCGTCCGACTCCAGAGTCGCAGCAGATAGTCTTTGGTCCGTTGGATGACTTCCTCCGCGGCCATCTCGGCATCGTCCTCGCTCTCTTCGGCCTCATCATCCGTCACGGGCAACTCGCCCGAGCTCGTGGGCATGCTCGGGGTCTCTCGGCCCGCCAGCACACGGCGGACCTCATCGAGATGATCATCGGCCGTGGACACTGACGAGTAACTTGCGAAGCTCCGCAATGCGCCCTGGCTGAACCGCACCCGCGGCACACGCTCCAGCCATTCCACCTCGCGCACGTTGTTGTAGTCGCCTTCCCGCAACTCCGGATCATCTGACCACTCGTACGGTCCCGCGATCCGCCCGATCATCACGTCGCTCGAACCCTTGATCGGGTACACGACGGGCTCGCCAACTTCCATCTCGTGAGCGAACTTGTAGACCTGCGTGTACGAGGAGCGGACGGATGCCGCCGACTTGTTTGGGAATGCCCTCTCGTACGCGGCCTTGAGCTTCTCCGGCGTGTCATAGGGGCGCAGATCGCCGATGCGCGTCCACCCGATGCACATGAACCCCTCGCGCTGCGCTCGCTCAGCCAGCCGCTTGTTGTTGGAGATGTGCACGACCCATAGACGATCGGCGTTGTCGAATGCAGTGTTCGTGTTCGTCATGACATCTCCCTCTGAGTGCCGAGGATCTTCTTCGTCACCTTCTTCGCCATCCGGCCTCCTGCTGCCCTGCGTTCCACCGAGACCCGTTCAGATCCCAGATTCCGGGTCTTCCCGGCGTGGACGCATTGTTGCACGCCCAGCCCGTTGCTGCACGGGCGGGCGGGGCGTCAAGATGCAGTGGGTTGGCAGGTCGGGCGACTCGATCGTCTCGCTGTAGAACCAAGTCTGACCGATCGCCTTCGGATCAGGTGTTGGGCGGCGGGTCGCCCTCGGTAGGCCATGTCACCTTCGACGCTTGAGCCAACGCCAAGGCGTGTTCCTCGACGATCGCTTCCGTTTCGGGATCCTGCATCGCCGCGAAGTTCATCTCGGGGATGACGGCATGGCCGGGATCGCGTTCGGTCGGCTTTGGCTCGACCGTCAGGCCGCGACCTGTTGCAACCGAGGTGGGGAACTCGGCGAGGCAATCCCGCTTGCCCGTTGCGGTGGTGCTCGCCTGCTCGATCGTTGACAGGCGTGCTTGGGAAACGGAAAGCCCGTCGGCGTCGTTGCTATTCGGCTTGAACCGACTGACCGGCAGGATGTGGAGTTTCCCCTTCTTCAACGCGGAGCGCCACCAATCCATCGGAAGGCGACGGTAGAGCGAGGATGCGATGGCAGGCTGCTCGGCGTGCTGGGTTTCCATGCGACCCCGTTCTTGACTCGGGGTCGATCAGCCGCCGAGTTCCAGCTTCCTGGTTTGGGGGTTGCGGATGAGCACGCCCTTCTCGACGACGCGGCCGTCAGCGAACTTCGTGTACTTCGCTCGGCCTCGACCGACGAACTCGATGATCATCGTGTTCCGACGGTAGTGCCACTCGAAGGCAACCTTCCCGTCCCCGGAGGGGATGATGATCGTGGGCGCTGGGCCGCCACGGGTAAGTTCATCGACCGCAAAGTCGATCGCTGTGTCGAGGACTTCGATGGACGGCTCGTCTTCCTCGTTGAACTGACCAGGGTTCGACCGCCATCTTAGCATGCGCTCGCAGGCGTCATCCCAGAGCGCGGCGTCATCGTTGGCAGATGTCGCCAGCGCATCAGCTGACGCACCGTGGGTCCGCGAGAACGGCGTGACACGGCCGGTGGCGTCTGACAAGATGTTTCGCGCGTCCAGCGTGCTCATTGTGCGGTTGCCTCTTGCTCCCATACTTCGGTGCGGACTCGTTCGCCAGCGATCTGCCCGAACGACCTGACAATCGCCTCGCGTCCCAAGGCCAGCCCCGCGGACACATCGCGGCCCTCGTCGATGCCGCCCCTGGCCGTCAACTGAACGATGAGGAGTTCATCGGCATCCTCGTCGGGGCCCGCGAATCCGTGCGTCACTTCGACGTGCAGCCTCCCAGCATTATCCGGCAGCGCAAAGTGGGTATGGCAGCCCATGCTTTCGAACCCGCCCATCGAGACCATCTCCGTGGACCCGATAACGCCAGGAAGCACATCCTTCCACTCGGACGGCGTGTCCCACTCGCGCCCCCTGACCAGATGGTTCAAATACGTCACTTCCCACTGGTTTGGTTCGATGGACCCGAGCTCCTCGGCCTCCGCGAACGCCGTCAACTCCCGCAAGGCAGCCTGAAACTGCGGTTCGACCTGCGTCCATCTCGGGTACTCATTCCCGCCATCGAGCCGACGCCAGTTGAACACCAGGCGGCCGTTCTGAAGCTGGAGCATCACATGGCCGTCCTCAGAGGACATCCGAAGGCGGGCGGCCGGGTGGGACGCGGCGATACGGAGTTGCGGGAACCGAGCCCGCGGAAGTTCGGCGCCAAACCGCTCGATCTGGGGCTCGATCGGGTCCGCGTCCTGAAGCTTCGGATAGGTATCCCGGACCCGATTCCAGAACAGCCCGAGGTGGGCGTTCGACATCCGCTTGAGCGGCTGGAACTGCGCGCTCAAAGCGGTCTCAATGACCGGCGGCTTTCGGAATGACGGAAGTGGCTGGTGCATCACGCGTTGAGATCGAGCAATCCGGGTCCCCAATGCGCCTCATTCGCCCGCTCGGGACAAGGGTAGCGCGGGCTGTATGGCCGTGCTCCACTCCAAGCCCCGTGATCGAACTTGGTGCACATCTACCATGCAGGCCCCACGCCTTTGGGTATTACCGGTGAGGCGTGGGCCGATTCTCGCGATTTCAAGCCCATTTGCCGCCAACGCAGCTCCGCCCGCGTCCGCCGTGCGGGGAGCGGGAAGCTGGGGCTGCGCTCCCGCGGCCCGGTCCCGAGGCATGTGGCACATCGCCGCTGAAGGGGCCGCAAACACCGATTCCCCAATCCCCACGAGAATTACGAGGCTTGTGTCCACGGGTTATCCACATAGGGATGCGCTGGCGGGGATAACCTCTCTGTTGTGGGTTGGGATGCTCGCGACACTGGATAATGGGGCCGGTCGGGCGTGCTGGGGGGCGCGCCCGGCTGGAGCCCCTCATGGATCCGCACGACGACCTCGACACCGACCTCCAGAACCGCGGCGCACCCCCGGGCGTGACGCCCGTGCGCGACCCGCAGCCCCGGCCCTTCACTCTGCTGGACGCGGGATTGAGCGAACCCGCGAACGCGCACCTCCGACACGAGATCCGGCGCCGGATCGGCGAGGCTCTTGACCAGCATGGCGGACGACGCGGAGCCGTCGAGGCGGCGCTCCAGACGAAGGCGATGATCGCCGTCGAGCGTTGGCACACGCTGCGGTTCGAGGCGAAGGTTCGGCGGGACCGGGTGTTGGCGGCGCGCCGGGAGCTCAAGCGGGCGTGGGCGCTGCTCCAGTCGCTCCGGCATGACGGCGATGATCCGATCGTTCAGGAAGCGGTCGCGTCGGTGCTGGGCGGGCAATTCGCCTTCGATCAACTTGCTGACGAAGAACAACTCGCCGCCGCATGGAATGCCATTCCGGATCGGCTCGACGCCCACGAACGGGAGGTGCCCGGGTGGTTCGAGGAGCATCGTGATGAATGCGACGCGGCGGTGTTGTGCGCCCTGCACGACGCCGGGAAGCCCGCTCGGCCGCTGCTGCCGGCGGATGATGCCAAGGCCTGCGACCTCGTGCGCGCCATGCGTTTCATGCTGGAGTTCGCCGTCGGCATCGACACGGGTGGGGTTGTATCCATCGCCCCCGAACACCTCGTCGGCAATCGGCTGGATGTGCTGCTGCGCGCGCCGCTGGATGTTGCGTGGCTTGTCGCCCGGATCGACCAGACGGCCGACCTTCCGACCTACACGCGCAGGATGTTCACAGAGGCAGTGCGTGAGCAGTATCGACTCGAAGGGCGCGGTAAAGGTGGCAAAGGCGGGGACAAGCCGACCGACACCACGATCCGGGCCAATCTCACCAACGCCGGATTCGGCACGCAAGCGTCGAAGGCTGCGTTCAGTGAGCGCGACCTTCGGCGAATCGCGGAGAACTGGTCGGTCAACGACAAACCGACCGTTGAGCTGGCGGTGCGGAAGATGATCGAGTCGCGCAAGGGGGCGGGCTCCTGACCGCTGAACCCTCAGCGAACCCATCAAATGACCATCAATCACCATCAACCTGACGCCAGACGACTGCGCATGTCTTGCACGCACCCCGCTGGGCACTAGTTTTCACTGGGTGCCGCGAGCGCGGCCATTCGCACAAGATGGAAGGGGGGTCGTGATGACCACGCAGATTGTCGAGTCGGTGGGGAGCGAGATCATGGGGAAACGAGAGGCCGCGCGGTTCGCGAGGGTGAGCGAGCGGACGCTGGATCGCGCGATCAAGGCGGGCGCGCTCAAGGTCGGCCGAGTCGGCGGGCGGGTGCTGATCCGGCGCGACGATTTGATGCGTGCGATCTTCGATGGCGACGGCGCAGCCACTGTTGCATCGAAATAATACTGGGGGATGCAATGAAATATCGCAAGCAACGGCCGAAGGCCGTCAGGCGTTGCATCGCGCCGGGCTCTTTGGATGACATCCGGCGAGCGATGGGAAAGCCGGCGCGGCCCGCCCAGCAGAATCGGCAGGGACGACCGTCTGGGCGCGATGAGGGTGATGGGTTGTTCGACAGCGCAGCGCGGGGGCGCGCATAAGACCGGGGAACCGGGGAGTAAATAATGGGGTTCGCACATTATCAAAACGCCCGGGCGGCTGGAACCGCGCCGGGCACACAGGTTCGCACGGCCAATGTTATGGCCGCTCGCGCCGCCGCGCCATGCCGACACTCGGCGCTCCTGCATCGGCTCGTCGATGAAGCTCGAGCTCGCGATCGCGCCCGACTGCCGGGCGTCCGGGTCGGAGGCTTCGCCATCACCGCCGCGCCCTCGGCCGCGGGCTGGATTCTGCGCACCTCGCGGGATGGGGGTGTGGAATGAGCATCGCACCCCGCGATCCACACCCCCGCCGCAGCGCCGACCGCCCACTCGAACCGCCCGACGGCGTGACGCTGGAAGCGTGGCTACGCGTCGCCCGTTCCGCTGGCTCGGCCTGGGAGATCGACGAGCGCGATGCCGAGGGCAACATCGTCGGCATCGCAACGCGCGGCCCGGACGGGCGCAAGGGGGCCCAGCCTGGCAGCAGTCGCGGGCTCATCATTCCGAATGGCCATCTCCCCGACGGTGCCGGTGAGATGGAGGATGACCCGCTCTTCGTCGCCGAGGGCGCCTCCGATTGCGCCGCGTTGCTGTCGGTCGGGCTCGACGCCGTGGGTGTGCCGATGGCGGGCGCTTGCGCGGACCAGCTCGCGGAGCTCGTGCATGGCCGGCATGTCGCCCTCGTGCGCGATTCCGACGGCGCCGGGCACCGCGGCGCCGGCAAACTCGCCCGCGCCCTGGTCGGTCGGGCCGCCAGTGTCCGCGTGATCGACCCACCGCTCGATGCGAAGGACGCCCGGGATTCGGTGCTGGCTCACGCCCAGCGGCGAGACTTCGAAGACGCCATCGCCGCCGCCGAGTTCATCACCAGCGCCGACGCGATGGGCGACGCGGAGGATCAGGAAGGACCGGATAACCACTCCAAATTCGATTCTCTCCGTATAGAAGGAAAGTTGGGAGGAATGAATTTGGGGGGCGCGCCGAACCCGGTGTCCCGCCCCCCCCGCATCATCTCGATCGCCGACCTCCCGCCCGCTGAGGAGCCCGACTGGCTTTGGCCGGGGTTCATCGCGAGGGGCGGCATCACGCTGCTGAGCGCGCTCCCCAAGGCGGGCAAAAGCACGCTCATGGCGTCCCTGATCCGAGATCTCGTCCGAGGTGGCCCGCTGGTCGGCGAACCGGCTCGAGGGCCGACACTGATCTTGAGCGAGGAGCCCGCCCCGATCTGGGCGCTGCGGCGCACATCTCAGGGCGTGCCGGACAACCTGCTCCTCGTCCATCGTGACGGCTTCGCGCGGCCGACCTCGGCCGAATGGCTCGACATCATCGGCGTCATGGCGGACGCCGTGGGGGAGCGCGGGGTTGACCTGTGCGTGATCGACACGCTCGGCGGGTGCTGGCCATGTGATGACGAGAACGACTCCAGCGCCACACTGGCGGCGCTGAGTCCGCTGCGGGCGCTTTCCGAGGCTGGGGCCGGTGTTCTGGTCCTGCATCACGCCCGCAAGGCCCAGGGCTCCAACGGCACGGCCCATCGGGGATCGAACGCCATCGCCGGATTCCCCGACATCCTCGCGGACATGCGGTTTTACGACGAGCTGAACGACTCGGACCGGCGCCGGATTCTCGTGGCCAAGGGACGGTTCCCGGGCGTCCCTCAGGAGTCGGTGGTCGAGTACCGCGACGGCGGGTACGCGATGATCGGCTCGGTGGCGGAGGCCCGCGGCGGCGACATCGAGCGCCTCGTCATGGACAAGCTTCCCAGCGATGGCAGTGGCGTCACGCCTGACGAACTGCGTGAGTCGTGGCCCACCAAGCCGGCCCCGTCGAAGACGAACATCGCCGGGATGCTCAACAAGGCGCTCGATGAGCCGGGCTGCCCGTGGGAGCGATTCGGCATGGGTGTGAAGGGCGATCCATACCGCTTCCGGCTGAAGTCCAAGAACGACAACCCCTCCGACCGATCGGCGGGATCGCCCGAAGGGCTCCCGATCTGAAGACGGATTCTTTCTTCCCAACTCTTTCTCTTAGCGGAGAGAATCGAATTTGCCCCGTCACGGGATGACACGGCGCGACACGCCACCAGTCCCACGATTCGGACGATGATCAGGAAATTGTTGCACACAAGCAATAGTTGGGGTACGATGATGCCGATGGAGCCGAAGGTCTTGGACGAGCTGAGGAGCGCGATCGAGCGTTCGGGCCTGAGCCTGAACGAGATCGACCGACAGGCGGGCATCGACCCGGCCATCACCTCCCGCCTCATGCGCGGGGGGAACCTCAGCCTTGCCAACGCCGATCGGCTCGCCACGGCGCTGGGACTCCAGCTCACGGTCAAGCGGGCGCGCAAGCCCGCGAACAGCAAGAAGAAGGGGGCGTGAACGATGGCCAGCGTGTCCAGCGACAAAGACGGCGGGCGCCGGATCCTGTGGGTTGACGGCGATGGGAAACGGCACTCGGTGCGGCTCGGCGCGATCTCCAAGCGCGACGCCGACGCGGTGCGCATCAAGGTCGAGGCCCTGCTGAGCGCCAAGCTCACCGGCTCCACGCCTCCGCGTGAGGTCGTGATGTGGGTGGCGGAGCTCGGCGACAGGATGCACGCCAAGCTCGCCAATCACGAGCTGTTCGAACCCCGCGAGAAGTCCGAGGTCTGGACCATCGGCCCCGCGTTCGAGCGGTTCCTGGCTGCCCAGACTGACTCGAAGCCCGCCACCATCACCAAGCTCAAGCAGACCCGCGATCAGTTGCTCGCCCACTTCGGCGAGGTCGAGCTCGGCGCCATCGACAAGGCCAAGGCCGAGGGGTGGCGTGTGGAGATGCGTCAGAACTACGCGACGGCGACGGTGGGCCGGAGCCTCCGCGTGGCGCGCCAGTTCTGGGGGTGGTGCGTAAATGCGGGGATGGTCTCAGAGAACCCATGGCTCGCCGTGAAGGCCGGATCAGAGCGGAACCCCGAGCGCATCCACTTCGTCCCCCGCGATGTGTTCACCAAGGTGCTCGACGCCTGCCCCACGCTCCAGTGGCGTCTGTTCTTGTCCCTGCTCCGCTTCGGCGGAATGCGGTGCGGCGAGGCGCTGGCGCTTCGGTGGAGCGATGTGAACTTCGCGAGGCGGCGGCTGTGGGTCACGAGCTCGAAGACCGCCCACCACGCCGGTGGGCATGGCCGCTGGTGCCCGCTGTTCCCCGAACTGGAGGCGCTGCTCGCCCAGGCGTTCGCCGAGGCCGAGGACGGAGCCGACCGCGTGCTCACCGAGTTCCGCCCGGCCTACAACCCGCACACCCACACCCGTCGGCTCATCAAGCGGGCGGGCGTGAGCGAGTGGCCGAAGGTGCTGCACAACCTGCGGGCATCCCGCCAGATCGAACTGTGCGAGGACCACCCCCTCCATGTCGTTTGCAGCTGGCTCGGCAACTCCGACACGGTGGCGCTCCGGCATTATTTGCGGGTCCGCGACGCCGACTTCGACAAGGCGACCGGTCGCACCGCCGACGCCGCCCCCGCACCAACCGGCGCAGAATCCGGCGCACGAGTGGCGCAGATTCCGGCGCAGTCAACAGCCGCCGCGAACCGCCCGGTTTCGCCACGCCATTCGCAAAGGCGTGCTGATGCGGGACTTAGGGACGCGGAGTCAAACGCTGTCGTTTGTTGTCCTGGTGACCTAATGGGCGTAACAGGGCTCGAACCTGTGACCTCAGCGGTGTGAACACTGCGCTCTAGCCAACTGAGCTATACGCCCGCTCCGTCGTTGTGACGGGCCCAGAGGATAGTCCCGACGCCGGGCGGGGTCCACACCGATCGGTGCCGGCGCCGCAGGGGCGTGCGGGGTGGGAGTGGGGGGGAGCGGCGATGGTGGGAGCGGAGGGGCGGTTTCTGGAGTACGGGGGGAGGAGCGACGAACGACCGGCGCGGGCGTCCCCCGGGGTCAGCCCCCTGAGCCGGCCCCCCGCGGTCAGCCCTCGGGGAACAGGTGCTCATCGAGGAAGCGGTCGGTGTTCCAGACGAAGCGGTCGAGGGCGAGTTTCCGGCCGAGGGCGCCCATCGCGCGTCGCCGGGCGGGATCGCGGATCAGGGCTTCCAGGGCGGCGGTGTACTCGCCCGGGGTCCGGCAGATGATCCCGGCCCCGGTGTCGAGCTTCTCGGTGAACACGGGGAGCGGGCTCGCGATCACGGGGAGCTCTGTGAGCATGCCCTGCACGACGGCCTGCGAGAAAGTCTCATTCCGCGATGGCGCGATCATGATGTCCATCGACCTCAGCAGGTCCGGAATCTCGGTCGGGCGGGTCCACATGTGCGCTGTCACGCCGGGGTGATCCAGCTGCACCGGTTCGATGTAGCTGACCAGGTGCAGCTCGGCCCGCTCGCGGAGCGCCGGGTCCATCGCGCGGAAGCTCTCGATCGCGATGTCGTGCCCTTTGAAATGGTTGGGCATGCGCCCCAGCAGGATGATCCGGGTCTTCTTGTGTGATCCATCCGGATGCGCCTCATCGCCCGGCCCGCGAACGGTGGTAGGGGGGTGGAACGCCTGCGCGTTGGGGAGCCCGTACGACACGGCGATGTTCGGGATCCCCGCCTCGCGGAACCCTTGGGCCACATCATCCGACACCGCCAGCACGGGGATGCCGAGCCTGCGGATCGAGGCGGCCGTCTGCGGCGTGGGGTGCCGATGGGAGAAGGCCAGGTATCGGCGGGCGATGCGGAGCGCGGTGGCGATCCGCATGGCCGGGCGGAGCCCGCGCCGGGGATCGCCGAACACGCACGCATCGAACGGCTCGCGGCGCCGGCTCGCCATCGCGGCCGCGACGATGCTGTTCCCCAGCGTGTTGAACACGGGCGCGGGCGGGCAGAGCAGTTCGGGGCGCGGGGCCGGGTCGGGCGAGTGGTCGTGGAAGATGCGCTTCCAGGAGCGGTCGGCCGCGACGGTCACCCGGAGCCCCCGTTCGAGCAGGTCCCGGATGAGCATCATGCGGAACAGTTCGACGCCGTGGACCGGCTTGGAATGCCGGTCCTTGAGCATGCCCTGATCGAAGAAGATGATGCTCTTACCCGCGTGTCTGCTCATGGTGGATGCCGTCCGGGCCGCGAGCGTACCGGGTGCCCGCGGTTCGGCGGGCCGCGGGGGCCTGTCCGGGCGTGGGGGACCCGGAGCACTCCGGCGTGATCAATGCGAGGGACCTGGGGGATCGCGCGGGTGGGAACCGCGGCGTCCGGCGGGCGGAGATCCGGGGGGCGGAATCGGGCGGGGAGTGGTTGGCTGAAGCGGGCTGAACGGCCCTAGAATGGAACCATTCTAAAGAGGCGCGAGCGAGGTGAGCCGGATTGCCGGCCGCTCGGGCCGCCGACGACTGAGACCGGGTCGCCGCGGGAGCCGCCGGGGCGAATCCGAAGGGAGCCATCGATGCCCAAACTGCCGATCTATCTGGACCACGCCGCGACGACGCCCTGCGACCCCCGGGTGGTCGAGGCGATGCTCCCGTACTTCACCGAGAAGTTCGGGAACCCCGGCTCGCGGAACCACGCGTTCGGGTGGGAGGGCGAGGACGCGGTGGACCGGGCGCGGGAGCAGGCCGCGGCGGTCATCGGCGCGCAGCCCAAGGAGGTCGTGTTCACCTCCGGGGCGACGGAATCGAACAATCTCGCGATCAAGGGCGCGGCCGAGATGTACGCCAAGGCCCCTCCCGGCAACACCGGGCGCGGGCACATCATCACCGCGATGCACGAGCACAAGGCGGTGCTCGACCCGTGCAAGCGGCTGATGAAGCAAGGCTTCGATGTGACCTTCCTCGAGCCCGGGGCCGATGGGATCATCACCCGGGAGATGGTCGAATCGGCGATGCGGGACGACACGATCCTCGTGTCGATCATGTGGGCCAACAACGAGATCGGGACCATCAATGAGGCCCCGCAGATCGGCGCGCTGTGCCACGAGCGTGGCGTGATCTACCACACCGACGCCACCCAGTGGGTCGGCAAGATGCCCACGAATGTCGAGACCGACAACATCGACCTGCTCTCGTGGTCCGGGCACAAGATCTACGGCCCGAAGGGCGTGGGCGCCCTGTACATCCGGCGCCGCAAGCCCCGTGTCCGCCTCGTCTCGCAGCAGGAGGGCGGCGGACAGGAGCGCGGATACCGCTCGGGCACGCTGAATGTGACCGGCATCGTCGGCTTCGGCGCCGCCTGCGCGATCTGCCTCGAGGAGATGGATGCCGAGCGCGAGCGGCTGCTGGCGCTGCGGCTGAAGATGGAGAAGGCCCTGGCCGACGGCGTGGAGCACACGCAGATCAACGGTCACGCCGAGAAGCGGCTGCCGCACATCACGAACATGTCCTTCGGGTTCGTCGAGGGCGAGGGCCTGATGATGAAGATCAAGGACATCGCGACCTCGTCCGGCTCGGCGTGCACGAGCGCCTCGCTGGAGCCGTCGTATGTGCTCAAGTCGCTGGGCGTGGGCGACGATCTGGCGCACTCGTCGCTGCGGCTCTCGCTCGGGCGCTTCACGACCGAGGACCAGGTCGACTACGCGGTGCAGAAGATCTGCAAGGCGGTGCTGGACCTGCGCGAGCTCTCGCCGCTGTGGGACATGCACCAGGAGGGCATCGACATCAACGCGATCGAGTGGCAGAACCACTGAGGCTGACCGGCACCCCACCTGTCCTGCCCGCCAAACGCACGCACGCACGATTCACTCACACCGGAAGGTGACACAAGCCATGGCATACTCAGAGAAGCTCATCCAGCATTACGACAACCCGCAGAATGTCGGCACCTTCGGCAAGACCTCGGAGGTGAAGGAACGCAAGGACATCGGCGTGGGCATCGTCGGCGCGCCCGAGTGCGGCGATGTCATGCAGCTGCAGATCAAGGTCGATCAGGCGACCGGCAAGATCGAGGATGCGAAGTTCAAGTGCTTCGGGTGCGGCTCGGCGATCGCTTCCTCCTCCGTCGCGACCGAGTGGCTCAAGGGGCGCACGCTCGACGAGGCGATGGAGATCAAGAACACGCAGATCGTCGATGAGCTCTCGCTCCCGCCGGTGAAGATCCACTGCTCGGTGCTCGCCGAAGACTCGATCAAGACCGCGATCGCGGACTACAAGAAGAAGAACGGGCTGGCCAGCGAGGCCGGGGCCGGCGCGCACCACCACTGATGCGCCCCGAACTCGCGGCGTCGATGCCGGCACATGCCGGGGCCGCGCGACCGATGTGCGAGAGCCGTTCAATTTCCGAGTGATTCCCTCCGCGGGTGCGAAAGAGAGTCCATCTCCCCGCACGCGAGGGGTATCCTCGTGGCGTTATGAGAACGCATCCCTCGGTCTATCTCGTCGGCGTCATGCTCGCATCGACCGCCCTGCTGGGCGGGTGCTATTCGTACCACGGAGCACCGAGAAGCCAGAACGCCGCCTCGGCCGAGGTGCCTGCCGGAGCGTGGACCCGCGAGCCGGCACTCGCGAACCGCGATGAACAACTCGCTGCGCTCCGAGCGCTGGGTGAAGATGTCGACGCCAGCGGGCGCGAAGGTGTGGGCATCGGCGCGGGCGCTGGCGGTGCCGTCGGTAGCGAGAGCGATTCCGCCGTTCGCGCGCGGAGAACCGTGACCGCGAGCATGCTGACCCAGCACGGACTGCTCCGCGCGTGGGATGAGCGCGGCGTGACCGATCAGGAGCCGCGGGAGGACGCGGTCTGGGGGCCGATGCTCGACATCGAGGACAACGCTGCGTTCCTGACCGTGTGGCGGCAGGCGTGGCTCGACGAGATCCGCGCCGCCGAGGATGCCGCGCGGGCGGAGTTCCCTCCCGGCGCTCCGTCCGACACGATCAGCCTCACCGCCCGTAGCACCGCCGGATCGACGCCGGGGCGGCTGACGGATGGCGTGGGGCTCCGGCTGCCGACGGAAGTCGATGACGACCCGGCGGGCATCATCGTGTACCTCCCGGCCCTGATCCCGAACATCTACGAGTACCGCGTCGTCGAGGCCTTCCGCGACCGCGGATGGGCGATGGTGTTCGTCGATGGTGCGTCGCGGGTTCACGCGCCCAACGCGGCGGCGGTCGCGGGCGCACGCGAGCGACGATCGCTGCTCGGCGCGCAGCGGATCCAGGAGACCACGGCCGCCAACCGCGCCGCCCGTGAGCGCGGCGAACGCTCCAACATCGTCACGCCGGACTTCCGCGCCATCATGGAAGAGGGCCAGCGCCGGTATCCGGATCCGCCCACGGGCTTCGAGCTGGACGCGTGGGAGAGCCCGGAGGCCCTGGGCGCTGCGATCGCGGCCAGCGTCGATGCGCTGCTGCTCGAGCACGCGCTGGCCGCCGAGGCGGCGGTGCGGTTCACACTCGAACAACATCCCTCGCTCAGCGGCAAGCCCATCGTGATCGCGGGATTCAGCGGCGGCTCCCTCGCGGCCCCGGCGATCGCCGCACGCCTCCGCGAGGCCCTCCCCGGCGTCCGCATGGCGCTCGTGCTGGTCGGCTCGGGCGGCGATGCGCTCAGCGTGGCGCTGCGATCCGATGTCTCGGACGGTGGCATCCGCCTCGTCCCCAAAGGGCAGACGCTTCCGGAGAATGAGCGGGACCGCCTGATCGACGCCTATCGCGCGGCCTCCACGCTCGACCCCCTCCGCATGATCGCCTCGATCCGCGAGGTGCCCGTGCTGCATGTCTACGCCACGCGCGACAAGGCCGTGCCGACCGACCTCGCTCGAGCCCTGAACGAAGCGCACGGCCGGACCGCCCGCCTCGTGCACCTGGGCGACCACTACGGGCTGTTCGGATTCCTGGGCGGGCAACGCGGGCGGATCGTGCGGTGGAGCGAGCGGGCGGTCCGGGAAACCGAGTGATCGCCCCGATCCGGGCACCTCCGCATGCCTCCCGGCCAATTCCCACCGATGCCCCGGTCAGACGCCGCCCCGAGTCTGGGGCCCCCGGTGTGGCGCG
Organism: Phycisphaerales bacterium; assembly: GCA_052168315.1. Taxonomy (GTDB): domain Bacteria; phylum Planctomycetota; class Phycisphaerae; order Phycisphaerales; family UBA1924; genus JBQLZO01. Next base: position 61,027 of record JBQLZO010000042.1, on the reverse strand, counting down.
GGTAGAATGCCCCTGATCGGCGGCCAGGGCGCTCGGCACGCGGATCGGTTCGGAATATGGACGCCCCGCCGAAGGTTCGCTGTCTGGAAGGACAACGCCCCATGAGCACGACGACGCAGACCAACACCAACGACACCTCCGCCACCCCCGGCGTGATCCTCACCGAGACGGCCGCGCGCGAGATCCACACCATCGTCCAGCAGCAGGAACTCGACAAGGACAAGGTCCGGCTCCGCGTCGGCGTCAAGGGCGGCGGGTGCTCCGGGTTCTCCTACCTGCTCGACCTGACCGAGCACCAGAAGGACACCGACGAGGTCTTCGAGCAGAACGGCATCAAGGTCATCTGCGACCCGAAGTCACTGCTCTATCTCAACGGCACGACGATCGACTTCAAGGATGAGATCATGGGACGCGGCTTCGTGTTCTCGAACCCCAACGCCACGACCTCGTGCGGGTGCGGCTCCTCCTTTGCGGTGTAAACGCAACCCGGGGGGCGGTGGCTGTGCCACAGCCGATGTGCAGGCGACCGAAACACCGGCAATAGGCGCTCGGTCTGTGCCGGGAGGGGTGTCCCGAAGGGGGTACACACCCGTCCAATGCCCGACGGAACGCGAGCCCGCGCTCCAGACGCCCATCGCACACGCCTGCGCGGCAACGGGTGCGGCGCGGCGTTGAGCGGGTCCGAACGCGTCCGGGTTCATCACCCCGCGGGCATGGGGCCCACGGGCGGTATGCTCGTGACGATGCGTCGCGGCGGGGATGGCGACCAACAGGGACCGCACCGGGCAAGGGTCGCGGGCATCGCTCCGGCAAGAACGAGACCGCCCGACAGATCAACACACGGACACAAATTCCAACGACACCGGCGCCGCTGAACGCAGCGCCCGAGGGGGGATGAAGAGAGACATGGCACTCCGATTCAAGAAACGACTGATGATGCACATGGAGCACTCGAGCTACGAGGCTTCGACGATCACGCGCCTGGCCGAGGACCTGCGGGTGGATCCGGAGGACCGCGAGGCCTTCGAGGCCGCCGTGGAAGCCATGGCAGAGCACGGCGAAGTGCTGCTGGGCGATGATGGGCTGGTCACGCTCCCCCCGATCGGTCACGAGGTTGTGGGCAACTTCCGCAAGCACCCCAAGGGCTTCGGCTTCATCATCCCACGCCAGAAAAACGAGCACGGCGACATCTTCGTCCCGCCCTACGCCACACTGAACGCGCTCACCGGCGACACCGTCCGCGCCGAGATCCGATACAACCCCAAGCGCGCCGGCGGCGACCAGTCGCCCTACTACGGCGAAATCGTCGAGATCGTCGAACGCAAACAGGACCACTTCGTCGGCGAACTCCGCAAGCAAGGCAGCCTTTGGCTCGTCTTCCCCGATGGCAAGGTCATGACCGAGCCCGTCGTCATCCGCGATGTCGAATCGAAGGATGCCAAGGAAGGCGACAAGGTCGTCTTCGATGTCGTCCACTTCCCCGAAGACGACGGCCGAGGCATGACCGCCCTCGCCGAAGGCGTTATCACGAAGGTCCTCGGCGCCTCAGGGCTCCCCACCGTCGAGACCGAAGCCGTCATCGAGGCCTACAACCTCCCCGGCGAATTCCCCGACGAGTGCGTCACCCAGGCCAAGTCGGTCAGCGCCGCGTTCTTCGACGAGATCAAGCGCAAGATCGACGGCGGCGAGGGCTTCGACAAGACCGAACGCCTCGACCTCCGCGATGCGCTCATCATGACCATCGACCCGCCGGATGCCAAAGACTACGACGACGCCATCTCCATCGAACGCATCGAACGCGGCCCATGGGGCGGCAAGGGCTGGCGCCTCGGCGTCCACATCGCCGATGTCGCTCACTTCATCGACCCGAATAGCCCGCTCGACATGGAAGCCCGCGACCGCGCCAACTCCTGCTACCTCCCGCGCCTCGTCATCCCCATGCTCCCCGAGGTGCTCTCCAACGGCATCTGCTCGCTCATGGAGCGCGTGCCCCGCTACGCCAAGTCCGTGTTCATCGAGTACGACGAGGGCGGGCATGTCAAGGGCGCCGGCTTCGCGCAGAGCGTCATCGAATCCTCCAAGCGCATGACCTACCTCGAAGCCCAGGCCTACATCGATGGCAAGTCCTTCGACGAAGCAAAGCAATTCGCCAAGAACGACACCCCCGTCACCGACGAGATGATCGCCGCCCTCCACGAGATGAATCGTCTGGCCAAAACCATCGAGCGCCGCCGCGAAAAACAGGGCATGATCCACCTCGAACTCCCCGATGTGGAACTCGTCTACGACGACAAAGGCCATGTCATCGACGCGGTGCCCGAGGACGATGCGTACACGCACACCCTCATCGAAATGTTCATGGTCGAGGCCAACGAGGCCGTCGCCCGGCTCTTCGGCGACCTCAATGTCCCGATCATGCGCCGCATCCACCCCGAGCCCGTCCCCGGACAAACCGAGGGGCTCAACGACTTCGTCCGCGTCGCCGGATACTCGATCCCCAAGAACCCCACCCGCGAGGACCTGCAGGTCCTGCTCAAGTCCACCGCGGGCACGCCCGCCGCGCCGGCCGTCCACATGGCCGTGCTCCGCACCCTTACCCGCGCCGAGTACTCGCCCGCCCTCATCGGGCACTTCGCGCTCGCCTCCAGCGCCTACTCACACTTCACCAGCCCCATCCGCCGCTACCCCGACCTTCTCACCCACCGCGCGCTGGCCGAGTACCTCAAACTCACCAAGAACGGCACGCAGCGCCCCGCCGAAGGCGAACGCAAAAAATTCGCGCGCAACCTCCTCGAACAGCACGCCGTGCTCAGCGAGGAAGAACTCGTCACCATCGGCAACCACTGCAACCACCGCGAGGACAACGCCACCCAGGCCGAGCGCGAGCTCCGCGCCTTCCTCGTGCTGCAGCTGCTCTCCAACCACATCGGCGAGTCCTTCCCCGGTCTCATCACCGGCGTCACCAACGCCGGCGTCTTCATCCGCCTCGACAAGTATCTCGCCGAGGGCATGATCAAGACCGCCGACCTGCCGGCCCCGAAGGTCAACGGCAAGGCCGACATGCGCCGCGGTTCATGGTCCATCGACAAGCGCACCGGCGCCCTCGTCGACCGGGGCAGCGGCCGATCCTTCAACATCGGCGACCGCGTCGAGGTCACCATCGCCGAGATCGACCTCGCCCGCAGACAGATGGAACTGCTCATCACCGACCCCGACGCCCGCAATGTCGGTCGCTCCAAGCAACTCGCCGGCCGCCTCCAGATCGGCAGCGACGACGCCTTCGCCGGCGGGCTCTCCCAACGCACCGGCGCCGAGCGGCGATCGCAGAAGAGCAAGTCACGAGACAAACGCAAGAGCGATTACCGCGCGGACCGAAAGGGCAAGGGAAAGCGGCAGTAGCGCATGCTTCGGGCCGCGATAGCCATTTCTCCGCTGCCACGCGCGCACTTCCGGTTCGCGGTGGCTTGTCCCCGATGCGTGTCCCGGTGCTTCCGCGCGGCTCCGTTGGCCCCAATGCGACACGGCTCTGTTGACATCGTGCGCCCGTGCTGCTGACATGGGACATCATGGGTCGCGCCGGCACCCGCTTCAGCATCGAGCGAAACATGTGCCCAACGCGGGAGGCACTACATGGAACATCAGCCACAGGATGGCGAATCGGTCGCCTCGCCGTCAACGCCCAGCGCGTTCGTGAGTTACGCGATTTCGGCGCTTCGCGAGTCGGGGATCCATGCCAGAGCGAGCGATGACGCGAGCAGGGCGTTGGTCATCCTGCCCCAGGGCGAGGAGGTGGAGGCACGCGGACTGTTCAACGAATGGGCCCGAGGCGACAACGCTTCGAGGGCTGAGACAATCCAGCGGTTTGTCAGGATGGTGGCTGAGATCAACTCCAAAGCCACAAGGCCTCCTGATTTCTCGGATGCCGCGATCCGTCCCTACCTGCGCTCCGGGCTCATGGCCCATGCGCTGGAGCGAGGATCGATCCCATACAACTGGCTCGGGGGGCACTATGTGCTGGGCTGCGCGCTTGATGCGCCCTCGGCCGTTGTGCTGGTCAGGAAGGAACAGTTGCAGTCGGCATCCATGCGGTTCGAGGACTGCCTGTCGCGATCGATCGCTCGGCTGCGTGAGTCCGCCCCGGAACCGTTCACCCGCCTCGATGACAACTTCGTGGTCGCCGCCGTCGGTGATGGGCACGATGCCGCGCGGCTCCTGATGATCGATGAGATCGCCCGACTCGGTCTGCGCGGACCCGTGGTCGCGGTGCCGGCGAGTCCGGACTTCCTGATTCTCGCCGGCGCCGGAGACCCCAAGGCCGTCGGTATGTTGGTGTGGGGCGCGCAGGACAAGTGCGAGACCGCGCGGGGCGGCGGTCTCTGGCCACTGATTCTGACCGAGCGAGGCTGGCGTGACTGGTCCGTGTCGCTGGATCCCACGGCCCCACAGCCGCCCAGTGAACTCATCGCGGCCGCTGTCTCATCCGTCTACCAGAACGAGCCGACGCCGATTCCGCATGCAACGGACCAGGACTATCCATGCTCGCTGATGGTCGCGAATCGACAGAAGACCGGATCGCAGGTCATCATCACCACATGGGGCGAAGGCGTGACCATGCTGCTTCCCCGCGCCCAGCATGTCGCCATCGTGCGAGAGAGTGGCGATATCGCGACCGGTGCGCCATGGGAAGCGGTGCGCACCGTATGCAAGGACCTGCTCCAGAAGCTGCCGGGTTACCCCCCGCGATATCGCACGCTCGGCTTCCCCTCGCCCGCGCAGATCGAGCAGATCAACCAGCTCGCCCACCGACTCGGCTGACGCGCGCGGCAAAAGAGCGTTGTCGCACGACAGGATGACGGAGACCGTGGTGAGGTCAAACTCGAGAAAGTTCAAGCCGCGCGAGAGGCGGGAAAGTGGCGATCGCGCGTGCGAGCGTAGGGAGGAAAGGCAGAGCGGCAGTCGTCAGCGTTGCGCCCCCGAACCCCATATCACGCGACGCGTTGCCCTCCAGCGCAAGCCCAAGTGAGCGGGGCCAAGCCGACAACTCGCGTGCCTCATCCCACGCCGTTGTGAAAGATCCAATCGGTCGGATGGGGTGAACAATCAGTCGATACGAAACGGGCCCGTCGATGGCTCGGGTACTGACTTGGACGCGTTGTTATTGCGCGCCGCACGATGGGCAGGTGCCCGGCGTGTAGCACGATGCGAGGATCGGAGTCGGACAGTTGGGCAGAAACGACTCGACGGGGCTGCAATCCGCGCACCCACCCTTGCTTTGAACCAGCGAGCAATCGACCGCGTTCTCGACATATCGAAGCGTGACGAGCCGGATGCATCTGCCCTGCCCGGCGCCGCGGCACGCGCCGGAAGTGAAGTATTCGACCCCGCAGCGCTTCCCCTCCGGACATTCGCAACCCGCGGGCACGGCGACGCAGGGGTTCTCGACAAAGTTGTCGATCGCGCACGCCGAGTTCCAGTACACACTCATGCGGCGCGGCTGTCCATCGATGCAGTACTCGTATTCTGCGAGGTAGACGATGCAGCCTTCCGACGGAACGCCCTCGATGCCGCCGCCTTCGGCTTCCGGCAGAGTCCAATCATTGAGCGATGCGTATAACTTCCAGGCGACCTTCCCGGCTTCATTAAATCCAAAGCCCTTATGGTTGGTCAGGTGCGAATGGAGGACGGCCACCCCATCGGAAGCTTCGGACAACCGCCCGGGCAGATCGACAGACTGGAAACCCGGGATCACGCCGTCGAACTTCCGCTCGATCATCCGCTGGAGCTTGACCTCCGCGATGGCCTCGGCGTCCTGCTGCGACCATCCGCCGATCACATACGCATCGATCAGCAGCGCGCGGACCTCCTCGCCCGCGTCGGGCTTGGGCGGAGCGGGCTGCTCAGCGATGGCCTCCGGTGCCGCACGGAGCAGCACGAAGCCCGCCGCTCCGAGGAGTGAGAGCCCGATCACTGCGGTGGAAACGCGGAAGAGGATGGAGCGCTGCATGTTGCTATTCCTTTCAGTCGCATTCAGTCGCGATCGAATGAGTCGCCGAATCGATCGGATACGCATTGGCTGTCGAGTGGACACCCGCGCTCATTCGTGTGGTCCGGGACAAATGTAAGCGATAGCGGGGGGGGCAAGTGCATTCGTGCTCTCATTTCCAATTTCGTTGGTTCGTTGAGCCGACGAAGTGATCGTTTCGTGATGTGTACGGGTTGCGATTGAGAACCGTCGTCGCGGTGTTCGATTCCGAGCGCGGCGGTCAAGGGCCCATCGCCTCCCACGGAAACTCCGGTGGGATAAGCTCCTCCCGCCCATTCAACCACCCCACCAGCCACTCATATCCATCCACAAGTCTCGGCCCCGGGCGCGCGAACATCTGGTTCCCATCCACGATCGCCACCCGCGAACCATCGCCCGCCAGCGCCGCCCGCACCGCGGGCAATCCCGCGAACCATGGCTTCTCAAGAAGCTTGTGTGTCTCATCCCGAGCCTGTTGTAAGGTCAATCCACACGGACACACAATCACCCGCGTAAACCCAATCTTCGCAATCACCTCCGGCTCAACCACCACGGACTTCCCCGCAACCCGGTACGCCTGCTGCCCGCCCGCGCCCGCCCCGGCCCCTTCCATCGCCCGCGTCGGGTTCAGCGGATGCGCACCACCCGCCCGCTCGATCAACTGAGGCACCCAGTGCCCGCCCACGAACGGCGGGTCCGTCCATTCCAGAAACAGCACCGGCTCCGGATCCGTGAACGGGTTCACGAAGTCCGCGGCCCGGAAGAACCGCTCCCGCAATCCCACCAGCGCCGCCCGGGCCGCATCCTCCATTCCCACCGCCCGCCCGACCGCCATGATGTCGTCCAGCACGCCCTCGAAGCTGGTGGGGTTCAGCGAGACGATCCGCGGCGATGGCGTCATGTCCGCCGCGATCCGCCGGACCGAATTGAGGTCGATCGAGCACACCGCGCAAAGATCCTGAGTGATGATCACATCGGGACCCAGCCCCCGCAGCCGATCGGCATCGAGGTGGTAGAGGGAGGGGTTCTCCCCGGTCGCGGCGTCGTCCCCCCCGGCGTCCACCCCGGCGTCCACGCCCTGAGCGCCGCCCAAGTGGGCCGACACCCGCTCGTGGATCGCCCGGGCATCCGGCGTGGCGCTGTAGTCGGTCCGGGCGCTGGTCAGCGCCGGGAGGCCCGTGATCTCCGCCGGGTGGTCGCATTCGTGCGATCGCCCGACGAGCAGGTGCCCCCCGCCGATCAGCGCGAGGATCTCGGTGCCCGAGGGGAGCAGGCTGACGATGCGGGGGCGGTGGCGATCAGGGTCGGCGGTCATGGTCGGATCATTGCCCCGACCAGCGCCTGCCGATGGGCGGGCCCTGCGAGCCGCCCAGTCGTCGCTCCGTCAGCCAACGGGTCTCGGGGGGAAGGGGATGCCTCCCCTGCGGGCCCCGATGCCCGCTCTCGGGGGCCCGAATGCAGTCGCCGAGGGCGAGAACGGCGACGAGGGGGCGGCGCGGCTCGGGGATGGCCACCGGCGTGCCCCGGGGCGACTGATCCGGCGATCGGCTCTCAAGCGGTTCGCACCGGGTATCTTTCCCCCCCGCGCTGGCATTCCGGGCTCGGGACGGAACCTATTGGCCTTTCGGAAATAGGCCATTGTGTGGGTCCCCGGCGTGTGGGTCGCGCGGGGAATGAACATTGCCCCGTTGTGCCGATGGATCGGCGTGCGGCGCGACACCCGGCGGTCCGCGGGAGCGTGCGCGCCCGTGCCTCGGGAGTCTCTTCCTTCTCTGCCTGTCTGTCTGCATGTATGGAGCCACAAGAATGACCATGGGCCGCCGGACTCCGAAAAACACCGCCGCTTCCCTCCTGCGACGCGTGGGCGCCGCGGCCGCGATCGGGAGCGCCGCCGTGGGGCTCGCCATCGCCACGCCGACCGCCACCGGGCAGACACGCGATCGCAACCAGAACGGGCGGGAGTCGGGCACGCAATCCGGGTCACCCCGCGAGGCCCTTGAGCAGCGCGACCGCGAACAGCGCCTCATCGAGATCCAGAACCTCAAGGAGACCCTGCAGAGCATCCGCGAGGGCTTCGCCGAGCGCGGCGTGCCGACCGAAGACCAGATCAGGCTCTTCGAGGAGCGCCTCCAGGACCTCATGCTCGAGTCCGGGCTCGATCCCGCGACCGAGATGGCCGAGATGGGCGGGTTCATGTTCATCGAGCCCCGCCCGCTCGGGCCGCGCCCGCTCGGGCGACCGGGGGCCGGTGCGCAGCCCGGCGTGCTCGGACCGGGCAACAACCTCGAACTCGAGGGCGGCGGCGATGGCGTTGGACAACTGGCCCAGGGCGATCCCAACGCTCCGGTCGAACTCAACTTCGCCGCGCCGGTGAACCTCTCGGAATTCGCGCGCTTCGTCGCCCGGGCACTGTCGGTCAACATCTTTGCCGATCCATCGCTGGAGACGCAGGTCATCGAGTTCATGGCGCCGGTGCAGGTGCCGCGGGAATCGCTGCTCGACCTGCTCGCAGCGCTCGTCGAGGAGCGCGGGTTCGTGCTCCTCAAGGACCGACTCGGGTTCTACAAGATCGATGTCGCGGGCAACATCCCGCCCGGGTTCGGCGATGAGCGGGCCACCAGCCGCATGATCCCCACGCCCTTGGTGCGACCCTCGCAGGTCGTCCCGCTTGTCCAGTCGCTGTTCGGAACGAACGCGCAGCAGACGCTCACGCTCACCGCGCTGGACGACCTCGGCGTGCTGGTGGTCTCCGGGCCGCCCCGCGTGCTCGACTCCGTCGAGGATGCGGTCAACCGGTTCGTCGCGAAGCAGGTCGGGCAGGAGTACTTCACCTTCCCGCTCGAACGCGTCTCGGCCGAGTTCGCCCGAGATCGCCTGCTCGTGCTCAGCGGCGAATCCGCCGATGCCGGCGGCACCACGCGCGGCGGCGCCACCGCCGCGGGCGCGGCAACGCGCCAGGGAGGCGCCGGCGGAGGCGCGGTCGCAGGCTCGCTCTCGAACCTCGGCGGACGCCTCATCGTCGGCGCCGGAAACTCGCTCGTGTTCAGGGGCGAGCCAAGCGAGGCAGCGCTCATCGAAGCGCTCCTCTCCACCGTCGACATGGTCACACGCCTGCGGGCACGCCGATACTCGGCCGGTTCGGTCGCGGAGCAAGCCGCCATCGCCGCCTCCGAACTCGGGCTCGGGCCCGTCTCCTACGCCGATCAGATCGGTGCCGGCGGCACCGGCACCTTCGGCGCCAACACCCGCGGCGGATCCTCGTTCAACCGCACACGCACAGGGCTCTTCGGCTCCGGGCTCGACGACTCCACGGCCCAGATCTCCGGGAGCAAGTCTGTCGTTGATCTCCAGAACGGCACCATCGTCTACTACGGAACCGACTCGCAGCACGAGATCTTCCGGGAGATCGTCGATCAGTTCGTCGAGGACGCCGTCCAGGATGAGACGGTCATCCTCACATACAAGCTCGACAACGCCACCTCCACCGAGGTCGCGGCGCTGCTCAACGATCTGATCACCGACCCCGATCAGGCGCTGGCCGCCTCGCCGCTGTTCCCCGGGCAGGGGCGCGCCGGCGGCGCCGCGGAGCTGCTCCCCCCCACGCCGCAGGGCGAGGACGCCGCCGATCAGCCGGCGGGCGCCGAGGTCCTCGTCGGAGGCGATGGGCTGGGCATCGGGCTCGTGGTCAACCCCGACGAGACCCGCATCATCGACGACCCGGACCGCAACCAGATCATCATCCGCGCCAAGCCTGAGGCCCAGCGCCAGTTCGCCCGGCTCATCGAACAACTCGACCAGCGCCAGCCGCAGGTGCAGCTCAATGTGCAGATCGTCTCGGTGACCGACGGCGACAGCTTCGAATGGGCCGCGGCATTGTCAGGCGATATCGGCGATTTCTTCGGCGACAGCGGGTTCAGCCTTCCGGGCGGCATCCGCCAGATCACGACAAACGGCGTCGCGGGCAGCGGCCTCGTCGCCGGCGTCATCAGCTCCGATGTGCTGACGATGGTCATCAATACCCTTCAGACCACCGAGTCGGCCAGGATCGTCTCAAACCCATCGATCGTCGTGAACGACAACCAGACCGCGGACCTGCAGTCGACCGAGGAACAGCCGTTCTCGAGCACCTCGCAGGGTGGCAATTCGACGATCACGAGCCAGGGCGGCACCGCCGAGGCCGGAACGATCCTGACCGTCACCCCGCAGATCTCCTCCGGCGGATACATCAATCTTGAATATTCGATCGAGCTGTCGAGCTTCACCGGCATCGCGCAGGATGGACTGCAGCCGCCCCGCCAGACCGAAAACTACACATCCTTCGTGACCCTGCCGTCCGACGCCACGCTCATTGTCGGCGGATTCCGCAGAACCGACAGCCGAGACACCGAGCAGAAGGTGCCGATCCTCGGCGACATTCCGATCATCGGGAACGCGTTCAAGAGTCGCACCGTCGAGCAGCGGATGCGTACGATCTTCGTGTTCATTACGCCGCGCATCCTCGACAATCCGCGGTTCGCCGACCTGCGGCTGATCACCGAAGGGCCCAGCAAGGCCGCCGAGATCACCGTCGATGTGCCACCGCTCGAATCGGTCCGCATCCCCATCCGGACCTCCACCGGGCGATTGCTCCCGCAGAACCGCGTGATGCAGCAGAACCTCCTGCAGGAAAACATCATGGACGACGACGCGATGCGCTGACCTGCCGCGACGATCTCCCCCCGCCGCGGAGCACCCGCGGATCATCAGACCATGGAAGCCCAACGCTTGAGCGATCAGCCGCCGACCAACCCCGCGCCAGACCACGCCGGCAGCGCGGGCGGGCGCGCGCCCGCATCGAACGGCGCCCACCACGCGCCGGGCGCCAACGGATCCGGCCCCATCCCACCGCTCGGCGCCTCCACCCCATCGTCGATCCCGGGGGCGGCGGGGGGGTCGGGCGTGCCGGCCGCCGCCTCGGGCGCGCTGGGCACCGGCATCAACCGCGTCGCCGCCATGTTCGCGCCCCTCGGCGTCACGCCCGAACAACTCGAACGCCTGCCCTCCCTCCCCGGCGCCGATGAGGAGCCGTGGGATGTGCTGCTCTCCTCAGCCGCCGCCGACGAGCACGCAGCGCTGGAAGCGCTGGCCAAGCGGTACGGCTTCGCCTACGACGCCGAGCCCAAGTCCACCGAATCGGCAGAGCGCTTCTGGGATGCCATCCCCGCCGACGCCGCACGCCGGCACCAGGTCGCCGGGCTCCGCTCCGATGGCCATGTCATGCATGTCGCCACCGCGCAGCCCATGCAGCCGGCCGCCTTCGCCATGCTCGAACGCATGCTCGGAATGCCCATCGAGCTCACCCTCGCGCCCCGCGCCGCCGTCGCCAATCTCATCAACCGCGGGTACGAGCAGAAGCAGGACCTCGTCACCGAGATCGTCGAAGACCTCCCGCTCGACCAGTCCGCCATCGAGTCGGCCGCCTCATCGCTCTCCGGCGCCACCGACCTCCTCCAGCTCGCCCGCCAGACCCCCGTCATCCGCCTCGTCAACATGATCCTGTTCGAGGCCCTCCGGCGAAGAGCCTCCGACATCCACATCCAGCCACTCGAAACCAAGCTCCTCATCCGCTTCCGCATCGACGGCATGCTCGTCGATGCCTTCTCACCGCCGCTCTCGCTCGCCCCGGCCATCTCCTCACGACTCAAGGTCATGGCCGAACTCGACATCGCCAACCGCCACTCGCCCCAGGACGGCCAGACCACCGTCCGCATCGGCTCGCGCAAGATCGACATCCGCCTCTCCTGCGTTCCCACCATCTACGGCGAACGCCTCGTCCTCCGACTCCTCGACCAGTCCCAGACCCAGCTCCACCTCGAAACGCTCGGCATGACGCCCGACATGCAGGCCATGCTCGTAGAGCTAATCGAGCGCCCCAACGGCATGATCCTCGTCACCGGGCCCACCGGCTCCGGCAAGACCACCACGCTCTACGCCGCGCTCGAGCAGGTCGATCGCATGTCCCGCAATGTGATGACCATCGAGGACCCCGTCGAGTACCACCTCGAGGCCGTCGCGCAGGTGCAGGTCAATGTGAAGCGCGGCGTCACCTTCGCCGCCGGGCTCCGATCACTCCTCCGCCAGGATCCCGATGTCATCCTCGTCGGCGAGATCCGCGACCACGAGACCGCCCAGCTCGCCGTGCAGGCCTCGCTGACCGGGCACCTCGTGCTGGCCACGCTGCACACCAACGACGCCCCCTCGGCCATCTCGCGATTGCAGGACATCGGCATCGAGCCGTTCCTCATCTCCTCATCCGTGCTCGCCGTGATGGCCCAGCGCCTGCTCCGCCGCGTCTGCCCGGTCTGCCGCGGCGCGGGTCCGGCCAACGAGTCCCGCTGCGAGAAATGCTTCGGCACCGGGTACGCCGGGCGCGTCGCGATCTACGAGATCATGACCATGTCCGACGAGATCCGGCACCTCACCCAGACCACCGCCGACGCCCGCGCCATCCGAACCCTCGCCGAGAAGGAAGGCATGAAGTCCATGCTCCAGGACGGGCTCGAGAAGGTCGCCCGCGGCCTGACCACGAACGATGAACTCCGCCGCATGCTCGCGTACGGCGGCGAGTGACCACACACCACCCACCGCACCCACGCCCGCGCGATCGCACCCACGGGCGCCAGTGACCCACCGAACACACCGCCGTGACCACCTCCGCCACCAGCCAGTCCACCTACTTCTACCAGGCGATGAACGACGCCGGCGCGAAGAAGATGGGCCTGCGCGCCGCGCCGGACGAAGCCGCCCTCGCGCAGTCCCTGGTCGGAGACCAGCTCTACCTCATCAGCGCGTGGCGCGTGCCGTTCACATCGTCATCCTCCGGTGCCTCCGCCGGCGCGCCGGACAGGGCCGCCCGTGTGCCGCTCAAGGATGAGGTGGCCGTCAACGAACAACTGCACACCCTGCTCGACCGCGGCGTGCCGCTCGTCGAGGTGCTCGAAGTCGGCGCCAGCGTCGTCTCGAACCGCACGAAGCCCAAGGTGCTCAGGCTGCGCGAGCTCGTCTCCGCCGGCTCATCGTTCGCCGACGCGTGCGAGCAGGTCGGCGGGTTCGACCCCGTCGCGGCCGCCGTGTACCGCGCCGCCGAGCGCACCGGCGACCTCGGCTCGGCCGCCGGACGCCTCGCCGAGGCCGCGCGCCGAAGGCTCCAGATGATCGGCAAGACCATCACGGTCATGATCTACCCCGCCGTCATCCTCACCGTCGCGATCCTGATCCTGTTCGGCCTGCTCGCCTTCCTCGTCCCCAGCATCGCCGACCAGATTGAGGCGATGGGCTCCACGCCCCCGTGGTACTCGCAGGTCGTGTTCTCGCTCGGGCGATGGCTCAACGAGAACCTGCTCGCCGTCCTGATCATCGTCGCCGGCGCCCTGGCGATCTCCATCGTGCTCAAGGGCATCGTCCTCGGCGCCATCGCCAGCGTCGCCCGCCGCATCGGCGCGATCGCGCGTCTCCTCAGGGCCATCGAACTCACCCGCCTCTTCGCCGTGCTCGGCGCGATGACCCGATCGGGCGTCCCGCTCGCCGAAGCCCTGGCCTTCTCGACCCGCGTCATCTCCGACCCCGTGCTCCGCGGTCAGCTCGAGAAACTCCAGCAGTCGCTCGTCGAAGGCGGCGTGCTCCGCAGGCTGCTCGAGGATGTCACCGCCCTCCCGCTCCCGACCCGCCGCCTGCTCATCGCGGCCGAACGCGGCGGCGACCTCGATTCGGCCTTCGACGGGCTCTCGGCCGACATGGCCGAGGATGTCGAACGGCGCTCCTCGCGCCTGCTCGCACTCCTCGAACCGCTCATCATCGTCGGCATGTTCACCGTGCTCGGCCCGCTGGTCATCGCCATCGCCATCCCGCTGATGACCGTCAGCCCCCAATAGCCCGCCACCGGGCGCGGTCGGCTCTGTGAGCCACCCGATCCAGATCCGAGGCTTCGTCAACGAAGTTGCACCTGCATCACCCGGCGACGCCCGCCCGCGCGATTCACAGAATTCGCACGATCGATCAGCAAGATCACCCGGTATCCTGCGGATGCACCCGTGCCCGGCGGCGCACGCCCCGGGACGAGTGACATCACATCGCCCACGCACAGGGCACAGAAGCAAGCACAGAGGAGTCAAGAGATGAGAAAGTTCATGGCGCTCGGCGCGATCGCCGCGTTCGTGGTGGTCTCGCCGGCATCGGCGGGCATCGAGGACACGCTCGAGTTCGAGGACCTCGTCGTCGGCACGACCTGGAACACCGGAACCTCGTTCACGACCGAAGGAGTCCAGATCGACCTCGAGGAGTTCTTTTTCTTTGGCGGCGGGAGCACGCTCAATGGCTTCGCCGAGGCGATCAACCCCAACCTCGCCGGCGCGAACATCGGCGTGTTCGCCAACAACACCAACCTCAACTTCCAGTTCCCCTATCCGCAGCACACCATCGGGTTCGCGTACGCCAACCAGGGCGGCAATGTAAACCTCACCGTCAACGGCGTCCTGCTCAATGGCCAGTCGCTGCTCGGCTTCGACGGCGCCGCCCCCGCCGGCGTCAGTGTCAGCATCACCCCGTTCATGCCCGGCGAGGATGCCGGCTTCGTGATCCTCCAGGGCGACATCAATTCCTTCTCCGTCGGCGGACAGGAGTTCAACATCGACGATGTGCGGTACACCATCCCCTCCCCCGGCGCTCTCGCGCTGCTGGGAGCCGGCGCGCTCAGCGCTGCCCGCCGCCGTCGCCGCTGATCGGGGCCGATCCAACCCGAACCATGATGCCCGAACGAAAGCACGCCCGCGCACAGCGCGGGCGTGTCTCGTTTATGGACTCACAGGATCGCGGGGCGCTTCGCAGAACCCGCGCCGCCCGGCTCAGGGCTCGCCCACGATATAGCAGATCCACGCCGGGTCCTGCTCGGCCGACTCGGCGGGCTCGAACTCGCCATCACCCTCGCCATCCTCATCCGCGCCCTCCCAGTACACCGTCGAACGCGAGAAGCCCGCATCGGCGAGGATCTCGCGGATCTCCGGCAGCGTCCACATCCGCCAGTTGTACTCGAACGCGCGCATGTTCTTCGAGCCATCGGGAAACTTGAACCCGATGTAGCACTGCATCTCGCCCGTGATCGGGTTGTAGTCGTGCTGGTCCCACACATACTTGATGCCGTTCCCGATGTCGCGCGTCTCCTTGCACACCTTGAACGACTCGTACCCGCCGAAGCAGTCCATGAAGAACAGCCCGTCGGGCTTCAGCGCCGCCCGCACCGCCCTGAAGTACTCGATCATCTGCGACCGCTGCTTGAAGATGAAGTACGAGAAGTTCATCGCCAGCACGCAGTCCACCGGCTCCGTCTTCACGGTCAGCACATTCTCGTTGAGCATCGTCACGCGTGGCTGCGCCGACTTCGGCAGCTTCGCCACATGGTGCTCCATGCCCCAGCGCTGCGTCGGCTCGTCCAGGTCCACCGCGATCGCCCGGTTCGAAGGGCGACGCTTCACCCACTCGCACGAGGTGTTGCCCGTGCCAGCGAAGTCCTCGCGCAGCAGCGTCGCACGCTTGCCCCGCAACTCCTTGTAGGTGTCGTCGACGAAGTCGATCTCCGCGTCCACGGCCTGCACGGCCTTCTCGTACAGCACATGGCGGTCCGCCGTCACCGCCATCGAGACCTTCCCGTTCTCGCCCGCCGATCCCGAGGACCGCTTCTTCTTCGCGGACTTGCCCCCGGACTGGTTCCTGCTCGCCGTCGCCTGGCCTTTGCCCATCGCCTCGCTCCTGCCTTGCCTCGTTCGGTCGCTCGGGTCGTCGCGTGCCGGTACCCGCTCGCGCACGACGATCGTGCCCGCCCGCCGAGTCTACCCCCCCGCGTCCCGCGGCGCGAGCCTCGATCAGACGCGGCACCGGGCAGCGCTACAGTCCATCCCACGCCCATCGACGCCCGATCTGTCCCAGACCCGGAAGGCATCTTCCACCATGAAAGCGCTCGGCAAGCTCATCATCGTCATCGTGTTCCTCCTGGCCGTCGGCGCGGGGCTCGCGTGGTTCGCACTCGGGCCGCAAGGCGTCAAGAACCTCGTCAGCCAGGCCGGCTCCGCCGCAGGCGACTGGGCCGGGCGACAGGTCCTCCGGCTCACCGAGACCTACATCGAGCCCACCATCGACTACGGCAAACTCACCTACACCGCCCCGGGAACCGTCACGCTCACCGATGTCACCTTCACTTCCTCCGACGGCACCGAGGTCATCCGCGCCGGGCGCTTCATCGTCACGCTCGCGGAAGTGCCGAAAGTCGACCAGCCGATCGTCATCGAGTCCGTCGCGCTCGAAGACTGGACCCTCCAACTCCTGACCGAAACCGATGCCAACGGCGAGTTCCTGGGCTTCAAGGGCCTGCTCCCGTTCGTCAAGGAGGGCGCTGTCGAGCAGCAGGACTCGGTCGAGGAGCAGCTCAAGCTCTCCAATGTCTTCCGCATCAGGAGCTTCAAGCTCTCCAACGGCACGCTCGTATACGACGCGGGCGATGGCACCGCCCCGATGCGCCTCGAAGACATCGACCTCGACACCAGCGTCAGCGAGGACCCGTCGAACCCGGGCAGCTACGGCATCGCGCTCGAGTTCGAGCGCGCCCCCGTCCTCGACATGACCATCGACGGCACGCTCGACATCGACGCGTTCACCCTCGATCTCGATTCGTTCGAACTCGATGCCGATGTCGCCGACGAGCAGGCGCTGACCTCGCTGCCTCCGCAAGTCCAGGAGATCCTGCGATCGCTGGACGCCCGCGGACGCATGTCCGCCAAGGCCTCCGGCATGCTCCCCCTCACCGACCCCATCGGGGCGACCCTCTCGGGCACCCTCAACCTCGAAGACTTCAACATCGCTCAGGGCGAGTACCGCTACCCGATCGACCGGCTCGATCTGCCCTTCCAGCTCTCCTCTTCAACCCTGACCTCGCCCGAGGCCACCATCGAGACCCTCGAAGGGCGCATCGCGATCATGGACATCAACCTCAACCTCGGGTCCGAGGCGATGCCCTTCAGCGCGGCCTGGTCGGCCGAGGGGCTCAAGCTCCAGGATCTGCTCCGCCAGCAGCCCGCAGCCGGCGAGATGCCCAACCTCGCGGGCGAGTTCACAAGCACCGGGCGCATCACCGTCAACCTCGACGCCCCGGCCAACTCGCTCGGCGGCGATGGCACGCTGACCGTCCGCGAGGGACGCCTCATCTCGATCCCCGTCATCACCGACCTCCTCGAGGTCATGAATGTGCTCAGCCAGGTGGTCGGCGAGCGGTCGTTCCACGACAAGGCCGACGCCGAATTCGCCTTCGAGGGCGACAAGATCCGGCTCACGGACTTCAACTTCGAGAACGCCGTCGCCGCCGTCCGCGGCCAGGGCACCATCGCCACCGCCGGTGACCTCGATCTGTCCGTCAACGCCGGCCCGCTCGAAAAAGTCACCGGTGGCCTGGGAGCCATCGGCGGCATCGTCGGCTCCGTCACCGACCGCCTCGTCAAGTACCGCGTCCGCGGGAAGGTGGGCGATCCGAAGGTCTCGGTCGCCCCGCTGGGCATCGGCGGGTGAGGAGCCATCCGCCGGGCCGGACGCGCCCATTCACCGACTCGCAGCCCTCGATGCCGCCGATCGGACTCGCCTTTACGAATCGCCCACCAATGTCCGAAACCACACACTCCGGCCAGGGATACGGCGCATCACGCCGCGGCGGACGCGTCGACGAGCGCATCGTCCTCGACCGCATCGACGCCGCCATCGCCCGCCGCGCGCCCCTCCTCCGCGATCCCGACACCAACTGCTGCCGCGTCTTCAACGGCCCTGGCGATGGCATCACCGGCATCGACATCGACCGGTACCACACCTTCGCCACCCTCATCACCCACGAGGGCAGCCCGGCGATCCAGTCGCTGGACCTCCGCGCCATCGCGCGCCACGCGCTCAGGCGGCTCGAACCCTTCGGCGTGCGGGCCATCTACCACAAGCCCCACACCCGCGATCGCGCCGGACACGCCGCCGAGCCCCCGAAGGTCCTCACCGATCCATCCCCCATCGCCGGATCGCCGCAGCCGGCACGCCTGCTCGTCCGCGAGCACGGAGTCAGCTTCGAGGTCCACCCCTACGACGGTTACTCCACCGGCCTCTTCCTCGACCAGCGAGAGAACCGCGCCCACCTCGCCGGCATCGTCTCGGCCAACGAGGATGTCTCGCTGCTCAACCTCTTCGCCTACACCGGCGGCTTCTCCGTCGCCACGGCCCTCGCCGGCGCTACCACCACCACCGTCGATGTCTCGGCGAACTACCTCGCGTGGGCCAAACGCAACTTCCAGCACAACGCCATCGACCCGGAACACCACCACTTCGCACGCATGGATGCGCTCGAGTTCGTCCGCCACGCCGCCAAGAAGCGCTGGCGCTACGACGCCATCGTCATCGATCCGCCCAGCTTCGGAGCCCGCGACAAGCGACGCGGCATCCCCGCCTTTTCCATCGAACGCGACCTGCCCGTGGTCATCGCCGAGTGCGACCGACTGCTCACCGACGGCGGGCTCATGCTCATCAGCACCAACAACCGAACGCTGTGCGAGGGCGATGCCCTCGACCGCCTGATCGACCGCGCCCTCGGACGCCCCGCCCCGCGCCTCGACCACCCGGGCCAGCCCATCGACTTCCCCGGCAACGAGGCCCGGTTCACATCGCGCCTCATCGTCGCCCCCACCAACGCCCCGCACGCACACTGAACGCCAACCCGGCAGCAATCCCCTTATCCCCGCCCCGTCCCCGCCCGCCCCGCTCACCCCGCTCACCCCGAGCCCCGATCGCGCCCGATCGCCATCGCCGCCTCCCACACGCCCGCGCACACCTTCGGGCGATGCCCGTGCCCCGCGCTGTTCAGCATCACCGCCTCGCCGCCGCGATCCGCGGGCACGAACCGCAGCGCAAAGTGCTCCAGGTACGCCTCACCCGCGGGCCCCCCGTACAGCTCATCGCCAAGGAGCGGTGCCCCGAGCCCGCCCATCATCGCGCGGATCTGGTGATAGCGCCCGGTCTCCAGCGCGATCAGAGCATCGCAGCGCACGCCCCCATCAACGCCCACCGCTCCTTCCCCGCGCCCGCCACCCGGGCCGCGCTGCTCACGCCCCGCGCGATCCAGCACCGCGGCGCTCGCCAGCACCTCCAACCGCGATGGCTGCCCGCCCGCCCTCACCAACTCCGCGCGGGCGCCCTTCCGCTTCAGGTACGCCCGCTGCGCCCCGAGCAGCTCGCCCGGCGTCATCCCCGCCCGCAGCGCCAGCCGGGCCAGGTACCACTTGCCCCACGCCCCCGCGCGGATCTGTTCGTTGTGGTGCGCGATCGACGCATCGTCCAGCGCGATCAGCAGCAGCCCGCGGGCGATGCGGTCCAGGCGGTGCGGCAGCCGGGCCCGCGCGAACCCCGCGCTCCGCACCCGCTCGATCGCCGAGACGCGTTTCCGGTCCTCCGGCAGCTCGCTGGGCATCCCGGGCGGCTTCCACACCACCACCTCCCGCGCCGTCGCCCACACCACCGGGAGCCCGCCCTCTCGTTCGATCGCATCAAGCGGCATCCCGGGAGTGTGACTCCTGGCCGCGACGCCGTCGAACCCTCCGCCGTAGCATCCCGACCATGACACCCACGACCGCCGACCGTTCCACGCTCGCCGCCCTCATCGACCCGGTCGTCCCGCAGGCCCGCGCGATCCGCCACGAGCTGCACCGCCACCCCGAGCTCAACTACGAGGAACGCCGCACCTCCGAGACCATCCGCCGCGAGCTCGAAGCGATCGGCGTGCAGTTCCAGGGCGGCGTCGCCCGCGGCACCGGCGTCGTCGCCTACCTGCCCGCGACCAGCCCGGCCCCGCGCACCCGCACCATCGCCCTCCGCGCCGACATCGACGCCCTGCCCATCCACGAGCAGACCGGGCTCGAGTACGCCTCCCAGACCCCCGGCAAGATGCACGCCTGCGGGCACGATGGGCACACCGCGATGCTCCTCGCCACGGCCCGCGCGCTCTCGAGCGCCGCCCACCGCCCGAACCATGTCCTCATGCTCTTCCAGCCCGCCGAAGAGGGCGGCGCCGGCGGGCTCGCCATGTGCGAGGATGGCGCGCTCGACGGCTCGCTCATCGGAACCCCCGCCGATGTCATCTTCGGGCAGCACGGCTGGCCCGACATGCCCGTCGGCACCGTCGCCACCCGCACCGGCCCGCTCATGGCCTCCACCGACGAGTTCCTGCTCACCATCCGCGGCAAGGGCGGGCACGCCGCACACCCCGAAACCACCATCGACCCCATCGTCGTCGCGTCGCACCTCGTCGTCGCGCTGCAGACCATCGTCTCCCGGCGCACCGAGCCCAACGACGCCTCCGTCGTCACCGTCGGGCGCATCGCCGGAGGGTTCGCCCAGAATGTGATCCCCGACACCGTCGTGCTCGAAGGCACGCTCCGCGCCCTGACCGACCATGTCCGCGCCACCAACGAGCGCGAATTCAAGCGCATCATCGAGGGCGTCTGCGCAACATACGGCGCCACGCCCGAACTCGACTGGCAGCCCGGATACCCCAGCGTGCACAACCACCCCGGCGCGACCGACCACTTCCGCGCGGTCGCCGCCGGCGTCATGGGCGAGCACGCCGTCCACGAGCGCCCACGCCCCACCATGGGCGGCGAGGACTTCAGCTACTACGGCCGACACATCCCCGCCTGCTTCTTCTTCCTCGGGCTCCGCCCGCCCGGCGCCGACTCATATCCCAATCTGCACACGCCCCGATTCGACTTCAACGACGCCGCCCTCCCCCACGGCATCGCCCTGTTCACCGCCCTGGCCCTGCAGCCGGTCCCCGAGGATCTCTCGCACTGACCCACCGCGCCCGCGAAAGCCGGGCCACCCATCGCGGAACAACCCGGACCGGAAGCGCGTTCAGCGCTCCGGATCACCGCGCCACGAACGAGAGGATCCGCCGATGCCCAACCACCACAACCACGAGAGCCACACCATCACCGGCAACACGCCGGCCGTCCGGTGCCAAGCCTCGCTTACCCGCCGAACCATGACCCGCCGGGTCGGCGCCGCTCTGACCATCGCCGCTCTCGCGTGCCTCCCGACCATGGCTCTCACCGGCTGCCTTATCGGCTCGAAAAAGTCCGTCCAGGTCACCGGCCGCAGCTTTGACCCGAGCCTGCTCAACCAGGTCGTTGTCGACCAGACCACAGAGATCCAACTGCTCGACCTGCTCGGCCCACCCACCCGAACCATGGCCGCCGATGCCGGAGGCGTCATCTTCATCTGGGAATACCGCCGCGTCGAAGACTCGCGCGGCTATGTCCTCTTCGTCTTCGGCGGCTCAACCGAACGCGTCGAACAACAATCCGTTTCCGTGCTCGTCCGCGATGGACTCGTGCGCAGGGTCTGGCAGAACTGACGCACCCCCTTCGGCTTCACCCGCGCATCACCGGCAGCGAAACCCTGTTCACCAGCTCGCTGATCGGCCGCGCGATCAGGTCGTACCCATCCGACCCGATCACCGCGCACCGCACCAGCTCACCCGTCGCCAGCGGCGACTTCGACTGCACGAAAGTCACCGAGTCGATGTCGTACGCCTGGAAGTACGCCCGCCCCTGGTGCAGCCGCCCGCCCGCCGCCGTCCCGCCATGGTCGGCCACGCCGGAACCCGTCTTCTCCGCGCCCTTCACACCCATCGAACGCGACGCCAGCGGCTTGTCGATCAGCACATCGAACTGCACGCCGCTCTCCAGCGGCTTGCTCGGGTCGAACAGCGAGGCCATGTACTCGGCCTGCTCGAACGCGATCTCCTGCTGCAGCGACATCAACTCGTGCTTCCGCCGGGCCTTCACCTCCGCGGGCACATGCAGCGCGGGATCCTCATCCATCGTGCCCGCCGGCGTGCCCGGCTCGCGTGAATACTCGAACACCCCCATCGCCTCGAACCCGACCTCATCGATCAGGTCCATGAGTTGTTCGTGGTCTTCCTCGGTCTCCCCGGGGAAGCCGGTGATGAAGGTCGTGCGGATCGCGATGCCGGGGATCGTCTCGCGCAGCTTCTCAAGCAGCTCGCGCTGATGCGCCGCCGAAACATTCCGCCGCATCGCCGTCAGCATCCGGTCCGAAGCATGCTGCAGCGGGATGTCAATGTAATTCAGGATGTGAGGCAACTCCGCGATCGCCTGGATGAACTCATCGCGGAAGTTCGTCGGATACGCGTACATCAGCCGCACCCAGCCCGGCGTCGCGCCGCCGGAACCATGCTTGTCCACCAGATCGTTCAGCGCCCGCAGCAGCTCCGGCAGCCCACCCTTGCCCGTCTTCGGGTCGTACCCCATGCCGATGTCATCGCCATAGGAAGTCGTGTCCTGCCCGATCATGTTCAGCTCGAACGCGCCATCCTCCATCAGTTCCCGCGCCTCAGCGAGGATCCGGTCCATCGGCTTCGACCGCATCTTCCCGCGGATCGAGGGAATCGTGCAGAACGCGCACTTCTGGTTGCACCCCTCGGACATCTTCAGATACGCGAAGTGCCTCGGCGTCAGCCGCAGCCGCGCCCCATCATCCTCAAAGTAACCCAGCCCCTTGCCGTCCTTCCCATGCACCGTCAGCCCGACGGTGTTCATGCCCCGGTCCTTCGCCGCCTGCAGCGCGTTGCCCGCGATCCAGTACTTCGGCTGGTCCGACGCCTCGGCCAGGCTCGCCCGCTCCGCCTTCACGCCCCGCACCGCGTGGATGATGTGGTCGCGATCGAACACGCCGATCATCGCATCGATCCCCGGCTGCCACTCCAGCATCTTCGCCCGGTGCCGCTGCACCAGGCACCCCGCCACCACCACCCGCTTGACCAGCCCCCGCTCCTTCCGCTGCACCGCTTCATTGATCACATCCAGCGACTCGCGCTTGGAATCCTCAAGGAACCCGCAGGTGTTGATGATCACCGCATCCACCGGCTCATCCGCGGCGTCCGGGTCATACGCCACCGGCGTGATCCCATCCTGCGCCAGCAGCCCCAGCATCTTCTCCGAGTCCACCAGGTTCTTCGGGCACCCCAGCGAAACGAAAGACACGGTCTGGATGTCGGTGGTGTTGGTGTCGTGCGTGCCGGTCATGCGCGTCAGAGTTCCCATTTCGATGCGTGCGTGGTGCCCATGTTCCCCCGGCCGTCGCGTGGCGTGCCCCGCTCGCCCCTCACTCCCACCCCCAGAGTTCCTCGAACACCCCGCCGAGCGCTTCGACCCGTCGCCCCGCGAGATGTCCCGCCTGCACCGGCGCAGTCCGTTCGGTCAAAGTCAGGGGTCCGTCGCCAACCGCCCACCCACCACAAGCGCCCGTGCAGCGCACCGGGAGGCAGGAAAGTGGGGGGGCGATCCTAGCGCGTGCCCCCACACCCGCCGCGCTGGCCCTGACGCGCCCCGCCATTGTTGCCACTCAATGGCATGTAAGCCGCCGCGCCAATTTGTGGCGCGGATCCGCCCCCAATTCTGTGAGAATCGCGGCATCACCACGGACCAGTTGTGCCCATCACCACAGAGAGAACACCCCGTGGGCGGGCGGTCTCACGCCCCCACACCCCAGCGCAGGAGCAGAGCAGCCATGCAGACCAATCCCACAAAGCACCGACCGTCCGCCTCCGACCCCGCCCGTCTGGGCGTCAACACCGCCCTCACCGCCGCCGCCCTCGCCGCGCTCGCGGGCATCGCCACCCCCGCCGCACAGGCCAATGTCGTCAAGGCCGCATGGGCCAACGCACAGACCTACATCTACGAGATCAAGCACATGCCCGACTTCGACCAGCGCCGCGTCGCCGCGGACGGCGTGCTCGGCCTGCCCAACAACGGCGGCATGTACTGCGTCCCGACCTCGGCCATCAACCTCATGGCCTACGCCGCCAACCACGGCTTCCCCGCCATCGATCCCGGCGACCAGGCCTGGTACATCGTCAACGACCCCGCCAAGTACAACGCCATCACCCTCAACATCTTCGTCATGGGCCTGACAATGAACACCAGCCCCACCGACGGCACCGGCGGCACCGGAAACAAGAACGGCGTCACCGCCTACCTGAACAACGCCTACCCCGGGCTCTTCACCGTCACCCACCAGTTCGCCTCCGGATACTGGTCGCCCAAGATCTCCGATGTCACCTTCAAGTCCCTCCAGGGCGGCATCTCCAACTTCTGCTACGGCTTCTACGATGTCGTCGGCTCGCTCGGCGGGGCCATCCCCATCGTCGACCGCACCGGCGGGCACTGCGTCACCCTCGTCAAGGCCGCGCAGTCCGGCACCGAGAGCCAGATCCTCATCCGCGACCCCGCCGATGTCCCCACCGACTCCGTCCAGCTCGCCTTCACCAACCGCGAGTGGTTCGGCAACGACGCCATCTTCGCCCGCCAGGACGCACCGGGCGGAGCACTGTTCAACTTTCGCACCATGACCCGACTCACCGCGCCCGGCACAAGCGGGATGCGCCTCATCGATTCCTACATCTCCTTCAAGCCGAAGTTCGGGCTCTCGTACACCAACGAGGAGATCCCGCCCAAGATCAAGTGGGTCATCCCCAACCCCATGCTCGCCACCCCGCAGATCTTCCCCGAGGTGCTCAACCTCGACGCCATGCTCGCGATCGACGAGATGATCCAGTCGCCCGACCTCGAGTCCATCGTCGTCGTCGGCAACATCGACGGCGTCAAGGGCGTCGCCATCGTCAAGCCCGGGTCCGGCGAGTTCACACCCATCGAGCTCGACCCGACCCTCAAGGACGCCGTGTTCGGCCGCTTCCGCGAGCTCTATGTCGCCGTCGGACAGCGCGTCGACTGCTACGACCTCGACGCCCCCGAACTCAAGCCCATCCCCTTCCCGTGGCCATTCCCGCCGACCAGCGTCGCCTTCAGCGACTTCGATGACCTCGTCCACACCGTCGGCCGCTTCGGCATCCAGACCGCCTCCATCCCCGCACGCTTCCCCGAAGGCGCCCAGCCGCTCGTCCGCCAGCTCCCGCCCGGCCTGCCCATCGGCGCCGAACCCCAGATCCTCGCAAGCCCCGTCGACAACACCATCTGGATCTGGTCCGACGAGGTCCCCACGCTCTTCCACCTCGCCCCCTCCGCGGCCGCCGCGGCGTGGACACTCATCAACGAGGTCGAGCTCGACGGATGCACCCCGCGCGATGTCGCGCTCGGCGACAACGGATACCTCTTCCTCACCTGCGATGGCTCCGTCCGCGAGCTCAGGCCGTTCAAGAACCCAGACGGCGGCATCGACTGGAAGGTCTTCGAAGACAGCATCTTCCACGATGTCCCGGCCCCCGGCGGATTCATCCCAGAACTCTCACGCACCAACTTCGACCCCGAGCAGCACGGCATCCCCACCTGGGAGAACAACATCCTCCCCGAGGAACTCGAGTTCGGCACGCCCATCGTCGACTGCCTCGGCGACCTCGACGGCGATGAGGATGTCGACTCCGACGACCTGGCCATCCTCCTCAGCTCGTTCGGCAACGACTACCTCGGCGATCTCGATGTCGACCAGGACACCGACTCAGACGACCTGACCATCCTCCTCAGCGCCTTCGGCCAGCCATGCCCGTAAGCCGCCGCCACGAACGCGGATCAACCCTCGGGTCACCAACCGGTCCCCGGCCCCGGCCCCCGTCCCCTTCGGAGCGGGGGCCGTCTCATTGGTTCTCGGGCGGGCGGCCGCCCAAGGCCCGCCTTGCTTGCGCCCGGGAGCCACGCTGGCAGGCACATACCGCTTCCATCGCCCCCCGCCGCGTGGTACAAATCAAAGCCAAAGGTCGGCGGGCCCGCGCCCACGCGCCGCGCCGAACCGACGCACCGCTCAGGAGAGCACCACCCATGCCATCGCCATCCCGTGCACAGCGCAGCGCCCGCAGGCGCCGCTCGCCATCGCACGCGCTGTCCCCCAACTGCGCCGCCTCCATCCTTGCCACGATCGCGGCCACCGCCACTCCCGCAGGCGCGCTCGCCAATGTCGTCCGCGCCGATTGGTTCGGGTCCTTCGCCTTCGACTATCGCATCATCCACATGCCGGACTTCGACCAACGCCGCAGTTTCGTCACCGGCATCCCGGGCCTGCCCGGCAACGGTGGCATGCACTGCGTCCCGACCTGCGCCACCAACCTCTTCGCGTACGCCGCCAACCACGGCTTCCCGTCCATCCCGCCCGGCAACCAGCCGTGGTTCAATACCAGCGACCAAGCCCAATACAACCAGATCACCCTGTGGATCGACCTCCTCGGCGGATCAATGGAAACCGACCCCGAGGACGGCACAGGCGCTGACAACCAATACAACGCCATCAAGTCCCACCTCGGCATCTTCGCGCCAGGACGCTTCACCGTCACCCAGCAGTGCGCCTCAGGGAGTTGGAGCCCCACCACCGCAACCATCGCCAAGGCCTCCATCTTCGGCGGCCTCACCTGCTTCACCTACGGGCGATACTTCATCTCCGGATCCACCGAGATCAACGGCCAGACCATCTTCTTCGTCATCCGAGACGGCGGGCACTGCGTTACGCTCGTCGCCGCCGATCGCATCCTCGGCCAGACCGACGCCACGATCGAAGTCCGCGACCCCAACTCCAGCGACAGCCAGCTCGCTCAAGGGGCGTTCTCAACCAAGCAGTACATCGGCAAGGACGAGTTCTACGCCCGCGACAGCAGTTCCTCCGACCCCTTCCTCCTCTCAAAGATCCGCACCATGACCCGGATCTCCTCCGCCGACCCGAGCATCCTCTTCGTCTACACCAACGAGAAAGTCGCCCTCATCGACTCCTACACATCCATCCGACCCAAGGCCGGTTACTCATTCACCAACGAGCAGATCCCGCCCGCCGTCAAGATCCACACCCCCATCGCCTTCGCCGGACACGACGCCTTCCAGCCGCCCGCGTTCGAGCTCAACGGCTTCTCAAACATCGCCGAACTCGTCCAGTCGCCCGACCTCCAACGCTTCGCCGCACTCGGCACCATCGATGGCGTCAAGGGCATCGCCCTCGTCGATCCCATCGATCAATCCGTAGAGCCCTTCGCACTCAATCCCGCCTACACCGACATCGCCTTCGGGCGCGACCGCCGCCTCTATGCCGCCATCGGCTCCGGCATCCATCGCTTCGACCTCGACAAGCCGCAGCCCACTCCAGAGATCTCGTCCTGGCCGTTCGCCATCGAAGGCATCGCGTTCGACGACACCCGCGATGAGATCGTCACCATCGGACGCTTCGGCATCAACTTCGCCGTCCGCCCCGCCGCGTGCCCGACCTGCCCGCCGACATTCTTCCAGATCCCGCCATCCGTCCCCGTCGGCCCGATCCCATCGATCGCCGTCTGCCCCGAAACCGGCGCCTACATCGTCTTCTCCGATGCCTCCCCCAAAGCCTTCATCCTCGCCCGCGACACAACCAACACACTCACACTCCTCGACTCCATCGGCGTCGACGGATGCACCCCACGCTCCGTCACCGCCGGCGACGATGGCTCCATCTTCATCCTCTGCGATGGCAGCGTCGCCGAGTTCCGCCACGATGGCAGCGGCAACTGGCCACCCGTGCAGGACTCCGTCTTCGCTGGGCTCACCGGCATCGCCCAGGGTTTCGCCGCCGAGGTGTCGCGCACGAACTTCAATCCCGCCGAGCACGATGTGCCGGGATGGAACAACAATGTCCTCCCGCAGGACCTGATCCCGCTCCCGCCCATCCTCGACTGCATCGCCGACCTCGACGCCGATCGTGATGTCGACTCCGATGACTTGTCGATCCTCCTTGGCTCATTCGGCAACAACTACCTGGGCGACCTCGATGTCGACCAGGACACCGACTCGGACGACCTGACCATCCTCCTCAGCGCCTTCGGACAGCCGTGCCCTTGATCAGCGCGGATCGAGTCCGATTCGTCCACACCAGACATGCCCATCAGCACGAATCATGGTTCTCCCACACTCACCGGGTGCCATTGGACACCCGGTGCGCTCTGAATGAACCCATGGCGCGCGCGTTGGATGGCCCATCCGATGAGCACGGGCGGTGCATCAAGGGTGCCGAGCGTCTCCACCCCCGGCGGCACCGCACGGCACCGCAGGATCCCGTCCGGCTCACCCATGGGTGTGTGCTTCCCCGGAAGTGACCCGCGGCCTCACATCAGGTCGAACACACGCGCAATGGCGACGGAGAGCGGCCCAAGATCCAATCTGAACACCAGCGAAAGTCAGCAGATTGCAGGTGCATCTCCATTCATTCTGCATCGGTCAGGCACTTCACGGATAACTCTGTGCTGCGCCCATCCCCGCCGATAGACTTGAATTCAACGAGATGAGCCAGGCCATGAAACCCCCCGAGCGACCGCGCGGCCGTTCGAGCGAACGGCCTTCACGCTCGGCGCTCAAGAGAATCCACGCCAATCCAGAGAAAGGCCACACATGCCATCCGCCCGCACACACTCGATTCCCAGCGTGCTCGCGGTCGCCGCAATGTTCGGGCTCGCCCCCGTGTCGTCAGCCCGTGGTCTCACCTACACCGAAGTGTTCCAATCGGTCGGCGGGAGCGCCACCGTGTCCCAGAATGGCGACTCCGAGTCCGACTCGTTCTGGTTCGCCAGCAGCCCGGATCCCGTGGATCAATCGGTGTCCTTCGCGCTCGCCGTCGACAACGGCATCCCCCAGGCCCAGATCTCGATGGAAGGCGGGCTGGAGAGCACCTTCACCAGCACAGGTTTCTCCATCTTCGCCGAATCGAACTTCTCGCTTGCCTCCACCGGAATCTGGGAAGGGCAGTTCGTCAATGGCGAGGTGGCCGGCAACCCGAAGGCCACCGTGCGCTTCGAGGTCTCCAGACCAACCCTCGTCGCGTACTCCCTGAACGCGTCATTCACCGGCGTGGCCGGATTCGATCAGATCGTCGGCGATGAAGTCGTGTGGTTCATCGATTTCGTCTTTGAACAGGGGCGCGGGGATCCACCGGCCACCGGCGAGGTCTTGCTCCTGCCCGGAACCTACATCATGTACGGGGATGCTTCCTTCAAAGGCAGCGACGCCCCAGGCTATTTCACCGCCTTCCCGGAAAACTTCATCGACTTCCAGCTCACCATCATCCCCGCAGCCGGCACCACCCCGCTGCTCGCCCTTGCGGCCCTGGCCATGACCCGCCGGCGCCGATGATGATGCGGCCGTGTCCGCCGTGCCGCACACGGACCCTGGCCGACATGTCATGTGGGCAAACCGCCCGACCAACCCAACGGCCCTCCGTTCCAGACGCGCCAAAGCCCCGGTCCGCGCGCGCCACAGCGCGAGCGCGCCGGGGCGACTTCAGGAGCCCGGATCAACGACCCCCGCGCCGGTACAGCCCGTGCTCTTCGATGTACCGCCGAACCGAATCCGTCAGGAGTTGCGACACCTCCGCCCCACCCCCGTCCCCATTCCCATCCCCGCCCTCGCGCAGCAGCGCCCGCACATCCGTCGAAGACACATCCCGCACATCCAGCTCCACCACCCGCCGGCGCCACGCCTCGGCCTCATCCCGCGGCCAGTGCTCGCGCAGCGCCGACACCAGCGCCCCGACCGACTCGGCCGGACGACGCAGCATCACCATCGGCTCGGCCAGCGCCATGACCACCCGCGGATCACGCCACCGATGGAACGACAGCGCCTGGTCCGCGCCCATCAGCAGCCGCATCACCGTCCCCGGCGGCAGCGCGCTCCGGAACGAGCGCAGCGTGTCGATCGTGTAGGTCGCCGGACGCGCGTGCCGCGATCCCGCCGGCGAACCGCCCTCCGGGTCGATCTCGATCGTCGACACCGCCGCCACATCACCCATCCCCGCCTCCGACAGCGCAGCGCACAGCATCGCAACCCGGTCGGCATCGCTCGCCTCGGGATTCTCGCGCTTGTGCGGCGAACGCCCCGCCGGCACATACACCAACTGGTCGGCCCCGCTCCGCACCAACGCCAGACGCGGCAACTCCAGGTGCGCCCGCGTCGGAGGATCGAAGGTCCCGCCGAAGATCAGCACGCGCGAAACGCCCGCCTTGAACGGCGCGGGCGCGGTCCGAATCCCGGATGTGCGATCGTGCTGGATCATCGCGTGCGCATCGTCGCGCGGCGCTCCGCTTCAGCGCCCGCACGGGTCAGCATACCCAGCACGCCAGACCCCCGATGACCTCTCATCACCAGTCCCAGTGCCACCCGTCCGCGGGCACCGGCACATCACCCATCAACGCCGTCGCTGAGTCCAAACGAAGCTCCGGCGCCAGGCGATGCAGTTCCTCCATCGAGACCCGCTCCAGCGAGGGGCCAGACGCCGAGAGCACCGACGCCGTCGGACCGGCCACCCCCGCGTAGAACCACACCGTCGTGTCGAACCCCTCCAGCGTCCCCAGCACCTGATCCTCGCTCGCCGAGAGCGCACCCGAATCGACCAGTCCA
Organism: Phycisphaerales bacterium; assembly: GCA_052168315.1. Classification (GTDB taxonomy): domain Bacteria; phylum Planctomycetota; class Phycisphaerae; order Phycisphaerales; family UBA1924; genus JBQLZO01. Next base: position 30,535 of record JBQLZO010000042.1, on the reverse strand, counting down.
TCAACCCCCGGGCGCATCGGATCGCTCACCAGCCGATCCAGTTCAGGCCCCAGATCGCCGCCCGGCGAACGCGATGGATGGATGCTCGCCGCGGCCGCGAAAAAGGTGCCCGCCGCCAGCACCCAGCACGCCGCACGCTTCCAGCCGTTCCCTCCCGTTGCCCGCGCGCCCTTGTGATCGTGTCGTCCCATACCTCCAACATCGGCCCGCCTCACCCCGGGCTCCGCACCGCCGAACCCTCCCGCGCCGCCTCAGCGCACGAATCGGGGGGATCACGCCGATCATCCGCCCTGGGAGGCCCCGGGTCCGGGGTTCTCACGATCCCGATCGGGTCATCCCCACCATCCCGCCGCCGATGCCGCATCCCCGCGCCGCGCCCCGGCGTCCGACAAAACCCATCCCGGCGCCTCCTCTCTCGCCTCGGTTGAGACTCCGGCGGTTCGGGTTATAATCGCCGTCCCGCGCCCCGGCGCGGGCACCGTCATCGCACGACCATCGTGGAGCGTGCATCGACGCCGAGGCCCCATCGTCTAGTCAGGTCCAGGACGCTAGGTTTTCATCCTAGAAACCGGGGTTCGAATCCCCGTGGGGTCACTTCAGCGATCCGCCCGAGGACCACGGGCGGCCCGAAGCAAAGCACGCCAGCGGCGCCGCATCATGGCAGCGCCGCTGGCGTGTGTGCTTTATCCCGACACTCCCCCCGCACGCCCCGCGAATCACCGATCACTTCGCCGCCGCGCCCAGCGCTTCGAGGTGGTCACGGGTCTCCTTCACCTCCACGAACTGCCGGCGCAGCATCTCGTCCACAGGGCTCGCCCCCGTGCTCGAGAGCACCTCCTCGTACGCATCAACGAGCGCACCCTCCCCCCGCGTCGCCTCGGCGAGCACCGCCGCCGTGTCGCCGCCGTTGATCGCCGCCCGCACATTCAGCCAGCAACGATGGAACAGCCCGAGCGCCGATCCGCCCTCGGGCACATCCGCATCCGTCATCTCCAGCGACGACATCAACTCGCCCTCGAAACGCTCGCGCTGCTGCGACGCCAGCTTGAGCACCGTCCGAACCTCGCTCCGGTCCGCACGATCGGCCGCCGCATCGAATCCCTTCGCGGCGTCGTGGTTCATCCGAACCAGCTTCTTGAGCCCGTCGATCGTCTCCGAATCAAATGATTGCAGCGTCTTCATGGGAACCACCTGCTTTCTGTATCGCCGCTCCGCACGATCCGCATCGCGGCGCTGATCCAATCAGTGTGTGAGTGAGGTATAAGCCAGAGAAAGTCACAATGCGCAAGCGAGCGAGCGCGCCGAACGCCCGGCCGATCAGGGCCCCGGCGCCCGCCGACCCCCGACAAGGTGCATCACCAGCGAGATGAGGAACAGCACCAGGAAGATGAAGAACAGAACCTTCGCGATCGTCGCCGCCCCCGCCGCGATCCCGCCGAAGCCGAACACAGCCGCGAGAATCGCGATCAGAAAGAAACCCAGAGCCCAGCCAAGCATGATCAAATCCTTTCGTTACGAGTCGTCGACGCCGCGCTGGCGCCGGCCCCCGCCCACCCCGCCCGCCCCACAGGCACCCCCCGGACGCGATCCGGCGCGCACGCGCATCAGTCCTGCGCATCCTCCGCCGTGTCCTCGATCGCATCGCCCGTCGCCTCGATGTCCTCCCCAACACCGGCGGTCGTGTTGCAGCCCGTCAGGGCGAGCGGTGCGGCCAGCCCCAGCAGCACACCCGTGCCGATCCCAAGCAAGCGGATCGACCGGGGATTCGTGCGACCAGCGCCGGAGCGGTCTTCGATATGGTCATTCGCAATGAGCGTATCCATCGCGGAAATCCTTTCGTTGTGCGCTGCGTGGAGAGTCGCAGGGACGAGCGCCGCAGCGCGGCCCGCTCATCCGGTCGCGGACTTCCGCGAATCCCTTCGCGCGCGAATGAACGCGCGCGAAGGGTGGTGGTGAGGAAGAAAGGGGCCCTCACGAACGCCCCGCGATCCGGAGCAGGAAGTCAGCGCCGACGCCACACCGGGCGGTCACCCTCCCACAGGACGAGCGACTCATCGCCATCCACCAGGCGACGCGCGACCATCCACTCCTGCCCATCGATGTTCACCTTCGAGATCTGCGCGGTGACGCGGTCGCCATCGCCCAGCACGAAGCTGGACCGCTCGCACAGTTCATCGACCAGCGGCTCCGGGCCCAGAAGCACCGTGTGCTTCGAGCCATCGACATCGAGCTTGATCGCCCGGATGTCGTGACTGCCGCGCATCGGGCCCGAGACCGTGCGCACATCGCGGACCACGCCGCTCCAGTTCCGGGTCGTGGCATCCGCAAGCGCCTCGCTCACATCTCCATCGCGGGACCACGACTTCGAGACATCGCCGCCGTTCCAGCGGTTGTCGCCATCGAACATCCTCGGCGTCGCGCCGAACGCCCGGTACACGCGGGCCATCTGATCCGGGCGCGAGAGCGTGTTCAGGTCCTCGGGCGGCTCAACGCCCGACTCGAACGCGGCCTTGATCCCATCGACCGTCACGAAGCGCTGGCCGACACCCACCACATGCCACGGAACCAGCCGCTCCTGCGGATCGAGGTCCAGCACCCCATCGTCCATCTCGACGATCAGCATCGCCACCCGCCCGTTCCTGGCATCGATCACGGCATCGCCGATCTCGCCGGTGCGCTGGTCACGAGCGCGGACCGGGAGCCCGAACATCTCGGACACCGCGACCAGCCGCGTCGGATGACGATCGGCATCGCGAGCATCGCGTTCACGATCGTCACGAGCACGATCGTTGCGATCACGGTCATCACGGGCACGATCATTGCGCTCACGGTCATCGCGAGAACGACCGTCGTCCCAGGCATCACGCCTGTTCCGAGTATCGCTCATTGGAGCATCACGCCCATCGAGCCACAGCGCGCGCCGGTTGTCGTCGCGCAGCTCCAGCATCCGATTCGCCGCGGTGATCCGGTGGGCGATGATCCGCCGGTCGCCGTTCCGCGAGGAGCGGTATCCGGTCACCTCGACGCGGTCGCCCGCGTGTGGCGTCGCGTTCCGGGCCATGGCGAACCACGCCGGGCCGAGCAGAACCTCCTCGGTCGTGCCGTCGTCGGTCCGCACGAACATCGTCGCCACATACCCCCCGCCCGTCATGTTCTTGCGCGACATCCGATCGACTTCGCCGAGGAACTCCATCCGGTCCGCGCCATCGATCATCCCGCGGAACGGGTCGCGATCGGTCACCATGGGCGAACGCGACTCGATCCGGGCCAACTCCTCATCCCAGTTGTCCTCGCTGACCGGCCACCAGCCAGTCAGGTCCCACTCGTCCATCTCCTCCAGCACGGATGCGTCCATGTCCAGCCGGTACCCCATCGAGTCCGGTTCGAACGCCATCGCGCGGGCCGGCACGGCCACATGGTCATCGCCAATCCCGAGAAGCCCGCCGTGCTCGAGCACCACATACACCACGCGTCCATCCCCGCGCCGCACGATGATGTCGTGCACCTCCGCGACCGTCTCGCCGCCCCGCGCCGAGACCGGCGCGCCCATCAGGTCGGTCGCACGGTGGAACGATGCGTGGTGATGCTTCTTCTGCTTGTCTCTGTCGTGGTCCGCATACCCACGCTCGTGCGATCGATCGGAACGATCCATCCGATCGCGATCCCTGTCCGTGTCCTGCCCGAACGCCGGCGCACCGAGCGCCAGACAGGCCAGCGGAACCGCGAGCACTCCCGCGGATGCCCTCAATGAGAAGCCTTGATGTCGATGTCGATGTGTGGTGCGTGTCATAGAGACGCTCCCTTCCTGTGCTGCGAGTCGTAGAGTCGTTCGGCTCGGCGTGGTCATGGACCTCGCACGAGCCCCGCCGGATCGCGCTCCATGCGCCAGCCGACTCTTCAACCATTGCCCCCTGCCCTGAGACGCCGATGACCTCGGAATGAATCGCCATTCATACTGCGCGTCCCGGGATCGACACACGCGATGCCGCCGCCGCCCACCGGTCCTAACATCCCGCCAGGGTGGTGCGAAAGGAGCGTCGACCATGCGCGTGCTCATCATCGAAGACAATCCGAAGATGGCCGAGGCGATCCAGCGCGGGCTCCAGGAGCACGCGATCGCCGCCGATGTCGCCCACGAGGGATTCGCAGGCGAGGAACTCGCCGTCGCCAACGAGTACAGCCTCATCATCCTCGACCTCATGCTCCCCGACCGCGATGGCATCGACCTGTGCCGCAACCTCCGGCGACGCCAGATCGCCACGCCCATCATCATGCTCACCGCGCTCTCGGCCATCGAGGAGAAAGTCGATGGGCTCGACGCCGGCGCCGACGACTACATCACCAAGCCATTCGAGTTCGAGGAACTCATCGCGCGCGTCCGAGCCATCCTCCGTCGCGGCGAGGCCTCCGAGTCGCGCACCCTCCGCTGCGACGACCTCGAACTCGACCTCTACACCCGCCGCATGACCCGCGGCCAGACCACCCACGAACTCTCGAACAAGGAGTTCGCGCTCCTCGAATACCTCATGCGCCACCCCAACCGCGTCCTCTCACGCACCCAGATCGGCGAAGGCGTGTGGGACATGAATTTCGAGCCCTCCAGCAATGTCATCGATGTGTACATCTCATCGCTGAGGAAGAAGGTCGATCGGTTCCAGCAGCGCGAACTCATCCACACCATCAAGGGCGCTGGATACCGCTTCGGGCTCATCGATGAGCACGCCGCGACCTGACCACCCCCGACCCCCCGCCAATCCTCGCGCACGGGCCCCGCTCCCACGCTCCCGATGACACCGCCACCCCTTCCATTCCCGGCGCCGCGCGGCGCCCATCGCCGCGCCGCCGGCTGGCTCCCCGTCCGCGTCCGGTTCACCCTCTGGGGCGCTGCGGTCTTCCTCGTCCTCCACGCCACCACCACGCTCGTCATCATGCTCTTCGCCCGCCAGGGGGCCATCGACGACGCCCGGAGCCACCTGCGCGCCATGGCCGAGTCCGCCGCCGGCCCCACCGACGAGGCAGTCCGCCCCCCCATCCCCGCTTTCCTGTCAGCGCTCCACGAGGATGGACGCTGGGCCCGCGGCGTGCTCGTCGCCGTCCAGTCGATCGATGGCAATGTGTCCATCCAGCGCCGCCCCGAACCCCCCGACGCGGACCCCGAAGCCGACCCCGACTGGCGGGCGTGGGTCGCAACGCTCCCCGATCCGCTCACCCACGCAACCGTCACCGGCGCCGACGGGCGGCGCATGCTCATCGCCTCGGCCGATCTGCCATCGGGCGAACGCGGCATCGCCGGCGTGCACAGAGACATCATCGGCACGCCGATCAGATCGCTCCGCGACGCCCTCGTGCTGGCCCTGCTCATCGGCGCCGCAGCCACGGTGTTCGCCATCTGGGTCGTCTCCGGCGTCGCGCTCAGGTCACTCGATGAACTCCGCGCGTTCGCCCACGAGCTGACCGCCGAGAACATCGACCGGCCGCTCAAGTTCGAGGACCACTCCCCGGAGATCGAAGCCCTCCGCGCCGAACTCGAAGGCGCGATGCGCCGCCTCAGCGAGGGCTACCAGCGCCAGGCCCGCTTCCTCGCCAATGTGTCGCACGAACTCAAGACGCCCGTCAGCGTCATCCGCACCGAGGCCGAGGTCCTCCTGGCCTCCAAGGATCCCGGCACGCAGCGCCTCCGCGCCTTCGCGCGCAGCGCCGGAGAGGAGATGCACCGGCTCGGCAACATGATCGAGAGCTTCCTCACTCTCACCCGGGTCCAGTCCACCGATGAGGGCATCCCGCGACACAACCTCTCCGCCAACGACATCCTCATGGAAGCCGTGCACGCCACACGCATCATGGCGCGCCAGCACGCAGTCCGCATCACCATCACGCTCGCCGGACCGGTCCACCCCGATGAATCGCACGACGAGCCGCACGCAGCCCACGACGACGACGCCCCACGAGAAAGCCGCGACCAGCCGACCGTCACAGGCAACGCCGACCTGCTCCAAACCGCCATCGCCAACCTCATCCGCAACGCCATCCGATTCTCGCCGAAGGACAAGCCCATCCAAGCCGTCTGCCACGCGGATGAGCACGCCGTCTACTTCACCATCCGCGACCACGGCCCGGGAATCCCCCCCGAAGTCCTCGATCGCCTCTTCGAGCCGTTCACGCAGGGCGACCAGGAACGCCGCCGCGGGCGGGGCACCGGGCTCGGGCTCCAGATCGCCCAGGGAATCGCGGAGATCCACGATGGAACCATCACGCCGGAGAACCTCGAATCCGGCTGCCGGTTCACCCTCACGCTCCCCCGGAGCAGCCGCACCGGTCAGACCGATAGATCGCCCGATCCCGCGTTGACCGAAAGCGGCGACCATGGATGAACCATCCTTCATCAATCCTTCAGCCCCACTTCAGCCCCAGGATCAACCATTCAGCGATGAAACGCTTGGCAGCGCCAATCCTCCTCATCTTCGCGGCCTCAACCGGCTACATGGCATTCGGAATCCCACACGCCCCCGGCCCCGGAGGCACCGCTTGCCGCATCGCGTTCGTGATCGCCGTGGTCGGCTTCCTCGCCGCGTTCATCGCCCAGGTCGCCTCCCACCTCGGCGCGACATCATCACTCGAGATTTCCCTACCACACACTCATCGCGCCCATCGATCCAAGGATCCGCCGACAACCGATGCGCGCCCCGGCGACACAACCAAAGGCACGCCACCGAGCGACACCCGGCACGACACGGACCACACCTCACTGCCCCCATAGCACCCGCCACTCTCCAAGCGCATCACGCACGCTCGCGCGCCATACAGCCGCGCAGGTCGAATCTTCATCGCTGAGCCGGCCCCGGCCGATCGCAATGGCGACCAACCTCAAACCCCCAGCAGCAGCCGCTCCGGCGACTCGATGCACTCCTTGATGTGCTTCAGGAAGGTCACCGCGCCCTCGCCATCCACGATGCGATGGTCGTACGACAGCGCGAGGTACATCATCGGACGCACCACCACCTCGCCCGACCCCGGCTTGTCCGGGCGCTCGACCGGACGCCGGATGATGTTGTGCATCCCGAGGATCCCCGACTGCGGCGGATTCAGGATCGGCGTCGAGAGCATCGAGCCGTACACCCCACCGTTCGAGATCGTGAAGGTCCCGCCCTGCATGTCCTCGAGCGTCAGCTTCCCATCCCGCGCCTTCTTCGCCAGCTCGCCGATCCCGCTCTCGATCCCCGCGAAATCGAGCGACTCCGCGTTCCGCAGCACCGGAACCACCAGCCCCTTCGGCGTCCCCACCGCCACCGCGATGTCGCAGTAGTCGTGATGCTCCACGCCCGGCCCCGTCTCCGTGTCCACGATGGACGCGTTCACCGAAGGCACCGTCCGCAGCGCCGAGACCGCGGCCTTCACGAAGAACGACATGAACCCCAGCTTCACCCCGTGACGCTTCTCGAACGCCTCCTTGTGCTGGCTCCGCAGCGACATCACATTCGTCATGTCGCACTCGTTGAAGGTCGTCAGCATCGCCGCCGTGTGCTGCGCCTCCACCAGACGCACCGCGATCCGCTGCCGCAGCGGCGACATCTTCTCCACCCGCTTCCCGCGCGAAACACCACGACCGCCGCCGCCCGTCCCGCCGCCGGCGCCCGACGATCCTCCCGAAGCCCCGCCATCCCCCTCACCGCCCTCGTGAGACTGCAGGTACGCCAGCACATCGTGCTCGCGGATCCGACCGCCCGGCCCCGTCCCGTGGATCGCCGACAGCCGCACGCCGTGCTCCTCGGCCAGACGACGCGCCACCGGCGTCGAGAACACCGCACCGTTCTCCTCACCACCGACGCCATCCGATGACCCCGACCCCGACCCCGACCCCTTCGCGCTCCCGCCGCTTCCGCTCGACCCGCCATCATCCTGCTTCTTCGCCGGCTTCGACTCCGATTCCGACGCACCCGCCTCGCCTCCCTTCGAGCCCGAAGCAGACCCGGCACCCGACCCGGCGCCCGCGCCGGCCTTGGCCTCCTCGCGCGCGCCCTCCTGCTTCTTGCCATCACCCTTCGAAGCGCTCTCGTCGATCGAACCGATCACATCGCCGATCCCCACCGTGTCCCCCTCCTTCACAGCGATCTTCATCACCCCCGCCGCGGGCGCGGGCAGCGGCATCGTCACCTTGTCCGTCTCGAGCTCGACGATCTCCTCATCACGCTCGACATACGCGCCATCGCTCTTCAACCAGGAAGAGATCACGGCCTCGGAGATCGACTCGCCCAGAGATGGAATCTTGATGTCGGTGGCCATGCGCGGATCCTGTTGCCCTGGGGTCTCATGGAAGCGGAAGATCGCAGGCGCCGCCCGGCCGCCCGTTCGACTCGACTCGAACCGAACCGCCGGAACGCCCTCCCGAACCGCTCGCCGATCCGCCGCATCGTCCATCGACCGCGCGCGAAACGGCTCCATCGGTACTCGGAACTCCGGACGCACGCCCTCGCGTCGCGCCCGGCACACAGTCTATCGCCCGCCTCCGCCCATTCCTGTTCGACGCTCCCCACACCCGTCCGCTCACCCACCGCCCTTCTTCCTGGTCTTCCCACCAGACCGCGCGCCCCGGCCCGACGACCCGCTCCCATTGCCCGACGCTCCACTCCCCGCACGCCGCTTGGGAGACGAATCGGCATCCGGACGACCCACACCCTTCGATTCCTCAGCCGGGTCGACCCCGCCGCCGCCTTCTTCCCCACCCCCGGATCCGGCCTCGGAGTCCTTCGTCCGCACGACCGGGCCCACGGCCTCCGTCAGGAACGCGTTCAGCTCCTCCTCGTGCTTCGAGGGCGAGCCCGTCGCCGGCGAAGCGCTCGCCTGCCGCCCGATGTACGCCAGCGACCAGCCGAACAACTGGTGCAGCGAGATGAACATGTGCCCGTACGCGCCCATGTTCTTCGGCTCCTCCTGCACCCAGTACAGGTCCGCGTTCGGGTACGACTCGATCGTCTCCCGCAGAAGATCCGAGTGCAGCGGATACAGCTGCTCGACCCGGACCACCGCGACCTCCCCATCCTTCCCGCTCTGCTCACGCCGCTCGATCAGGTCGTAGTACACCTTGCCCGAGCACAGCAGGATCCGCTTGACCTTCCGCTTCGCCTTCGCATCGCCGCCGGAGAACGCCGGATCGTCGAGCACCTCCATGAACCGCCCACCCGTCAGATCCTCCACCCGCGAGGCCGCCGCCGGGAGCCGCAGCAGCGACTTCGGCGACATCACAATCAGCGGCTTGCGGAAACGGCGCAGCACCTGCCGGCGCAGCAGGTGGAACTGCTGCGCGGGCGTCGTCGGCATGCACACCTGCAGGTTGTCCTGTCCGCACAGCTTCAGATACCGCTCCAGACGCGCCGAAGAGTGCTCCGGCCCCTGCCCCTCGTACCCGTGCGGGAGCAGCATCACCAGCCCCGACCAACGGTGCCACTTCGACTCCGCGGACGCGATGAACTGGTCGATCACCACCTGCGCGCCGTTCGAGAAGTCCCCGAACTGCGCCTCCCACAGCACCAGCATCTTCGGCGAGGCCAGCGAGAACCCGTACTCGAACCCGAGCACCGCGAACTCGGACAACGGCGAGTCGTAAAGGCACAGCTTCGCCTGCCGCCGCACGCCCGCCTCGTTCACCGTGCCCACATCCTTGTCCGTCCCCGGCACGCCCACCTCGCGGATGTGGTTCAACGGCACATAACGGTCCGCCGTCTTGTTGTCGATCAGCACCGCGTGCCGGTGCGAGAAGGTCCCGCGCCCGCAGTCCTGCCCCGACATCCGAACCAGCACCCCCTCGATCAGCAGCGAGCCGTACGCCAGCGACTCGGCCGTGCCCCAGTCGATCGGGAGGTCCTGCTCCACCACCTGCGCCCGCGAGCCCAGCAGCTTCTCGAGCTTCGGATGCGGCGTGAAGGGCTCGGGCCACCGCCCCATCGCCCGCGCCACTTCGTCCAGCGCCTCGCGCGTCACCGCCGTGTCGATCGGAGCGTGCGTGTAGGTGTTCGACAGCCCGACCCACTGCTGGTGCCCGGGGTCCGGCGTCGGATCCACCGGCGTCTGCCGCGCCTGCGTGTACGCCTTGTCCAGGTTCTCCTCGAGCGACGAACGGATCTCGTTCATGTCCTTCTCGGAGATCACCCCCTCGGCCAGCAGACGCTCCGCGTAGGTCTTGAGCACCGACGGCTTCGACTTGATCTGGTTGTAAAGCAGCGGCTGCGTGAACGCCGCCTCGTCCGTCTCGTTGTGCCCGTGCTTCCGGTAGCACACCATGTCGATCACGACATCGCGCTTGAACGCCATCCGGTAGTCCAGCGCCAGCTCCGCCGCGAACACCACCGCCTCGGGGTCCTCGCCGTTGACATGCAGCACCGGCGCGTCGATCGTCTTCGCGAAGTCCGTGCAATAAGTCGATGAACGCGCATCCTGCGGGCCAGTCGTGAACCCGATCAGGTTGTTCACCACCACATGCACCGTCCCGCCCACCGTGTACCCGCGCAGCCCCGCCATCGTGAAGGTCTCGGCCACGACCCCCTGCCCGATCATCGCCGCGTCGCCGTGCATCACGATCGGGATCACCCGCTTCCGCTCCGTGTCGCCCCGCAGACGCTGCTTCGCGCGGCACCGACCGATCGCCACCGGACCCACCGCCTCCAGGTGCGACGGGTTCGACGACATCGAGAGCCAGATGTGCCGCCCCGAGGGCAGCACCCGGTTCGACGAGTACCCACGGTGGTACTTCACATCGCCCCCGCCCGTCGCCGAGTCCTCGTGCCACGCATCCTCGAACTCGGTGAAGATCTTCTCGTAGGTCTTCCCGATGATGTTCGTCAGCACATTCAGACGACCGCGGTGCGACATCGCGAAGATGATCTCCTCGATGTGGTACGCATCCGCCGCACGCTCCACGATCCGGTCCAGCATCGGGATCAGCGAGTCGCCGCCCTCAAGGGAGAACCGCTTCACGCCCACATACCGCTTGGCGCAGAAACGCTCGAACATCTCCGCCCGGTGCAGCTGGTACAGCACATGCGCCCGCTCCCCGCGCTCCAGCTCGCGACGCCCACGCCCCGACTCCATTCGCTCGCTCCACCACGCCCGCTCCTCGCCGCGCGGCGAGTGCATGAACTCGATCCCGATCGAGCCGCAGTAGGTCGCCTCCAGCGCCTCCACCAGCGCGCGCAGCGCGATCGGACGACCGTTCGTCAGGTGCCCCCCGTCCACCTCCGAGTCCAGGTCCAACGCGCCCAGCCCCAGCTGGTCCCGCGTCAGCTCCACCGGACGCTCCGGCTCTCGCCCGAACGGATCCGTCGCCGCGCCCAGGTGCCCGTACCGCCGGTACGCATCCAGCACCCGCTCCACAGCCAGCCCCACGCTCCCGGCGCCACCCCGCCCACCCCGCCCACCCGCCCCGCCGCCGGTGCCCCACGCCCGAGCCGACCCGTTCCCACCACCGCCGCCGGTCCCGAGCCGGACCTGCCCCGCCGTCGCCGCCGCGAGATCGAACCCACGGAAGAACTGCGCCATGTCCGCCGTCACCGACTCCGGATCCGACTTCCACCGCTGGTACTGGGACTCCAAGTACTCGGCGTTCCAGCCATTCACCGAAGGAGCAACAGCGCGAGGCGCAGCGGTCATCGTTCAGCCCACCTGAGTCCCGGCCGGGCACGCAGCCACCGACCGATATGACGACACCCGACCGGGGCGCAGAGCCCCGCACGGGCAAACGCGAACACGATCTGCCCCGACAAGCCACGCGCAAACGCGCGCGCAGCCACGCGGGCCATCGATCCTAGAAACACCATCGGTCCGGACCACCCATCACGCCCGACAAACACCGAGAATCCGGGCGATCCGCGGCCAACCCCACCGCCTCCCGAAGAAGCCCCAAGACCGCTCCCCGGACCGCTCCACACCCCCGGCGCGCCGCACCCCATCCCCCGCGCCGTTCGCAGCGCCCCTGAAAAGACCTCACCGATCCCCGCGCTCCTCGCCCTTCCCAAGAGCGGCCAGAATCCCCACAACGGGCAGCAGGACCATCAATCCGCCCGTCAGAAGCCCCCCCGGAGAAGACACGCGGGAACCAAAGACGCAGAAGAACCACCACCCGGCCCATACCCCGCCGCCCACGAACAGCCCCCCGATCACAGTCCTTGCAATGCGTCCCGGCTCCACGCGCGACTCTAGAACCGCCCATCAGCCGATCTCAACCCGCGGCGATCCCTTCCCAACGGTCCCGTACCATGCCCGGCACCGCCGGCCCCCCGGACCTTTCCCGGCCCCCCCGGACCCCCGGCCCCTCCGGAGCCCCGCCATGTCCCCACGCCCCCACCACCCCAGCTCCCAGCCTCCGGAGCCTCCCAAACCTCTCACCTCCCAGGGCGTCGATCCGGACACCATCGGACGCCCGCCCGTCATCAGCCTCCGCAACATCAAGAAGGTCTTCGGAACCCAGACCGTCCTCGAGTCCATCAACCTCGACATCTACCCCGGCGAGACCATGGTCATCATGGGCGGCTCCGGTTCCGGCAAGTCAACCCTCCTCCGCGTCATCATCGGATCCATCGAGCCCAACGACGGCCAGGTCTGGATGTTCAACCAGAACCTCTGCGAACTCGACGACAACCGACTCAACGCCGTCCGAAAGAAATTCGGAATCCTCTTCCAGTCCGGCGCCCTCTTTAATTCCATGACCATCGGAGAGAATGTCGCCCTCCCCATCGCCGAGCACACCGACCTCGAACCCAACATCATCGCCATCCAGGTCAAGATCAAGCTCGAACAGGTCGGGCTCCGAGAGCACGCCGATAAGTTCCCCGGACAGATCTCCGGCGGAATGAAAAAACGCGCCGGCCTCGCCCGCGCGCTCGCGCTCGACCCGCAGGTCCTCTTCTACGACGAACCCTCCGCCGGCCTCGATCCCGTCACATCCGCCGAGATCGACCAGCTCATGCTCAACCTCACCAAGAAGCTCGGCGTCGCCTCCGTCGTCGTCACCCACGAGATGGACTCGGCCTTCACCATCGCCGACCGCATGGCCATGCTCGACAAGGGACGCATGATCAAGGTCGCCACCAGGCAGGAATACGAGCAGCTCCGCGACACCCCCGCCGACCGGCTCAGCGACCTCTCCCACACCGATCGACTCATCCGCCAGTTCCTCAGAGGCGATGCCGAAGGCCCGCTCACCGAACGCAAGGCCTCCACCAACTACGCAGACGACCTGCTCGGCCACGACATCGCCCCCCCGCGCGAGGCCATCCCCTCCGTCGTCCCAACCCGGTCCGGCACGATGGGCCCCAAGATCCTCGCCCCCGAAGGCCCCTGATCCACGCCCCGCCCGCCGCCACCCGAGCCGCAACCACCCCATCCCGGCGCACCCCGCACCCCCGGTTCACGCGCACCACACCACCCCGTCGATACCCTGTCTGCCAAACCCAGCGTCGCAGGATGCCACCACCGCGCATCCACAGACCACACGCGTCAGAACCAGGGGCCGCCCACCATGGCAAAGCGCAGAAGAGCATCCGATTCCTTCATCGCCGGGTTCCTCGTCCTGCTCTGCATCGTCGCGGGCGTGGCCATCGTCATCGCCATCTCCGGCGGGCTCGAAACCCTCAACTCCCGCTCATACACCGTGAAGTTCGACCTCGACAAGGGCGTCCCAAGCCTCGAAAGAGGCTCCGATGTCCAGATCGGCGGCGTCCGCGTCGGAGGCGTCTCCAATATCCGATTCAACACCGACACCTCAGGAAACCCGGACAGCATCCTGGTGGCCATCCAGGTCAACCGCCGCTACACCCTCAGGCAGGACGCCGTCGCAACGCTCATCCAGCCCCTCCTCGGCGGAAAGTCCACCATCAACTTCGCCAACCCGGGCTCCCCGGACATGCCGGTTGCCGCGACCGACCACAAGCTCGACGGCGAACTCGCCGGCGGCCTCCTCGCCCAAGCAGGTATCGAGCCCGAAACCATCGAAGGCATCAACGAGTTCCTCCAGGCCCTCGATCAAGAGAGCGGCCGCGACTTCAAACAGATCTTCGCCAACACCAACACCATCACCACAAACTTCGCCACCACCTCCGAACGGCTCAACACCCACTGGTCGCCCAAGATCGATTCCGTCCTCACCAACAGCGACAGCCTCGTCAAGGCCCTCACCGACGATTACCCCACCTACAAGACCAAGTTCGACGAATTCCTCGCCGCCGCCACCAACGCATCCAACGGCACCCGCGAGCAGATCGAAGAACTCGCCCAGAAAGGGCGGGATCTCATCGACGATGTCCGGGAGCTGCTCCGAACCAACCGCCCACAAATCGACTCCACCATCAACAACATCCAATGCGCCACCGAAGACGCCGCGGCCATCGCCGAGCGCTTCCGCAACGAAACCCACGACCTCGTCCACCAGACCATCGAAAACGCCGACAACGCCGTCCGCACCGCCAACTCCGCCCTCGACCGCGTCGACACGCTCATCGTCGAGCAGACGCCCCAGGTCCGCGCCACCGTCGCCAACCTCCGCCTCTCGGCCGACCAACTCCGCGACACCCTCATCGAAGTCCGCCGCTCCCCCTGGCGGCTCCTCTACCGCCCCGACCAGCGCGAGACCGCCTACGAGATGCTCTACGACACCGCGCGCTCCTACGCCGGCGCTGTCTCGGACCTCCGCGCCGCCTCCGAAGCCCTCGACGCCATCACCGCAGCCGCCGAACGCCGCGGCGCCCGCCCCGCCGACCGGCAGCTCATCGAACAGCTCACCACCCACCTCGAACAGGCCTTCAACGACTACGCCGATGCCGAAAGACGCTTCCTCGAACTGATCACCAACGCCGGCTCCGAATAAAAAAACGCAGCCCCCCGCCCCGACGATCATCGCAGGAGCGGAGGGCATCCGGTTCGAAGCAGGGGGGTGTGCGCTCGTTCGCGCCCATACCCCACAAGCGTCCATCACACTCCGCAGGGGTCACTGCGGATCACTGCGGGCAACTGGGGATAACTGAGGGTAATTGGGGGGGGCGCGGGGTCAGGCGCTGCGGACTTCGATCCGTCTCGGCGTCCGTTCCGAGCGCTTCGGCAGCATCACCGTCAGCACCCCATCGGCGTACGCCGCGCTCAGCGCATCGCGGTCCACATCCTCGCCGAGCCGGATCTGACGCCGGTAGTCACCGACGCCGAACTCGCCGCGCACCGGCGTGATCCCCTCCCGATACCGCGGCGCGATCCGCGCCTCCACGCTCAGCACCGATTCGTGCACCGTCAGCTCGATCCCATCGGCGCTCGCACCGGGAATCTCCAGCTCGATCTGGTACCGATCGGGTAGGTCATACAGGTCCATCGCAGGGCGGAACGAGACATCGCCAACCTTGCCCTGCCGCGCAGCATCCTGCGCGGGCGCCATCGTCGAACACTCATCACCGTTCCGTCCGCATCGCTCCGTGCTCATGGTCATCTCCTTCCGGTCGGGCGGATCGGGCGGCTTGAGCCGCATGGCCCGCGCGCCGCCCACATCAACGCCCCGGTCAATCATTGAATCAGTGGTCCGCCTGATGCTGATGTGCTGTCACAGCCTGTCGCGCTCATCGCAACTCACCGGCGTGACCGAACAACGCATCTCACGCGCCCGTGCCGCCCGCGGCATCCGATCCCGAGCCCGGGCCCGTACCCGAACCCGGCAGCGACTCCCGCGCCCCGGCCGCGCCGTCAACGACCGGCGCCGCCTCGATCGCGATCCGCCGAGGACGCGCTGCCCGCGCCACCGGCATGCTCACCCGGAGCACCCCGTTGACCAGCGAGGCCCGCACGCCATCCGGATCGATCTGGATCGGCAGCCGCAGCGTGCGGTCGAACTCACGCACCGACCGCTCGAGCCGCAGCGCGGTCCCGCCCTCCGGCCCGCGCAGCTCCCGCCGCCCGCGAAGCGTCAGCGCATCCTCCGTCGCCAGCACCTCGATGTCCTCGAGCCGGAACCCGGGGATCTCCGCTTCCGCGACGATCTCATCGCCATCCCGCCACGCGTTCACCCCCGGCCACGCTGTTGCCGCGCCGCCCGCCCGGCGCTGCACACCGCCGACCAGGGCCTGCTCCATCGCGCGATCGAACTCGCGGGCCACACGGTCCAGCGAAACCGGAGAGTTGAAAATGCCGAGCATGGGTCACCTCCATCTAGATGAAGCAACAACAACCGACGATCGCGATCGCCCGAGCCCGAGCGATCCGCCGCCCGGGGACACCCGTCCCGCGGGCCAACTCGATGGAGGCAAACCGCGTGCCAGCGCGCCGAACCGCCCCGCCGCTCCCCGCCGATCGCCCCTGCCCATGCCACAACCCGCGCCCCCTCCCGCCGAGGGGTGCCGCGCCCGCAACCGAAGTGTCACTCTGGCAGCCCATCCCCGCCGCCCAGCGCCCCGGCCCGCCTCACCCCTCCCGGGATGACCCCGAGTGCGCTGCCGACTGCCGCACGAACTCCTCGTGCAGCCGCGCATAGTGCCCCGAGCCGCCCACCAGCGCCGCGTGCGTCCCCCGCTCCACGATCCGACCCTGGTCCATCACCAGGATCTGGTCCGCACCGCGGATCGTCGAAAGCCGGTGCGCCACCACGATCGCCGTCCGCCCCGCCATCAGCCGCTCCAGCGCCCGCTGCAGCCGGTGCTCCGTCAGCGTGTCGATCGCCGAGGTCGCCTCGTCCAGCATCACCAGCCGCGGGTCCGCGATCATCGCCCGCGCGAAGCACACCAACTGACGCTGCCCCAGCGACAAGCTCGCCCCCCGCTCGCCCACCGGCGTCTCAAGCCCCCGCGGCAACGACTCCAGCGCCTCCAGGCAGTCCAGCGCTGCGCACGCGCCACGGACCTCCTCATCGCTCGCGCCAGGACGCCCGAACCGGATGTTCTCCCGCACCGTCCCCGAGAAAAGAAAGTTGTCCTGAAGCACCAGCCCGATCTGCTCACGCAGTGAACGCAGCGTGATCGAACGCAGCGCACGCCCATCGATCCGGATCTCGCCGCCGTCGATCTCGTACAGCCGCGCGATCAGCGACACGATCGTCGTCTTCCCCGATCCCGTCTGCCCCACCAGCGCCGTCGTCGTCCCCGGCGCGCACTCGAACGACACATCGTGCAGCACCCGCCGCTCCGCGCTGTACCCGAAGCCCACCCCCTCGAACGACACCCGCGCAGCGCCCCCCGCCCGCTCCAGGGGCCGCGCATCCGCCGCATCCCGGATCCGCGGCGCTGTGTCCAGCAACTGGAAGATCCGCTCGCCGCCGGCCATCGCCTGCAGCGTCACCGAGTACAGCTCGGCCAGCATGATCGTCGAGCTGAACACCCCGCCCGTGAGCAGCAGGAACCCGATCAGCTCCGAGATCGCAAAGTCCGAAACGCTCATCCGCCACGCGCCCACCCCGATGATCACCACCGCCAGCACCTGCGCGGTCACCTCGAACAGCGGGATGTACAGCCCGTGGATCCACGCCGCCCGCATGTTGTTCCGCCGGTGCAGCAGCGTCAGCCCGAGGAATGCCCGGCTATTCAAGTCCTCACGCACGAACGCCTGCGTCACCCGGATCCCCGCCACCGTCTCCGCGATGTTCGCCGTCATCCGCGAGAAGGTCTCCTGCACCCGCCGGAACGCCCCGCCCATCCGACGCTTGAACGCGAAGTTCGCGATCCAGATCGCCGGCGCGAACCCCAGCAGCACCAGCGCCAGCACCCAGTCGTACCAGAACATCAGCCCGCCCAGCGCCACGATCTGCACGACCGACACCACCCCCTGAGGGATCACCGCAGACACCGCGTGCCGCAGCGCCCCCACATCCGAGGTCCCCCGCGAAAGGATACGCCCCGCCTTCGTCGTGTCGAAGAAACGCATGTCCAGCGTCTGCACATGCGCGAAGATCCGCTCCCGAAGGTCCAGCACCACCCGCTCGCCCAGCCGCGTCGCCGTGATCGTCCGCGCCCGCGACACCACATAGAAAATCCCCATGATCAGCAACAGCACCCCGCCGCCGATCAGCACGCCCTGACCCGCCGACAGCCCCGTCGCCGCGCGCAGCGCCTCCGGACGCTCGATCGACCACCGGATCGTCTCCGTCACCACCAGCGGCGACGCCGCACCCACCACCGCCAGCACCACCGCCCACACGATCAGCCACACCTGCAGCCGCGCGTGCTTCCACATGCACCCCAGGATCCGCCGCGTCACCGACCAGTCGAACGCCGCCAGCCACGCCTCACGCTGCTCCGCCTCCGTCGGCGCTGTCACCAGCAGCAACTCATTCAGATCCGACACACCCCCCCCAACCTCCCCAACCCCCCCAGCTACGCCATCACGCGCCGGGCCCTTCGCCCGCCGACCCGAACGCCCAGCGCTCCCGTTCCGCTCGCTCATGCCCCACCCCCATCCCCGGCGCGATCCGCATCATCATCGCGCAGCGACAACTGGATCAGCGCCGCCGCGCGATAATGACCCTCCCGCTCCAGCAGCTCCTTGTGCGTCCCCGAATCGATCAGCCGACCCTTCTCCAGCACCAGGATCTTGTCGGCCTTCCGCAGCGTCGAAAGCCGGTGCGCCACCACGAACAGCGTCCGACCCGGACGCCGACGCTCCAGCGACTCTTGGATCGCCGACTCCGTGATCGCGTCCACGGCCCCCGTCGCATCATCAAGCACCAGCACCGCCGGCTCAATCGCAAGCGCCCGCGCGATCGTCAACCGCTGACGCTGCCCGCCCGACAGCGACACCCCACGCTCCCCGATGATCGTCTCCAGCCCGCGCGGCGA
The DNA here is from genome assembly GCA_052168315.1 of Phycisphaerales bacterium. Lineage (GTDB taxonomy): Bacteria > Planctomycetota > Phycisphaerae > Phycisphaerales > UBA1924 > JBQLZO01. The sequence goes on along the minus strand of JBQLZO010000042.1, from coordinate 11,750 downwards.
CTCGCGCACCACCTCCTCCGCCGACGCATCCTCGATCGCCCGGAGCATCGTCGCCTCGTCCATCCCCGGATCCGACAGCGCCACATTGCTCCGGATCGAGGTCGAGAACAGGAACGCCTCCTGGAACACGATCCCCACCGCACGCCGCAGCGCCGCCGGAGAAAGATCCCGCGCATCGTGCCCATCGATCAGCACCCGCCCGCGATCCGGGTCGTAGAACCGCGCGATCAGCGACAGCAGGGTCGACTTCCCGCTCCCCGTCGGCCCCACGATCGCGATCGTCTGCCCCGGCTCGGCCACGAACGACACCCCGCGCAGCACCGGGCTCTCGGGCGCATACCCGAACCACACATCCCGGAACTCAACCCGGCCCTCAAATCGCGATGGCTCGATCGCACCCGCCCGCATCTCGATCGGCGTCGGCTCGTCCAGGATGTCCATCACCCGCTCCGCGCTCGCCAGCGCTTCGGGCGCCTGCCCGAACACCCCCGCGATGATCCCCACCTGCGAGCCAAGCCGTTCCAGCAGCCCTGCGAACACCCACACCGTCCCCAGCGCGATCCCTCCCGCCTCCGGCCCCCGCACCACCAGCCACCCGCCGTACCCCACCAGCACCGCCATCGCCAGCAGCGGCGCCGCGTTCACCGCGCTCATGTAGGTCCCCTGAAGCCGCGCGATCCCCACACGCTGATCGCACGCCGCACGCGCCTTGGGCGCAAACCGCCCAAGCATCTCATCCTCGCGCGCGAACGAGCGGATCACACGCACGCCCGCGATCGACTCGCTCAGATCGTTCACCACCGCGTCTTCCAGCTCGCGCTGGCGCAGGAACATCGGCTTGATCAAACGGTTGTACACCACAAGCAACGCCGCCTGCGCCGGCAGCGCCGCGAGGCACGCCAGCGTCAGCCCCACATGCGTCCCCAGCATGTACACCAGGAACACCGCCAGCGTCACCACCGCGATCACGCTCCGCACCATCACCCCCTGCACGAACGAACGCATCGCCTGCACATCGCCCGTCAGACGGTTGATGATCTGCCCCGTCTCGTTCCGGTCGAAGTACCCGAACGACAGGCGCTGCAGCTTCGCGTACAGCCGGTTCCGAACATCCACCACAACCCGCTGGATGTAGTGCTCATCGCCCACCCGCGCCAGCAGCCGGAACGCCAGCATCAGCAACGAGAACGCCAGGACCCCCGCGCACACCACCGCCACCACCCGCGCGAACGACCAGTCCGCCGGCGGCTCCAGCCCCAACGGCCAATCAACCGCCGGCGCCGACGCGTCCGCCTCCGCCCGCAGCACATCGATCGCAAGACCCTGCAGCGCGAACGCCCCCAGCGTCGTCAATTGCAGACCCAGCGTCGCAAGACCCGCCGGAACCGCCGCCCACCGGTGCCGCCACCCCAGCGCCATCAGCCGACCCAGCACCTCGCGCACCGACCGCCGCCCACGCCCGGAACCACCGCCTCGCCCGTCCGCATCGCCCCGAGCGCCAGATGTGCCTCCATCGCCGGCCATCCGCCATGGTAGTCTGACCGCCATGAGCCACCGACGCCCAGCCCATCACCGCGCCCGATCAGCCCCGCGCTCCGCCGCAGCGCTCCCGCTCATCGCCGGCATCGCCGCCGGCGCCGCGATGCTCACCGCCTGCTCATCGCGCAGGCCCCCCGAGTTCCAGGTCATCTCCGTCGACCAGCGCGACGCCGGCGCCGAGGGCATCGTCCTCGACTTCACCGTCGAAGGCACCAACCCCAATCCATTCGAGCTCCCCCTCCGCGATGTCCACTACACCCTCGACATCGCCGGCGCGCCCGCCTTCACCGCACGCCGCTCCGCCGAGGCCACCCTCCCGCGCAAGGGCACCCAGCGCTTCATCCTCCCCGCCGTGCTCCCGAGAGACGCCGCCGCCAACAACCCCAACCCCGCCGACATCCCCTACTCCCTCACCGGCACCGTCGAATACCAGTTCCCCGACCCGCTCTCCGATGTCCTCTTCGACACCTCGATCCGCCGCCCAAGAGCCGCCATCACCATCACCGGCGCCCTCGACTTCACCCCCGCACCCCACCAGACCCCCCAACCAACCACCCCACCCACCTCCCCCTGAAGCGCCCGACCATCCTTCCCCACACTCTCCCCCTCTCCCCTCTCTCTCTTTCCCCCCTCCGCGCCCCTCTGCGCCCTCTGCGGTGAATCTCTCTTCTCTTCTCTTCTCTTCCCCTGATGCCGGATCCCGGATCCCCGCTCCCGTCTTTCACCCCACCTTCAACCGCACCGGCTCCTCACCACCCACGCCGATCCCCGCGCACACCCGGTCCACCATCTTCACGATCTCGGCCAGCTCCGGCTTCGGCATCTGCACATCCGCGCCCACCTGCTGGCCCTTCTTCCGGTTGTCCTCCGACACCAGCGATGAGAACAGCACCACCGGAACGCCCTTCAGCCGCGGATCCGACTTCACACGCTTCGTCAGCGCCAGCCCGTCCATCCGCGGCATCTCGATGTCAGAGATGATCGCATCGATCCGCTGCGCGCTCGCATCGCCCGCGATCGCATCGATCGCCTCCCACGCCGCCAGACCGTCGGAGAAAACCTCCAGACGCTCGTACCCGCTCGCCTTCAGCACATCGTGCATCAGGTTCCGCATGAACGGCGAGTCCTCGGCCATGATCACACGCTTCGAACCGCGATCCACATCCGCGCCCTTCTCCACCGCTCCGATGTGCAGCCGGCGCTCCATCAGGATCTCATCGGCCACAGACTCGAAGTCCAGCATCAGGATCAGCCGATCGCCCATCTGCACCGTTCCCGTCGTCGACGAGATGTGCCGACGATTCCCGTGCTCGTCCGTCACGCTCGCCACATCCGAATCCCCGCCGATCCAGAGGTCCGGCGCCGGCTCCACCTTCGACCACGAAAGCCGGTGGATCTGCTCCACCGCATCGACCACGAACCCCGTCCGAAGCCCGTTGAACTCCATGATGATGATCTGACCCTCAAGGTCCGCCGCGTCCATCATCCCGCGGAGCTTCAGGTGCCCGCCCAGGTCCACCACCGGAAGCACATGCCCCCGCATGTTGAACATCCCCAGCACCGAAGGATGCTTGTGCGGCGAAGCGTGCAGCCGCACCGGCTTGATCACCTCACGCACCTTCGCCACATTCACCCCGAACGCGCCACCCGCCATCCGGAACACCAGCACCTCGAGCTCGTTCGTCCCCGCCTCCAGCAGGATCTCACCCGACACATTCATCTCCGATTGCCCGACGCTCATGCTCCGATCCTCCGTTGGCGACCCAACCGCCCCGCCGTCCGCGCGTGCGAACACCCGCCGTCGATCATCGGGCCACCGCTACCGCGCCTTCAGGGAATCCCCAGCACCCCCAAGCGCCCCGGCCCCACCACCCGTACCCTCACTCCCATGCCCGAGCACCACCTCACCACCGACCGCCTCTGGCTCATCCCCGCCGATCCCGCGCTCGCCTCGCTCGCCCACGATCCACACGCCCTCGCCGCAGCGCTCTCGGACCTCCTCGCCGCGCCACGCGCACAGGAAGGATTCCCCCACATCCAGTTGCTCCGCGGCGCCGAGTGGCCACCGGAGATCTTCGCCGAGCACCTCGACGAGATCGCCGCCGCCGCAGCCGATGCGCCGCCCGATGAACGCGGCTGGTGGATCTGGTTCATCGTCCAGCACCACGAAGCCGTCGACTTCGATGAGGATGATGATGCCTACCTCATCGAACCCCTCAACGACCCCGACTACCCCCGCCTCATCGGCATCGCCCTCTTCCTCGGCCCGCCCCTTCCCGCCGCCGACAACCAGTCCGACGACAACCAGTCCGACGACGACCAGGAAACCTCCATCTCCATCGCCCTCGTCGAAGACGCCACCGGCTACGGCCTCGGCACCGAGACCCTCGCCCACCTCACAGAATGGGCCTTCCACCCCGACCGCGACCCGCGCCGCCCCCACCGCCTCCTCGCCGATGTCCTCACGCCCATGGACGCCGCGAAGCACATGCTCCGCAAGGCCGGTTTCTCAAGGCACTCCGCCGGCCCCGAGCCCGGCTCCGAAATCTTCATCATCCGCCGCCCCAACACCGACGCCCATCCCTCAACGCCCTGAGCCCGCTCCCCCCGCCTGCGCCAGAATCGCCGCCGCCGCCGCCCCGAGATCCCGCGCCCGCACCACCTCCTGCCCCAGCGTGCCATCATCGGTGCTCGCCACCCCCGGCACAGTCCCCGTCACCAGCACCGCCCGCGTCCCCGCCGACATCCCCGCGACGCAGTCACGCGACTTGTCGCCCACCATCCAGCTCGCGCCCAGATCGAGCCCGAGATCCTCCCCCGCCGCCAGCACCATCCCCGACCCCGGCTTCCGCCAGGCGTGCTCCCGCGTCCACCGCGCCACCGTCCCGCTCGGGTGATAGGGGCAGAAATACGCGCACGAGAGCAGCCCCCCGAGCAGCTCGTTCACCCGCTCGCAGGTCGCCCGCACCGCCTCGATCCCGTACCGCCCCCGCGCCACACCCCCCTGATTGGTGACCGCCACCAGCACGAACCCCGCCCGCACCAGCGCTTCGCACGCTTCCCTTGCTCCGGGCAGGAGTTCAACCAGCCCCGGATCCCCCAGATCGTTCCCCGGCGCCACCCCCGTGCACCGACACACCGTGTCATCACGGTCCAGCAGCACCGCCCGCCGCGCCCCGAATCCCCCCTCCGCCCGCCCGCCGCCCACCACCGGAGAACCCCCGCTCCACCCCGCGCGAAGCCGCGCCCGCAGATCCGAATCATCAGGCCCGATGGTGGCGAACATGCGCCGCACAGCGTATCCTCCGGGCCCGCCATCGGCAGGCGGGATTCCAGCGACGGTTCGCCACGAGCCCATGATCCGCGCCAAAGCGCCCCCGGACCCCTCCGGGCGCCGCCGCCCCGCGGGATCCGGTCTTGTCGGCTGGATCGCCGTGGTCTATCTTCTCCGACTCGCCACGCGGGACACCGCGTGTCACCGCCACCGTAGCTCAGTGGTAGAGCACACCCTTGGTAAGGGTGAGGTCAAGGGTTCAAGTCCCTTCGGTGGCTGAGTTTTCTGTGGGCCGCGCTCGATTCCCATCGGGCGCGGATGTCTCAATTCAGGAATCGGCGACGGTGCGACCTCCGCTGGGCAAGGGAATCTCCCCGCCCATCAACGCGGGCGCTCGGACTCCCAGCGAGAACGGATGCGAAGCCGGGCAAAAGCCCGGAACAACCCCCCGGTCCCGCAAGAGCGCAGCGGCCATCGCGGCGTCGACGGTTGGAAACCCCGGCCTCCATGCCCAAGATGCGACGGGCAAAGGGCCATGTCGAGAAGCCTGGTCGTACCGCCCGTCGCGGTCGCCTCGGGTGAATCAGAGAGGTTTGTCACGATGGCGGAAGCATTTCAGCGCACCAAACCGCATGTGAACGTCGGAACGATCGGCCACATCGACCACGGCAAGTCCACGCTCACCGCGGCCCTCGCCGCGCGCTCGGCGGTCAAGACCGGCGGACAGGCAAAGTCCTACGCCGAAATCACCAAGGGCGGCACCGTCCGCGACGCGTCCAAGACCGTCACCATCCACTCGTCCCATGTCGAGTATGAGACGGAGAACCGGCACTACGCACACGTCGACTGCCCGGGCCACGCCGACTATGTCAAGAACATGATCACCGGCGCCGCCCAGATGGACGGCGCCATCCTCGTCGTCTCCGCGGCCGACGGCCCCATGCCCCAGACCCGCGAGCACGTCCTGCTCGCCCGCCAGGTCGGCGTGCCCTACATCGTCGTCGCCCTCAACAAGGTCGACCTCGTCGACGATCCCGAGCTCCTCGAGCTCGTCGAGATGGAAGTCCGCGAGCTGCTCAACAAGTACGACTTCCCCGGCGACGACTGCCCCGTCGTCCATGTCCAGGCCAAGGCCGCCGTCGAGAACCCCTCCGACGACAAGGCCTGCGAGGGCATCGACAACCTCTTCAAGGCCCTGGACGAGTATGTCCCCGAGCCCGAGCGCGAGATCGACAAGCCCTTCCTCCTCGCCGTGGAAGACGTCTTCTCCATCAAGGGCCGCGGCACCGTCGCCACCGGCCGCATCGAGCGCGGCGTGGTGAAGGTCGGCGATGAGGCCGAGATTGTCGGGCTCACCGAGACCAAGACCAAGACCACCATCACCGGCGTCGAGATGTTCAACAAGTCCCTGGACCAGGGACAGGCCGGCGACAATGTCGGCGTGCTCATGCGCGGCATCGAGAAGGACGCCATCGAGCGCGGCCAGGTCATCTGCAAGCCCAACTCCATCCAGCCCCACACCAAGTTCGAGGGCGAGGTCTACATCCTCACCAAGGAAGAGGGTGGGCGCCACACCCCCTTCTTCTCCGGCTACAAGCCCCAGTTCTACTTCCGCACCACCGATGTCACCGGGCAGGTCCACCTCCTCGGCGGCGCCGAGATGTGCATGCCCGGCGACAACGTCGCCATCACCGTCGACCTCGGCGAGAAGCCCATCGCGATGGAAGAAGGCCTCCGCTTCGCCATCCGTGAGGGCGGACGCACCGTCGGCTCCGGCGTGATCACCAAGGTCGTCCAGTAACAGGCGATCGATCCACCGAACCCCCACCGCCCGCCCCACGCACGGGGCGGGCGGCTTTCAGAATCGTTTCCATCCGCTTTCCCAACAAGCCCTGCAGGCACAACGCCACGGGCCAACCCCGCGGCACACGCGTCCGGAGATCCGAACCATGGCAAAGAAAAAGGGCGATGCCCGCGAGTATGTCTGGCTCCAGTGCACCGAGACGCAGGACCTCAACTACCGAACCTCCGTCAATGTCAAGGGCGGCCTCCCCGAGTCGCTCAAGGAGGGCATGAACAAGTATTCCCCCCGCCTCCGGCGCCACACCCTCCACAAGATCAAGCGCAAGTAACCCGACGGAACACGCCGCAGGCGCCCAACGGGCCCAGACCCCACGCCGGAGCCCCGGCTGGAACCACGCCCGCGGGCGCGCTTCAATCAACCAAAGCGGTCCACTCACGCCGGTAGCTCAATTGGTAGAGCAGCGGATTCCAAATCCGCAGGTTGCGGGTTCGAGTCCCTCCCGGCGTGCTTCAAATCACCAAACCCACGACGCGCCCGCCCACCAGGCCGTGAGCGGGCAGCGCAGCCGCAAACCCATCCCGGGCACACGCCCGGAAACGGACACCGGAGCCCCACGCCATGGCGATGACCGCCTACAAGCCCGATCAGGGATACTGGACCAGGATCTGCAGCGCCATCGGGTGGGGGCTCCTCGTCGCATGGGCCGCAGCCTTCGCCTTCGAGCAGCTCGGCGCTGTCAACCTCCCCACCAACGAGGCCGGCGAGTACACCATGATCGAGCCCCAGCTCCTCGCCGGCATCGGCGCGGCCCTCGTCATCCTCGCCGGGCTCACCGTCGTCATGTACCTCGTCTATGTCCGCAAGGCCTCCTCCGAGTTCCTCATCGCCACCGACGGCGAAATGAAGAAGGTCAACTGGTCCACACGCCGCGAGATCATCGGCTCCACCTGGGTCGTCATCGTCATCGCCCTCCTCCTGGCCGTCATCCTCTTCGTCGTCGACCTCGCCTTCAGAGGCTTCTTCACCTCCATCGGCGTCCTCCGCTGATCCACGCGGCAACGCCCAGCGCCCCCCGCGACGCCGCCCGCCAACCCGCTCCCTGCGCCTTCCACGCCCCACAAGGACTTCACCATGCCACCCGATGAACCAGCAGCAGGCCAGTCCGTCCAGCCCATCGACGGCCGCCTCAACGAACGCGCCGACATCCTCGGCGAAGAAGAGCCCATCACCCACGAGGGCATGAACTGGTTCGTCCTCAGGGTCGCCTCAAACAAGGAGTACTATGTCCGCGACACACTCCTCCGGAAGGTCGAGATCGAGGGACTGACCCACTTCATCAAGCGCATCCTCGTCCCCACAGAGAAAACCAAGACCATCAAGGCCGGCAAGCAGCGCATCACCGAAACAAAGCTTTACCCCGGATATGTGTTCGTCGAGATGCGCCTCGAAGAGGATGGCCGCATCCCCCAGGATGTCTTCTTCCTCATCAAGGAAACCACCGGCGTCGGCGACTTCGTCGGAACCACCGGCCGACCCACCGCCCTCCCGCAGCACGAGGTCGAGAAAATGCTCCTCGACTCGCGCCGCCCCGACGAGATGGAAGAGATCAAGCTCGTCTTCGAGCGCGGCGAGCCCGTCGTCATCAAGGAAGGCCCCTTCGAAGGCTACGAGGGAACCGTCGACGAACTCATCCCCGAGAAGGGGCTCGTCCGAGTCCTCGTCACGATCTTCGGCCGCCAGGCGCCCATCGAACTCGAAGAGTGGCAGATCCGCAAGCAGGGCGACGAGTAACCCCGCCCGCGCCCAGTGCGCACCCCGCCCGCGGAAACTACCATCGCGCTGTGCCCGCACCCGCCACGCCATCCCCGCGCGCCCGCCGCAGGGCCGCCGCCCTGCAAGCCGCCCGCCGCGCGCTCATCACCATCGCGTGCGCCTGCGCCGCACCAACCGCGATCACCGCCTGCTCCTCCCCCGAGCTCACACCCTCCTTCGACTCGCCCGACCCCCTCGAGCGCTCCCTCGCCGCCGACCGCGCCACCCGCCGCGCCGACGAAGCCTCCATCCCAGACCTCATCGAGATGCTCGCCTCCTCCGATCCGGCCGTCCGCATGATCGCGATCCGATCGCTCGAAAAACTCACCGACCAGACCCTCGGATACGACCACGCCGCCCCCGAACTCCAGCGCAAAGCCGCCATCGACCGATGGGTCACTTGGTGGAACCAGCAACCACTCCAGGGCGACGCCGCGCCCGATTCCACCCCCTCTCTCTCGGACCAGACCCCCAACGCACGCCCCGAACCCTGATCCCGCACCGTCCTCCCCCGCCCCGCCCGTACAATCCCCCATCCCCGCCCCGCGCCATTGCCGCGATAACCCGCTCCGTCCCACGCATGCCCGGCGATCCAGAACACTCCCCGAGGGAGCCGACCGGCACATGGACACCCCCAACCCTCCACATCATCCCCATCCCACGACGCCCCCCGCGCCCATCGGGACCCCCATCGACATCCCCGCCGGCGACCCCCATGTCCGCGTCGAACTGCTCTCACAGCCCCGCTACCTCTCAGGAGCACGCGACCTCGTCGCCGCCATCGCGCGACGATTCGGCTTCGACGAATCCGCATGCGGCCAGATCGCACTCGCCGTCGACGAGGCCCTCTGCAACATCATCCGCCACGGCTACGACCGACGCACCGACGCCCGCATCTGGATCATGATCTGGCCCCTCGGCGACACCCCCGGCTCCGCCGCCGCCGATGTGACGGACCCGCAACAGGCCGCCAACGCCGCCAACAAGCCAGGCCCCGCCCCCACCAGCCCCACATCCGCCTCGAGCGAACCGCTCCCCAGGCCCACCGACCCCGCCGGAATCCTCATCGTCATCGACGACGAGGCCCGCCAGGTCGACCCCTCCATCATCAAGAGCCGGGACCTCGACGATGTCCGCCCCGGCGGCCTCGGCGTCTTCATCATCCAGTCAGTCATGGACGCCGTCGAGTACCGCCACCGAACTCCCACCGGCATGCGACTCGTCATGGCCAAGGCCTGCGACCACGAAGCCGCCCAACGCCAGCGGATCGAGGACGAACAGCTCGCCGACGATCACTCAAACCACCACAAGCAGGATTCCCACCATTCCGCGCACGATCACGACGGGCCGCATGACACCCCCTCCCGGCGCGCCAACCATTCGTCCGACCCGGAGGAGTCACGCGGCCATGCGGGCGGCGCTCCCGCCGGAAGGGAGCGCCCATGAAACTCACCATCGATCACCAGCCACAACACGCCGTCGTCGCACCGGAAGGCGATGTCGACCTGAATGTGTCGCCGGAGTTCCAGCAGGCGCTCCGCTCCGCGCTGGCGAAAAAACCGCAGCGACTCATCGTCGATCTCGCCGCCGTCCCCTACATGGACTCCTCCGGAGTCGCCACCCTCGTCGATGCGCTCCAGCAGTCAAGGAAGGCCGGCGCCAACCTCATCATCTGCGGCGTGCAGCCCAAGGTCCGCTCCATCCTCGAGATCACACGCCTCGACGCCGTCTTCACAATCACAAAGTCCGTCGAAGAGGCCACCACCGCCTGATCAACCCCCCGTCGCGCTCCAACCTCACTCCCACCACACTTCCTCCAACACACCAACGCCGGGGGCGCTGACCCGTGAGCCAAACCAGCCAGACCAGCGCCCCGAACGCCGATCCGGATCCCACCCGGAACCTCGGCGCCCCCACCGATCAGCCAGGACCCATCGTCGCATTCGTCGAAGCCGTCGGCCGCAGAACACTCAGAACCGTCTCGCACATCGGCGGGCTCTTCGCCCTACTGGTCACAACCACTCGCTGGGTCGTCGCCGCCATCGTGAATCCCCGCAAGGTCCGCATCGGACGCGAGGCCATCGCCGCGCAGACCGTCCGCGTCGGCGTCCAGTCCATCCTCATCGTCTCCCTCGTCTCCGGAGCCATCGGATTCATCCTCGGATTCCAGATGGCCCCGCCCCTCGACCAGCTCGGCCAGAAAATCCTCGTCCCGAACATCATCGCCGTCGCCGTCCTCAGAGAACTCGGGCCCCTCATCGCCGCCATCGTCCTCGTCGGCTTCGCCGGCGCCGCCATCGCCGCCGAGATCGGCACCATGGTCGTCGGCGAGGAGATCGAAGCCCTCGAGGCCCACGCCCTCAACCCCGTCCGATTCCTCGTCGTCCCCCGCGTCATCGCCACCGTCGTCGCCATGGGATGCCTCGCCGTCATCTCCAATGTCGTCGCCATCGGCGCCGCCGCGCTCATGTCCAAGACAATCCTCGGAATCTCCTGGTCCATCTACTGGTCCCAGACCACCGCCCAGGTCGAACCGATCGACTTCATCACCGGCATCATCAAGGCCCTCGTCTTCGGACTCCTCATCGGGCTCATCGCCTGCGGCAACGGCCTCAAGGTCTCCGGCGGCGCCGCTGGCGTCGGAAGAGCCACCACCGCCACCGTCGTCGAAGCCATCGTCGCAATCATCATCGCCGACCTCATCTTCACCGTCGTCTTCTACGCGCTGGGCATGGTCTGAACCCTCCCATGCACACCCCCGCCACGCCCACAACCACCAGCACCTCCTCCGCCGCCACCTTCAGCCCCTGCGCCCGCTACCGCTACACCCTCCTCCGCGCATGGCGATCCCGCCCACGCCAGCGCATCGTCAACTTCATCGCGCTCAACCCGTCCACCGCGGATGCCCGCAACGACGACCCCACCATCCGCCGCTGCATCGCCTACGCCAGGTCGTGGGGCTTCAACGCCCTCATCGTCACCAACCTCTTCGCGCTCAGGTCCACCGACCCAGCCGCACTCAAGACCCACCCCGACCCCATCGGCCCCGGCAACGACGAGGCCATCCAATCCACCGCCCGCCGCGCCGCCCTCATCATCGCCTGCTGGGGCAACCACGGCTCCATCCTCCAACGAGCAGACACCATCAGACCCACCCTCCCCCAACTGCACTGCCTCCGACGCAACACAACAACCCACCAACCCGCCCACCCCCTCTACCTCCCCAAACACCTCACACCCACGCCCTACCAACACCACCCATAACGCCCACCTCGCCCCCCGACATCGAACCCCCGCGCAGTCCCCCAGCCCTCTTCTCCC
>JBQLZO010000041.1:0-28611 GCA_052168315.1 Phycisphaerales bacterium | reverse complement strand
TCCCCCAACCCCCCTCGGCCCCGTTTCCGACTCCCCACCCCCGACACGCCCCGTATCCCTTCCGCAGGACGGGATCTTGCGGGTTGGGTGGGACACGGGCAGGCGGGATCGCAATCACAAGTGAGGTGACCGATGGATTCCACTGATAGCGCGGTGACCGGCGGTGGACGGTCGTGGGCGCGGCGGGCTGTTGTGGTGCTGGTGTTGGTGGTGGGGTTTCTTGGTGTGATGACCGCTCGATCGTTTGTAGTTGGGCTGCAGGCCAAGGGGCAGTGGGCTCAGACTCATGAACTGCTTGAGGCGCACGGCACGGAACGATTCGGCGATCCTCATGCGTTTCGTCACATCTCGGATGAGCTGTGGGAGCGGCCTTGGGTGGGGCGTGAGCAAGCGGCGCGCTGGCACCTTGTGCTGGATGTGCTGGTCTTTGGGGTTGTCGCGCTGGTGCTTCTGGATCGGAGCGTGGTCGGGCGGTATCGGTCGCGGTTGAAGGCTGAGGAGTAGAGGCAGCTGCGAGTGTGCACATTGGCGGATCGCAGCGCGGCGGGAGTTGCTTTCAACGAGTTGTGCGGTGGACGAGGCCGGTGCGGGTGGTGCGATCATCGAGGGCGATTGTGTGCCTGAGAGCCTGGGACATGCCAGCGAATCGTCTGATCGGATTGGTCGTGCGGAGCCGCGCAAGCGTGTGGCGGATGTTTGGAGGCACTGCGGGGACACACGGCCGCGCTCACTTGTGGGATTCTACCGAACAAAAAAAAAAGTACTTGCATCCCACCGATGGACAGGTAGGCTTCGGTTATTGGTCGAATTTCCCTCGGCGCGGGCCCCGCCGTCCATCGCTGCGGTTCTCGCGGAGCATGTGATCGTGGTCGGGAGATCGGTCGTTGGTTTGTGAACTCCGTGGAGTACCGAACTATGAGCCGTTTCTTGATTCAGTGTCTGGCCGGAGTTGGGGTGGTGCTCGCCTGCGGGTTGGCTGTTCTGGCGATTCGCATCGCACCGGACGGATCCGGCGATGGGTTGTCCGCTTCCACTGCCACGATGGAACCCGCCGGACATCGGGATCCGCCGCAGGCTGCGCAGCGCACGCCGGAGCGGCAGGCGTACGAGCGTTTCTATGTGAAGCATGGGCAACGCGCCTTCGAGGCTCCGGGCATCATCATCGCTGAGTATCGGCTCCCGATCGACAATGATCCCGAGGGTCGCTTTCGATCCGCGCTGGTCGCCTATGACGCGCACACGCGGGCGCACGCGCTGTTGAGTAGTCGTGATGGGCGGGTCTTCATGACCGATGCGAACGGTCAGGTGTGGCGCGGCGACTATCGCGATGCCGAAACCATGCGGGTGGTGCGGGTGGATGGACATCCGATCGACGACACGATGGTCGAGGATTTCCTGCCGTCGGTCATCGTTCGCGATGTCTATGAGCGGCCTGAGTTGCTCGTCGCGGCCGGCACTCGAACCGGATCAACCGTGATGAACGGTCATCATGTCGAACGGGCGATGCTCCCCGGCGTGGAGGCTGAGCTCCGGCTCCCGGGTGGCGAGCGGTTTCTGGATCGGCACTTTCCACAAAGCGACATCGAGCCGCAGATCATGACGATCGAGGTCGATCACTTCGGGCGGCTCATCTCTCTGCATCGCAAGGGCATGGAGCCGGTGGAGTACACCTACGCGCTGGGAACGCCCGCGGGCTTCCCCCTCCCGGATCCGACGCACGGCGGCAAGTGGCGTCTGCACCGGTGGGAGTTCATTGGTGATCCAAAGCCCAATGAGACTTTCACGCCCGGTGGCGTGGCGGAACTCGCTGCCCGCTGGGGGCTGCCGTCTCCGGATCGTCGATTGGATAAGGCGCCTGGTGAATGATGTGGCGAAGGGGCGCGCGTGTGCTCAGTGGCCGTGGGGCGTGAACGAGAGCGCGCTGCGGAGGTTGGTCGGCATGGGTCCGAACCGGCGTTCGGTGATGAAGTTGGCGCTGGTGGTGGGGTCGGGGGCGTTTGGTTCGAGGGAGTAGCCGTAGCGGACGGTGATGCGGGCCTCGCCGGCGGCGAGGAGGCGGTGGATCTCGGGGGCTTCGATGAGCAGGGGCATGCCATCGCCCTTGGGCGGGGTGGCGGGCGCGGCCGGGTTGGGGGTGCGTGGGGCGGGCTGGGGCCACTGGGACCGTGCGATGCGCCGGGTCAGGAGCGGCGTCCATGCGGCGTCGGTGGAATTGGGGGCGTCGGGGGGGGTGGCGCGGGTCTCGATGGTGTATTCGATGACATCGCAGTCGGGGTCGCGGGGTTCGAGGCACCAGGTGGAGAGGATCCACGCGATGCGCGGTGTTCCATCGGCATCGCGCCCGGCGATGCCGGGCTGGGCCTTGAGCCGCCAGCGGGCCTCGCGGATGGAGCGGGTGCGGGCGAAGGGTGAGGCGTCTCCGGGCTCGATGGTGGCGCGGTCGATGAGGAGCGCTTCGGTGGCGTAGAGGCGGTGGTAGTCGAAGGTGATGCGCGCGTACCCGCTATCGCCCCAGTCGGTTCCCCATGAGTTCTTGATGATGAAGCCGCGCTGGTCGTACCCGACGATGGTGACGGCGTGCCCGCCGTAGCCCTTGGGGTCGAAGGCCTGGGCGATGAGCCATCGGGCGGCGAGGAGTTCCTCGATGAGGTCGACGCCGAGGCGTGCGGCCTCGAGGCGGGCGTCGGGGAAGGAGAGGGGCTGCTGGGCGCCGGGTGGGACGAAGCGGTGCATCATGCCGGGGTGGATGATGTTGCGCTGGCCATCGCCATCGTGGTTGGCCAGTTGCTCGAGCTGCGACCAGGCGGTGGCGTGGACCTGGTAGATGACGGGGATGGCCAGGCGTCCGGCGTTGAGTTCGTTCTTGAGGCGTTCGATGTCGCGGGCGGCATCAAGGGTGAGCAGTTCCATGCCGTCGGGCGGGATGCGGTACTTGCCCATGGCCATGCGGAACTGCCGGAAGCGTTCGGGATCGACCTGCGCGAGTTGGAGGAAGCGGCGGACCTCCTCGGGGGCATCGTTGGGGATGGCGCGGGGGTTGGGGTTGTAGGGGAAGAACTCTTCAGGGCAGGCGCCGAGGATGCTGGCGAGTGTGGCGTAGGTGCGGAGTGTGTCGCCGACGGAGATGGTGAGCTTGTCTTCATCGAGGGCGCGGAGCCACTGGTCGACGCTGTTCTGGTGGAGCTTGACGGCCGCGTAGGTCATCTGCTCGCTGATGTCGGTGGGGATGCCGGGGAAGGTCTCCATGGCGGCGCAGACGGCGAAGGCGACGCAGGTGCCGCGCGCGCCCTGGTGCTTGACCGGGCTCTGTGAAAGCCGGTGGTCGATCTGGACGTGCGCGATCGCGGGAAGGATGAGCGCGAGCGAGATGGCCAGGAGTGGGATGAGCCCCGCGCCGGCGCGGGGCGTGCGGGCGAGGGCGCGGGGCGTTCGGTTCATGCGTGGTCCTGGTGTCAGCGGCGGCGGCGGGATGCGGCCGCCAACGCGGCGAGGGCGAGGGGGGCGGCAGCGCCCGGGGCGGGGATGATGGTGAGCTGGAGGTCGACGAAGTTGTTCGGCGAGCCGGTGAAGAAGCCGGGGTTGTCGTTGTCCTTGAAGGGCTCGCCGCCCCACATGAGGTAGGCGCCGGGTTCGAGCAGGATCTGGGCGGTGATGGGGGGTGCCCCGGGCGCGGGGAAGAACACGCCATCGATGAACTCGAACGAGCCGCCGCCGAGGACCCGCTCGAACGAGGCGAAGTTGGAGGCGTTGAGCGAGTATTCCACGAGCGTGGGGCTGGCGATCTCGAACCACACCGCCGCGCTGGCATCGCCGTTGATGGTGCCGTTGACGAACAGGCCGCCCCAGATGGTCGTGGAGGCGAGCGAGTAGTTGGACTCGGCGAAGACGGAGAATGAACTGGGGGTGAAGCTGCTCTCGATGCCGCCTTCCATCGCGATCTCGGCGAGCGGGATGCCGTTGTCGACGGCGAAGGCGAACGACTGCGAGAGGTCGACGGGGTCCGGGGATTCGGAGAGCCAGAACGAATCGGTCTCGAACCCGCCATCATCGGAGACGGTGGCGGACCCGCCGACGGACTGCTCGACCAGGGTGTAGCTGAACCCGCCGGCGAGGGCGGGCGACGATGCGGCGGCCGCGGCGAGCAGGATGATGGCGGCGGCAGCGCGGGCGGACGCGGTGGTGGTGGTCGGTGTGGTGGTCATGGGGTCTCTCTCCTTTGGTCTGAGTGCCTCGGTGTGGGTGAAGACGTTGAAGCGAGCGCATTTCCACGCGCTGCAGCCCAGACATTAGGGCGCATGCGCAACAGCGGGTACAATGTTGCGCAGCCCCCGTTGAGGCCGGCACCATCAACGCAATGGTGTATACCGCCGATGCGTTTGGCAAATCCGGCAGAACGCAAGTGCAACCCGCACACTTTCAACATCAACGGCATCTCTCACAAGCAGCGGCATTACTTGCATACATACTAATAATGAATCTGTCCAAGCCATTCGTCGAATTCGATCCGACGAGGGACTTCTTTCGACCGCTGCTCGTGCCTTAAAGCGAGTATATATTTTACTTTCTCCTTACCCCAGCCGTCAAGCATTCCAATGGTTGCAGGATACTGTCCATCTTCATCAAACCACGCCATAAGAGGCCAAAGCGAATCGACCAAGCCACGCTCCTTGTGAAACAAATACGGCTCATTCTCATTAATGACATCGTCCTTTGGCAACGGCTCATCCGGAGACAGCTCTCTGAACTCTCTGCTGTAGCCGACCACCCTGACGAATCTACACGCGTTGGACAATCGTGTGCGCTGCTGGCGGATTGGAACCCGGATCTCGAAGTCGCTCAAACAGGGGTTAAAATCGTCATGAAAGAAGGCGAGCAACTCACCGAAACGGACTTCAATCTCCTTTGAAAATCCCGCGTCTCTCAATGAAGTCCGCAGGTGTCCTTTCTCGTTCCTAAGCTCTACAGCCGCAGCCGCGGACGCATTGATCTCATTGGCTTTTTCAACAGAAATGGCAAATAATTTCAGAGCGGCTTGCAGGCACTCTTGCCATACACCAAGCGCCAGCATCGCTTTGTCAGCAGACCTATAGCCCGAGAAGAATCCCTTGAATACCAGGCGGGCATTGATGCTCTCTTTGTTGTCGCCAGCAGACAATCCATGTACGATCAATACAGACGCGACATATCGGATTATCCATTCAATCAATTCGACGCGAAGCTGTGTTTGCTTCTGTGCATCAATTTCACCCACTACATCCCGATAGAGTGCACACAGGAACCCATGCCCATCAAGAAGCTCGGCTGTACGATCACTTCCGCCACGGTTAGAGCCAGCACCCATCGCGGCATCCGCGGGCAGTGGTGACTCGATCGCGTCAATAGCTTTATTCTCTTCGCGACGATTATTGCAGGGAGGCGCCGTGCTTCTTGAGCGCAATTGCTGCTCGTCAATAACCAAATCAATCTCAGAAGGATCGTAGATAATATCAAAATAATCGCTTCGGCTCGGTCTTGGGCCAAGACGGGCAAATGCATTGCTCTCACGCAATTGGGCGATATTGTTTGTTAGTTGCTCGTCCGTTGGCATCGGTACAATTACATTGTTGAGGCGAGCCGGTGGCACCCGCATGTCGATGCTGCCTGAATCTAACTGGTCTCTGGTGTTAGCATTCGCGATAGATTCAATCTGATACAAGCACGCCAGTGATCGTAGTGCACTACAAAGAAGCAGCGGATTATGCGTGGGCTTGACACGCAGTGCTAAGCCAGACGCGCCTAGGTGAAACGCATTATCGGCTCGCCAGCCAATTAGACCAAGTGCTCGCTTCATTGTCTTACCTTGAGCCAAGTCGTCATGACATAGGGCTCTAGAGATATACTCGACGGCTTCATCCTCGTCTGGCTCGATCAATTCGGCTTCAGGCCACTCATCATCACATAATGACATAATATGATCGAACGATTGCAATACTGCTGCAAAGTTCCAGTTCAAAGACAACAGCCGTCTCTCGAAGTATATGCCATGAATCATTGCATACGAATCGTCTTTGTCATACATTAAATCATTGGTCAACACTTCGACTTCGGCGAGATCGGACAACTGGCAATAGGGATACGCGAGCCGAGATATCTCGGCCTTCAAACATCCAGATTCTTCTGTGCTGACTTCAAATAAGTCGTCGATCGTTTGCACATGGTCGATTTCATCGCCGGGACAGGCGCTCCACTCGTCGTGGGATGTGGATGAATTGCGGCGACCCCAGGCTATGGAGTCGATCACTCGATCCAATCGTGTCTGATCGCTCGAATGGAAACTGGTAGCGCGGAACAAGTCTACAAACTGCCGAGGATGGATAGGCTTGTTGTTTCTATTTAGTCCACTGGAGTAATTCATTATATAGACAGAACCGCCCTGAGAATCGTATAGCCTGCCGAGTACGCGAGGATTGATGACGCACGACTTGATTGCCTCCAAACAGCCGGGATGCCTTCCAAACGCATCGCCGATAATGAAAGCAGCATTAATGTATCCTGGGCTACGGGAGACATACTCTAATTGCTGCCGCACGATTTGAGCAGGATCGCCGCACCTAGTGTCAATGATCGCGATTGAATACGGTGAGCCGGACGCATCGGATCGCGCAGAGTTAAATGCCTCAAGAAATGCTGATCTGCTATTGAAACTCTCCGAACGACCGAGTACATGTGCACCGATACGCGTTGACGACTCGCTTGGACATATAGCTCGCCACTCCTTCTCGTCTACTCCGACCACGGCGAGCGGCATCAAGTCTTTATATGTATTGTGATAAGATGACTGCCACTTGACCAGCAATTCGTTGACTGCCCACTTTGCCACATCGGGAACATTTTGCATATTGCGTTCCTTGCTGAACTCGCGTCCGATTGACTTCAGGCTGATCACTGTGAACTTGAGACAGCATATCGACTTGCCTTGGTTCAAACACGAACCAGCGCTGATCCAGATTTCCCAAAGGACTCTGTCAACGCGACTTGGGAGTCCGTCCTCAGAATCGCTCCACGCGGAACGGGTGGGGGTCGATGCTTGGCGGTTCCTCGGCGATGAGTTGGGCGGCCAGCGTGCCCGTCGCGGGGGCGGTCCAGAAGCCCATCATGGCGTGTCCGGTGGCGATGAAGAAGCGTTCGACGCTCGGTGACCATCCGATGATGGGCATGCCATCGGCGGTGCAGGGGCGGAGCCCGCACCACCGGCCGTTGGGCTCGGGGGTGTGATCCCAGCGGAGGTTCCTGGGGATGGCGTCGAGCAGGTGCTGGACGCGGTCGTCGCGCATGGTGTGGTTCATGCCGTCGAACTCGAGGGTGCCCGCGAGGCGGATCTGGGCGTCCATGGGGGTGGCGGCGACCCAGTCGTCGGAGAAGTTGATGGCTTCGGTGATGGGCGGGGGTGCATCCTCGGCGTTGGGCGATTCGATGGTGGTGTGGTACCCCTTGGCCGGCTGCATGGGGATGCGGATGCCGATCTTGCGGGCGATGGCCGGCGACCAGGCGCCGGCGGCGAGCACGACAGCGCTGGCGTCGATGGTGCGCCCATCGGCGAGGGCGACGCCGGTGGCGCGGTCGGCCTGGACGGCGATGTCTTCCACGCCGGCGCCGGTGATGATGGTGACGCCGCGGGCGCGGAGGTGGTCGGCGAGTGCCTGGCAGAACTTTCCGGGGTGGGCGTAGGCCGCATCCTCGTGGAGGATCGCCCCGGCGAGCCCCTCGCGGAGGGCGGGCTGCCGGGCGATGGCCTGATCGGCGGTGAGGCGGGTCTCGCGGATCCCGAGGCGGGTGGTGAGTTCGGCGATGTGCCCTTCGGCTTCGAGGGAGTGCTCATCCCTGTGCACATCCATGTACCCGCCCTCGCGGTAGTCGAACTGGAGCCCGAGCGAGCCGGTGCAGCGTTCGAAGCCCTCGCGGGCGAGGCGGGAAAGGTCGACGATGGTGCGCATGGCGTGTTCGAGGCGTTCATCGCGGCAGGCACGCCGGAAGGCGTGGAGCCATGAGGCCATGGAGATGATCGAACGCGGGGGGAGGTAGAGCGGCGATCGGGGCGAGGTCATGGACCTGAGCAGGGCGCGGAACATGCCGGGGCGTGCGAGCGGCGGGTGCCCATAGGAGACGAGCCCGGCGTTGCCGAACGAGGCGCCGGCGGCGATGCCCGACTTGTCGATGATGGTGACGGGGAGCCCGCGGTCCAGGAGTTGTTCCGCGATGCAGAGCCCGACCGCGCCGGCGCCGATGATGACGATGGGGCGGGCGTCGGAGGTGTGGGTTGGTGCGGGGTCGTGGTTCGGCATCGGGAGATGATGTTGATCGAGGGGGCTGCGCGGGGATCGGGCTTGGAGGTCGAGTTTGGTGCGGGAGGAGATGGAATCTCGGACCCGGAGCGCAGTGCGTGGGGGGGCGTGGCGTGGAGGGGGGCGGGTGGGGGTGGGCGTGGGGTGTGCCCGGTGCATTTCAGTGTACGCCCCGAACGAGACCCGCAAATCGGGGAAACGGGCGGGGTCGGGGGCGGTATACCGGCGTGCGCGGGGGGTTCGCGGGGCCCTACAGTGGCTCGCGGCGGGGGGAGCGGGAAGGAATTCGGGGCGGCGCGCGATGGTGCACCGCCGGGGCTTCGCTGGGGGGCCCTCGGAGGGCGGTGGGCCAGACTGGCGCGGGATGGCGATACCGCTTGGGACAGACGATCGAGACGGAAGAGAGGATGCGGCATGGGTCTGAGTCAGGGATTGGCGAGAGGTGGCCGGATCGCGCGGTGGCTGGGCGCAGCGCTGGGCGCTGTGGCGGTGGTGCTGGGGACCGGCGGGACAGCGCTGGGCGTGCCGCCGGATGTGCCGCTGTCGTTCGAGCCGGCGAGCATTGATTTCGGGTACATCGAGCCGGGTTCGGAGCACACCGCGACGGTGACCGTGACGAACACGAGCCAGATCCCGGTGACGCAGATCCGCCCGAGCACCTCGTGCGCGTGCACGCAGGTGGGGTTCGACCGGCAGACGCTGGGCCCGGGCGAGTCGGCGGAGATGACCATCACGCTGACGGGCTCGTACGCGATGATCGACAAGACCGTGCTGGTGCGCCTGAGCGCGGACTCATCGCGGTTCGGGAACCCGGCGGAGTTGCCGGTGCGTTCGTTCCCGAACCTGGGACTGGTGGCCAAGCCATCGCTGCTGGCGGGGACGCCGGAGGGTCGCTCGGCGATCACGGGGTTCGTGACGATCTCGTCTGTGGATGGGACGCCGTTCACGCTGAAGTCGGTCGACTTCCAGGAGGTTTCGAGCCCGCCGGAGGCGAGCGCGGAGCAGGGCGTGGAGTGCTTCATGCCGCTGGATCGCAAGAAGCACTGGTTCGTGATCGAGACGACGCACCCGACCTGCCCGATCATCGCGCTGCCGGTCGGCGATGGGCCGTTGCGGCGCGAGGCGTTGCAGTTCGCGCGGGCGGAGTCGATCAACCTTTCGGATCGGCGGGAGATCACGCTGGGGTACATCGAGCCGGGTCAGACGGTTCGCGTGAAGGTCCCGATGCTGCGTCCGGAGGCCCGGTTGCAGCGCCCGGTGACGGCCCGGAGCGTGTTCCCGGGTCTGAAGGCCGAGGTCGTGGACTGGGAGAACCTGCGGGTCTCGCCGGGGCGGAGCCGGAGCACGGTGTACGAGGTCGATGCGGTGGTGGAGATCACGGCGACGGGCGAGCCGGGCGGGGTGTTCCTGTCGGAGATCAAGTTCGCAGCGCAGGGGGACCCATCGGAGCTGACGATCCATGTCATCGGTCGGATCGTCGAGCCCGGGATGGGGACGGTGACGCCGGCGGGCGGGGCGCCTCCGGGTCTGCTGCGCCCGTGAGGGATCGGCGGGGACTCGATGGTGCCGGGCTCCGAAGGGCGGGGCGATGGTCGATGCGCTGGGCCCCGTGCGGCCGATGATGATGAATCTGATGTGGAGCGTTGTTCCGCGTTGTTGAAGTGCTGATGAATCCGATTCCAGGAGTGCGACCGGCATGCCAGACCACACCTCTTCTTCTTCCGCATCGTCTTCCGGGTCCGCGGGCGCATCGTCTTCCAGCGCTTCGAAGGCGTCGCGCGGGGGGGGCGGTGGCGGGTGGTCCGGTGTGGATGTGCTGTCGCTGGTCGTGGCGATCCTGATCGCGGGGGTGCTGCAGCTGGCGGCGTTCGCGAAGCTGGTGTCGACGGACCCGCGGAAGATCGTGGCGGGGACGGACTGGCTTGCCGAGCGTGGGATGCTGATCTCGAAGCCGATCGTGGAGGGGTACGCGATCGGCGTGCTGGAGATGGTGCTGGCCTCGTTCCTGCTGGTGGCGTTCCGGTGGAAGCACGCGTGGACGCTGATGGCGGTTTTCTTCCTGGGGCTCGCGGGGTTCGCGACCTTCGCGTTCGTGGAGGGTCGCCCGTGCGGGTGCTTCGGCGATGTGATCAAGCTGCCGAAGGGGTTCTCGATCTGGATGGATCTGGGGATCGCGGGCGCAGCGCTGGGGATCATGGGGCTCAAGGGCGTGAAGGCCAAGGGGTTTATCGTCACGATCGTGCTGGGCGTGCTGGCCTTCGGCGGCGGGTACCTCTACGGCAAGAAGTCCGAGTGGCCGGCGACTTCGGAGTACAAGTCGGATCTCGAGGTTCGCCCGCGTGATGGCGCGCGCCCCCCCCACTCCTCCGAGGGCGCTCCGGATGGCACGGATGGAACAGATGGAGCGGCGGGCGGTGACGGCGCCGGCGGTGGTGAGGGCGCGGGGAGCGCGGCGAATGGGGTGGAGGGCTCGGCCGAGGCGGCGGGCGGTGATGGCGAGTACTTCCTGGAGGTGGACCCGAGCGAGGTCGGCACGCGGGATCCGGAGAACACGACCAACGCGGCCCGGACGCTGGTGGCGTCGAACCTGCTGACCGAGGAGCGCGAGGATGGCCTGGGCACGGCGTACTACATCTTCATCCATGACCCGAACTGCTCGGTGTGCGAGCGGCTGAAGCCGATGGTGTACGACGAGATGGCCCGGTTCGAGGAGGAGGGCAACCCGTTCATCCGGGTGCGGGAGTTCACCGTGCCGGACCTGACGGAGAAGCTGCGGATCGATCACTGGGCGTGGACAACGACGCCGACCGTGATCCTGATCCGGGATGGGGAGATCCTGTTCGAGGAATCGGGTGAGTTCGTGACGATGCCGGATCAGGCCGAGACGATGCTGATGGGCGGGGAGTTGGAGTGAGGGAGGAAGCCCGGGATCCGGGATCCGGGATCAGGCATCCGGGGAGTGGGCGTCCGGAGAGAGGTCGTCGGGGTGGGGGCGTCGGGGGGTGAGGTCAATGAGGACGGCGGTTCCTACGATTTGGGTATGGCGTCGACTTCTCCGAGTGTGCTGCTGATCCGGACGGCCGGGACGAACTGCGATGCCGAGTTGGCGCGGGCGTTCGCGCTGGCGGGGGCAGCGCCTTCGCTGGTGCATGTGGATGCGCTGATCCGCGATCCTTCGATGTTGGCGCGGTCGCCGATCATCGCGATCGCGGGCGGGTTCTCGTACGGGGATGACATCGCGGCGGGGCGTGTGCTGGCGGTGAAGCTGCGGACGCGGCTGTGGAGCCCGCTGCGGGATGCGATCGAGCGCGGGGCGCTGATGTTCGGGGTGTGCAACGGGTTCCAGGTGCTGACGCAGCTCGGGCTGCTCCCGGGGTGCATCGCGGGCGGGTGGCCGGGGCCCGGCGAGGGTCCGCCGCGTCCCACGGTGGCGCTGGCGGAGAACGCGCAGGGTCGGTTCGTGGATCGCTGGTGCCGGATGGCGGTGGATGCGGAATCGCCCTGCGTGTGGACGGCCGGTCTGGACGGCGTGGACGCGGCGCGGATGGTGCTCCCGATCGCGCACGGGGAGGGGCGGGTGGTGGGCGAGCCGGCGGTGATCGAGCGGGTGCTGGGCGATGGGCTGGCGCCACTGCGGTACGCGTCGGGTGACAATCCGAACGGGTCGATGGGGGACATCGCGGGCATGTGCGATCCATCCGGGCGGATCTTCGGTCTGATGCCGCATCCGGAGCGGTACCTGTCGTGGGCGCATCATCCCTCGGCGACGCGGCTGGGCGGCGGAGCGGGCGCGGGTGCTGATGGGGGTGCGGCAACGCCCGGGCTGCGGATGTTCCAGAATGCGGTGGCGGCGGCGCGTGAGGGTGTGGGGGTCGGGTGAGCAGGGGGTGAACGAGGTTGGGCGGGATGGGGGATCGTCATATTGTGATTTGTTGCAAGCGGTGCGGCGGTCGGGCAAGATGGGCGGGCGTGCTCGCCGGCCCCGGTGAGCATCCTGATCGCCGATCGGCGTGACGAGGCGGCGGTTCCACGGCGTCTCGTTCGGAATCGAGGCATGCCTCCGGGCGGGGGATCGGGTGGAGCGCTGAGCCCGCGTGTTCGCGCTGAGATTCCCGGACCGGTGTGTTCCGGAGTGGTGAGGAGAGACCGCCATCGCCCGTTCGCTGCCCATCGAGGAGGAGAGCACGAATCCGCGGCGGAGCCCGCGGACGGGCGAGGTGATCGCCGACGATCGGCTGTGCCCGAAGTGCTCGTACAACATCCGCGGCCTGCCGGTGGGCGGGGTGTGCCCGGAGTGCGGGACGGCCATCATCGCATCGACGCACTCGCGGAAGTACACGCGCGAGGTGCCGATCCATGAGGTGTCGCGCGGGTACATGCGGCTGCTCGGGATGGGGTTCACGATGCTGGCCGTGGGCGGGCTGGGCGGCGTGCTGGTCGCGATGATGATGGTGTTCGGCACGGGCAACGAGATGCTCGTGCTGTTCAGCAGCGTCGCGCTATCGGTGGTGTGGTCGGTCGGCGTGCTGCTGGTGGTGCGTCCGCGCCCGCTGGCATCGGCGGCGAAGCCGGGCGAGGTCGAGTGGAAGTGGCTGCGCCGGGTGGCGGTGGCGGGCGCGGTGGGCAAGATCGTGGTGCCGGGGCTGATTCTCGCGGCGGACTTCCTGGCTCCGGTGCTGTGGGGCCCGCTGGTGCTGCTGCTGAACGCGTGCGATCTGACGGCGCTGTGCGCGACGGCGATCTACGCGAGCTTCCTGGCCGACTGGGCCTCGGACACGGGGCTGGCCGACCGGTTCCGGACGATGGTGTGGGTGGTGTGCGCCTCGGTGCTGGGGATCGTGATTTTCAAGCCGATCGTGGACTTCGGGCCGTCGGGCATCCACCTGTTCGCGCTGCTGGGGCTGGTGTTCAGCGTGATCGGGCTGGTGGTGGGGACGCTGACGATGAACATCGGCTGGCTGCAGTGCATCAGCATGATCAGCTGGGCGCAGCGGAACGCGCGGGCGGCGCTGGACCGTGAGGTCCGCCGGGCCGAGCGTCGCCGGAAAGAAGATGAGGCACGGCTCCGCAGCGCGGACTACACGCGGGATCCCGAAGAGGTGCGCGCGGCGGCGCGGGCGCGGGAGGAAGCGGCGCGCGTGGACATCGAGTCCCGGCGTCCGAAGCCCGGCGGTTCATCGGAGGAGGACATCCGCCCGGGCAAGGATTCGTACCGCGTCAAGTCGGGCGAGGATCTGAACCCGTACGAGCTTGAGGATTGAGGCGGGTGTGGATGTCGGTTCGGAGGCGGCGGAGATCGCGGTAGAGGAAGATGAGTAGACGGGCCGGAGGCCCATCCCACCAAGAGAGATGGGGTCCAAGTCGGAATGGCGTTGGGAAACTGGGGGGGATTGGGGGGGGTTGGGGGGGGTCAGCGGTTGAAGAGGAAGTGGCAGACATCGCCATCCTGCATGATGTACTCCTTGCCTTCGGAGCGCATCTTGCCGGCTTCGCGGATGGCTTTCTCGCTCTTGTGCTGGACGAGGTCCTGGACGGAGTAGGTCTCGCAGCGGATGAAGCCTTTTTCGAAGTCGGTGTGGATGACGCCGGCGGCCTGTGGGGCGGTGGCGCCCTTGGGGATGGGCCAAGCGCGGACTTCTTTCTCGCCGGCGGTGTAGTAGGACTGGTACCCGAGCAGCTCGTAGATGGCTCGGGCGACGGAGTGCAGCGCGGGCTCGTGCAGCCCGAGGTCGGCGAGCATCTCGCGCTGCTCATCCTCTTCGAGTTCGCTGAGTTCGGACTCGATGCGTGCGCAGACGGGGACGACGCCCATGCCCTCGGCCTGCGCGCGCTGGCGGACCGCGGCGGCGAGCGGGCCCTGGCCGAGCGGGTCCGAGTCGTCGACATTGGCGATGTACAGGACCTTCTTGGCCGAGAGCAGCCCCATGGACTTGAGGGTTCGGCGTTCCTCGGCGCCCTGCATCTCGACGCTCTCGGTGATGTTGCGGGCGGGCTTGCCCTCGCTGAGGACGGGCATCAGCGCCTGGAGGATCTCGAGGCGCTGCATGGCTTCTTTGTCGCGTGAGCGTGCCGCGCGTTCGGCCCTGGGGATGGATGACTCGACGGTTTCGAGGTCGGAGAGGATGAGCTCCATCTCGATCGTCTCGATGTCGCGGATGGGATCGACGGATCCGGCGACATGGGTGATGTCCTCGCCGCCGGGCGCTTTCTCGAAGCACCGGACGACATGGCAGATGGCATCGACCTCGCGGATGTGCGTGAGGAACTTGTTGCCGAGGCCCTCGCCCTTCGAGGCGCCGGCGACGAGCCCGGCGATGTCCACAAGCTTCAGCGCGGCGGGGATGACCTTCTGGGTCTTGATGAACCCGGAGATGGTCTCGAGCCGGGGGTCGGGGACGGTGACGATGCCGACATTGGGCTCGATCGTGGCGAAGGGGTAGTTGGCCGCCAGCGCGCCGGCGGCGGTGAGCGCATTGAACAGCGTCGACTTGCCGACATTCGGCAGACCCACGATCCCGGCTTCCATCGACATGAGACACCTCGCAGGGGCTTGCGGGCGATCGCGCACGGCCGCGCCGCCCACGGGGGGCGATGGTAGACGCCCGCCCCGGCGGTGGCACCGCGCCGGGAGACCGGCGAGCGAGCCGGTGCCGAGGGGGCATGGGATGGGAGACAGAATTCACCACAGAGGTCGCAGATGGCCGCTGAGAAGAGCGCCCGGGGGGACCGGGCACCAGCCATCAGGCATGAGACATGCCACATCAGGCGCCCGTCCTGACAAACCCATCCTCCCCTTCCTCTTCCCTCAGCGGCCCTCTGCGACCTCTGTGGTGAACACTTCCCGGGACCGGCTCACAGGGCGTGCTCGACCCACGCGCGTGCGGCCCTGTCGGCCTCGATGGCTTCTGCCATGTCGCGGAGCGGGGCGGACCCGGGAAGCGCTTCCATGGCCGCGCGGGTGAGCTCGTAGATCCGCCCGAAGGGGATCTTCCGATCGAGGAAGGCCTGGATGGCGCGTTCGTTGGCCGCGTTGACGACCGCTCCGGAAACGCCGGCGCGGTCGATGATCTCGTGCCCGAGCTGGAGCGCGGGGAATCGGCGCGGGTCGGGGGGCGAGAAGTCGAGCCTCCCGAGGTCGGTCAGCGAGACGGGGGCGACCAGCCCGGGCGCTCGGGCGGGGAAGGTCAGCGCGTACTGGATGGGCGTGAGCATGGAGGGCGCGCCGATCTGAGCGATCGAGGAGCCATCGACGAAGTCGACGAGCGCGTGGATGATGGACTGGGGGTGGATCACGGCGGCGAGACGGTCGTTGCCAACACCGAAGAGCCAGCGGGCCTCGACGAGTTCGAAGGCCTTGTTCATGAGCGAGGCCGAGTCGATGGTGACCTTGGCGCCCATGTTCCAGTTGGGGTGGGCCAGGGCCTGCTCGGGAGTGGCGCTGGCGATGGACTCGATGGGATGATCGCGGAGTGCGCCGCCGCTGGCCGTGAGGGTGATGCGGGCGATGTCGGGCCCGGCGGTGACCGGTGGAGCGATGGGCGGCGGGGCGGTGTGGGCGGATGCGGGATGGCGCGCTGCCGAGGCGAGGGCCTGCCAGACGCCGGAGTGCTCCGAATCAACCGGGAGGAGGCGCGCGCCGGTTCGGTTGGCGGCCGCGATGACGAGTTCGCCGGCGGCGACGAGGGTTTCCTTGTTGGCCAGCAGCACGGTGCACCCGCGTTCGATCGCGGCCATGGTGGCCGGGAGCCCGGCCGAGCCGACGATGGCGGCCATGACGAGGTCGGCCTCAACCTCCTGGATGAGCCGCTCGGCGGCGTCCGGGCCGGTGCGAAGACGGACGCCGGCGGGGGCGTGGGCTTTCGCGTTGAGGTCCGGATCGGAGAGGGCCAGTTCGGTGATGCCGAGCGCGTGGGCCTGCTCGAAGAGTGCACTGGCGTTGCGCCCGCCCGCGAGCCCGACGATCTGGAACGCGGGGGTGTGTGGAGTTGAGCGTGGATTCGATCGGGCGTGGGCGTTGAGCCCTTCGATGGCGCGGAGGGTCTGCGTGCCGATGGAGCCGGTGCTTCCCAGGATGATGATCCGGCGCGGTGTCTCGGCGTACGGGGTGGTCATGGGTGAGAATCTAGGCGGGTGGTGGGGTGTGGCGGGTGCGGGTGGTGGTGGTTGGGTGGGTGGGTTGTGCTCAGGGTTGGTGTTCAGACCTGAGCGGGATCTCGATCGGTAATCGCAGGAGTTGTGAGGGATCTTGCGCATCGAGGTAGATGGGCACGCGGAAGAATGCGGAGAGGGGCTCGGGGTGTGGGAAGATGGGTCGGCCATCAGCGTCGGCCTGCAGCGTGGGCATGGAGCTCATGAGGATGGTGGATGAGACGCCTGAGAGCGGCGTTGAGAACGGCGGGTTGCCGAGGCGGTGCGTGGTGTTGACCATGAGAGCGATGCTGGCATGGGCGAACATTGGCGCGTTCGGAAGGGGTTGGAATGCGAGGCTCCTTCCCAGTCCCATGGAATGCAGGTCGCTCACAACAAACATGCCTGGCTGCCATCCAAGCAACATGTGCTGGCGCCAGAGTCCTCGGCGCGGGGGGTTCATGCCGGGGATCTGCGCCGGGGGATCGAGATCGATGCCATCGGCGGGTTCGATGCGGTATGCCGCGTGAACAACGGCGTGCAATTGCTGGGCCTTTGTCTGTGAGAGGCCGGGCCAGCCGCCTCCGATGCCCGAAGGCCTCATCCGCACTTCGATGAGCACCACTGGGCTGGGCATGGCGACTTGCGCGAAAACCTTGAGGCGGGCGAGCAGCTCATCGCGCAGCGCGGGATCGGTGGACGGATCGAGCGCGACCGACATGATGACCGTGGCGTGGTGCTGGCTGAAGATGTCATCCGGCGTGGCGATGAGCGCCTCCACGAGGGTGCGGCGCTCGCCTGGGCCATCCCACGGGCGGGTCCAGATGATGTGGGTCAGGGCATTGCCCCAGAAGCGTTGCTGCTGCGCGGCTTCGAGGATGCGCTCGGCGGGCATCATCATCGCCAGCGCTGCGTATCGGATGCGCGTGCCGGGGGGGGTGAGGTGGAGTCCGAAGCTGGTCAACGCCCAGACGGCGAGCAGCGCGATGGCGAGGTTGCGGAGGCCGCGGCGGGTGTAGCGCTCGCCGATCACGGTGCCCCATGGGCGATCGGTCGTGCGCCCGCATTCCGGGCAGCGATGCATGTGGTCATCGAGCTGGTAGTTGCAGGGGATGCAGAAGCGGGCAGCGCCGCGTCGATACGAGCGGGAGCGGGCGATGAGCGCGAAGATCAGGAGGAAGGTGGGCGTGAGGGCACCGACCATCGGCTCGGTGAGCATGCTGGCGATGCCGGCCCGCAGGCCGGAAGGGCCGACGGTGGCGAGGCCGATGATGAGCAGTGCGCCGGCCGCAGCGCTGCAGGCGATGCCGATGCGGCGCGAGAGGCGCTCGATGCCGGTGTTGATCCACGCGCGGGCGATGCGGGCGTTGACCCAGAAGATCAGCCCGAGGACCAGCAGGAGCCAGATGGCGCGGACGAGGTTCAGTTCGATGGGCGTGGCGAGGTAGCGCCATGATGAGGGCAGAGCGACCTCGGCGATCGCCACTGAACTGAACATGGCTGCGATCCACAGGACG
Source organism: Phycisphaerales bacterium (assembly GCA_052168315.1). GTDB lineage: Bacteria > Planctomycetota > Phycisphaerae > Phycisphaerales > UBA1924 > JBQLZO01. Next base: position 10,646 of record JBQLZO010000041.1, on the reverse strand, counting down.
AAGAAGGGGACTCCCACCGGGTGCCACTGGCCGGACGCCTTGGCGAAAAGCGATCGGCGCAGGTTCGTCCACCGACTGCCATCGGGCGGGGCATCGATCGCTTCGCGCTGGTCCGGGGCGGTCATAGAGTGACGATGGCGTGCGATGCGCGGGCGTGCAAGGCGCTGGGCGCGGGCAGGCGGGCACGCGGGCGTGCCGGGCCTCGCAGGGTGCTTCAGAAGAAAGACACCCCCGCGGGGTGGCCTGCGGGGGTGTGGTGCGGGGTGGTGGACGCTCGGAGGGCGTGGAGAGGGGGCCGTTAGTCCTGGGTCTTCTTTGTGATGCGCTTCTTCTTGGTGGCCGGCTTCTTGGTCGTGGCCTTCTTGACGACTTTCTTCTTCTTCGGTGCCGCGTCGGTCGCGGTGGAGGCGGGCGAGGGGCTGGCATCAACGGCCGGGGCGGCGCTGGGCTTCTTGGCCTTCTTCTTTGAGCCTCGGGCGGGCTTCTTGCTCGCGCCGCCGGGCTTGGAAGCGGGCGCGGGGGCATCGGATGCGGCGGGCGTGGTCGCGCTGCCAGCCGACTTTTTGGCGATGCGCTTCACGACCTTCTTCTTGGGCTGCGCCGCTGAGGCTGACGCCTCGGGCGCGCTGCCGCCGCCGCGGGGTTCGGAAGCGGCAGCGCGCTTCTTCTTGACGAGCATCTTCTTGCTGGACGCCGAGCCGGATGAAGCGGCCGCCGCGCCAGATCGCCCATCGCCCGGGGCGTCGGCGGCACGCCGGACGACCTTTTTGACGACGATGCGCTTGCGGACGGGCGAGCCGGCCTCGGCGTTGCTCCCGGGGTTCCTCGATTGGGACTGGGATTGGGAACGGGACTGGTTCTGGTTCTGGTTCTGGCTTTGGGACGAGCGCTGGGCGCGGTCGTTCTGGGCGGTGGGATTGCCTTCGCCCGACTCTTCGCCCCGTCGCCCGCCACGCCGGCGACGGCGCCGGCGGCGCTTGCGGCCGGAGCCTTCCTCGCCACCTTCCCCATCGGCCCCATCGGCCCCGGCCTCGGAGCGGGATGGGGCGTGCGTGCGGGGGCGATCGGCGCCATCGCGGGTGGAGTCGGCGCTGTCAGCGCTGGCATCGGCATCGTCGGCGCGCTGCCCGCCGCGACGCCGGCGACGGCGACGCTTCTTCTTGCTCCCGCCCTCGGAGTCGGATGCGGAATCCGCGGCCGGCGCGGGGGATGCGCCGCGTCCGGAACGCTTGCCGCGCCCGGCCCCCGCGCGGCTCTCGCGCCCGAGCGTGGCGTTCTCGGCCTCTTCACCCAGCGCTTCGTCGACGAGTTCATCTGAGAGCAGGTCATCGGAGAGCAGCGGATCGTCGGCGGGCTCTTCGGGGAGCGCGGCCTCGGCGGCGATGATGGTCATCGCCTCGCGGCGGGCGGCCTCGCGCTCGTCGGCGGCATCGACCGACCAGTTGTCGCTGGGCTTGAGCCCGCCGCCCCAGGCCTCGAGCCGCTTCGGCGGATTGGGCATGGGAAGCCGGTCGAGCTCGATCTGGTCGCCCTTGGCATCCGTGGCGACGAGGGCGACATGGTCGACGCCCATCTCCTCGGAGACGATGACATCGAACTTCTTGCCCGAGACATGCTCGAGTCGCGCGATCTGGTGCCGCTTGTGCGTGAGCAGCTCGGTGGCGACGCGGGCCGAGACCTCGGCCTTGACGGCGATGACCTTCTCGTAGGCGAACAGGTTGGCGACGGTGCGGAGCAGGCCGTTGGCCAGGCTGGTGGGCTTGCGAACATGCGCGCGCCCGACGCAGGTGGGGCATGTGGTGAAGTGCATGGACTTGAGCGAGCCGCGGAACCGCTGGCGGGTCATCTCCATGATGCCGAAGTCCGAGATGGGCAGGAACCGCGTGGCGGCGCGGTCGCGCTTGAGCCGCTCGGTCATGATCTTCTCGATCTCGCGCCGGTTCGAGCGGTGCATCATGTCGATGAGATCGAGCAGCACGAGCCCACCGACATCGCGGAGCTTGAGCTGGCGGCAGATCTCCTCCACGGCCTCGCGGTTGGTGTTGAACGCGTTGGACTCGGCATCGCCGGCCGAGCGCGACTTGCCGGAGTTGACATCGATCGCGATCAGCGCCTCGGCCTCGTCGAACACGAGGTACCCTCCGGAGGGGAGCGGGACCTGGCGGGCGAAGACCTGCTCGATCTGCTTCTCGAGGCCGAATGCGTGGAAGATGGGGCGGGGCTCGTCGTAGTAGGCCAGGCGGGTGTCGGTCCGGGGGGCCATGATCTTGAGGAACCGGTCGGCGCGCTTCACGGCCGACTCGTTGTCGATGACGATCTCCTCGATGTCGTTGGTCCAGACATCGCGCAGCACCCGCATGAGCAGGTCGGACTCGGCGTAGAGCAGGCGCGGGCCCTTGCCGGACTTGTGCCGGCGCTCGATGTCCTTCCAGAGCCGCTGGAGGTACGCGAGGTCGCGCTTGATCTCGGTCTTCGTCTTGCCGATGCCCGCGGTCCGCCCGATGAAGCCGAAGCCCTTGGGCAGCTCGATCTGGTCGAGCACCTTGCGGAGCTCGCGCCGCTCATCGTCATCCTCGACCTTGCGGGAGACGCCGACCTTGTCCATGAACGGGAGCATCACGACATACCTGCCCGGGATGGACAGGTACGAGGTGAGCGTGGGACCCTTGGTGGAGATGCCCTCCTTGATGACCTGGACGAAGATCTCCTGGCCGCGCTTCAGGCACCGCTGGATGGGCGGGCGGTCGCGGCGGGGGGTCTTCTTGCCGATGCGCTCGGTCTCCTCGTCTTCGGCGCCGGGGAAGTACTGGGGGTGCAGGTCCGAGACATGGAGGAAGCCGTTGGCGCCGTGACCGAAGTCGACGAAGGCGGCCTGGATGCTCTGCTCGACATTCGTGACCTTGCCCACATAGATGTTGCCGACGATGGTGTTGGCGCCGGCCTTCTCGGCGTGGAGTTCCTCGAGCTTGGAGTCCATGACGACGGCGACGCGGCACTCCTCGCCGGGGACATAGTTGATCACGAGGCGGTTCTTGACCTCGGGCCCCTCGATCTCGCGGGAGCCGGAGCGCTGGAGCATGGGGGCGCGGGCCTCGGCGTCAGACGCATCATCGTCATCACCGTTGTCGGCGCCGGCGGCGGCGCCCGAGCGGGCCGCGACGCGCCGGGTGACGGCCTTCTTCTTCACACGCTTCTTTTTCTTCGAGCCCTTCGCTGGCGGGGCATCGGAGGACTCGGACGACTCGGCATCCGAGCCGGCGGCGGGCTCGGCGTCGGTCGCTGACTCGGCGGCGGTGTTGTCGGATGCGTCGCCAGATTGATCGTCGGACGGATCGGCCGGCTCGGAAGCCCGGGATCCGGCGGGGCGGGCGTTCATGGTGACGATGCGCGGCGCGGGCTCGTCGGACGCCGCATCATCGGCGGTGGACATGAGGTTGCTGATGCTCTGCTGGGTGGGCGACTGCTCCGGCGCAGAGCGGTCGGTCGCCGATGCGTGCTCGCGCTGGTCGTGTTCGTTGAGCCTGTCGAAGTGGTTGGTGGTCTGAAGGTCGTTGGTCATGGTTCGGGCGGCCTCGCTCGTTCGGGCGCCCGAGAGGTCTCATCGCGCTGCTCGCCGGCCCGATCGCCCGGTGTCCCGCCGCGCCGCGGGGGCGGCGCGTGGGTGGTCCGTGGTCGGGGTGGGGCGTGTGTGTGATCGCATGTCGCTCGCGTGCGCGTGGGAGGTGCCGTGCGGAGGATTGGATCTTCGCGGGGCCCGGGGCGGATCGGCGATCGCGCGGTGCGCTGATCGCGGCCTCGTCGTGGTCGGGCTGTGTGCGACGATCCTTGTCGCTGCTGGCTCTCGTCGGCGCGGTTGGGTCCCGCGGGGTTTCCGCGGGCGGGCGGTCATGGGCTCGTTGCCGGCCGTCGTGGCCGGGCTCGCACCATCCCGTTGGTCGCGTTTCGTGGTCGGCGGGTCGCGGCGTTTCGGGGTCGACCGGGCGTGGAATCCTGCCGGCGTTCGAGGGATCGAACGGGTCGGCTGGGATGGTCCCGGCGCTCTCCCTGGCGCCCTCCTCTGCCTGAACGCGCTCCATCTGGGACAGCGCAGCGCTTGAGGTCTCGGGCTCGTGGTTACTCGATCGGCGTTGCACGGCGTTACGAAAGCTCGGCGCCGCCGTCGAAAAGTTCGGGGAAATGCTTCACGGCGTGGGATCTCAGGTACGAGGCCACACGACGCTCAGAATCGAACGAGCCGGCCGTGCGGGCCAGGCGTTCGCATTGTTCCATCGACACGGAACGAACCACCCGCTTGAGATACGGGATCCGTGAGGGCGTCGCCGAGAGGGTACGCAGCCCGAGCCCCAGCAGCAACATGGTGAATTCGACATCCCCGGCCATTTCTCCGCAGATCGACACCTCGATCTGGCGGTGCCGGGCGGCCCGGGTCACATCCTTGAGAAGCCGGATGACCGCCGGGTGGGCCGGCGAGTACAGGTTGGCGACCCGCTCGTTCGTCCGGTCCACCGCGAGCGTGTACTGGATCAGGTCGTTCGTCCCGATCGAGAAGAAATCGACCTCCTTGGCGAACGAGGCCGCGAGCACGGCCGCGGAGGGGGTCTCGACCATCATGCCGATGGCGATCTCGGGATCGAAGGCGATGCCGCGCTCGGTCAGCTCGTCCATGACATCGCGGGTGATCAGCCGGGCCTGGCGGAGCTCGGACATGTTCGTCACCAGCGGGAACATGATCTTCGCCGGGCCCTCGGCGCTGGCGCGGAGGATCGCGCGGAGCTGCTTCCGGAACATACCCTGGTTCTGAAGGCAGTACCGGATGGACCGGAGCCCGAGGAACGGGTTGCGCTCGGGGTGGACCGCGCGGTCCTGGGTCTGCTTGTCGGCGCCGAGATCGAAGGTGCGGATGGTGACCGGGCGTCCTGCAGCGCGCTGGATGGCGCCGCGATACTGCTCGACCTGGGCCTCCTCGCTGGGCTCGCTGGCGGAGCTGAGCCAGAGAAACTCGGTGCGGAACAGCCCGACGCCGTTGCCGCCGTACTTCAGCACGGCCTCGGTTTCCTCGGCGAACTCGATGTTCCCGAGCAGCTGGATCGGTACGCCGTCCGTCGTCTGCGCCGGGAGATCAACCAGCTCGTTGAGGCTCAGCGCCACCCGTTCGGCGGCCCTGATGTACCCGCGGTACCGCTCGATGGCCGGTTCGTCGGGCCTGACGATCACGAGCCCGCGGTCGCCATCGAGGATGACCGGATCCCCATCGCGGATGCCCTCGCCGAGGTACCGCAGCCCCATGACGGCCGGGATCTCCATCGCCCGCGCGAAGATCGCCATGTGCGATGTCGGCCCGCCGGTGCCGATGGCGAAGCCCTTGAGGTGGGCGCGCGGGAAGGCCGCGGCCTGCGAGGGTGTGAGGTCGGAGGCGATCACCACGGCGTCATGGTCGAGCGAGGACAGCTCCTCGTTGTGGGCGCCGATGAGGTGCTTGACCAGGCGCATCTCGATGTCCCAGACATCATCGACCTTGGTCTGGAAGGCCGCGACGCCCATCGAGGCGAAGCGGTCCGCGACGGCACGCATCTCCTCCTGGACCGCGAATTCGGCGGTCACGCGGTCGTCGGCGATCCGCTTCCGGATGGGCTCGATCAGCGTCTGGTCCGAGAGCATCCCCAAATGGAACGCGAAGATGTTGGCCGCATCGCGTCCGAGGTCGGCCTCGGCGCTGGCGCGGAGGGCCTCGAGATCGGCCTTGGCGCCCTCCAGGGCCCGATCGAAGCGTCCCTGCTCGCCCTCCACGGCCTGCTCCGTGATGTCGCGGCGCGGGATGTGCGAGCGCTCATCATCGACGACGAACGCGCGGGCGATCGTCACGCCGGAGGAAACCGGGATGCCCCGCTGCTCGAACATGGAGGAGGAATCTAGCGGCCCGGGGGCATGGGCACCGGAGCGGATCCGCACCCGTCCCGGCAACCGGCTCCGCAACCGACTCTGCTATTGGGGGGTGCCCGGATCTCACTCAAGGGGACGGGGCGTTCGGGCCGAATCAACGCTGGACGATGGGGCGGATCGAGCGGTACGGGGCACGCGGGATGTGCGGCGGAGCGTGGCGGAGGGGTGTGAACCATGCGGGGAGCGGGGGCGTCCGGGGCTGATTCCCGGTCGTGAGGGGGGTTTATCTGGTGGCGTGAGGGAACAATCCTCGCGATCCAACGCTTGATCTTCTTGACGCAGGCCCCGGAGGATGCTCCAATACGCGGTGTCAGGTGGTCGTTCGCATCGAGCCCTTGGGGCTCAGGACCGCCAAAGCCAGTGCCGGACCGGCACACATCGCGTGTAGGCAGCCGGGAATCGGGCGCAGCGCTCCGGCGCGTGCCCCGCAGTTCCGGCATCCGGTCCGGGGGGATCGACTGCAAGCCCGAAATTCTCACGCACGGCAAGCGCTGTCGGAGTGGCACCGCTTCCCGGGGGACCGAGTGCGGTTCCGCGCGCTGAGGGCACGATTGGATGCCCTGGGCCTGGCGCGCCCGCACCATCACTTGATGGGACCGATATGAACACGATGACCGGGATCCTCGTCTGGCCCGACCGGGCCGACGGGCGCCTCCGTCCGATCGATGAAGCCCTCGCGGGCACGACCGACATCGCCCGGGATGACCTCGTCGTCCCGGCCGCCCTGCGCGAGCGGTACCCGCTGCGGAACGCGCAGGAACTCACCGTCGAGGTCGTCGAGCGCCGCGGGAACCGCAGGCGCCGCGGGCGGGGCGGGCGCGGGCCCAACGGCGACGCCGGCGGCCCGAACGGCGCTGCGAGCGTCCGCTCGGTCATCGACGCCGTGGTCGCCATCGAGGGGCTGGCCCCGGATGACTACGCATCCCGGAAGCCGTTCGAAGACCTGACCGTCATCGATCCGCAGCCGCGGCTGCGCCTGGAGCACCGGGGGTGCCCGCCCTCCTGCCGGCTCATCGACCTGTTCTGCCCGATCGGGCGCGGCCAGCGCGGCCTGATCGTCGCACCGCCCAAGGCCGGCAAGACCACGCTCCTGCACGACATCGCCACGGGCCTGAGCATCAACCACCCGGAGCTCGAGGTCTTCGCGCTGCTCGTCGATGAGCGCCCGGAGGAAGTCACGCAGTTCCGGCGCGAGGTCCCGTGCCGCGTCTTCGCCTCATCCAACGACCACGATGTGGACCGTCACATCCGCGTGGCGACGATGGTGATCGAGCGCGCCAAGCGCATGGTCGAGGCCGGACGGCATGTGGTGATCCTGCTGGACTCGCTCACGCGGCTCGGCCGCGCGTTCAACAACTCGCGGAAGCACGCCAGCTCCGGGCGCACTCTCTCCGGCGGGATCGACTCGCGGGCCCTCGAGGTCCCCAAGTCGCTCTTCGGCGCGGCCCGGAACACCGAAGATGGCGGCTCGCTGACCATCCTGGCCACCTGCCTCGTCGACACCGGCTCGCAGGGCGACCAGCTGATCTTCGAGGAGTTCAAGGGCACCGGCAACATGGAACTGGTGCTCGACAAGCGCATCGCCGAGAAGCGCGTGTTCCCCGCGATCAACCTCGCCGCCTCGGGCACGCGGAAGGAGCACCTGCTCATGGGCGACAAGGAGTACAAGACCATCGCCGCCCTGCGCAAGCGCCTGCTGAACATGCCGCCGCACCAGCAAGTCGAGCAACTGCTGAACGCGCTGAACCGGTTCGGGACGAATGGGGAGTTGGTGGGGGAGGAGTGAGGGTGTGGGAGTGGGCGAGCGGGGCGAATTGAGGCGGATTGATGGTCGTCCGGTGGCTGGGAATCGGGATGGGCGGGGCGGGGTTCGGAGTGTGGCTGGGTGCCTCCGAGATCGAAACGACCTCAGTGGCACAGGAAAGAAGTTGGCGCAATTCCGCGCACCCAGCAAAAACTCTCGACCGACTGAGCAAACGTATGGCTATACTATGACGCTCCCACGAAATGGCGTGGGAGGTGAGACATTGCTGATCGTCGCGTCAAGGTCGGCCACCAGGCCAGCCCGAACCGCGACACGCAGGCGAGCGAACAGGCCACAGGCCCGGCGACTCGAACTGCTCATGGTCATCATCGTGGACTCCTTATTGTAGCGATTGCACCTTGCGGCCCTGCTCCAATGGAGCAGGTGGAGACAAAGCGAAAGCCAGTTAGGCTTCAGCCGAGGGGGACCTTCCGGGATGCCGCAGGTCCTTAGCCCCCTCGGCTCTGCTATTTTTATGGATCATGAGCAAGCGCAGTCGCCGAGAGCGTCCGCCGGATTGGCCCGACTGGTTCGAGCCGAAGCGATACCCTCACTTCGACCAACCGATTCGCAATCCGGAACAAGTGAGATGGCTTGTGGAATCACCCGACGAGTGCGCAAAGCGAGCGTTCCTTCCGTTCATCCGCTTTGAGCGAATCGCACGGAAGTACAAGAGGGAAAGAGGTGCGGATGGGAGAGTTGTCGGCGGATTCAAGAGGAAACCTCGCGATCTAAAGTACGCTAGCCATACAGACTCTCAGATTTTGCGGCACTACGCGAACCTGTTGTGTGCCCGATACGAAAATATAATTACGGAAGAGGGGATTTCCGCGTCAGTGCTCGCTTATCGAAAGACCGATCCAGGAAAGTGCAACATCCACTATGCAAACGATGCGTTCGGATGGATCGAAGAGAATGCGCCGTGCGTAGCGCTCACATTCGATGTGAAGGATTTCTTTGAATCTTTCGATCACAGGCTGCTCAAAAGACAATGGAAAGAAGTGCTTGGCGCCAAAGAGCTGCCCCCTGATCATTACAATATATTTAAGGCGATCACGCGGTACTCATGGGTAGAACGCCACGCGCTGTTCGAGCGGTTCGGAATCACGAAGAAGAAACAGAAGGACTGGAGACAGCCGATTTGTACGCCTGCGGAGTTTCGTGCAATCGTTCGTCACGGGGGATCGGGCGACGGACTGATCCAGACGAAGGCTGATGGTCGCGGCATCCCGCAGGGCTCTCCAATTAGCGCCTTACTGTCGAATATCTATATGCTGCCGGTCGACCGGCAGATGGCGACACTCGCACAGGCCAAGGGAGGCCTGTATCTTCGGTACAGCGATGACATCCTTTGGATCTGTAGACCAGAGCATGCGGAGCATGTATCCGAATCGCTTGATAAAGCGATGAATACGGCTCAACTGGAACTCCATGACGGCTTGGGCAAGCGGTCGGTCTGCAATGTGACGCGATCCACTGAGGGATCACTTAGTTGTCATCCGCCTCTCCAGTATCTCGGATTTTCGTATGACGGTCAGACGATGCGAATTCGATCACAGACAGTTGCCAAGTTCTTGAGGCGAATGCGCAAAGCAGTTCGCCGAGAAAGATACCTTGCACGGCAGAGGGAGCAAGCCGGGGGTGATGGGCGAATCCGACGAAAAATGCTCTATAGTCGGTTCACGCACTTAGGCACTGGCAATTTTGTTACTGGATATGCGGCCAATGCGTCCGATGTATTCTCGCGGAACGCGATACGCAAGCAACTCAAGCGCCACTGGAACGAACTTCACGCAGCGTTGAAAGTGGAAGAATGAGGAAAGCAATGGGTCAGGGCGGCACCGTCGCAAGTGAGATGAAGTTAGTGCCGAGTGGGGGCGCGGTTGGAGGTCGGTGTAGGAGACCCGAACTGTCGTTGTGGGCTCCTTTGCATTGGTGGGTTGGTGTGGGGGATTGCTCTGCCCCTCCGGGGCAGGGCTTGGTGGTTGGGTTGGGTTCCGCTGCACTTGTGTGCTGAGTCTGTGGCGACACCCCACGGATCCTTTCGGGGCCCGCTGAGTGTCGCGCACGCCGTTGGTGGGGGGAGCACGGCGTGGGTGGGGTGTGAAGGTGACGGGGATCAGCGCTCCACAATCTCAAGTCGCGGCTTCATCGGCACCGCGCGGGTGATGTGTTCGAAGTTGGGGCTGGTGGCGAGGACCGCGCGGTGGAGTTCGTTGAGTTGCTGCTCGGTGGCGTCGGCGGCGATGCGGATGGTCTGGTGGATCTCGGGGTAGCCGTTGCGGATGGTGGGGTCGATGGCGAGGAAGCCCCGGAGGTCGATGTCGCCGGTGGTCTCGACTTCGAGTGATTCGAGCTTGATGCCCATGAGCGTCGCGACGGCGGCGTACCCGACCATCATGCAGGCGTTGATGGCGGAGAGGAGGTATTCCTGTGGGTTGGCGAACTGGTTGGTGCCACAGAGTTGTTCGGGCTCGTCGATCCGGATGGTGAAGGGTCGGTGGATGCGCTGGGAGCCGATGTCGAGGTGGTCGACATGGTGGTCGGTGCGTGTGCCGCCCATCCACTGGCTGCGGACGGACCAGGTGGTCATGCCGTTGGCGGGCTGATCGCGGATGGCGTCGATGGAAGCCAGGAGGGCCTCGCGGTCGATGCCGTTGGCGTGGGTGGAGGGGATGGTGGCTGAGGTGGAGGCGGGGGTGTTTGCGGTCTTCATGGGTGTGCTCCTTTGCTGTGCTTCGGCACGCGGCGGCGCCGGTGGTGGGATGGACGAGCCACGATGCTCGTATCGGGAGCAATCTTGCGATATAAACGACGCGGGAACAGAGCACTCCGGGTGCACCCCGGGGTGACTCCAGGTACACCCCCGCCCCCCGTCCACGCCCCCCCCCACTCTCGCCCC
>JBQLZO010000040.1:0-156078 GCA_052168315.1 Phycisphaerales bacterium | reverse complement strand
GCGGCGGCGATCTGCTCGGGGATGCGCTGCATGCCGCGGGCGGGGATGGTGGTGTTGCCGGAGGCGAACATGCGGTAGACGAACCGGAACATGCGGGCGGAGGTGCGGAGCGAGGGATCGAAGAAGACGCCGCCGAAGAAGGGTCTGAAGAAGCGTTCGATGGTGGTGGGTGCGAAGCCGGCCTTCTGGAGCGATTCGAGCGTGGTGGCTTCGGGCAGGGCCCAGAGGCTGGCGAGTGATCGCGCGCGGATCTTGAGGTCGAGTTCGGCGAGCCTGGCCTTGTCGAGCGTGTTGGCGACGGGCGAGAAGAAGGCGCGTGCGGCATCAAGCGGCTTGCGGAATGGGTCGGCGATGCGGTGGGGCTTGTCCTGCACGAAGACGAGAGCGCCGGGGTAGAAGGGGCGGAGTTCGAGTGCGTCGTAGTCGAGGATTTGCTGTGCTTCGGGGTAGGCATCGAGGAAGACCTGGAAGCCGCGGTCGAGGAGGAAGCCATCGACGGTGTCGGTGCGGATGCGTCCGCCGGGTTGGTCGGATGCTTCGAGGATGAGCGGCGGGTTGGCGGGGTCGGCCTGCGCGAGCCTTCTGGCAGCGCAGAGCCCGGCGATGCCCGCGCCGATGATGACGGTCTGGTGGGATTCTGTGTGGGTCGCGCTGGGCTCTGGCATGGGGATCAGGGTACGCGATGGGCGGGTGGAAGGGGATCGTTGCGTTGGCGCAGGAGCCACTCGACGGCGTCGTCGAGGACGGCGGGGACGACGAGGGTGTGGCCCTGGTGGGGGAGTTCGATGATCTGCACGGGCATTCCCGCATCAATGGCGGCGGCGGCGGGAGTGGCGACTCGGGCGGGCGGGACGATGGGGTCGAGCTGCGGGGCGTAGTAGCGCGTGGGGGCGATGGGGGCGTTGGTATTGATCCAGCGGGCGCCGGCGATGCAGACGGCGGCGGCGATGGTGGAGTGCCTTGCCTGGGCGATCGCGGTGGCCAGGACGCCGCCCATGGAGTGGCCGAGAATGTAGATGCGTGAGCGGTCGATGTCGTGCCAGGTTTCGACGGCGTCGATGAGGGCGTCGAGGCGCGTGACATCGGTCATGAAGGTGTAGGCGCGTGGTGCCACGAGGATGAAGCCGTGCTGCTGGGCGAGGTCGCGGAGCCTTCCGCCGCCGTAGCCCTGGAACCAGAGGTGCTCATCGACGCCGGCGCCGTGGAAGGCGATGAGCAGCGGTCGGGGCGCGGCGGGTTCGTTGCCGGGGTGCGGATCGGGCGGGGCGTAGAACCGGAGGGGGAGGTCGCCGGTGTGGTGGTGTGCGGCGAGGGCGTGATCGCCGGAGCGGTTGCGGAACGGTGAGAAGCCGGCGGGCGATGGTGGGGCTTCGGGGTCGGCAGCGCTGGTGAGCGCTTCGACGAACTCGATCTCGGTCTGGAGGTCGCGCTGGAGTTGGTCGAGGTCGATGACGAGGTGGGTGAGTTCGGGTCGCCAGTCGGTGTTGTCGAGCAGGGCGGCGCGGTATCGGAGTGAGGCCAGCGAGTGCGGGTCGAGCGCTTCGGGGTGGTGTTGGGCGAGCGCTTCGATGCGCGCGGCGAGGGCGGCGTGCGCGGCGGCGCGGTCGGGGGCGGGTTGCTCGAAGTGCGCGATGGGGATGGACAGCGCAGCGTCCGGCGCGGGGGCATCGATGGTGATGATGTACGAGCCGGTGGGGATCGGTCGCGGGGGATCGGTGTGCGGTTCGGCTGGGTTGGTGTGCTCGGGCGCGGGTGGCGCGGGCGGGGCGATGGGGTGGGTGTGGAGCGGCGCGCTGGTGCCGGCATCGCGGAGGGTGAGGTGCGCATCGGGTGGGATGAGGGCGAGGTCGGTGCTCGGAGGGGCGGCGAGTCGGCGCGGGGGCCAGGGGTGCGCGGGGTCGGTCGGGGGCTGAGGCGGGATGGTGATGGCGGAGAGGGTCTGGCGGAGTCGGGCGCGGTCCGGGGTGTCGTTGAGGATGATGGAGGCGGCGCGAGTGAGCAGGGCGGGGACCTGGGTGATGTCGCCTCGGAAGTACTCGGCGGTGGCGCGGTCGAAGAGCCTGTTGGCGAGTCGGATGTCCGGTGGTTCGAGGGTGTCGGTGATGCGGGGGTTGTCGCGGTAGATGGCTTCGAGCCTGAGGAAGGCCAGCGCGAGGTCGAGGCGCGTGGGCGCGGTGTCGGCGGTTTCGATGGTGATCGCGTGTCGGGCCGGCCCGGGGTTCGGTGGGGTGGTGGCGATCGGCTCGGCGCGGGCGGTCGTGATCGCGCTGGAGATGAAGAACAGGAAGAAGAGCGCACGGCGGATGGCGTTTCTGGATGATCGGTGCGCGTGGGTTGGGGTTGTGTGGGGTGTCATGGGCGCCGATCGGTGGTGTGGGTTGTGGCGGGTTTCGCGGGTGTGGTTGGTGGGTGGTGTTCGAGCCATGCGGCGCGGAGGATGAGGGCGAAGGGGATCCACCAGATGAGGTCGTTGGTGAGGATGGTGGCGCCGAACTCGATGGGGAAGGTGTTCTTGATGAAGACGGCGTCGATGAAGCCGATCGGGCCGAGGACCTTTCCGAGCAGGCCGACGAGGACGATGGGCCAGTGCCGGGTTGGGTTGGGCGCGGCGACGGCGTATCCGATGCTGTAGACGCCGACGATCATGCCGATGCACTGCCAGAGTTCGGGGTACCTGGGTGGCTCGGCGCCGATCCAGTTGAAGAGGGCATTGGGAAAGAGGATGACGAAGGCGCCCCAGGCGATGTTGTAGATGGCCGCGGCGTAGAGGATGTGCCGCATCCATGGCCTGGCGTTGGGGTGCGCGGTGGTTTGGGCGCGTTGGTCGGGATCTGCGTCGGGTGGGTTCATGCGTTGGGGTTGGGGAGGGGATGGCTGGGAGTGGGATCGTTGGGAAGCTCGTTGGGGAGGGGTCGGGCGCGGGCGAGCAGGTGGCGGAGCGCGGATTCGAGGTCTGGGTGTCTGAAGGAGTGTCCTTCGCTCAGGAGTTTCGCGGGCGCGGCGTTGCAGGATGCGAGGAGGATGGCATCGGCGATCGGGCCGAACGCTGCGCGGAGGAGCGGTGCGGGGGCCGGGAGGATGGCGGGCCTGTTGAGGATGCGTGCGAGGGTTCGGATGAACTCGCGCTGGGTGGTTGGCGTGGGGGCGACGAGGTTGATGGGCCCTTCGAGGGTGTCTGTCATAATGATGCGGAGGATGGCATCGAGCGCATCGTCGATGGAGATCCACGGGAGGTGCTGGGTGCCGGGGCCAAGCGGGCCTGCGAGTCCGAGCCTGGCGGGGGTGAGCTTGGCCTTGAGCGCTCCGCCGGCGGGTGTGAGTACCGCGGCGAGTCGGAGGGCGGCGGTGCGGATGCCGGCATCTCGCGCGGGGAGTGCGGCGGCTTCCCAGCTTCGGGTGAGATCTGCGAGGAAGTGGGTGCCGGCGGGGGCGAGTGGGGAATCCTCGGTGGCGGGTTGGTCGCCGGTGTCGGGGTAGGCGTGGATGCCGGAGGCGGTGAGGAAGGCGGATGGGCGATCGGAGGGTGGGCGAGCGGCGAGGCGCTCGGCGAGCAGGGCCGTGGAGAGGAGGCGGGATTCGACGAGGCGCTGCTTGAAGCGGGGGGACCAGCGCTGGGCGCTGAGGTTCTCGGCGGCGAGGTGGATGATGACATCGAGCCCTTCGAGGGCGCGTTCGTCGATGCGCCCTTCATCGGGGGACCAGTGGTACCAGTGGTCGGGTCGGGCGGCGTCGCCCGGCGGTGTTGTGGTGTTGGCGCGGGTGAGTCGGCGGACGGTGTGCCCGGCGGTGGTGAGGTAGGCATCGAGCGCGGTGCCGATGAGTCCGGTGGCGCCGGTGATGAGGATTGTGAGGCGCGGGCGGTGGGCGTATTGGGCGTGGGCGTTGAGGTCGTGTGTGAGGGTGGCGTGGCGATAGCGGAACATGCGCTGGAGGCGGGTGCGGATGAGCGGGTCGGCGAGTGTGCCGGTGAGCAGCGCGAGCGGCGGTGCGTATTCGAGGTGGTCGTGCATGAGCGTGCCGGTGGTGCGGTCCGGGAGCTCGATGGCGGAGAAGTGGTGCTTGTGGTCGCAGTGGGCGAAGGGGCCTGCGACCTGAATGTCGCGGAAGAGGTGGGGGGGGTTGTAGTCGGCGTGCTCTGCGACCCAGTCCTTTGTGATGGGGCCGAGGAGTGAGAGGCGTGCGGTGATGCGGGCGCCGGTCTTGATGCCGCGGTCTGCGCGGATGAAGCGGACTTTTTCCCACGGCGGGGTGAGGCGATGGAGCGCGCCGGGTTGCTCGTGCCACGCGAACACGGTGTTCACGGGGTGGTGGAGCGTGGATCGGAAGTGGAAGTGATTGGTTCGCACGCGGTTGTGTGCTGCGGTTGCGTTGTTCTGGGGGTTTTGACGCGCGTTTGGGGTTGCGGGCGGGGGTGGTGATGTCCGGATTCGGGGCAAGTGGGGGATCGATTCAGCCGAATTCGAGGCTGCGTGCGCGGGTGTTCTCAGTGCGAGGGCGTTTGCGCGCGTCCGGATCGGGTGTGGGATGCGGCATTTTGGCAAGATGCCCAAATATGGTCAACGGGAGCACGAATTGTCCTTGTTGGCCATAGGGGAGTTACGAGACCGTTCTTTGTCGGGATGGTCGGTCGTATTCTCGGTCGTGGGTGCTCGGTTTCTGGAAGGGTTGGCGTCTGATGCCCCTTTTGGGGGTGTTGGGTCGTCTTTGCCGGATTGGTCAGGATGGCCGCGGACCGGGATTTCTCTTGCTCCGGTCGAGCCCCTCGGGTATTCGTGGGGGAGCGACTTTTGCCGGTGTGTGTCCGGCAGTCCGCGCCGAGCGCGGAGCATAGACCACTTTCATGGCGGCTCTGAGCGGTCATGGAGAAGAGGAGGTTTGCAGTGAAGTGTTCTTGTACGGCGAACAATCTTGTTCGGACGATGGGCGTTGCCGCTGGCATCGCTCTGGTGGCGTCGTCGGCCCTGGCCGGCACGACCGCCGCTGATCGGACGGCGTCGAAGCAGCCCACGCTGGGCGTGAGCAATGTCCAGCCCGGGAGCGTCCGTTTCGACGCCTCGAGCATCGACAACGCTCGTCCGGCTGGTCTGGCGCGCACCGGTTCGGCGGGCGTCCCGGTCGGCGTCGACGGTGGCTGCGTTGGCACCCCCGAAGGCGAAGTGTGTGCGATCCCCATTCCTTCCGTTGATGACTTCAACGGCGGTTGCAACAGCACCAACCAGGATGCGTTCTCGCTGGTTGCGGTGGACGAGGTGATCTGCGGCTCGACCGGTGACGACGCGGCTTTCCGCGATACGGACTGGTACGAGGTCGTGATCCCGGCCGCCGGCAACTACGGCGTGTTCCTGACCACGGCTGGCAACGCCGCGTGGGGCTTCATCGGTGATGCGGTTGGCCCGGTCGTGAACCCGACCTGCGCCACCATCGCCCAGATCAACCCCGTTGCGACCGGCAACGGCGGCGTTGTGACGGCCGACCTGGTCGCGGGCACCTACTGGGTGTTCGTCTCGACCAACGGCTTCAACAACCAGGGCTGCTTCGATTACGAGATGGTGATCTCGGACACCGCCGGCCTGACCGGCGCTTGCTGCCTGCCGGACGCGACCTGCGTCGACGGTCAGAGCATCCCCGACTGCGATGCCCTCGGCGGCACCTTCCAGGGTGACGGCAGCGAGTGCGCGACGACCGAGTGCGTGGCCGGTGGCTGCGGCGCTCCGGACGCCGGTGACTGCTGCGTTGCCAACGGCACGCCGTTCTGCAACGACGCCGAGTGCTGCGAGCAGATCTGCGCTGCGGATCCGTTCTGCTGCGACACCTCGTGGGACGGCATCTGCGCCGGTGCTGCCGCTGCCGAGTGCGCGGTCTGCAACCTCCCGGGTGCCTGCTGCCTCGCCTTCGGTGAGTGCCAGGACCTGTCCGAGATCGAGTGCGACGCTCTGGGCGGCATCTTCCAGGGCGCCGGCACCGAGTGCGCGACGACCGAGTGCCCGTTCATCGAGCCCCCGGCGAACGCGACCTGCGACACCGCTCAGGTGATCGAGGCTTCGGATGTGAACGGCCCGGCGATCGCCGGCTCGAACTTCTTCGGTGGCCCGGAAGCCGGCCTGCCGGCCTGCGGCGCCCCGGTGACCGGTGACGCGGTGTGGTATGTCTACAACGCGACCACCCTCGGCTCGCAGACCATCACCGTCAGCACCTGCGCGACGGCCGGTGGCGGCGGCGGCGGCGGCTCTGACTGCTGCACCGTCGGTGGCAACGGCACCCCGGGCTGCGATGATCCGGACTGCGAAGCCCTGATCTGCGGTCTCGATCCGTTCTGCTGCGACAACACCTGGGACGGCATCTGCGCTGACGCGGCTCTCGCGAAGTGCACGGTGTGCGAGGGCGCTGGCCCCGATCCGGAAGCCAACCCGGACACGGTGATCAATGTCTTCACCAACACCTTCCCGGACTTCTGCCTGGGTACCTTCTGCTGCGTCGGCGGTAACGACGACTTCTGCGGTCTGTACTCCTCGTTCACCTTCTGCGCTGACGATGCCAACTTCGGCGGTCAGTACTTCATCGTCGTGTCCGGCTTCGGCGGCGCGACTGGCGACTTCCTGCTCGAGGTTGCCGGCGACGGCGTCGAGTGCGACGCTGCGATCGGCTCCTGCATCGAGTGCGAGGTCGGCGACGACCTCGAGGGCGAGCCCTGCCCGACCGGCGTTGATGCGTTCAACGGCGGCTGCAACTCTGACGCTGTGAACCCCCCGCTCTCCCCGCTGTCGGTTGACACCTGGGTTTGCGGCACCGCGGACGCCGCCGGCGGCACCCGCGACACCGACTGGTACGAGGTCAACATCGCTGTTGACGGCACCTACGACGTGGTGTTCGAGGCTGGCTTCGAAGGCGTTGCCGGCTTCATCGGCGCGTCGGCCGGCAACCCGCTGGTGAACCCGGACTGCGGCTCGATCTCCGTGATCGCGGTTCTGGTGACCCCGGCTCCCTGCACGCAGGGCGTTGTTTCGGCGGAGCTCGAGGCTGGCACCTACTGGGTGTTCGCTGGCCCGCTGAACTTCGAAGGCGTGACCTGCCCCGATGGCGGCGAGTGCCCGGGCAACGGTCGCTACCGCCTCCAGGTGCGCCTCGGCGTGCCCGCTATTCCGTGTGTTGTTGACTGCCCGATGGGCGCCCTGGTCGAGTGCCAGGACTGCGAGGACTTCCTCCCGCTGGCCTGCGGCGACGCTGGCACCGGCGACTGCTGCATCGCGAACGGCACGCCGTTCTGCGATGACGCTGCCTGCTGCGAGCAGATCTGCGCTGCCGATCCGTTCTGCTGCGATACGCAGTGGGACCAGATCTGCGCTGACGCTGCGGTTGTGGGTTGCGCGATCTGCGGTGGCGGCGGCGGTTCCAACTGCTGCATCGCCAACGGCGGCCTCGGCTGCGACGATCCGGACTGCGAAGCCCTGATCTGCGGCGCCGATCCGTTCTGCTGCGACACGCAGTGGGACCAGGTGTGCGCTGACGCGGCCCTCGCCGGTTGCGCTGTGTGCGACGGTGGCGGCGGCGGCGGTTCCAACTGCTGCAACGCCAACGGCGGCCTCGGCTGCGACGATCCGGACTGCGAAGCCCTCATCTGTGGCGCCGATCCGTTCTGCTGCGATACGCAGTGGGATCAGATCTGCGCTGATGCGGCCATCGCTGGTTGCGCTGTCTGCCAGGGCGGTGGTCTCGGCGAGGCCGAGGACTGCAACGGCGGCTGCAACAATGTCGGCGTGCCGACCTTCGACGAGATCGCCTGCGGCGACACCGTCTGCGGCACCATCACCGCTGGTGAGGGTCTCCGCGACACCGATTGGTACCTCGTTGAGGTCACCAACCCGGGTGGCGCTGTGATCACCGCGACCCTCGAGGCCGAGTTCCCCGGCGTTGTGTTCATCCTCGATGTTCCGTCCTGCGATGCCGTCGCCATCCTCGGCGAGACCGGCTTCTCGGAGTGCATCGAAGGCGTGACCAACTCCGTCCCGGCCGTGGCTTCGGTTGGCCCGGGCACCTATGTGGTGTTCGTGTCCGCCGGTAACCCGGACGGCTCCGGCGTGTTCGACGGAATCGACTGCAACGACAACGAGGGCTATGTCCTCACCGTTACGGGCGATTGCGGCGGCGCTGTGTGCGTCTGCACCGGCGACATCGACGGCAACTGCACGACCGACTCTGACGACCTGGGCATCCTGCTGAGCAACTTCGGCAGCTCCGTCCCGGTCGGCACGAACGGTGACCTCGACGACGATGGCGATGTGGACTCGGACGACCTGGGCATCCTGCTCAGCGACTTCGGCTGCGTTGGCTGAACCCGTCGTGGACAGTGAAGGACTCGGGTGATCTTCGGATCTCCCGGTCGCAGACATTCGGGTGCTGAGCTGCGGGTGAGAGCCCGGGGGTCAGCCCCGACCATCTGAGAACCCCATGGCGGACGGCTTCGGTCGTCCGCCATGCTTTTTGGAGGAGGGGATGGGTTGGAGGGTGTGAGCGAGGGGAGTTGGGGAGATCGGTCTCGCACGCGGCGTCTGCTCGGCGGGAGTCCGGTGGGATGCGCGCGGTCATGCCGTCCGAGAACGGAACGGGTTGGTGGATGGGCTGATTCAAGAAATGTCGTGGCGCGCGACATTCTCGGACATGACTCGGGGCGTTGGTGGATTGCGCGCTGGCGTCGGGGTCCAAGTTCGGTGAAGGCTTGCGTTTTCGCAACCTCGCGACACACTACACGAACCGGTTGCGAGCGCGTGGTGTCCGGGGAGTGGGGTGTGCGCGGCCTGTCGGGCGTGAGCGGCGTTTCCGCTCGAACGATGTCGGTGCCGTGGTCCCTTTGCGGGGATCTCGGCGGCTTTCGGATTGTGGTGATTCCTTGACGAATGGCGGCACGGACCGCCCCAACACCAGAGCAGGAGAGTTTCATGAGAAGGAACGGATGTACCAGCCTGACGGCCGCCCGCGTGCTTTGTGCCGCGGCCGGCGTGGCGTTCGCCGCGTCGATGGCGAGCGCCCAGGACGCCGCGTTGAACGCTGCGGGCGTCGCCGCCAGCGCTTCGAAGTCGACCGCGACCGTGAACGCCGATCGCCTCCTCGGCGAGACGGCTGGCGGATTCGCGGAGTTCTTTGGTGGCGGGATCGGGACCGACGGGACTTTCTGCCCTCCGGGATCGACTCCCGAGGGCGAGCCCTGCGTGGTTCCGGTGGTCGTGCCTGACGTGTTCAACGGCGGTTGCAACACGAGCGCTGCGAACCCGCCGCTGACCCCGATCGCCGTGGGCCAGATCATCTGCGGGCAGTCGGTCCGCAACCTCGATCCGGACGGGGTGACCCGTCGCGATACGGACTGGTACGAGGTTCAGATCACGGTCGCGGACAACTATGTCGTCGAGGTTCTGACCGACACGGCGAACGTGGCGGGCGGAATCATCGGCACCGCGGGCGGCCCGCTGCTGAATCCGACCTGCGCCCAGGTCGCCCAGATCAACCCGGTGGTCGCCGGTGTTGGCGGCGGCACGACCACGCCGGTCCCGCTGCAGGTTGGCACCTACTGGCTGTTCGCCTCGTCCTCGACGGCGGTGACCCAGCCGTGCTTTGAGTACACGATCCGTATCGTCTCGGAGTCCGAGTTCTTCGGCGCGTGCTGCCTCACGGGCGGCTCCTGCCAGGACTTGACCGAGGAGGCCTGCGTGGCCCTGGCCGGCGTGTTCCAGGGCACCGGCACCGATTGCGCCACGACGGAGTGCCCGGAGATCTTCCCGCCGGCCAACGACACCTGCGATGCCGCTGAGGCGGTGGCGCTGAATGTCGATATCCCCGGCACGACGCTGGGCTCGGGCCCCGAGGCGGGTCTTCCCCCGTGCGGCGGTGGCGAGGTGACCGGCGGCGCTGTGTGGTATTCGTACGATGCGAACGCGCTGGGCTTCAGCACCGTGACCGCGTCGCTGTGCAACACGGCGAACCTGCCCGATGTCGATCGTCTGAACGACTCGGTCATCAATGTGTACACGAACGACTTCGCGGCGTTCTGCCTCGGCACCTTCTGCTGCGTGGCGGGCAACGACGATGCGGACTGCGAGCTGTGGTCGGAAGTCAGCTTCTGCGCTGATGCGGCCAACGCCGCGACGACCTCGGGCATCTACTTCATCGTGGTGTCCGGTTTCGGCGGCGAGGTCGGCGACTTCATTCTGAACGTGACGAACGACGGCGTTTCCTGCTCGTCTGAGCTGTGCATCGAGTGCGACGGCGCCGATGCGCTCGAGGGCGAGCTTTGCCCGCCGTTCCCGGATGCGTTCAACGGCGGCTGCAACTCCGACGGCGCGAACCCGCCGCTGTCTCCGCTGGCGCTCGGCCAGACCGTCTGCGGCACTTCCGCGACGGATGACATCGGTGGCACGCGTGACACCGACTGGTACGAGATCACGATCCCGGCCGATGGCAACTACGAGGTTGTGTTCGAGGCCGGCTTCGAGGGCGTCGCGGGCTTCATCGGCGCCGTCGCCGGGACCGCGCTCGTGAACCCGACCTGCGCTCAGATCGCGGTGATCGCGGTGCTGACGACCCCGGCTCCGTGCGAGGAGGGTGTGGTCGGGACGGCGCTGACGGCTGGCACCTACTGGGTGTTCGCTGGTCCGCTGAACTTCACGGGCGTTTCCTGCCCTGACCAGGTCGGCTGCCCCGGCAACGGTCGGTACCGCCTGACGGTTCGTGAGGCCGGCGCTGTGTCGCCCTGCCCGATCGTGTGCCCGCCGGGCGCTCTGGTTGAGGCTGAGGACTGCGGCGACAGCACGAACGACGGTTGCAACTCCGATCCGTTCGCGTCCGAGCCCCTGGCTTGCGGCGACACGATCTGCGGCAACATCTTCGCCAGCGGCGGCACCCGTGACACCGACTGGTACGAGGTTGTCGTGACGAACCCGGCGGGCGCGGTGCTGACTGCCGACCTGTCCTCCGAGTTCAGCGGCGTTGCGTTCTTCGTCGATGTTCCGGACTGCGCCAACGCGGCGGTTCTCGGCGAGATCGGCTTCTCGCAGTGCGTCGATGGCTCGACGGTTGACTCGGCCCCGGCCGTGGCTTCTGTCGGACCGGGCACCTACTACCTGTTCGTCTCGTCGGGCAACCCGGATGGCTCTGCCATCTTCGAGGGTGTGTTCTGCGATGAGAACTCGGGTTATGTGGTGACGCTCACGGGCGACTGCGATGGCGCTGTGTGCATCTGCCCGGGCGACCTCGACGGCGACTGCGACACGGACTCGGACGACCTGGGCATCCTGCTCAGCGCGTTCGGCTCCACCGGCGCTGGCGACCTCGACGGCGATGGCGACACCGACTCGGACGACCTGGGCATCCTGCTCAGCGACTTCGGTTGCGTTGGCTGAACCCTTCGTGGTCAGTGAAGGACTCGGGTGATCTTCGGATCTCCCGAGCGCAGACATTCGGGTGCTGAGCTGCGGGCGAGAGCCCGGGGGTCAGCCCCGACCATCTGAGAACCCCATGGCGGACGGCTTCGGTCGTCCGCCATGCTTTTTGGTGGGCGAAGGTGTGCGCAGGGGCGCGGGCAACGGGCGCGCGTGAGCGGGCAGCGCTCGCGCGGGTCGTGGACGCCCGGTCAGGTTTGTGGCGTGCCGAGCGGAGCGCGCGTGCAGCAGCAGCGCATCGCGAGGTGAGCGTGCGCGCGTATGGCTGGCGGCCTCTCGGGGTGGGTCGCCGGCTGAGAAAGATGGAGTGGGGTTGGGGTGGGGTAGGGGTTCGGCGAGGTGCCGGGGCGTGGGATGAGGAAGCGGGAGTTGGGTGGGGTCGCGGGAAGAAGAAGCAGGGCATCAGGGATTCGAACCCCGACTAACTGAACCAGAATCAGTCGTGCTACCGTTACACCAATGCCCTGAGATGTGCGCGGTGTTGGCCGCGGGTGGATGATAGCGTGGGTGTGTGCCCGGGCAATGGTCCGTGGGCAGGGGATGTTGGGCGGGGTGAGGGGTCGCGGTCCGGCGCTGGGCGTTTCGGGTGGGCTTACCGCCAGAATGAGGATGGGGCGCCGTTGGGTGGGGTGCCGTTCTGGGATTCGTTGTTTCGATCGGACTTGGCGCGTGCCCGGCCGACGATGGGTCGGCCATCCTCGTCGAAGCGGACGGGCTGGGGCGCGCGGCCCGGCGCGGCGGGGCCCTGGGAGGGCTTGATGGGCTGTGCCTGGCGGGTGTTGGACGGATGCTGAGTGGTTCCGTGCCCGTGCGGGATCGAGTTCTCGTGGCCCTGGTCGGCGCGCGGGTTTCCGGAGTGGTCGGGTTCTTCGGAGTGATCGCGGAGGCGGCGGTCGCGGGCGTCGTCGATGGAACGCTCCATCCTCTTGAGGATCTGGCGGACGCGATCGAGGTTCTGATCTTCAGCATTCATGGTGTTGCCTCCGTCGTGGACGATGCTGCTATCGGCCCACGGGCTTTGGGACTGGCGGAGGGCTGTGCATCAGGGGGATCCGGAGGGAGAGGGTTGTGAGGGCTGGTGGGGCTGGTGGGACTGGTGGGGGCGCCCGGCGTGGTGTTGGGGGGGTGCGGGTTGGGGGTGGGTTTGTGCGGTGGCTGTGTGCGGGTGGTGCGTTAGACTTGGGTGTTGGGCGGTCTGGCGTGGCGCCGTGCGCGATCCGGGCGGCGGATCCAATGGCGCTGTTGCTTGAAGGCGGGATCTGTTCGCGATGCGATGGCTTCTGACAGGTCTGGTGGGTCTGTGGGCGCTGCTGAGCGTGTTCGCGTACACGGTGGTCCGCGGCGAGGGCGGGCGCGATGAGGCGCTGATCGCGGCGTACCTGGTGGTGGCGTCGGAACAGCGATCGGGCGCGGGTCCCTCGGGCCCCGATGGTGGGGGTGTCGAGGGGGCGGCGTCGACCGACGGGGCGGGAGGCTCGGATGTGGTGGGCTCGGGCGTCTCCGGGTTGTCCGCCGGACATGACGAGTTCGGGCGGATCATCGACGCGTTCCTGGAGCGTGCGTCGGCGATCGGTGTGCCGGGTGTGGGCGAGCCAGGTTCCGGCGTGGTGGAGGGTTCCGGGCAGCCAGACTTTACGCGGGGTGATCTCCCCCGGATCCTCGATCTTCCCGAATCCGAACGGCGGGTGTATCAGGATGCGTTCCGCGCGGCGTACCGGGAGGTGACGGGGCGGGCGTTGTCGGAAGCGCCGGTGCTGGTGTGGTCGACGGATGACAACCCGGCGCGCCGGGTGCAGACGCAGTTGTTCAGGGAGTGGCACCTGCGGCACTATGGCACGCCGGTGGACATCGTGACGGACCCATCAAACCGTGATGCGACGAAGACGATCGTGCAGTCGACGGCGGGGGCCGGGCCGGACCTGATCGAGGCGTACGGGCCGGCGGAGCTGCGTCAGTTTGTGGATGCGGGGATCGCGCTGGATGTGACGGAGCGGGCGCAGCGCGAGGGGTTCGGGGTGGAGACGGTGTTCGCGGCGGCGCGGTCTTCGATTGGGGTGGAGGAGGGATCCGGGATCCGGGATCAGGGATCAGGGGGAGAAGAGAAGAAGGCATCAGGCACCAGGCATCAGGCATCAAGAGGAGAAGAAGAGACACAAGAGGCTTTGGACTCGGGGTGGGTGCAGTATGGGTATCCGTGCAATGTGGGGTACACGGTGCTTTTCTATCACCGGGATGTGTTCGCGGAAGCGGGGATCGATGTGCCTTCGGAGGCCTGGACGATGGGGGAGGCGATCGAGGTTGCCAGACGGTTGACGGAGACGAGGGGTGAAGGCGGTCGTCGGCGGGTGGGGATCATGAACATTGGCGCGTGGGACATAGCGCTGGGCGCGGGCGGGCGGTTTCTGAACGAGGATGGGACGGCGTCGATCTACAACTCGGCGGAGACGATCGAGGCGTTCCGGACTTATCAGGCGATGATGTATGAGCATCGGGTGATGCCCTCGCCCGCGGAGGCCGCGTCGATGGCGGCGTCGGGCGGTGCGGCGATGAACGCGGGGGCGGAGGCGGCGTCGGCCTCGGCGCTGTTCGCGGCGAAGGTGACGGCGATGTATGTCGGCGGTCGGTGGGAGTATGTGTCGTTGGCGCAGCGGAACCGGGATCGGGTGATCTTTCCGGCGATCGAGCGGCGGCTGGCGGCGCTGGCGGGCGATGGGAGCGCTGCGGCGCGCACGGAGGCGGCGCTGTTGGAGGGGGCGCGGGCCTCGCTTCGGCGGGATGTGCTGATCCCGCTCAGCGATGAGCAGTTCGCGGCGATGGAGGGGGTGCTGGATGATGAGGATCGGTCTCGGCTGATCCAGCTGGGGGTGGCGCATGTGCCGACGCTGACGGGTGTGCCGTATTACTCGGCGGCGGCCCGTGTGGCGATCGTGAACCGGGCCTCGCCGCGAGCGGAGTATGCGCAGCGGTTCCTGCGGTTCCTGTCGTCGGAGGCGTACAACGAGCAGATCAATCGGACCTTTGACTCGATCTGCGGCGTGCCGGCGTATTGCTTCGATGCCGATGGGATCGCGGGGCCGCCTCGCCCGCTGCCGGGTCTGGAGGCGTTCGATTCGCCGGTGTTCGGCGAGGCGATGGGGACTTACGCGGAGGCGTGGCGGCTGAGCCCGTTCATCGGTCGGAACCGGCTGGGGATGCTGGCGGGTCAGGTGATGGAGCGGCTGACGAACAACGAGATCGGGGCTGCGGAGGCGGCGCGGCTGATCGAGGATCGGATCAATGCGCAGATCATGGCGAACCTGGTGCGGGATCCGGCGTTGCGCGCGAGGTGGGAGGCGATGGTTGGGGTGGAGCTGGATCCGGATGTGAATCTTCGGGTGCAGGTGGAGCGGGCGAGGGGGGAGCGGGAACGGGTGGGTGTGGGCGGTGAGCGAGTGGGGGCGGTTTTGTTTGGTGGGAGTGGTCAAGCGTTTTACTTTGATAGGGGAGTAGAAATAGAGAAGAGGGGCGGGCTGGAAGCCCATCCCACCGGGGAGACGAAGACACCGGTCGGAGACCGGTGCCACCAAGAGGGGGTGGCGGCGTGATTGGGTCGACGCGGAAGCGGTTGTTGATCGCGTTGGCGTTCTTGCTGCCGAACCTGCTGGGGTTCCTGGTGTTCACGGCGTGGCCGATCGTGTATTCGCTGTGGTTGTCGGTGACGGATTTCTCGTTGACTCGGCACAACGAGTTGTCGGGGGAATCGCCTTCGTTCGTGGGTCTGGACAATTACGCGCGGCTGATCGCGGGGGATGAGTCGCACCTGTTCTGGGATTACTTCGGGAACACTGTGTTCCTGATGATCGGGATCCCGCTGGGGATCGCGGGGTCTTTGGGGGCGGCGTTGCTGCTGCACGCGCCGACGACGCCGAGGAAGCCGCGTGCGCGTGTGATGGGCGCGGGGATCGCGGGGGTGGTGACGGTGCTGGCGTGCGCGGGGGTGTGGGCGTTGACGGATCCCGGGCCGATGCCCGAGGCGGCGGTGATGTCGACGGAGGTGGGGTTGACGGATCTGAGCGCGCATCGGGTGGCGGAGCTGCGCTCGATGGCGGCGGTCCTGGCGATGGCGACGCTGGGCGTGCTGGCGACGGTGGGGATGGCGTTTGGGTCGATCTTTTTCCGTGCGATCTTCTACCTGCCCTCGCTGCTGGCGGGGGTGGCGATGTTCCTGCTGTGGAAGACGCTGTATCGCCCGCGGGGCGGGCTGATCAACGCTGGGCTGCAGCCGGTGCTGGACCGGGTGCAGTGGTTGGTGGAGCGGACGCCGGCGTGGTTGTGGTACGGGGTTGGGATCGCGGTGGCGCTTGGGGCGGTGGCGTGGGGTGCGCGGCTGATGTGGGTGGGGATCGATCGGGCGCGGCATGGGGAGGCGGGTGGTGGTGCGCTGTTCGGGCGTGTGGTGCTGGTGGGGTCGTTCGCAGCGGTGACGCTGGTGGTGGCGGTGGCGGTGGTGCAACTCCCGGCGCGGTCGTTGCTGCCGACGGGGTACGCAGCGCTGGGCGCGGGCGAGCGGGCGGCGGTGCTGGATGGGCTGGCGGAGCGGGTGCCGGAGATGAACCGGGCGGAGGTGTCGCTGGCGCTGGAAGCGCTGCCGGATCCGGCGGCGTATGTGGATGTGCGGAGCGCGCTGCTGGCGGATCCCGCGCTGCGGGAGCGGGGCGGCGCGGTGGAGCGGGCGCTCGGGGAGGTCCGGCGCGCGGAGTTTGTCGGATCGACGGGCGGGGATGGGCTGCGGGCGCCGGAGTGGCTGATCTCCCGCCAGTGGGCGAAGACAGCGCTGGTGATCATGGGGGTGTGGCTGGCGATCGGCGGTGGGAACATGCTGCTGTACCTGGCGGGGCTGGCGAATGTGCCGCCGGAGCTGTACGAGGCGGCGTCGATCGATGGGGCCTCGGGTTGGCAGCGGTTCATCCATGTGACCTGGCCGCAGCTGGCGCCGACGACCTTCTTCATCGTGATCATGTCAACGATCGGCGGGCTGCAGGGCGGGTTCGAGCAGGCGCTGGTGATGACGGAGGGCAAGGCGGACACGATCGTGCTGGCGTACTACATCTACCAGCTGGCGTTCACGGATCAGTTCCAGCTGGGGCTGGCCTCGGCGGTGGCGTGGGTGATGTGCGGGATGATCTTCGTGCTCACGGCGATCAATTACCGGCTGGGCTCGAGGATGACGAACGAGTGAGCGGCGCGGCTCTGTTGTGCGCGGCGTGAAGGAGTGCGATGGCGCGGGTGTCGGCGACCAATCCCGAGGATCCGATCAAGGCGGGCGCGGGCGAAGCGCTCGGGGCTGTCGGTGTCGCGGGGCGCAGCGGTGTCGGCGGGACGGGGCGTGGTGGTCGCGGGCCGTCGGCCGGCGCGATCGTGTGGCGGTCGCTCGGGTTCGCGGTGGTGCTGGTGCTGGGGATGACCTTCACGGTGCCGTTCGTGTGGCAGGTGCTGATGTCGCTGTCGTCGCTGACGGATGTCGATCTGCTGACGCAGACGGGCGTGCCGCCGGTGCTGCTGCCGGAGAACTACCCGGCGGTGTTCGAGAAGGTGGATTTTGGGCGGTACTTCTTCAATTCGTTTTTCATCGCGGGGTGGGTGACGATTCTGCAGGTGATCACCTGCGCGATGTCGGCGTACGCGTTCGCGCGGATCAAGTGGCCGGGGCGCGATGCGGTGTTCCTGATGTACCTGGGCACGCTGATGGTGCCGGCGGTGGTGCTGATGGTGCCGAACTTCGAGATCGTGCGACGGCTGGGGATGTTCAACGACTACACGGGGCTGGTGATCCCGGCGGCGTTCAGCGCGTACGGGACATTCCTGCTGCGGCAGTTCATGCTGACGATCCCGTTTTCTCTGGACGAGGCGGCGGCGATCGACGGGGCGGGGCACTGGCGGATCTTCACGGAGATCATCCTGCCGCTGGCGCGGCCGGGACTGATCGTGCTGGCGATCTTCGCGTTCCTGTTCAACTACAACTCGTTCTTCTGGCCGTTGATTTTGATCAAGGATGAGAATCTTCGGACGCTGCCGATCGGGCTGCTGGAGTTCGATTCGACCTATGGGCAGGAGACGCCGTTGATTATGGCGGGTTCGCTGATGGCGATGGTGCCGCCGGTGATCCTGTTCCTGCTGCTGCAGAAGTACCTGGTGAAGGGGATCCAGTTGGGGGCGGTGAAGGGGTGAGTGTGCGGAGGATAAGAGAAGAGGTTTACCACAGAGGGCGCAGAGGGGCGCAGAGGGGGAGAGGAGAGTTGTTCACCGCGGAGGCGCGGAGATCGCGGAGGGGGAGAGGAAGGAGCTTGTGTGTGGGGGAAGGGGTGTGTTGGACTGAGGATTGAGTGGGTGATGTGGTTGGTGTTCTTTCTGGTGCCTGGTGCCTGGTGCCTGGTGCCTGGTGACTTGAGTGTTGAGAGGATCGCGGGTGTGCTGGGCTGTGCCCGCTGAAAGGGATTGGTTTCTTCCATGGCGACGGTGACGCTTGCTGGTGTGGGGAAGGTGTACGACGGCAAGGTGAAGGCCGTGGAGGCGGTCGATCTGACCATCGGTGATGGTGAGTTCGTGGTGCTGGTGGGGCCATCGGGGTGCGGGAAGTCGACGACGCTGCGGATGGTGGCGGGGCTTGAGGAGATCAGCGAGGGGACGATCGCGATCGACGGGCGGGTGGTGAACGGGGTGCATCCGAAGGATCGTGACATCGCGATGGTGTTCCAGAACTACGCGCTGTATCCGCACATGACGGTGCGGCGGAACATGGCGTTCGGGCTGCAGCTTCGGAAGATGGCGCGCGCGGAGATCGGTCGGCGGGTGGACGAGGCGGCGCGGATGCTGGGGCTGGTCGAGTACCTGGAGCGGAAGCCGAAGGCGCTGTCGGGCGGGCAGCGTCAGCGGGTGGCGCTGGGGCGGGCGATCGTCCGGGAGCCGAAGGTATTCCTGTTCGATGAACCGCTTTCGAACCTGGATGCCAAGCTTCGTTCGACGACGCGGACGGAGATCAAGAACCTGCACCAGCGGCTCCGGACGACGACGATCTATGTGACGCACGATCAGGAGGAGGCGATGACGCTGGGGGATCGGATCGTGGTGATGTCGGCGGGGCGCGGGGTGGGTCGTGTGGAGCAGGTGGGCTCTCCACTGGAGGTGTACAACCGCCCGGTGAACCGGTTCGTGGGCGCGTTCATCGGTCGGGCGCCGATGAACTTCATCGAGGGCGTCCTGGAGCGGGATGGCGATGGTGGTGCGCCGCTGGTGTTCCGCGGCGGGGGGATGTCGCTCCGGCTGCTCCCGGAGCAGTGCGAGCGTTTGTCGGGCCGGGTGGGCTCGCCGGTGGTTCTGGGGCTCCGCCCGAACGCGCTGGCCGAGTCAGCGTCCGGGAAGTATGCGGGGCGTGAGAACAGCGTGGAGTTGGAGACGGTTGTGGTGGAACCTCTGGGCAACGAGATCGATGTTTCGTGCCGGCTTGCGAATGATGCCCATCTGCTGGCGCGGCTGGATGCCCGGGAGGGCTTCCCGGCGGGGCAGCGGGTGCGGTTCGATGTGGACCTCGGGCAGGCGCAGGTGTTCGCGCCGGGCGAGTTCGGCGAGAACCTGCTGCTGGGGCGGGGGGATCGGGCGGGTGTCGCGGGTGGTGGTGGGTGATCGGTGTGCGGGGACGGCGCCGGAGTCGCGGGCGGGAGCGGGGGCGCGGCGGCGGGCGATGAGAGTGGGCGGGAGGGGTCCGGGGGAGGGATGGGGTGTACGATGATCACGCCCACGCGTCGGCATGTGCCGTCGCGGCCGTGTGATCCGCGCATTCCGCTCTTTCTGACCCCAGAGGGACCACGCTCATGGCCATCAAGTCGATCGCATCTCGTCCGCAGGTCGCCCGTCTGGCGATCAACGGCGGCACCCCGGTTTCGTCGGACCCGATCTCCGTGGTGGCTGTGAAACTGGCCGAGGCGGACATCGACGCGGCGGTGGAGGTGCTGCGTTCGGGGATGCTGGCGATGGGCAAGAAGTGCCTGGCGTTCGAGCAGCGGTTCGCGGAGGAGACGGATGCCCGGCACGCGCTGACCTGCGCGAACGGGACCTGCGCGCTGCAGATCCCGTACGAGGTGCTGGTGCAGCCGGGCGATGAGGTGCTGTGCCCAGCGTGGTCGTATGTGGCGACGGCGTCGATGCTGGCGGCTCGCGGCGCGAAGATCGTGTGGGTGGATGCGGATCCGGAGACCTTCCAGATCGATGTGGAAGATGCGAAGCGGAAGGTCACGGACAAGACGGTGGCGATCGCGGCGACGCACCTGTACGGCTGCCCGGTGGATATTGATGCGGTGGAGAAGCTGGCGGCCGAGAAGGGGCTGTCGGTGGTGTACGACGCGGCGCAGGCGCACTACGCGACCTACAAGGGGCAGGGGCTGGGTCGGTTCGGCGATGTGGTGACCTACTCGTTCTATCCGACGAAGAACATGACGACGGGCGAGGGCGGGATGGTCACGACGAACGATGATGACCTGGCGGCGACGATGAAGCTGGTGCGCTCGCACGGCGAGGGCGAGAAGTACATCCATGTGCGGGTCGGGTACAACTATCGGATGAGCGATGTGTCGGCGGCGATCGGGCTGTCGCAGATGGACCGGATCGCGGATGCGACGGCGGCGCGTCGGCGGAACGCGGCGATGCTGGATCGGCGGCTGGCGGAGATCGATGGGCTGGCGCCGGGGCGGATCACGGAGGGCGCGGCGTCGGCGTACCACCAGTATCCGATCCGGATCGACGCGTCGCGCTTCGTGACGCCGGACGACACGACGCGTCCGGATGCGCTGCGTGCGGAGTTCCAGGAGCTGCTGAAGGCCGAGGGCGTGATGACGGCGATCCACTATCCGCGGTCGCTGACGCACCAGCCGATGTTCGAGCCGATGGTCAGCGAGCACCCGCCGGTGGCCGAGCGGCTGGCGAGCGAGCTGATGTGCGTGCCGATCCACCAGCACCTGAGCGAGCGGCAGGTGGACCGCGTGGGCGATGCGCTGGCAAAGGTGAGCGAAGCGCTGCGTGCGTGAGCCGTCGTGGGTGGGCGCGAAGCGAGCGCCGCCCTGAGGAGGCGTGGGGTCAGCGGGCGATATCGGAGCCCTGGCGCCGGACGAAGTGGAGCAGCTCATCGCCATCGCCTGAGAGCAGGCGGAGGTTGTCGTTGCGCTGGAGGGCGTCGAGGTCGAAGCGTGCGGCGCGGGCGAGGGCGCCCAGGAAGCGGTCCTCGATCTGCATGGCGCTGGGCGGGCCGGCCATCTTGGTGCTCCCGGCGGGGCCGATGGCGAAGCGGCCTTGGGCGAGCTGCGCGAGATTGAGGGAGGAGAACCACCGGTTGACGCCCGCGTTGCCGCCGACGCGTCCATCCGGTTCGATGTTGATGGAGGGTGTGGCGCGGAGGCCCTGGAGGTCGAAGTCGTTGAGCGAGGTGCCCTCGATGGCGATGAGGGCCCAGTCGCCGAGGATGGCGGTGGCGGGCGCTGGGAGGGAGGCGTCGTCGGTGTTGCCGCCCGATGCGTTGGGATCGCCGGCGGAGGAGCAACCGGTGACGATGAGGGCCACGAGCGTGAGCAGCGCGGCGGCGGCGTGCGATTGGTAGCGCATCATGGGGGCTCCGATTGCGTTGGTGGTGTGTGTCGGGTGCGGGAGGGAGCTGGGCGGGATGGCGATGGAGTGGCGATTCGCGATGCCCGGTCAGGAAACTATAGACCGGCGTCGAGAAGCGTCGCATCGTCCATGAGGTACAGCCCGATGAGCCATCCGGAGACGATGTATGGGTCGACCGCGACCTTGCCGGTGATGGTGCCGTAGTTCATGCGCCACGAGGACTTGCCGGCGAGCGGTTTGTTGAGCTTGACCTCGATGGCGTCGTACGGCGTGGGCGGGACGCCGATGCAGCAGCCATCCCACTGGTTGCGCATGAGCAGGACCTCATCGGTGGTGTCCTGGACGAGCGGGAGCAGGAGGTAGCCGGTGAGGGCGATGTACTTGCCATCGATGCGGTCGAGCCACTCGGGGAGTTCGTTGTTGCCGGTGCGGGGGCGGTAGGTCTCGCGGACGGCGACGAGCGCTTCCCACGGGAGGCGGTAGGGGTCGTCCCGCGTGCCCTCGCCACGGAGCGGGAAGCGCCCGGCGAGGGTGTTGGGATCGTTCGGATCGACGCCGGGCATGGGCGCCGGGGCGGGGAGCGGGGGTGGTGGCGGCTCGTTGGCGGCGGTCGTTCTGTCGGCGGCGTCCGCGAGGGTGACGGTGGGGGTGTGGTCGACCTCGAGCAGGTCATCGAGCCAGTCGGAGACGGTGGCGGGGTCGGAGAGGTGCCCGAGCGCGGGGGCGGGATGGTCGGGGAGGGTGAGCGTGTTGGCCGGACTGGCGATGGGATCGGTGCTGGTGGATGGGGTGGGGGCTGGGGTGTCGGTGGGGGCGCCAGGCGGGGAGGTCGCTGTGGTGCCGGAGGGGGCCGCGTCGGGGGGAATCCGGGCGGGGAGCGGCTCTTGCAGGTGCCTCGGGGTGCGGGCGCCGGCGAGCGGGCCCGGTGTCGCGTGGTCGATCGATGAGGCGTGACCGGTGGTGGGGCTATTGGGGGGGGTGCGTGGCGGCGCAGCGCGGAGCGCGAGCAGGGCCCCGGTGGCGATGAAGAGGGCGAGGATGAGGGACCAGAAGGCCTTCATGGTGTGATGATTGTTGGAGGGGCGCGCGGGTCGGGCCAGCAAGCGGGTGATGTCGGGTCTGCGGGCCAGGAGGGGCGGGAAGAGCGGGCGCCGGGCTCCCGGTACCGGGTGCCGGGAACGGGGTGCCGTGCGCCTGGCGGCGGTTCGCGGGTGGTGCTGGCGTGGCGGCGCGGTGGGAGGCGATTGCCGGGCGCCGGCGTGTGGCTCGTTCATCGCGTGCGGGCGCATTGCCGGTGTTCACGCCTTGGCGTAGACTCTCGCCCCCGCGGGCGGTCGCCGGAGCGTTGTGGAGACGCCCGGGAGATGGTCCGCGATCTGTGCCCGTCCGCCGCCCGAGGAAGACTCGGCGAGGCCGACGAAGGCGCCACCTTAGCTCAGTTGGTAGAGCGGAGCTTTCGTAAAGCTCAGGTCGCTGGTTCGAGTCCAGTAGGTGGCTTTCCGTAAGTCCTTTCGGCCGAAGCATTTACGCGACCGGTTCACGGTGGACCGAGCGGCCTGCAAGCGTTCGTCATTTCGGTATGTACCGAAATGGCTCGTCTTGGAGGCTCGTTCCATGTCCCAATCCCGTACACGCATCCCGAAGTACCGTCTCCACAAAGCGTCTGGCCAGGCGGTGGTCTGGCTCGATGGCAAGGACCACTACCTCGGCGTCCACGGCTCGCCAGAGAGCAAAGAGCGATACACCCAGCTCCTCGCGGCGACCGTTTGCCAGCCCAACGCCGCGTTCCGATTGCGCCCGGGCCGAACCGATCTCACGCTCAACGAGCTGTTCGTTCATTACTGGGAGCATGTGCGGGTCTACTACCAGGCCGGTTCTCATGCGACCGAGACGCAGCGGATGATCAAGCTCTCGATGCGGTACCTGCTGCCGCTCTTCGGCGATACGCCGGTGTCGGCGTTCGGACCGCTGAATCTGAAGGCCGTGCGGCAGGCCATGATCGAGCGTGACCTGAGCCGCCGGTATGTGAACCAGTCCATCGAGCGGATCAAACGGATGTTCCGGTGGGGCGCCGAGAACGAACTGGTGCCTCCTCTGGTGCTTCAGGGGTTGCTCGCGGTGCGGGGCCTGCGGCGGGGGCGTACCGAAGCGCGGGAATCCGAGCCGGTTCGTCCGGCTGACGAATCCGTGATCGAGGGGGCGTTGTTGTGCATGACCGAACCGGTTGCCGCGATGGTGCGCATTCAATTGATGACGGGGATGCGTCCCGGCGAGCTCATTTCGATGCGGCCTTGCGATGTGGATCGTCGACAGACGCCTTGGGTGTTTATTCCCGCATCGCACAAGACGCAGCACCTGGGCCGGGAGAGACGGGTGTATCTGGGTCCACGGGCGCAGGAGGTTCTCGAACCGTTTCTGGCGCGAGATGAACACGCGTTCTGCTTCAGCCCGGCTGAATCAACCGCCGCGATGTTCGAGCGGCGGCACTACACGCGCAGCACTCCAATGAACCAAGGGAACCGGCCGGGGAGCAACCGCGTCCGCGTGCCCAAGCGTCCTGCGGGGGATGCGTACACGACCGACAGCTACCGACGGGCGGTGACTCGCGCCTGCGACAAGGCATTCCCTCTGCCCGAATCATTGGCCCAGCGCAGCGATGAGTCCCAGGCTGAATGGGAAGCCCGACTCGGCACGAGCGGTCTTGGTGCTGTTGCGGCGTGGCGATCCGAGCACCGCTTCCATCCGCACCAGTTGCGCCACAATGCGGCGACCGCCTTGGCACGGGCGTACGGCATCGAGGCGGCGCAGGTGGTCCTGGGGCATGCGACGCTCTCGGTCACGGGGATCTACGCCGAGCGTGACTTTGCCAAGGCGGCATCCATCATGAAGCAGGTCGGCTAGACTTCACTGAGCGATACCGGGCGATGGTCCGTGCGGCGTTGGTTCTGGCATTCTGGCCGGAGCCAGCGCCGAATCGCTTATTGGGGCAGGCCGAGAATGCGAGCGGCCGCCTCGCTCGCCCTTTGCTGCTCACGGGTTCGCTGGCGTGGTGGTGCGACCGCCGTGCTGGGTTGCCATGGCGTCGGATCGTCCAGCCGTGCCGAGAAGCGTTCGATGGCCTCGATCGAGGTGTAACGCGTGCCGCCGATGGCGATGGTTTCGAGTCGCACACCCCTGACACCGCGGCTGATCCACCGGTAGACGGCGCTGATATGCACACGCTTGCCCGAAGGACGGCACGGGAGGAGCTTCGGAACGCTCTTGATCTCAATGAGTTGTTCGTTGCGGAGGTCAACCATGGCTCATCTTCGTTCATGTGTGTGCGTGTACGCATGTGTGCGAACAGTGTGGGCGTGGCGATGCCCCGCGTGGTCCTCACGCCGGGTCAGGTGGCTTTCTTCTTCGTGGCAGGCTTGGTGGTCTTGCTTTTCTTCGCGGCCAGTGACTTGGCCTGGGCGATGAGGGTGTCCCACTGCTCGGCATTCAGGTCGCTGGCGGCGCGGAGCAGTTCGGGGGCCTTGGCGGCGGTGGTGGGGTTCTTGGAGGCGATCTGGCCGACGACGATCTGGGCCTTGCCCCAGCCGGCGCGGAGTGTGGCTTCGTCGATGTTGTAGACCCTCGCGATACGAAGCAGGAGTTCCTGCGAGGGGTTGCGGCGGCCTTTCTCGATGTCAGTGAGGTGAGCCGGGGCGATGTCGAGGAGCTTGGCGGTTTCACGCAGGCTCTTGTTCATGACGGCGACGCGCCGCTCGCGGAGCGTCTCGCCGATGGGCTGGCCGGGTTGGCGTGGCTGGGCTGGCATGTACGCACTCATGCTAACACCTGCATCGCTCCGGTCAAGTGAGGGGGGATTTTTCCAGCGGCGATTCAGGTGGATTGAATGGGCACGCCGTTCTGGAGGGTGATGGCATCGAGCCCGAGGGCTTCGATGGCCCGCTCGGGGGCCACGAGCAGGGGCACGATGGTGGGTCGGAGCAGGCGTCGCTGGCCGGGGAGGCGGAGTTCGCGGCAGCGGTAGGCCATGGCCTGACGGGACACGCCATAGCGATCGCAAAGCCATGGCAGGAAGCATCGCCGCCAGAGCCAGACGGCCAGGGCATCGTCGCCTCGGAGCATGGCGATGCATTCCGGTGCAAGTTGGCTGTTATTGCGCGCGGCTTCGATCTGGGCGGCGAGAGTTGATACCGGCATGAGCAGAGCCGCGGCGAAACGGTCGGCTTCGCGTTCGACCTGATCGGCGGTCTTGTCGTGCGGGAGCGCCACATCGCGGAACGCTTCGGCGTGGGACTTGTGCAGCAGCAGGTGGGCGAGTTCGTGGGCGCAGGTGAAGCGGAGCCTGGGCTCGTGATGTTCGAGTGTTGCACTGATGAGCATCTCACCGGTGCCGGGGCGTGCCAGGCCGAGCACGCCCTCGCCCAGTTCGTCCTCATCGGCAAAGCCCAATTCATACCCCAGCGGGTGCTCGATCCACTGCTCGATCGGGATCGGCAGCGGGATGTCACGCAGCGCCAGCGCTCGCATGCACTTTCTGAGCACACCATCGGCGGCCAGTTCGATTCCTCGATCGGCGGCTCGCACCGAGAGACGCAGGAGGGCTGGTGGCGGGGTGCGATCCATGGCTGGCCTGCGGTGCGGCGTGCGGATGCCAGCGATGGCATGCAAGGATTCGTTGGTGCGGGGACGGGGTTTTTCTCTTGCTGGTTGTGCGCTACATGATAGATATGAAGCTTGCCGACTATCTGGATCAGAACGAACTGACGCCCGGAGAACTGAGGCGGCTTCTGGGCGTGAAGAGCCGGAGCACGGTGATGCGGTATTTGAGCGGCGAGCGCAAGCCTTCGCCGGGTATCATGGATCGGATCAATGAGTTGACGGGCGGCATGGTCACGCCGATGGACTTCCATGATCCCGCGCCGCCGCGTTGCGCCAAAATCGTGATGGGACCGAACGGCGAGCCCCGGCTTGTCTTGCCCTGGACGAGCTACCAGCCCCCGAATCAGCATGCCAACGATGCCCATGGGATGCCCGTGCCACTGTACAGCGTGTCGCTGCGGGCTCGTGCGGCGCGGCGCAAGATGATGGGATCGCTGCCGGATCCGGATGCGTGGCCCTCCCCGCCGCTGCGTGAGGCGATGCGTGTGCTGGGCAGTCGCGTCAAGGTATCCAAGCGTGGCGGCTTCCTGCTGGACGGGCGGCTGACGGACACACGCGGCGTGGTGGCGGCGGCCAACACGTGGCTGCGTGCCAACGACCGGCCGACCATCCCGTACCCGGGCGTGGAGCCACTGGAATGAGCCGCGCGTCTTCCGGCTCATCCGGCGGGGCGATGCACGAGCGCCACAGCCCCGCGACAAAACCCCCTCCCCATTCAAAACACCCGTTGACTGATGGTTGTATTTCTGCGCGTCATATCCAGAAAAGAACACATTGGAGCCGGAAAAGAACGCATGGCCATGGATCGCACGATGAAGACACTGGACCGCGAGCACCGGATCGACCGGCAGCTCGGGCGGACGCTGGGCACGATGCGGCGTTCGGCGGGCGTGAGCCTGGAGTGCCTGGCCGAGCGGACGGGGCTGCCGATCGAGGAACTGGCCGACCACGAGGCGGGGCTGCTGCCGATCCCGCTGTCGCGGCTGCTGGGGCTGATCGAGGCGCTGGGGTCCGAGGCATGCTGAGCACGGGCCACGCGACACACCATTCCGCACACCATGCGTCACAGCAGGCACACGCTCCGTTCTACGAACCGGTGTGGGCGTATGGCGATTACCAGCTCGTGCGCCGGCCCGACACGCCCAACCTCAGCATCTACTACAAGCCGAAGGGATCGGATCGCTCGCGGCGCATCAGCACGCGGACGGATGATCTGGCCACGGCACAGGACCGGCTGATCGCGTTCGCGCGGCATGGCGGCAAGCCGCCGCGTAAACCATCGGATGAAGCGTTGTTGCTCGAAGCGCTGCGCGACTACATCGACCACCAGCACAACGAGAGCGGCGGCAGCTTGCACGCCCTGCACGCGGCACACAAACACTTCACGGCATTCTGCGGGCTCTCGCGGATCGAGACCGTGGCCGCGTTCGATCTTGATGCGCAGCAACGCTACATCGAGTGGCGGCGCGCGATGCTCACCAAGCAGGGGCACACGGCCTCCAACGGCACACTGAACCGTGAACTGGGCGTGCTCAAGGCCGCGCTGCGCTGGGCATGGAAGCGGGGACGGCTGGAGAGCGTGCCGCATGTGCAGCTGCTGTCGAATCCGCCGCCGCGTGATCGGTTCCTGCGCACGCATGAGGTGCGAAGGTTGCTTATGGCATGCGAGGCCGAGCACCTGCGGCTGTTCGTGATCCTGGCATTGCACACGCTGCAACGCCCCGGAGCGATCTTCGGGCTGCAATGTGAGCAGGTCGATCTTGACTGGGGACGCATCGACTTCATGTCCCCGGGTACGCGCCAGACCCGCAAGCGGCGTCCCGTTGTGCCGATCACGCCGAGCCTGCGGTCGTATCTGGAGCGGGCGATGATGGACTCACGCACAGGGCATGTGCTGGAGTACGAGGGGCGGCCGGTGCGCAGCGTGAAGCGTGCGTTCGCGACGGCCTGCCGGCGGGCGGGACTGGAGGAAGTGACGCCGTACACACTGCGCCACACGGGCGCGACCCTGATGGCGGCATCCGGCGTGCCACTGCGGCAGATTGCTGGCATGCTCGGTCACAGCGAAAGCCGCACGACGGAGATCTATGCCAAGCATCACCCGGACTTTTTGATGGAAGCGTCGCGAGCGTTGGAGACGCTGTTCGGCGAGCCGCTGGTGAACGCGCCGGGGACACCATCGGGGACGGTGGGGACACTGGGGACGCTGCGGAGCGGGCTGCCGGGGACGGTCGAGAAACCCCGGGGACGATTGCCGGGGACACCTCGAACACCGCGGAATCCCTGGCCGGGGACGGCGGGGACGGGGGGGGTGGCCGATTCAGCACAGATCCGCGCCAGTTCCGCGCCAAAATGGGGAGTGCCCGCCATGGTTGAAAGGGGCGGGGCGAAAAAACCCTGCGAAATTAGGCGGTTGGCTGGTGCTGCCGAGAAGGATCGAACTTCCGGCCTCTCCCTTACCAAGGAAGAGGAGGAGGAATGAGTTGGCACATCAAACTTCGTATCATGAAGCCGATTGCAATTACTTATCTGTTTCCTTCAGCCTATTCTGAATAACCTGACGACGCATCCGCGTTGCGCAGCTTACCGGCAAACCATTCTCGCGAATTCGGCTATCATCGCCTGGCTTGGGCAATGGCAAGCCCTGATACCACAGTGCGTATAATGCCTCTGCGGCACGCTCGCGTACAACCCGCTTGGCGTCCTCTCGGGTGCCACCAAACCCGTATACGCCCCTCAGCTCCATAATCTCGCCATGAAAACGCCACGAGGGTTGCTTTGCATAGGGATCCTCTGCAAAGAGATATGT
The DNA here is from genome assembly GCA_052168315.1 of Phycisphaerales bacterium. Lineage (GTDB taxonomy): Bacteria > Planctomycetota > Phycisphaerae > Phycisphaerales > UBA1924 > JBQLZO01. The sequence continues at coordinate 127,560 of JBQLZO010000040.1, read as the reverse complement.
GCATTCATCCGCAAGATCCCACAACTCCTGAGGGATCTTATTCTCATCCGATTCGTTGACCATCCTCCCAGCACCCCAGCTAACAATACACTCATCAAGCACGACCACTCATACGCAAGATTGCGAGAAGATCTTGAACCTGCTGATATGGAATGTGCCCTGCCGTGTTAATATTAAATCTGTTCGGGTGGTTCAAGCCTAAAATTGGCTGTTCAGGACAGGCCCTGCATTCGAGCGTCTCCTGCCCCCTGGAAACGCGTGTGTAGATATCGAGGCGATCGAGCCAGTCACGCACATCTTCCCAGTGAACATCGCCAGCGTCGTTCGCAGGAGGCGGAGGGTGTCCACATTGCCACCTACCTTCAGGGCTTTCGGTTTGAGGCGGCTTCAGCTCGGACAGGTGATCTTGACGAACGATCATCGCGAAGCTCCTAGGCTGAGGGTTCTGGGACCGGCACATGCCAGAGAGTATCGGTCCAAAATCGTCTCCCGGCGAGCCCAAAAATCCCTCACACAGACAGTATGCCCTCTAGTTGTCCGCAATTCACCCAATTTAGGCATCCAAAATCCGACTCGCGGACTCTAGAACTGCTACAATGGCATCTCGGTTCTGCATTGACGCATTCGCACCCAAAAATAGGAGCGCCACCTTGGCCAGCGAGAAACTCCGAACAGCAATCTTCAACCAAGTCCTCAGTACCGGCACGTTGAGCCGTGCTGAACTCAAGGAGCGCATATGCAGCACAACAGATGATCCTGAAGGCAGTGACGATTCATGGGGAACATCGGCCATTGACAAGGCCGTCAAAGAGATGATCGATGAAGGGATTCTGAACGAAGGGCTGACCGTAGTTGCAAGCAGAAGGAGGGGAACTCGAAAAATATACATCTTTATCGAGCTGGACCCTCCCGAAAAGCACAGCAAGGTCGTGAATTACCAATTTGGTGTTGCCAAGGAAATCAGAGAGGAATTTCAAAAGGACAAGCAGATTGCTGTTACACTCATCGCTGTTGAGGTCATGCTGGGCGCAGTCCATGACATTTGTGTTGTTCTTTTGGCATCTGATTCGCTATTCGATCAGACTGGCGATTTTATCATTCAAAAATTGCGAGCCGTACCCTATGTACGAAGAACTCGAACGGTATTCTGCCTAAATCCAGAGGATAGGATGTTGAAGAGTCGCTAGCCATCAATCAATCTCGCCTTAGGCCTACGCATTCGACATCTGGCTTCCATGGAGTAGTGCGAAGCTACCTCGGCGAAATCTCAGCTGCCAGTGTCTCAGCCTGCGACAGCACCAATTCCGTCGCCGCTTCTTGCTGGTCGGGTGGGTACTTGTACTTTCGTAGAATCCGCCGCACCATCGCTCGCATCTCAGCTCGCACAGTCTCCTTGATCGTCCAATCGATGGTGGCGCTCCGGCGGATGCGGTCGGCGAGTTCCCGGGCGATGGTCTTGAGGATCTCATCGCCCATCAGTGCGGCGCTCTCGTTGTTGGCCAGCGCGTCGTAGAAGGCGATCTCGGCCTCGCTGAGTCCGAGGTCTTCGCCGCGATGCTGGGCGGCCTGCATTCGTTTGGCGAGATCGATGAGTTCCTGGATCACCTCCGCCGTCTCGATCGCTCGGTTCTGATACTTCAGGATGGACGCCTGGAGCATCTCGCGGAATGAGCGGGCTTCGACGATGTTCTTCCGGCCTCGCACCTTGATCTCGTCGTTGATCAGCTTGCGCAACATTTCAAGGGCGAGGTTCTTCTGGGGTAGGCCTTGGATGTCGGCGAGGAACTCGTCGGAGAGGATCGAGATATCGGGGTTCTTCAGGCCTGCCGACGCGAAGATGTCCACCACGCCTTCGGAAGCGACGGCCTTGGACACGATCTGCCGCACCGCTGTGTCAAGATCCTCGGGTGATCTGCCGCCGGTGGTCGTTGTCTTGACGATGCCCGCTCGCACCACCTGGAAGAACCCCACTTCATCTCTGATCGCGAGGGCCTCCTCATGCGGCACCGCCAGCGCAAACGCCTTGGCCAGCTCCAGAACGGCTTGCAGATACCGGGTTTTGCCATCATCCAGCGCGAGGATGTGCTCGATAGCCTCGGGGATCACCGCCATGCGATCCGATGCTTTGGCCGAGAAGAAGCGTCCGTAGTCGAAGCCGTGGAACATCGCCGCCACGATCTCGTACTTCTCCAGCATCACCGCGACGGCCTCGCCTTGGTCGATCGTCGTGCGGCCCTGTCCGCCGCTCTCGGTGTAGGTCGCCAGCGCCTTCTTCAACTGGTCCGCGATGCCGATGTAGTCCACCACCAGCCCGCCCGGCTTGTCGCGGAACACGCGGTTCACCCGCGCGATGGCTTGCATCAGCCCGTGCCCGCGCATGGGCTTGTCCACATAGAGCGTGTGCATGCAGGGGCAGTCGAAGCCGGTCAGCCACATATCCCGCACGATCACCAGCTTCAGCGGGTCCGTGGGATCCTTGAATCGCTTGGCCAGCTCGTCCCGGCGTTGCTTATTGCGGGCGTGCTTGGCGATCTCCGGGCCTTCGCTCGCGTTCCCGGTCATCACGACCTTGATAGCTCCCTTATCGTCGTCATCGTGGTACCACTCCGGGCGGAGCTTCACGATCGCATCGTGCAGCGCCATGCAGATGCGGCGTGACATCGCCACGACCATCGCCTTGCCGTCCATCGCCGAGAGCCGGTCCTCAAAGTGCGCGACGATGTCCTCGGCCACCTGCTGCACCCGCTCCTCTGAACCGACAATCGCCTCCAGCGCGGCCCACTTCGTCTTGAGTTTCTCCTTCGACGACAGCTCCTCGCCCTCGGTCAGTTCGTCGATCTCCTCGTCGATCGACTCGGCGGCCACGCTATCCAGCCCCAGCTTCACCAGCCGACCCTCGTAGTAGATCGGCACAGTCGCGTTGTCCTCGATGGCCTGCTCGATGTCGTACACATCGATCTCGTGGCCGAACACGCCCCGGGTGCTGACATCCGTGCTCTCCACCGGCGTGCCCGTAAACGCGATGAAGGTGGCGCTCGGCAGCGCATCGCGGCAATACTTCGCGAACCCGTAACCGACCTGCCCGGTCTCCTTGTCGATCTTCGCGCGGAAGCCGTACTGGCTCCGATGCGCCTCATCGGCAATAACGATGATGTTCCGCCGATCCGACAACAGCGGGTGCTCGTTCCCGCGATCATCGGGCAGGAACTTCTGGATCGTCGTGAAGATCACCCCGCCGCTCGCCCGCTTGAGCAGTGTCCGCAAGTCGCCGCGGTCGGTGGCCTGCTCGGGTGTTTGGCGCAGCAGCGCCTTGCCGCCGGCGAAGGTGGCGAACAATTGGCCGTCCAGGTCGTTGCGGTCGGTCAGCACCACCACCGTCGGGTTCTCAAGCTGAGGCTGTTCGATCAGCCGCCCGGCGTAGAACAGCATCGTCAGGCTTTTGCCCGAGCCCTGCGTGTGCCAGATCACGCCCGCCCGCTTATCGCCGCTCGGCCTCGACGCCCGCACCGTCGCGTCCACGGCCTTACGCACCGCGTGGAACTGGTGGTACGCCGCGATCTTCCGCACTGTCCGCCCGTCGCCCGTCTCGAACACCGTGAAGTTGCGGACATAATCGAGGAACCAGCGGCGGTCGAAGATGCCCTTGATCGCCACATCCAGCTGCGGCCGCGACTTGGGCGCGACTTCCTCGCCGTCCGCCGTGCGCCATGGCGTGAAGCGGTCCTTGCCCGCCGTGATCGAGCCGATCCGCGCATCCAGCCCATCGCTCACCAGCAGCACGGCATTGCTCACGAACAGGCTCGGGATCTCCGCCTTGTAGGTTTGCAACTGCTTGTACGCGCTCCAGATATCCGCATCCTCATCGGCGGCGTTCTTCAGTTCGAGCACCCCCAGCGGGATGCCGTTGACGAACACCACCACATCCGGCCGGCGGTCGTGCTGGTTCGAGCCGATCTCCTCGACCACCGTGAACTGGTTCACCGCGAGCCAGTCGTTGCGCTCCGGGTTGTCGAAGTCGAAGAGCCAGACCTTGTCGCCGCGCGATGAGCCATCGGGCAGCCGGTATTCCACATCCACCCCATCGCGGAGCAGCGCGTGCATCGCCCGGTTGTTCTCGATGAGCGTGGGCTGCTCCGGCCGCTGCAGACGCCGGACGACCTCCTCCAGGCACCCGGCGGGGATCTCGGGGTTGAGCGTGGCGAGCGCGTTCCGGAGCCGGTCGATGAGCAGGACATCGCCGTAGGACGATCGCTCACGCCGCGCGGCATCGGGCGCGATCTCGGGGCCGTGGGCGATGGCATAGCCAAGCTCCCCGAACCATTCGAGGGCGGCGGCTTCGACGACGGATTCGGTGAAGCGCATGCTCACTCGGCAGCCCGCCGATCTTGATACCGCCATCGCTTAGCCACCTTAGTCAGGTCATCCTCGGTCGTAGGCGCATTTGACCATCCTGCAACGAAGTCGATGTCATGAGACTGGGGTAGGAGTTCCGGCTCCAATTCACGAATCAAAACGCGGGATGGCAAAGCCGTTGCTAGACCAACCACAATAGCCTCTCGACGACGCAGCCCCGACAGGACGGATGTCAAACCTGCAAGAGAGTCTGGCAGAACCGACCTTACATGCGATCGGTCCGCTTCATTGGTGATTCGAAGAACAATCCACGAGTTGCACTGCGAAAGCACTGTGGGTTCAACATCACTGGGGCGTTGCGAAACGAGCACCAGTCCAACGCCGTATTTGCGTCCCTCCTTCGCGATGCGGCGGATGGCGTCCTGCGCGGCGGAGTACTGAGCATCTCCACGATTGGGGACATACCGATGCGCTTCCTCGCAGACCAAGACAACGGGTGACTTTGCCCGCTCTTCGACGGTCTGCCAAAGCTTGATGCTGAACAGCAGGCGGGCCATCGCCGCACTCGCAGCACCCGCCACTTCATTGGGCACTGCGGACACATCAACGATCCGGACAAGCTTGTCGCCAGCAAGGAACTGGCCAGCGATCGAACCAAAATGGTCTGTTGAGCCGTCCCAGGGTTTCATCATGAATGACAATCGCGAGTCCTTGCACAGCGACGCCAGCCTTTCAATCAACTTTGCATAGTCGCCGTGGTTCTTTTTGTCCTTTCCCTCAGGCCTTTGGGCATTAATCGCACCGACGAGTCCGGTCTCCTCCAATACCTCGTCCCGTTTGCCAAAGATGTCGAGGCCGTGCGGGTCGCCGAGGAGGTACGGAATTGGAGAATCTGCGGTGATGCCATCAGGGCTTAGGCCCAGAGCTTCTGCTCCGCCCTTTCGAGCATCGATCAACGCGTTCCGAAGGATGTTCGTGAGTGAAGTAGCCGCGTACTCGGTACGACCGATGATCAAGGCAATCGTCTCTTCGAGACTCAGCAACCAGTAAGGCAAGGACAGCGAGCTGTCATCGGTGGCAAGTTTGGCGCAATCTGGAAAGGCCTTGGAGTATTCATCGTGTGGGTCGAGTATCACGACTCGCGGCGACCACTGCTCCGAAGCTTCCTTGAGTCCGACGATGCCGTGAATGAGAGCGGCCACCGCTGCTGATTTGCCCGACCCCGTCGAACCGAGAATCGCAGTGTGCTTGCAAGCTATGGCGTTGACATCAACGAAGCACTTGGCACCTCCCGCTCCGACATGCTCGCCGAGTTCCAGTGCCGAAGCCTCCTGCTGGCCATACAGAGCGCGAAGCTCAGATCTCGGCGTCAGATACACCCGCTGCTGAGGCAACGGAAATGTCGAAATACCGCGTTCAAAACGCATTTGCCATTTTGTTTCGCCATTCGCATCAGCGATCCGCTCCCATTCCGCCTCACCGAAGAGGTCTGCCTCGATGATGCGTGCATCTGAGTTCGCGACATCAGTGATTCCCCGTTCGCGATCAAAGTCCGCTTTCATTCTGAGGCGGGCGACATAGGCGTATAGGATACGGCGGCCAAAGTGAATCTTCAAGATGGATCCAAACTGCCCGACTGGATAGAGATCCCCGCGGTACACTCTTGATAGTTCCACCAAGTCCGAATCAAGTTGGGCAACAACATGGGTGCCATCTACTTCAATAACGGTAGCGATTGTGAGATTCTCGATCGGACGATCAGGCATGTTCTCGCTCATCGTTCACCTCCCAGTAGACGAGCCAAAATCGAGAAGTCACCCCAAGGCACATCTTGCGTGTACTTTGTGACCTCTCCTCCATGCCACATCTCGTTCCGGCAATAGGCCCTCACCTGCTGACCAATTCTGGCGCTCGTGAGCCATCCCTTGAGGGCTAGCGGTGGAATATCGTCGTAGCACATGGCTAGCACGCTTAGTCGCTCTCCTGAATCCTTGAGCCCACGCTCAATCTCCAGATTGATGTGTGTGTCGCCGAAGCTGTAGCCAACGATCATCAGCACGGCATCCTCGCTGGTGCCGGGACGGAGAGCACGGCGAAAAAGGTCGAGCACCTGTGCGTAGGGGTCGAGTTGGGTTTCGCGATACTTGGTCGCCGTAGGCCAGATCATGACCTGTTCCTCAGCGGAAGACTCAATGCCGGTAGGTCGCAGCCGGCTTGGAAAATAGTCATGGTCGAATAGGCACCAGTCGATCGATCCATGCAGCTTCACTACTCTCGCAGACAGATTCGGATCATCGAACCGTGAAGGATCCCACCAGCCCGTGATTCCACCCGCTAGGCCGTCGCTGTAGCGAATCCGCTCTCTGCCAAGAGCGTCCTCAATAAGCGTGTCGTAGTTCAGTACGAAATAGTCAGTCCGTCTGCGAGAAAATGGCTTATCTGTCAGGAGCCCATCTACATGCCGCACAAAGCGGCGGTGGTGAGTCATATCGATTGGTGTGCCACTGCTGATCGCGACGCGGATACCTCGCTTAATCTCACTGAGTGCAGCGTCAAGCTCAGTCGCAGCGTAATCGGCTCCTTGGTATGAGATTGTGCCCTTGCTGCAACCGCGCTGAACCCGTCGATCAGCCATGGCTTTCAGATCGACAATGTCACTGAGGTAGTCCTCGATTGTCGCCCTGCCGTCTCCATCGTACTCTTTGCGAATGGATTCCAGGAGCGCCGTTGCCTTGGCATCCTTCATGGATTGCATGACGAGATCGCATAGTTCAGTCGTTAATGGCAACCCCGCGACCTTACTGCACCCCGCACCCATCAAGAACAGTCGGCGACTCTGCGAAAGCAGCCTCTCTACCATCTCTAATTCAGTGCGTATGGCGGCGTCGGAGAAGGCGACGAGATCTCCAGAGCTTGTCGTCATGCGAGTGTCCTTTCGTCATTCATCTGAACAAGCCGCACTTCACCCGACAGCAGCTTCGGTAGCAGGGCATCGCGTAAAGCCGCAAGCGATCTGGCCTGATGCATGTTCAACTTCACTTGGTCATACAACGGATTGACTATCTCGTCAAACGCGGCCAGCACTTCGGGTGATGACACGACAGTCCGGAGTGGGCGGAAATTCGTCTTGCTGATCTCTTGGAAAGTGGTGCCGTTTGCATTGCCCTTGATGTCGTCCATGTAGAACGATGCCCAGTTGAGCAGGAAAGCGGGCGGCAGAGGGCCGCCTGGCGGCATCGCGATGAATCCCTGGTTGACAGCGGTTGGGACAGCGGTGATCGCCAGGTAACCGATCGGCGCACGCGACGACAGCAAGACGGTTCCGATTGGCAACAACCTAGAACTGATCTTGTCGAGACCTGCATCGGTCAATCGGCGTGCGGTGTCCAAAAGGATCGGATCAGACAGATTGGAGAGATCTTTCGGCGTTGCCCAGTGATGTGGTCCATCCCAAAATGCTGGGTTCTTCGTGCTTGGCGTGCCGCCGCCTTTGATGTCGACCAAGTTGCCGATGCACCCCACCTCCCACCCCTCCGGCACCGGGCCGAGTTGGGAGTTGGTGAATGTGGTTGGGAGGGCGTCGAAGGTGGGTTGGGGCATGCCGGGGAAGGTGGTGGCGCCGGCGGCCTTGGCCTTCACGGGCTCGAAGTCCACGAACCACGCCTTGAAGATCGCCGCCGCCATCGCCTCCAGCGTCCGGTTCATCCGCCGGTTCAGCTCGATCTTGTCGTCCAGCGAACCAAGCACCGACGCGATGGCACGCTGCTCGGGGAGAGGGGGGAGCTGTGCCTCATAGTCGTAGATTCTGGATGGTGAAGTGTGCCTCACCGTTGAGCCACTGGCAGTGGACAGAACATGCTGGCGATAGCGTCGAGATCTCAGAAGGTAGAATGCGAAAAACCCGTCGAGTAGCGACTCATCAATGACTCTCACAAGCCCAATTCTCTGATTGTGCAAATAGCGCACACCAGGCGTAGCCGGGATGATCGCCGGGTAACCCAGAGTGTCGCCGTCCTTGCTTAGATCTGTCATCGTCAGGACGAGTTCGCCGGTTTGCAGCACATACCCCTCGTCTATTGGCCCATCGTAGTACTTGGGCTTTGAGTCCCGAAACCCTCCGCCAATAGCAAAATTTCCGGGAGTGACGAGCAAGTCCGAGGTTTCTTGATCCGTGAAGTACTCGCCTTTGAATGCGAAACCGTGCTTGATTTCGCACAGGTCACCCAATCGATAGGTTGCCCATTCACCCATCGCCACCCCCTCCGTCCAATTCTGCTGGAACTGCGAACAAGTCCAACTCGATGAGGAGGCTCGCCAAACACCCAATGTAGAAACGCAACTGAGTGGTCATGACAGGAATCCTGTGATCAGTGCGCCCGCCCGCGCTACCAGTCCGGCGCATCCGTCTAATGTCGCGGCCACTTGCACGGTCTCCCACGCGGATCGGATGATGCTCTTGTTGGGAGTTGGTTTCGCGAGCTGTGTCTGGATCGTCTCGATGTCCGCAACATACGAGAGCTTTTCCTGCTCTTGTGCCGGCGAGCGAGTGATGGCATCGCGAAGGTCCGCAAGAGCGGTGCCCAGTTCGCTGAATTGGGCATTGATCTGATTCCCATCGCCAAGCGTGATGATGTTCTGGCCGGTAGCCTCGATCTTGATGCCATGGAATCTGGGCATAGTGAATTCTCCTGGGCCTTCAATCTTGTCAATCCCTGCGGCGGTGATCTTGTAAAAAGATGTGGCAGAGGGAATGGCGGTGCCTCTCTGAGTGGTAAATGATTTTTCAACCACCTCTTCCTCGATCCAGCCTTGGCTAATAAGGTAGGTGAGGTTGCTCTGCACCTCCTGCTGGGACAGCTCATGCGCTGCTTTGAGCTCTTTTTTGACATCACTGATCTTGACAGCTGACCCCTTCTTCCCGCGGGCGCTTGTCGCATTCGCATTTCGATCGTAGAAATACTGCAAGATCAGGCCCCGGATATCCTCATTGGATCTTACGGGCTTAGGTGATTTCTTAGCCATGATGTCCTCCCGCCGCTTGATCTGGCAGGTTTGTCATCCCCTCGGCCGGGATTGTAGGCATCTTCTCATTGAGCCCGAGCCTAACCAGCCGGCTGTGGATCGCGCCGGTCTGCCGCTGGAGCCGATGGGCGATGGCCGGGACGGCGTGCCCGGCGGCGATGAGGCCGCGGAGTTGTTGCTCCTCCTCCGGCGTCCACTTCTCGTAGGCCCGCGGGTGCTGCTCGCGGATCCGGGCGATCCGGGCGGCGTTGCCACCCTCGCCGAGCGCGAGCGCCTCCTCGGCCGCCGCGAAGATGTCGCGATAGGTCAGCGCCGGGTAGGCCTGGATGATCTGCTCGTAGGAATGCCCGGCGGCGATCATCTCCAGCACGGCGACGGTGGGGGCGCTGAGTTTGGACGGGGTGACGGGCTCGCTCATAAGGCTTGCCCCCCGAGCACGAACCGAGCCTTCTCTTTGCGAAGCATCTCGTAGGGCGTCATGTACTTCACCTTCAAGGCCAAACAGGCGTTGGGAATCTTGATCTTGTGAATGGTGTTGGCCGGGACTTCATGGGTCACGACGGTGTGCTTGCCAGCCAGCGCCTGAGCTACGAGGTAGTAGTCGCCGACCTGGAGGTAGGTACTGACGGCGGCGGGCGTGTATCGTTGCCCGTTCGGGAACGCATGGCTCGTAGCCCACTGGCTGACTGTTCCGAGCGCGGCGAGCGTGTTCTGGTCGGGCTCCTGAAAGAAGCCGTCGTCCAAGCCCGCCGCCCATTGAGAGAGTTCGTCGGTGCCGGCCTGGATCTCGTCCGAGACTTTCTCGATGCTGAACACCTTGCCCGCGCGGTGCTCCCTGACGAGCCAGTCCCAGAAGGCGGGGCAGAACTCGAAGCCGTAATGCAGTTGCTTCGCACTCATAAAGACATTGGCATCGAGCAGGTAAGCCATTAGATATCGACCCCCACGGACCGCCCCAGGTCCTTGAAGGTCGCCATCTTCTTGAAGCCGAGCAGGTGGAGCGCCTCGCTAAACGACGCCCGGCCTTCCAGAGCGCTGCCAATGATGGCCCGAGCGAATCGCTTGCCGACCCGAGTGGCTGTCGTGTGGTAGAAGTTTCCGCCAGCCGACTTGGTCGCCGCGATGGTCCGCAGTCGATCAACCTCGTCGTCGTAGGCCGCCCAGAAGGCGTTGCGGGGCATCCGTCCGGCGTCATAGATGCGGCGCAGAAGAACGAGCGTGCTGACCTTGAAGATGCGGGCCAGCCGATTGAGTTCAGCCGTCAGATCGTCGGTCTCTCGGTAGTGCTCCAGGATGGCATCGAGCGGGACGAGCAGTTCGGCGGCGACCTGATTGCACCACTTCTCGACCTCGTTGTTGGGCTCGATCCGCATCGTCGCATCAGACAAAGCCGTTTCGCCGAGCCAGAGGTGGGCGAGTTCGTGGGCGAGGGTGAACATCTGTGCCGACTTGGTATCGGAGCTGTTGATGAAGATCAGCGGAGCGAGCGGATCGCTCAGGGCAAAGCCACGGAACTCGTCGGGGTCGAGCTTTCGGTTGTTGTTGCTGCCGACAACACCGCTGACCATGACCAATACACCGATGTCTTCGGCCTGCTCGATGAAGCGGCTGAGGGCGTCGGTCCAAGTCCTCAGTGTGCGGCGTTCGTCAAGATTGAAGCCGAGAGCATCACGGATGACTGCTGCGACAGCCTCTGGCTGGCGGCGTCGGTCCACCGAATCGATGAAGGCTACTGCTGGCTCCTGTGCGGATCGTGCGTACTCCCTGAACCACTCCTGACGCTGTTGGCAAATGTAAATGGTGTCCAGAAGATCGGGAGACGGGCGAGCGATGCCCTGCCCGGCGATGGTCCGGAAGTCCGGGATCGGTACCGGCTCATCCGGCGGCGAAGGCAGGAAGAGGTAACCGATGGGCGTGTGCGTTTTCTTGGCGAAGTCTTCCAGTTGTTTGAGGGTTGGCTCAGCATCTTGCGCGATCCAAGCGCGCAGCTTGAACTTCGGATGAGTCTCTTCAAGGGCATCCACGGAGGTTCCGGCGCGTTCGCAGGCCCATTCGAGAAGCTGCGGGTTGACTTGCACGCGCACGGTCATCGCTTCGCCTCCGCAGCAGCCTCAGCGACCAGATCGAGGTTCGCCTCGATGCGGGCCTGCAGTTCGGCTGACTCGGCGAATTGTTCTCGCAGCGTGGCACTGAGGCGGGCGAGCTTCTCCTCGAATGGCTCGCCGCCGTCCTCGATATCCTCCGCGCCGACATAGCGCCCGGGCGTGAGGACGAAGCCGTGGGCGGCGATCTCCTCGATCGTGGCGGACTTGCAGAAGCCGGGGACATCCTCGTAGGTGCCGCACTCGCCTCGCCAGGCGTGGTAGGTGTCGGCGACGCGGGCGATCTCTTCAATGGACAAGTCACGAAGCGTGCGGGTGACGAGCGAGCCGAGCTTGCGGGCATCGATGAACAGGGTCTGCCTGCGGCGATTGCGGAGCTTCTTTCCCGCCACCGTGCCGCCCGTCTTGTTGCGGGTGACGAACCAGAGGCAGACCGGGATGCCCGTGGTGAAGAACAGCTGGCCGGGCAGCGCGATCATGCAATCGACGAGATCGGCCTCGACGAGGGCCTTGCGGATCTCACCCTCGCCGCCCGAGTTGGAGGACATCGAGCCGTTGGCCATGACAAAGCCAGCGATGCCGTTGGGGGCAAGGTGGTGGATGAAGTGCTGGATCCAGCCGTAGTTGGCGTTGCCGGTGGGCGGTGTGCCATACTTCCAGCGGACATCCTCGCGGCGTCGCTCGCCGCCCCAGTCCGAAATATTGAAGGGCGGGTTGGCGAGGATGAAGTCGGCCTTGAGATCCTTGTGCAGGTTGTCGTGGAAGGTGTCGGCATGCTTCTCGCCCAGGTGCGCCTCGATGCCTCGCAGTGCGAGGTTCATGTTGGCGAGCTTCCAGGTCGTCGGGTTGGACTCTTGGCCGTAAATGGAGATGTCGCTGGCCTTGCCGCCGTGGGCTTCGACGAAGCGCTCGGACTGCACGAACATCCCGCCCGAGCCGCAGCAGGGGTCGTAGACCCGGCCTTGGTAGGGCTCGATCATCTCGACCAGCAGTCTGACAATGCTCCGGGGCGTGTAGAACTCCCCGCCGAGCTTGCCCTCCGCGGCGGCGAACTTGCCGAGGAAGTACTCGTACACCCGCCCGAGGATGTCCTGGGCTCTGGATTCCTTGTCGCCGAGCCCGATGCCCGAGATCAGGTCGATCAGCTCGCCGAGCCGCTCGGCGGGGATGCCGCGCCGGGCGTAGTCGCGCGGGAGCACATTCTTCAGACGAGGGTTGGCCTTCTCGACCTCGAACATCGCATCGTCGATAATCTTTGCGATATCCGGCCGCTTGGCCTTTGCCCGAAGATCGGGCCAGCGGGCGCCGGGAGGCACCCAGAAGACATTCTTCGAGGCGTACTCGTCCCGGTCTTCGAGGGTCTGCTCGGCCCAAGCGGCATCGCCACCGGTGAAGTAGTCCGATTCCGGGTCGTCGCACAGCGCCTGCAACTCCTCGCGGCGGGCCTGAAACGCGTCGGAGATGTACTTGAGGAACAGCAGCCCGAGCACCACATGCTTGTACTCGGCGGCATCGATCGACCCCCGGAGCTTGTCGGCGGACAGCCAGAGTTTCTCCTCAAAACCGAGGGTGGCACCGTTGCCGTTCTTTGATTTGTCGTTCACCGCTTTCGCCTGCCGTTTCGCCATCAGTTCATCCCAAATCGTGATACCACGGGGTAGCCAGGGTGTAAAGGCTCTGTTCAGGTGGGATAGTACCCGATGGGAGATCTGTTGCAGGGAGGCAGGCGCCCCTCAGTGCGGATCGCCGTCAGGGATGTCGGACCGGGGGCAAGATGAAGAACGGCAATGATCGATACACTGGAGCCCTATCGATCACGCTTACCAACTCGCATCGACTCGCAAGAGGGCCAGCGAAATCCACCGCCGCTGTTCGGGCAATTGACCATTCAGTGGTTGATCACCCGCCATTGCGTGGTTGACTGCCCGGGTGTCCGGCGACGCCAGATTCCGGCTCCAGCGGAGCCGGCCTAACCCCGCTTAGGGACGATGTCTGACACTTTCAGGGCTAGGTAGTGCCTCTCCATCGGAGGCCCCGGCTAATCCATCTCAAAGACAGAATTGTGGAGAGTTTTGGGGTACCCGAGTATGGGCCAGATGGTAAGAGTTGTTCGGGTAGCTGTGTCCGATTGCGGGATCGAAGTGGATCAACAGAATCGGTTATCGGGGACGGTCTGGGGACGCGGGGACACCCGACCGGGGACGGCGAGCGCGAGGCTGGCTGCGGGCGGGGACGCTCTGCCCCGCTCCGCCTGCTGCTCGGGTGGCTCAGCGGCGGGGCTCCAACTGTGTGAAATCTAGACACCTGATGTCTAATTTCTAGACACCTGCAAGGCCGACCCCGTCCCCACCCGTGCGGTGCTTGGCCGGGGACGCGGTGGGGACACGGCAACGGCAATCGTGTGGCAAGACGCGATTGAACTTATCCCGCGTCTGCCTCCCCGTGAGGATGGCGTTCGGGGTTGTGGACTCGGGACTGCTTGATGGTTCGTGGGGGAAAGAAGCGGCCCCGACGCTCCAGCTCTGTGGGGGAGCGAGCGACGGGGCCTTCGAGTTGGGCGACCCGGACGGTGGGGAGCGGATCGCCGTGGGGTAATCGGTCAGCGGCTGCGGAGCTTGTCCCGGAGCACGCTGATGGCCGTGGGCTGGAACTGCTGATCCCGCTCGATCGTCAGGCCGTGCGGACCGCGGATGGCCTGCAGCTCGCTGATCGAGAAGTGGCCGAGTTCGACCTCGAAGCCGTCGACCAGCCCGAAGGCCAGGTCCTTGCCGTCGTACTCGATCAGATACCAGGTCCAGCTCGTCCACGGCGTGAACAGCTTCACCCGGGCCAGCGGGTCGGGGTCGTGCTCCGTGGCGTAGAGCGGCGGGAGCGTGACCCGGATCTCGTAGGGGAGCAGCTCCGTCACCCGATCTCCTCAAGACCCTCGGGCGGGAGGCGGCGGGCGAGCTGGTCGCGGTCGAGGCGGCCTTCGAGATAGTCGATGACGGCCGCGGCGCTGCGGACCACCCACATCAGATCCTCAAGGTGCGAGCGATCGAAGGATGGGGCGGTGGCCAGCCGGTCGAACTCACGGGCGAAGCTCGCTTCGAAGCGGAGCTTGCCGGTGGGCGAGGCCCTGCGGATCACGCCGCCCAGGGAGGAGCGGACGCGGAGCAGCTTGATGACCTCGTTGGCCGGAACGGGACGCCCGCTCATCGGGCGTGCTCCATGCGTTTGGCACGGGTGGCCTTGGTGGATGATGGAGTGGGAGCCGAAGCGCCCCCGGCGCGAGGCACCGGGGGCTTGGGTTGGCTCTCAGCCGGCTCGGAGTCGTTGCCGTGGTCTCGATCGTTCGATCGGGATGCGGCCATCATCTCATGCACACGGGTGTGTGCATGGTCGGCGACCTTGGCGAGCACGAGCAGATCATCACGGTTGAAGGTCGGCGTGGACTTCCACTTGCCGTCCTCGGTGCGATAGAGCCGCTCGAAGGTGACGCCGTAGCGGACTCCTTTGTCGGTGTCGTTCGCCCAGATGGCGGCGACGACGGTGCCGATGCGGACCTGCTCGACGGGTTGGTTCTTGTTGGACATAGTTGGTCTCCTTTCATTTGCTGTTTGACCATGCCGTACCTCGGGCGGCGGAGCGCAGGCGGGGCAAGCCAACTCGCCCGGAGCCTCATGCACTTGCATGAGCCCGGGTCTGCCGGCTGCACAAGCGGAGCCCTTGCGCAGCGCGGAAGCCGGACGAGGGCTTGACGCGCCGAGCACCGATGCCACGGCATGGGTCAGGTCAGACAGCCAGAAAGCGAGACGCGTGGCAACACCGTCCCCGGCGGGGAGGTGGCGTTAGGTTCGGATGCCGATTCATCCGGGCGATCGCCCGATGCCAACTCGCATGGCACGGTTGGCGACTACAGCCCGACCAGCAGGGTCCACGCCGGATCGAGCGATGGCACCGCATCATCCTCAGGGACAAGGTCCGCCGGACGCACCACCATCTCGGGCAGGGTGTATTGCTCCCGGTCATCAAGGGAGACGAACGGCAGGTGGCCTGAAAGCAGCACCAGTGGCTCATCCGGTGATGAGAAGGTGTGCACCACACCCCGGGTGAAGGCGAGGGCATCGCGTGACCGAACCGGGATGCTCGTGATGCCCCGTCCGCTGAAGGCCTCGATCGGATCGGGCGAGACATGGAACAGCCCACGCCCTTCCAGGACCACGATGAAGCGGTCGGAGTGGATGTGGGCGTGCAGCGGGAGATCACGGCATCCCCGCTCGAAGCGCAGCTTCATGAACGCGGTGCGACGATCCCCGGCGTGCATTGAGACGCTCGCATCGCCGAGCACGGATTCGGGCGTCCAGACGGAGCCGCTGACATTCGGACTGTTCTCGAACGGCCCTTCGAGGGTCCGGGGGTGGTCGGCCTCCAGGGCGGTGACCAGCCTGCCGAACGAGGCTCCGTGGCCGGTGCCCCGGACGCGGCCGATCGCCGCTCCCCGCAATTCGCCCCGGCGAGCCAGTTCGCTGCGGAGGGATTCCAACGCGGTGGCACCGGCTTCCGCCAGTGCGAGGAACGCCCGGGTGCCCTCTGAGCGGTCATCCGGCGGAAACTGGAAGCGGATTCGTGGCAAGGCAACGACGGCGTTCATGGTGGTGCCTCTTTCGCGCGCGACACCGAGCCACCCGGCGTGGCTCGCTTGACTCCAGATTGGGAACATGGCAGGTGGACTCTAGCGTGCCTCCCGAATGGGGACAAGTTCGCTCCACAATCCGGCCTACAGAAGACTCTGCGACGAACTCAAGAGTCTCCGCCTCGGCAAGGCACTCACTGTGCGTGCGCTCGGCGAGCGATTGAAGAAGCACCACTCGTACATCTGGAAGGTGGAGAACGCCGAGCGCCGGATCGACCCTCTGGAATTTGCTGAGTGGTGTAAAGCCTGTGACACCGATCCATGCAAGGTGTTGCGCAAAGTTCTTCGCTGAGTCTTTACAGTTGAATC
Organism: Phycisphaerales bacterium; assembly: GCA_052168315.1. Classification (GTDB taxonomy): domain Bacteria; phylum Planctomycetota; class Phycisphaerae; order Phycisphaerales; family UBA1924; genus JBQLZO01. The sequence goes on along the minus strand of JBQLZO010000040.1, from coordinate 111,099 downwards.
CGCGATGTGCTACTCATGGCCTGGGGGGACGCCATGCCATCACGAGCGCTGCCGCGCCAGCAACAAATCGACATCCTGCTTGAGGAATACCGGGCGATTTACGGGCTTGTCCAGTACCGCATCGCCTCGCTGGAGCGACGGGTGCCCGTGGCCGGCGTCGCCTTCACCGCCGTGCTCGGCATCGCGAACCTCCTGCCCGATCATGTGCGCTTTGCGTTCCTGGTGGCGTTGCCGATCGTCGCGGTCTGGTTCGTGCATACGACCATGAACCATGTTCGCTCGCTTGAGGATCTGCTACGGCGCATCGAGGCGATCGAGCGTGCCGTCAACAAACTGGCCGGTAAGGAGCTGCTGCTGTTTCAGTCGCGGCATCCAAGCCGTGGCGAGTTCGTGGGTGGCCGCGTCGGGGCGGGATCGGCCAATGCGGTGGCCTACGCCACGCTGCTGCTGATCGGGATCTGTGCCACGCTGTTCCTCGGCGATCCGCCACATGGCTCCGAATTCTTGATCGCGTATGGGACGCTGTTGGTGCTGGTGGTTGTGGGGGTTCTGGCCATGATGCATCGGGTGCGTGGCTACCGGTACCGGGCTGGCTGAGATTGCAATCGGATGCAAATTGTCAAGTTTTAGAGCAAAAAAACTTGACTAGAGTGCGATTCCGGGCGATAATCGGGGTATGGACGCCTCTTCAGCCCACACTTACACCGACCGACCGGCGGCACAAGCCGTCCGTGCCCGCGTGGCGCGTGGTGGGGAGCGGCTGTGGCGGTTCAGTGACTTTGCCGATCTGCCGCCCGATGCCGTGGCCCAGGCGCTCTCGCGGCTGGCCAAGGCCGGAGTGGTGCGGCGGCTGAGCAAGGGCACCTACTACCGAGCCCGCGAGACGGCGTTGGGGACCAGCCGCCCGAATCCCGCCGCGGTGCAGAAGCTGGCCACGAAGCGTGCGCCGCTGTTCCCGGCCGGGATGGCGGCGGCGAACCTGCTGGGGTTTTCCACGCAGGCACCATCACGAAGCGAGCTGGCGACGACGGCCTCCAGCGTGCCCCGCAAGCTGGTCGGCAAGGACACGATCGTGCATACCCGCCGCCCCGCCGCGTGGGTTCGATTGTCAAAGCACGATGCGGCACTGCTGGACTTTCTGCGTGATGGCGGGCGGCTGAGCGAGTTGTCGCCCGCACAGACCGTCGAACGCACATTCATGCTTCTGCAAGACGATGATCGGTACGCTCGCCTTCTCGGCGTGGCGGAGACCGAGCCGCCACGGGTTCGGGCGTTGCTGGGAGCGATGGGTGAGCTATTGGGCGTTGACCCGGTGGTGACCGAGGACCTGCGTGGATCGCTCAATCCGCTGTCGCGGTTCAGCTTCGGCGTGTTCGCGGAACTGCCCAATGCCAAAGGGTGGCAAGCCGTGCGTCCTGTCGCATCATCGTGCTCCTGCCCGCGCCCGAATCTGGATACGATTCGGTATGGAACAGATCGTTTGCTATGTTGAACAACTGCAGCTCGCAGGGGCATACCTTCACGAGAAGGGCACGCAGTACGCCCGTCTGTCCCTGATTCTTTGCGACAATGTGGTTGAAGTGCTTGCCCATGAACGATGCCGACACTACTTGTTGCGAGACGCTTCATGGCTTTCGGCTCCGAAGTTGAGTACCAAAGATCGGGAAGCAGCACGCGACCAGAGGTTTACGCCGAAGATGGACCTACTGTTTCGGCTCGGGGACATCACAAAAGACGAACGGAACTTCGCTGCCCAAGCCCATGCACTTCGGAACGAGTGCTATCACGCTGCTGCCACCCACTCGGAGATTTCATGGCGCGTGGCGTGGGAGTATCACGAACTCGCGTGCGAACTCTTTGAGCGGTTGCGGCCCGTTGGCATGAGTTGGGGCGGGCAAATTCCACAATCTGCATCTGCTGCCGATTTGCTGGAGCGTGCCAGGTTCAAGGGCGGTCGTTCTCCCGGCGACTGGGACGGCGCTTTCGGCAGATTGTCAGCTGCTTTACGGGCTAAGAAACCCTCGACAAACGATAGCCTTGGGAAGGTGCTGTCCGATGCAGCCTCACGGCGGTTCTCCGAACTCGTGTCCACGATTGAGTTCCTGGCTCAGGATGGCTTGCAAACCGATGACCTTGACGAGGCAATCAGGGTGGCATTCTTTTGCGGCACATTCGACTTCGATTCTCTTACAGCCGATATCGACACTCAAACGCGATCAGGGTTCGTAGAATTTCACAAGCGGCGCGAAACAGCACAAACTTCGTTCGGGTCGCCTCTCCGATTCGCGCGAATAGAGGGTTGGGTCAAGCGATCTGAGGCGCTTGCGAGCGAAGCCTCATCAACGATGGCGCTGGTGAAATACATGGACTTGCGGAGGGAGTCCGATGACGCCGACACCATACTGCATGAGATGGGGCGTCAGTTGGACGAGGGGATTCAGCTTCAAATTGACATTGCGCGGGGCAAGTAGTTGGTCTCAGTGTCGCCTCATCCGTGCCCGAATGTTCTCCGCCATCTCGGGCGGTAGGAACCTGAAGGTGCCGCAACATTCACGGTCACTGCGCCCGCGAGCGATCAGCCCTGCACCTCGCCGTCATCCGCGATGGTGACGCGTGGGACCGGTCTGAGCGGGATGGCCAGGTGATAGCGGGTGTGTTTCTTCTCGCCGGTGCGGGTGAGGGCACCTTTCTCGACGAGGTCGGCCAGGTCGCGGGTGGCGGTCGCCGGCGTGGCATCGGTGATCGAGTGATAGTTCCCGGCACTCAGCCCGCCCTTGAAGCCGTCCGGGCCTTCGCGGAACATGCGGAGCAGCGCCTTCTCCTGACGCTGGTTGAGTTGTACCCTGAGCCGATCGAGCAGCCGGGCCTTGTCGAGGGTGAAGTCCACCCGTGCCTGCGTGCGTCGCTGGGCTTCGAGCGTGATGCCCGCGAACCAGGCCAGCCATGGCGTCATCTCGTTGCGTTTGTTGGCCAGTTCCAGCTCGTGGTAGTACTCCGGCCGGCGGAGCATGATGGTGTCGGCGAGCGCGGTCAGCGTCGGGCTGCCCAGACCCTGTGCGAGCGCCTTCTCGGCGATCGCCCGGCCGATGCGTCCGTTGCCGTCCTCGAAGGGATGGATCGAGACGAAATACAAGTGAGCGATCCCTGCTCGCGTGATGGCGGGCATGGGCTCGCCGCCGCCGGGCGCGGTGCGATTGAACCAGTCGATGAACCGCTCCATCTCCTCCGGCATGCGTGCGGACGGTGGAGCCTCGAAATGCACCGTGGGCCGATGCAGCGGCCCCGAGATCACCTGCATGGGCTCGGCGTGGGTGCGATACCGCCCGACATCGCGGAGATCCCGGCGCCCCTGCGTGAGCATGCGGTGCCAGGCGAACAGTGTCTCATGGGTGAGCGGTTCGGCGGCGTGCCGGTCAAGATCGACCATGAGCGTGGCGATACCCTCCTCGGCCGCACGCACCTTCGCCGGATCGCTGGCCAGTCCGAGCTGTCGGCGGATCGACGATTGCACGCTGTCCCGGTCGAGCAGCTCGCCCTCGATCTCAGAGGTTTTCATGGCTTCGCAGGTGTAGATCTCGACCAGCAGGGCGTTCTCGCTGTCGGGATCGAGGTGCCCCACCGCCCCAACAATCACACCACCGCCGACGAGGAACGCACGCTCGGCGTTCTCGAATCGCGGCCGATTCCAGGTGAATTCAGGCCAGTCGGGTTGTTGCCAGTTCCAGATCATGATCGATAGCGAGCTCCTGTATCGATCACTATGGCATAAATAATGAGCGATAGCAAGCGTCATTAAATCGTCAATGGCACTGTTTGGCCAATAACCCGGCCCAAAGGAGCGGGAGCTGGCTCCGAGGGCTATACTTGACCTTTTTGTCATAGAAGACTAAAATGTAGAGTGTGGACGCATGGAATCGCGATGCCTTCACCTCCGCTCGGCGGCCTCCGACGGGGCCGGTGGAAGCGTGGACGACTGTCGGAAGGCAAGGCTGCCATGATCCGCAATGAATCCGAATACCAACAGGCTCTCGCTCGCATCGAGGCCGAGCGTGCCAGGCTGGCCGAGCATGTGCGGGCGTGGAAGCAACAGGGCTTCACCGAGGCACAGATCGCCAAACTGAGAGAACCGCTCGATTCGTTCCATCATCAGTTGGTCGAGGAGGTCGAGAGCTACGAGCGGCTCAAGCGGGGCCAGTTCAGTGAGTTCGACAATCTGCACGGGCTCGGCCAGGTGCTCATCGGCCTGCGGATCGCCCGCGGGATGACGCAACGTGAACTTGCCCGTCGGCTCGATGTCGATGAGACGATGGTCTCGCGGGACGAGCGGAACGAGTACCACGGCATCACGGTGGATCGCGCCCGCCGGGTGCTCGATGCGCTGGGTGCCCGGCTGGTGACGCGGGTTGAGGTCGAGCCCATGAATGATCCCGATGGACATAGGCGCGTGCCCGAACACGCCGCGTGATGGTGCGATGAATATTCAGGCTTCGCTCGCTACCGCCCTCCCCGCTCCAGAGCACCGAACAGGTCGGGCTGGGCTTCCTGCCCCGGCACGAATCCCACCGCCGGTCCGCACAGCACCCAGTCCTTGCCGCCGTGTTTGACGCGGATGGCGTGGTAGAAGCCCATGGGATCATTGCGGGCGGCCTCGCCGTCCCGGGTCTTCTCGTGGTAATTCAGAGCATTCCCCTCGAACTGTTCGACGGGCACGAGCCGGTAGGCTTCGATGATGAAGTCGGTCGAGCTGCCCTTGATACCCGTGGTGACCCAGAACTGATTCTTGAAGCGGAACGGTCGGCGGACGGCACCCTCCATGCCGATGCGATCAGCGCTGTAGGCGGCATAGATATCGCCCTCGTCGATGGTGCGGTCCCGCTCGTGGCACCAGTGCCCGGCCGCGAGCCGCTGCGGATCGACGGCGTGCAGGGTGAGGTTCGCCCGGCTCATCGCTGCCTCCGAGCGTGAGCGTGGGCGGCGACAGCCTGGGATGCCCCGGGTGGTGCCTCCGTGTTGGCGGGCGCATTGGATTGATCCTGCTCGATCGCTTCGATGATGGTGCAGGCCGTGCGCTGGATTCGATCAAGCGAAGCGGCGAGGGTATTCGGATCGCCGGCGTACATACGGATGTAGTCGGCGCTGGCCGTGTTGGTGTCGAGCCCGATGGAGTGGCTGACGACAAAGGCCACCGCCTCGGCCTCGGTCTCGCGGACGGTCTTGCTGGGACGCTCGACGGCCGGATCGTCCTTGCCGGCGTGGTGCAGTAATTCGTGGGCCCACTCGTGCACCAGCACGGAGAATCGCACAGCATCGCTCAGTCCCTCACGCACCTCGATGGTGCCGCCGCGGGAGACGCCATCGGCGTTGCCCAGCGTGTCCACCGTGTTGAGCACGATGCCGCTGCTGGTGATCGCGTGTTCGAGGCAGGCGAGTGCTTCGCCCGGATCGCCGCCGATGCGGGCGGGCTCGGGGAGCGGATCGCCGTCGGTCTGTGAGATGTCGAACACATGCACAACGCGGAAGCGGATGCAGGCTTTGTCCTCGCCGCTGTCATTCTCGGCGGAAGTGCTGCCCTTGGACTTATCGTCCTTGCGGGGCTTGAGCCGCATCGGAGCGAGTATCGCGATGCCCTTCTCACCCTTGCGGACGGTGCGGCCCAATGAGCGCCAGGTGTGGAAGCCGGCGACGCGGGTGGCGTCCGGCCGCTGGCACAGGATCAGGAGAAGGTTCCCCAGGCTGTAGCGATGGAAGCGGCCCATCACGCGGAGGAACGCATCGAGCTGCTGGCTGTTGCCCTCGGCGAGTTGCTCGCTCAGGGTGTCGAGGGATTCGCGGACGATCGTGCTGGCGGACTCGGCCTTGCCGTTGGGATCGGATGCGGCGTTGGGGCCGCGGCTCACACGCGCCTCCATGTGTGCGTTGAACGGTTGGGATGGTGTGTGGTCATGGCGTTGCTCCTTTCTGATGCTGGTTGGCCATGCCTTCACAAGGGCGGCGGTGCCCGACCCGGCCTCCATCTCGGGGGCCGGGGCACGGGGACAAGCCACAGCCGCCCGGAGCCTCATGCGTTTTCGCATGAGCCCGGGTCTGCCGGCTGCACAAGCGCAGCCCTTGCGGAGCGCGGAAGCCGGACGGCGGCTTGTGCCCGGCGGGCAGCGCTGCCAGGCATGGCGTCCACCAACCAGCCAGAAAGAACGCATCCACACAACACCGTCCCCGCCACCGTTCGAAACAGATGGCATAATGCGTGGGCCGGGGACACTGTTGTGATCGATCGATCCCGCTTCGTAAGGTGCGCCCATGCTGCGGATCCACCAGAGCGAGAACGCCGCGGCCGCCCAGTCGTACTTCACGCAGGGGCTGACGCGCGAGGACTATTACATCGACGGCCATGAGATCGCCGGCCGCTGGGGCGGTAAGGGTGCCGAACGGCTCGGGCTGCTGGATGCGGGTAATCCGAGCGTCACACGCGATGGCTTCATCGCGCTGACCGAGAACCGGCACCCGATGACCGGTGAGCGGTTGACCATGCGCCAACGGCTCGATCGCACCATCGGCTATGACATGAACTTCCACGCGCCCAAGGGCGTCTCACTCCTGCACGCGATCCATGGCGATGAGCGGATCGTCGAGGTGTTCCGCGCGGTCGTGCATCAGACGATGCTGGACATCGAGGCCGATGCGGCGACGCGCGTCCGCAAGGGCGGCAAGCAGGAGGATCGCACCACCGGCAATCTGGTCTGGGGTGAGTTCGTGCATCTGACGGCCCGCCCCGTCAAGGCCAAGCCCGATGACCACCCCGAGCCCGATCCGCACCTGCACGCCCACTGCTTCGTATTCAACGCGACCTACGACGAGGTCGAGGAAGCATGGAAGGCCGGGCAGTTCCGGCATCTCAAGCGGGATGCGCCCTATTACCAGGCCGCGTTCCACAGCCGGTTGGCGCAGGGGCTGCAGAGCATCGGCTATCCGATCACCCGCACGGCCACGGGCTGGGATCTGGATCGCATTCCAAGGAGTCTGGTCGAGAAGTACTCGGGCCGCACTAAGGAGATTGAGGCGTACGCCGCCGAGAAGGGCATCACGGATCCGGTGGCCAAGGGGCAGCTCGGCGCCCGTACGCGGAGCGCCAAGGACAAGTTCACCAGCATCGCCGACCTGCACACCCGCTGGCAGGGACGACTGAGCGATGATGAGAAGGCATTGCTGGCGAGCATCGATCGGGATGGGCGCAACCCGCCGGCGGCTGTTGGGGTGGGGGGCGATGATGACGGTCCATCGCCTCGTGATCCGGCCGAGCTTGCGGTGGCGCACGCGATCGCGCATTGCTTCGAGCGACGGTCGACTATGCCCATGCGGCGGCTGGCCGCCGAGGCCCTGAGGGCGGGCATCGGGCGGACCGATGTGGACTCGATCTGGAAGGTTCTCGATCAGCAGCCGCTGCTCTCTCGCATGGTGCGGGGCGAGCGGATTGTCACCACGCAGGGCGTACTCGGAGAGGAGAAGTCCATGGTGCAGTACGCCGTGGATGGCAAGGGCAAGTGCGCTCCGATCCGCGATCGCATCCGCAAGGCCAATGGCGAAGACTGGACGATCAAGGACGAGCGTCTCGATGCCGACCAGCGCAAGGCGGTTGGGCATGTGCTCGACAGCAGGGATCGCGTGATGGCGATCCGCGGGGCGGCGGGCGTGGGCAAGACCACGATGATGACGGAGGCCATTGAGGCCATCCGTGCCGGCGGACACTCGGTGGTGGTGGTCGCGCCGACCGCCGATGCGGCAAGGGGGAGCGAGGGACTGCGTGCAAAGGGCTTTACGAGCGCCGACACGGTGTCCAAGCTGCTCAGCGATCGCAGGCTGCAGGAAGGTCTCAAGAACCGGAACGGCGGCGGCGTGCTCTGGGTCGACGAGGCCGGGCTGCTCGGTGCCGGCACGATGAAGAAGCTCTTCGATCTCGCCAAAAAGCACGACGCCCGCGTGGTGCTGTGCGGCGATCAGCGCCAGCATAAACCGGTCGAGCGCGGCGATGCGCTCCGTGTGCTCGAACGCCTGGGCGGCATCACGCCGGCGGAACTGACCAGCATCCGCCGCCAGAAGGGGCTCTACCGCGAGGCGGTGATGGCGCTCTCCAAAGACAAGATTGACGAGAGCATCGAGCGGCTCGACCGCCTCGGCGCCTTCCACGAGATCAAGGATCGCGATGCCCGCATCCGCGCCGCGACCAATGACTACATGGCCACCACCGCGTCGGGCAAGTCGGCGGTGGTGATATCACCGACGCACGCCGAAGGCAACGCCGTGGCCCGGGCGATCCGCAGCGAGGAACGGGCGGCCGGTCGGATCATCGGCGAGGATCATGAGTACCGCCGGTTGCGCGACACCCGCTGGACCGAGGCGGAGCGGGCCGAGCCCCGGAACTACGAGAAAGGGCTCTTCGCCTGCTTCCACCAGCACGCCAAGGGTGTGGTTGCCGGCGATGCGTGCGAGATCCTCGGCACGCACAAGAACAAGGACGGCCATGAAGTGGTGCGCGCCCGCACGCCGCGTGGCGTGGAGATCGACCTGCCGATCGGCAACGCGGATCGGTTCCAGGTCTACAAGCCCGAAAGCATTGATCTGGCCGTGGGCGATCGCGTGCGGATCACCCGCAACGGCCGCACGGTCGATGGCCGCGCCCGGCTGGTCAACGGCGGGGTGCACACGGTGACGGGCTTCACCGAGCATGGCGCGATCGTGCTCGATGGCGGCAAGTCCGGGCGTGGCAAGGGCGTGAAGAAGATCGTGCCGCGTGACTTCGGGCATCTGTCCTACGCCTCGGTCCTGACCTCACACGCGGCCCAAGGGCGTGATGCCTCCCGGGCGATCCTCGTGCAGTCGAGCGCCTCGCAGGGCGCGGCCAGCGCCGAGCAGTTCTATGTGTCCATCAGCCGCGGCAGAGACTCTGTAGTGGTCTATACCGATGACAAACAGGCGCTCTTCGATGCGGTGCATGATTCAGCGGCGCGCTTGGCGGGAATCGAACTACTGAGCGGGCTATGCCTCGAATCCGAGCGGAAGCCCAAACGCGATGCGATGCGGGACCGTGCGATCGATGTGGCCAGGGGCGCCAGCAAGCAGAACGGTCAGCGTCCCGCACCCGAGCCCCGCCGTCCTGATTCTGGCGATACACCCAAACCCGTGACGCGTCCGGTCAAGCCAACCGACCGCGGCCGCCCGCGAGATCAAACGCGTGGAAGGGGGCGAGAACATGAACGCTGAACGGCCCGACGATCCCCTCAACCGCCTCCGCCGTCCCCGCCCCTTGAACCCAACGCTCCCGCCGGCGGGGACGCCCCGGCATGACGATCAACACACCAACGGGGACGCGTGCCCGGGGACGCCCGGGGACACACCCGGCATGCCCACCGAGCCCGCCGCCGCCTCGGTTGGCCCGTATGCCATCGGCCCCTGCCTCACCGTCACCCGCGAGGTCAACGCCCTCTGCCTGCATCTTCGCCGCCGCGACGGCACCATCACCGCCCTGAGCTACCACTACTTCACCGTTGCCCGCTTCGACCCCCAGGCCGATCTCGAACTCGACTTCATCGGCCACGCGGTGACGATCCGGGGCAATCGCCTGCAGGCCGTGCTCGATGCGATCACCCGCCATCGGGCGATCGAGGTCGCTGAGTCGATGGGTGAGTTCGATGAGGGTGGCGGCGTGCCGTTCGTGGAGTCGATCTCGGTGGTGGCGACGCAGGAGCGGTGAACCACCAATCACGAAACGATGCGAATCGGTTGATCGTCGTCGAAGCCGTATCCCGCGAGTTTAAAGAACTTTCTCCAAGCAGCCTGCCCGTCGGTGTTCGGATAGAGAGCATTTGGTTGCGGCCAATTGCTTTCAACGGGATTTAGGCCGGCCTGCTCCATCAAGTCGTCGCGCGACATCTCGAGCAGCTTGCGATCAAGGTCACGAAGTGAAATCTCAAATGCTTCAGACATTCTGTTTCCTTAAAGGGGGACTCTTGCTCTTTTTCACGAATCAAGCACGGATTTTGGACGCTGTCGCCGTTCCTCTTTGCGGATTCGGCGTAAATCCCAAGGGGCCGAGTGTACGGCCAAGACCTGCCGACCAATTTCGTATTCACGCTGGAGCTTCTTTGCGAGATCCTGATGAAATCCGGCCGCGTTGAGGTGGGCCGCCACATCGTGTGGCCTTAGTACACTTCGAACTTGGTGAGCAACACGAATGAACTTCCAGAATCGTTCGTATTCGGTCGGGTGCAACGATCGAATTTCGCGTTGCTGCCACATCCAGTAGGCCGCAGTCACATCGTGCAGCGCTTTGGCCAGCACTCCTCGCAGTGGTCGAATTTGATCACGTGGCGGATGGGATAGCTGCAAGTGTGTGCCGATCAGTTCGCCCGCGATATCGAGGATAGGGGCCACCAAGGCCTCTGCCAGTACATACTCATCATCGGATACTGGTGACCGTCCGTTCGCTCCGCGATGGGCACGCATCATCAGCGCAACGGCGTGGGGCTCGTCCTCCCGAGCAATCGCGACAAGACCCAAATCCGCTCCGGTGAACTCTTCGCCGATGTAGTTGGCCACCAGAGCGGTATGTAGATGGCGATGCTCTGTTGGCCGGCACTCCCATTGATCGGATCGCAGGCATGCCCGACGAAGCGCATCAACAACGACGACGGGTGTCGTGGTCTTGACATATTTCATCCATGCCATCGAATCACGCCCTTCCTTTGCGGCTTGCCCCAAACCTGTCGAAGTTGGTCTCGAAATGGCTGGTTCGACTTCAATCGCATCCGGTCGAGCACATCCTGCTAGACCCAACAGGCTTGCACCTGACCATTGGCTTCGCTACTCATGGTCGATGGTAGAATACACGGTGTGTTGGTGTCCATGCCGACCGAATCGATGGGCTATGGCGCCTGGTGTTTCAGCTCAGCGTGGCCTGGTCGGCACTTCCCCAAGTCTTCACGGGAATCAGATTCTGGATTACGCGCTTCCAGGCTCTGAAAGCCAGCGACCGAAGTTCTGTTGGTACCTATTGGGGATCCAGTGAAGCAGGTCACGCCGTGTCAGGGTGAGCCTCTCTCACTCTTGGCGCAGTTTGCAGCATCGTCGTTCGCTGCCGGATCGGAGTCGCCATCGGGGTTCGCCCCGCCGCTGGCCCCGATGGTGATGCAGAGCCGGCAGCCTTGGAACGACAGCCGCTGTTCCTCTTTCCTCTTCCCCTGCACCCGCTGCCGGACGGTTCGAGCCGGAGGGGTTCGCGACCCGTTCCGCGATTCTTGCCGCGCCGGTTCAGCCCGCGACTGCCTTCCGTTTCCTGCATGTCCCGGCATGCTCCTTCTGAAGGCCGATGACAGCGGTTTCGCCGCAGCCAGTGGTCTCATCTCTTCCGTTGGTCGTGAATGGAGCGCGGATTATGGGACAATTCATGCTATCTTCTTATCATGCCCCGCCGCCCCTCCCAGCCCGCCGCGTGGACCGGCGAACCTTGGTCACTCCAGCGCCCGCTGCTGCGGCTCGGGCCGCACGATGTCTGGACGATCGGCGACGCGTTCGCGGGCGTGCAGATCTTCGGCGACACCGGCTCGGGCAAGACCACAGGCTCGGGGCAGGCGCTGGCCATGGCCATGCTGCGGGCGGGCTTCGGCGGGCTGGTGCTTACAGTGAAGTCGAATGAGACCGAACGCTGGCGCGACTATCTCGCCGCCGCAGGCCGCTCCGATGATCTGGTGATCTTCTCTCCTGACTCGCCCCACCGCTTCAACTTCCTGGAGCACGAGCGCCGCCGCGTTAGCCGTGGCGGCGGGCAGACGACCAACATGGCCGAGCTGTTTGTCACGCTGCTGACGGCCGGAGCGAGCGAGGGCAGCCGCGACCCGTTCTGGGATCGTGCGCTCCGCCAGCTCCTGCGCAACGCCATCGACGCGCTGCGCCTGGCCGATGAACCGCTGACCCTTTCCGCCCTGCATCGCGTGATCAACTCCGCGCCGTTATCAGCGCAGCAGGCCGATGATGACGATTGGAAATCCCGCTCGTACCTGTTTGACCTGCTGGCGCGGGCGAATGAGTCCGACCTGACGCCACAGGACCGTGATGACCTGCGCGTGACCGCCAACTACTGGCTCGATGAGTACGCCGGGGTGATGGACGAGCGGACGCGGGGCAACATCATTTCGACATTTACCACCACCGCCGACGGCTTCATGCGCAGCACGCTCCGCGAGTTGTTCTGCACCGAGCTGACGATCAGCCCGTCCTGGACCTTCGAGGGCAAGGTGATCGTGCTGGACCTGCCCTCCAAGCAGTTCCACGAACTGGGCCGGATGGCGCAGGTGATCTGGAAGGCTTGCTGGCAGCGGGATGTGGAATCGGCCGACCGTGGCCCCGACAGCCGCCCGGTGTTCCTGTGGGTCGATGAGGCCCAGCACTTCATCACACCGCAGGAGGCGGGCTTCGTGCAGACCGTCCGCGAGCACCGCGCCGCGTGCGTGTATCTCACGCAGGCCCGCTCGAACTACCTGCACGCACTGGGCGCCGGGCACACCGCGGCGGTGGAGAGCTTCCTGGGTGTGCCCAAGACCAAGATCTTCCACTGCAACGGCGATCCCGAAACCAACGAGTGGGCGCAGCGCGTGGTCAGCGAGGACTGGAAGCAGCGGGTGAGCCGCAGCATCGGCGAGCGCAACGCGTCGGGCCCATCGACCAACGGCCAGAAGAAGGAGCCGAACAACTCGATGTCGATCAGCCGCCAGCGCGAGCCGCGGCTGCTGGCGCGTGAGTTTGGATCGCTGCGCTGCGGCGGACCGCCGGACTACACGGTGCAGGCGATCCTGTTCCAGTCGGGGGCGCAGTTCCATGGGGGCGAGGGCAACATCGTTCGATTGGAATTCGATCAGCGGCTTGCCGCCGCGGAAAGGTGAGGCGATGTCACAGCAGGATCAGGACTCGATGCAGATGATCTGGAACAAGCTCAACACGCCGCAGGGGCGTCAGAGCATGCTGGGGCTGTGGAAGCTCTTCGTGACCTTCGTGTTCCTCGTGCCCGGCCAGATGCTGCTCGGGCTGCTGCACACCGGCGGCGGTCGCTTCATCAACGATGTCAAGGTTCTGCTGCTGGGCAGCGTGCTCTTGCTGCTGCTCTCGCACTGGTTCCAGAATCTGTCGGGTGATGTGTTGTTCCTGCTGTGGGGCGTGTTCGTGGCCAAGTGGATCGCCGAGCGGGTGTGGCTGAACCGGCGGGAATCACGGGGCGAGTACATGAACAGCAGGCAACTGGGCGTGCTGCTGTTCTCGGTCATCGGCGTGCGCAGCCTGACGCTGGTGCTGATTGGCCTGGCCGTGCTGGGCAACATGATCCTGCTGATGCCCGGCGGGGCGCTGCTCGGCCTGTTCCTGTTCTTCGGCGGTCTCACTGGATTGGCGTACCGCGCGATGTGGGCGATGGACGCCCGCGAGGCAGGCATCCAGGAACGCGACGCGATGATCGATGCCTATGCCCGCGAGGCCGCCACCCCGGCGATAGAAGCGGACCCTCCGGTGTTCCAGCGGGTGGATGTTGAATGAGGGCAGGGCTGAGTGTTTCGTGGGCTTGAGCTCGCATCGGGTTCAGCCGGGGCCACAAACAGAGCCGATTGGAGCCATTTCTCGGCGGGTTCAGCCACACCTAGAGTCCTAGCGACGCTGTCAAGTGATTAAAATTTGCTTTCAAATTATGCTCATAGCAGAATTCTGCTGCTGAATTCAATCATCCGGAGCCGTGCCTCGACCCGCCCTTCAAGGCGATTTAGTGGGTTCAGCGCTCAGACACCAGCACATCATCGAAGCGAAAGACGATGTCCTGTCCCGAACGGCCGTCCCTTCCATGAATCTCGATGCGGCGGCAGAGGGTGGCCTCTCTGATATCGCCGTCAAATTCCACATTCAAACGCATCGGGACACCCTCAATCAAGTCCATGTTGTAAGGCGAGCCGCCAATATATTGGTTGTTGACCGCAAACTTTCCACCGCGCAGTTCGATACCGTCAGCAAGCACGATGCGCGACTTGCGAGTCAGTCTGGGCGAGATCATTTGGAAGACACCATCCCCGCCGCGTTCCTTGGTGATGGTCATCTCGAACACGAGCCCGTTCGAGCCAATCCGCCGCCGGAGCATGTCTAGCCGGAAATCACCCACCCGCGAGAACAGCTCGCCCTGAGGCGGTGCCACCACGATCGGGCGCCCGCTCTCGGTCGTTCCCATCACCGCCGAGCCGCCACCAACCGTCCCCTCACCGGTCGCGGCTGCCGCCGCTGGCCGGAGTGATAATGCGAGTCGAGCAGCTTCTGCCTCGCGCGTCGCCTGCAGCGCCGCCGACTCCGCCCGCTGCAGCGCACGCTTGAGTTCCGCGATCTCGGCCACCACCCCATCCATCCGCCCGTTCAGATCCCGGTTGAGCGTCTCATTGCTGGCCTTGAGCGTCTGGATCGAGCCCTCAGCGTCTTTCACCGCCGCCAGCCGGGTATCCACCGCCCGCAGCACCAGCCGCTCCACCTCGGCGGGCATCTGCTGCCGAGCCTGCTCGACCTGCTTCACCGCCGCCCGCGCCTCTCGCACCGGCCCCCCGAACCGAACCGCCACCAGCACATACCCACCCACCGCCACGGCCACCGCCGCCACAATGGGAACCAGGTGCTGGGGCAACCGTGGAATCGCGATCCGTTCTGCCATGGCTGGGCTCCTTATATGGTGTGTTCACATGGGGAAACGCCCAGACTACCGGCTCAGCACAGGTTTGCAAGTCGTGATTCTCGGTCTTAGCGCATATTGGACGATTCGATTGTCCTGTAGAACAGCCGAATCATCTGGATCACGCATGTTGGTCATCCGCCGAACAGCGATCGAGCCATGCATCAACTTGCAAGCTGAGGCATCAATGTCTCGTTCTGCGATGGGGAATTTGCTGAGGTTTACCAATAGTGCTCATGGGCCTGGTTGTCAATCTGAAAGTCTACCCTAATTCGTGTGGGGCGAGCATTGCTTCAATGGTGCCGAGCAGTGCACTGAAGACGTGTCGGTTCCGGATTCAGGCTGGTCGCTCGAAGTCGTGGCGGATGCGGGTGAGCTGGGTGCCTTGGGGGGTTTGCATGAGGGCGTCCCACCAGTGGGCGTGGTTGTGGCGGTAGCGTATCTGGACGCCTCGCGCCTGACCCGAGCGGAGGAGTTGCCTCGCCTCATCGAGCGAGTGGCGTTGATCGTCGTTGACCCGTCCGGGGCCGGACTTGATGATGATCTCGTCGATGTGAGCGAGTTGGGCGATGTCGGCGAAGAGGGCATCCAGCTGCGCCTCATCGAGGATGGCCTGGCTCATCGGCGGAAGCGGGGCGTCGTCGTCGTGGTTCATGGGTCGGGCTGTCTGGGTGTGGGGGGCTTCGGTGGAGGCGTGGGCGCGAAGGGATCGGAGACGCGGTTCATGTCCTGTTCCCATGGAGCGGTCGGGCGCGAGCGGTCCGGGGCCGGGGTGGCGCGTTGCGGCGGGGCTGTGGATTGCGACTCGGTGGAGGCGGCGGGGATGAGCAGGACCGCGTTGTCCGGCGCGGGGCAGACATGCGCGCACACGCCGCAACCGGTGCACTTGTCTTCGTTGATGTGTGGCTTGCCGCTCGTGAGTTCGATGGCATCCTCGACGGGGCATTGCTCGGAGCAGACGGTGCAGAAGCTGCCCTGGTGCGCGAGGCATGTTGTGGTGTTGATGCGAGCGGTGCCCATCCTGATCGGGCGATTCGGATCGAGCACGCCGGGCTCGCACGCGCTGACGCACGGGGTGTCGTGGCACATCCAGCAGGGCTGGCGGTGCGGATCGATCATGGGGGTGCCTGCGGCCTGTCTGAAGCGTGGTGGCGCGTGGATGATCGCGTCGTGCGGGCAGGCCTCGAGGCACGCATCGCAGCGGGTGCATTCGGCGAGGAACTGCGGCTCGGGGACCGCACGGGGCGGGCGGAGGATGGGGAACAGGTGCGCGTAGGAGCTGCTCTCCGGCGATTCATCGGTGCGGAGGGCGGGCAGGGCATCGGCGAGCGTGTCGCCGATGCCTTTGACCACGCTGCCAAGCAGTCGGCCGCGGAGGAAGCTGCGTCGGCTGATGTTCGGCTCGGGAGTCATGGGGTGCTTGTCGGCGGTTGTGGCTCGCGGATGACGGGCGGTGTCAGGAACGCGGGGTCCGTGTCGAAGACGCCCTGATCGAGCGCGGCCGACGGCGCGTGGCACTGCACGCAGCTGGTCTGCCACGGATGTGAGGTGCGGATGGGATCGTTCCCCGCCGGGCCGTGGCACGACATGCAGTCTTCGCGCATGAAGGTGGCATGCGGGATGGTGGGCGGCGCGCCGTCCCAGGCGCGGCTGCCCCGGCCGGTGGTTTCGAGCGGCGTGAACAACGAACGCACGACAGGGCGCGGCTGGAGGTCCGTGGCCTGCTGCTCGACATGGCATTGCGTGCAGTTGGTGAGATGGTTGTGCGACATCGGCGGCGCGTAGACGCCGTTGATGTGCAGCCCGTTGGCGTGGCAGGCGACGCAGCTTGCGGAGGTCATCTGGTCGGCGGGATGGGGGATGGTGGGCGGCGCGCCATCGAAGGCGCGGCGTGTGGCGCGGGCTTTGATGAACTCCTGGCGTTGTTCCTCAGTGAAGAATACCGCCTCGAACAGGTCGATCTCCGGCTGGGTGAGGCTGGCGAGGTTGCTGCGCCAGTCGCGGTTGGGACCATGGTTTCGGCGGTCGAAGTCTTTGTAGGCGGTGGCCGGGATGGTGTTCTGGTTGTCCGTGACATCCTTCGGATAATCGTGGTCGAAGTCCGGCTGGTCGTGCGATGGGACGCCCTGGCGCATGCCGACGATGAGCCCGATGAGCGACACGCCGATCACCGCGACCAGGAACAACTGCGTGCCACGGCTGGCGAGCAGGCTTCGATGCTGCTCGTCCGTATGGGGCCCGGAGGCGTGCCGATTGGAATCGAACTCGGTCACGGCTTATGCCCCTCCCCGAGTGACCCGGTGGTCGCCCGCCGCGGTGACGCGGACAGCGCACTTCTTGTAATCGGGCTGGCGCGAGAAGGGGTCGTAGGCGTCGAGGGTGACTTCATTGATGAGCTTGGTTTCGTCGAAGAACGGCACGAAGACCTGCCCGCGGGCCGGCTTGCCGCGGCCGTTGATCCACACCGGGAGGTCAATGCTCCCCCGGCGTGATTCGACGCGGACCATGTCGCCTCGGTGGATGCCAAGGTCCCGCGCATCATCGGGATGGAGTTCGGCGTAGGCGCGAGGGATAGCGCGGTGCAGCTCGGCGACTCGGCGGGTCATGGTGCCGCTGTGCCAGTGCTCGATGACGCGTCCGGTGTTGAGCCAGAATGGGTACTCCTCATCGGGCACCTCGGGCGGCGGCTCGTAGGGGCGGAACCAGATCATGGCCCGATCGTCCTTGGTGATCGAGTGGTAGAACTGAATCTCGCTGCCGGGCTTGACATAGGGATCGTCGAATTCGACGAATCGGAAGCGGGTCTCGCGCCACGAGCCATCGGGCTGCTCGACGACGGGCCAGCGGAGTCCGCGGGCCTTGACATACTCCTGGTACGGGGCGAGGTCCTTCTGCTTGAAGCGCGTGAAGGGTCGGTACTCCTCGAACAGGCGTTCATCGACATTGGTGTCGTAGTAGTGCTCCCACTTCCAGATGGGCACCTCGTTGCCATCGGCATCGGTGGTGTGGAAGATGAACTTACCATCCTTGCCCTTCATGCCGGGATGCCCGAGTTCCATGAGCCGATGGGCGACGGCGATGGTCTGCCAGCAGTCATCGCGGGCATCGCCGGGCGGATCGACCATTTTGAACCAGTGCTGGGTCCGGCGTTCGGAGTTGCCGTACATGCCGTTCTTTTCGACCCACATCGCCGAGGGCAGGATAAGGTCGGCCAGCTGGGTTGTGGCTGTGGGATAGACATCGGAGACGATGAGGAATTTTTCCTTGAGTTCGGCCTTGCCGTTGAAGAGTTTGTGCAGGTTGGGAAGTGTCTGTCCGGGGTTGGTGACCTGGACCCAGACGGTATCGATGCCGCTGCCTTGTTCGCGCGGGGTGCAGAGCTGCTCGAACATAGCGACGGTGTGCGGGCCAGGCGTTGCGCTGATGCGGCCCCGGGGGATGTTCCAGAGGTCTTCGGCCTTGTGGCGGTACTCTTCATTGGTGACAACGAGTCCGCCGGGGAGCTGGTGCGAGAGCGTGCCGACTTCGCGGACCGTGCCGCAGGCCGAGGGCTGCCCGGTCAGGCTTGTCGGCGCATCACCGGGGCGGCCGAAGTGCCCGCTGAGCAGGTGGATGCCGTGGACAAGGCAGTTAATGGCGGTGCCCCGCGTGTGCTGGTTCATCCCCATGCACCAGAGGCTTGTGATGCGGATGTCGCGCCTGCCGAAGAGCTCGCCGAGCATGCGGATCTTGTCGGCGGGCACGCCGGAGAGCTCCTCCACACGCTCGGGGGTGTATTCCTCGACGGCGGCGGCGTACTCCTCGAATGACATCGGCTTGCCAAGCATGCGGTCGGGCGCTTCCGGGTCCATCTGGCGGAAGTGGCAGTGCCTGCTGACGAAACCCTCGTCGTAGGTCCTGTTCTTAATGAGCAGATGCGCGATGCCGTTGGCGATGGCCATGTCGGTTTGCGGCTTGAATTCGAGATAGTGCTGGCAGAGGTCGGTGGTTCTGGTGCGGCGGGTGCCGATGTCAATGAGGGTGACTTCCTCGCCTTTGGTGCGCCGATCGACGACGCGGGAGAAGAGGACGGGGTGCATCTCGGCGGGGTTGTTGCCCCACATGATGAGGACATCGCATTCATCGAGATCGTCGTAGCAGCCGGCGGGTTCATCGACACCGTAGGTCGAGAGGAATCCGGTGACAGCGGAGGACATGCACAAACGCGGGTTGCCGTCGATGTTGTTCGAGCCGAGCCCGCCCTTCATGAACTTGTTGGCGGCGAATCCCTCTGGGATGGTCCACTGCCCGCTGCCATAGAAGCCGAAGCGTTCGGGCGCTTCCATGATCTTGCGGGCGATGATGTCGATGGCCTCGTCCCATTCGATGGGGACATAGCCATCGCCTTGGCGGAGGAGCGGGCGTGTGAGCCGGTCCTCGCCGTAGAGGATCTTGCCGACATGGTACCCCTTGACGCAGAGGAGCCCGCGGTTGACCTCGGCCTTGAGGTCGCCGGCGATGGCCACGACACGCCCATCGCGGACGCCGACGCGGACATGGCAGCCCGTTCCACAGAACCGGCAGATCCCCTTGTTCCAGGTGACGCCGGTGTTGGGGTCATGGGCGGTGTCAGGCTGGTCATCGAGGATGGGGAGGCTGATCCGCGCGCCGCGCGTGGTGCCAGCGGCGACGGCGGTGGCGGCGGCCATAGCCGAAGCTTTGAGAAAGGCGCGGCGGTCCGTGGATGGGCGGGCATCGGTGGCGCTCATGGTCGCTTGCCTGTTCTGCCTGCTGGGGCGTTATCGTTATGAGAATGAGACTCATTCCAGGAAGGGGCGGGTCCGGGAGAGCGTGGTATCTCGGGGCTCGGAAGCTCCGGAGTGATCTCATCCTCGGAATTGTCTGTGCAGACCAGATCGACGAAGAGGACGCCCGGGAGTTCGTGCAGCCATTCCCAGACGCCCTTGTCGTCATAGCTGGTTGGTGTATCAACGACGATGGGCAGTCGATTTCGCTCGGCATTTCCCGGCTCAATTGATCGATGATCGCTGAGTGCGCGCAGTGCGGCGTCTCGGAGCCGCGACTCGCTGGACAGGGTCAGGACCAGTCCGCTGATGGGCATAGTTCAACACTCCATCGGCACGCCACAAAAACTCGAAGTGCATTTGTGGCTTGCCTGTACGGAGGTTAGGGCGAATGGGTAGTATCGAGCAAGAGCCTTGCGTGAGCAATCGCTCGGATGCCGCTTTGTCCGGCTGTCGCAATCGGCGCGATGGCCTCGTTGCCCAACTCTCTCGTGAGATCCTGCGATGCCTGTTGAGCGGAGATGGTGGCTGGTGACGCTGGGAGTGGCGCTCGTCATGGGCGTTGTTGCGGGGCGCGCGCTGGTGGGCTCCCATGGGGCCCGGTTCGAGTTGGCGGACTATGAGCGTCTGGCGGGGCTGGGGCAAAGCGATGTTGAGCCACCGCAGCCGCGCTGGCCGGTGCGGATCAGCGTTCCCGATGGCCCGCCTCGCGTGCCTGTGGATGAATTCGATGCGCTCGGGCGACAGGTGTCCGTGTCGTGCACGAGCTGCCATGCGCACTTCGAGCCGAATGCCGCACGCCGCAGCACGGAGGAGCCGGCGATGACTTTCCATCAAGGGCTGGCGTACAGCCATGGCGAGTTGTCGTGCATCTCTTGCCACAACCCGCAGAGTTACAACACGCTCCGGCTCGCCGGCGGCACGGGCGTGGAGCTTCCGGATGTGATGACGATGTGTTCGCAGTGCCACGCCCCGCAGGCGCGTGACTACGAACGCGGAGCGCACGGCGGGATGACCGGACACTGGGACCTCGCCCGAGGGCCGCAGAACCGGAAGAGCTGCATCGACTGCCACGACCCGCACAAGCCGGCGTTTCCGACGATGACGCCGGCATTCAAGCCGATCGATCGATTTCTAGAGCCGCCGCGAGACCATTAGATTCCATGATTCGAGGCCGACGCCTGGATGCGACGGCACACGAGACGAAACGCCCCACGCGGAACACCGGACGGAGAACCACGCATGACCGATGAGAAAGGGCGGACCATCTCGCTCCCGGTGCTCGGACAGGTCTCGAGGCGTACGGCGTTGAAGGGCGCGGGGGCGACGCTCGGGCTCGGCGCGTTCGCGGCGGCGGTCTCGCCATTGGCCGGGCTGCGTGAACGGCTTTCGCCTCAGGAACTGATGCAGCAGCACTACAAGGAACTCAGCGCTGAGGACAAGGACAAGATCTTCGCGCGGCTGGAGGCCGAGGCCAAGGATCGCTACGGAGCCGATGTCAAGATCAAGGATCCGCAGCCGATCCCCGGCGTGCGCTACGGCTACGCGATCAACCTGAGCGTGTGCAACGGCAACGGCGCGTGCATGGAGGCGTGCCACAAGGAGAACAACCACGACCGCGCGACGAACCAGTCGTACATCCGTGTGTTCGAATTGCCGCTGGGAACCACGGACTTCGAGCACGGCGATACGACCTACACGCACGATGTGCCGCGCGAGGGCAAGTACTACCTCCCGGTGCAATGCTTCCAGTGCGAGAACCCACCGTGCGTGGATGTCTGCCCGGTGCAGGCGACCTGGCAGGAGGACGATGGGATCGTGGTGGTGGACTACAACTGGTGCATTGGCTGCCGATACTGCCAGGCGGCCTGCCCCTACCACGCCCGCCGATTCAACTGGAAAGAACCCCAGATCCCCGCCGAAGAGGTCAACCCGGACCAGGGCTACCTGTCCAACCGAATCCGCCCGCAGGGGGTGGTCGAGAAGTGCCACTTCTGCCTGCACCGCACCCGCGAGGGCCGCCAGCCCGCGTGCCTGGAAGCGTGTCCGACGGGCGCGCGGATCTTCGGCAACCTACTCGATCCCGATTCGCACATCCGCTGGGTGCTGCGGAACAAGCGCGTGTTTGTCCTGAAAGAAGAGCTGGGAGCGAGACCAACGCTGTTTTACTTCTTTGACTGAACCCCGTCCCTCGTTCGCACCTAAACGATCCCGCGAGCAGCACCATGGCAAGCCAGAACATCAGCCCGACCGCCGGCCCGAGACACATCGAGAGCTACCCGCGCTTCATCTGGCGCTCGCTGGTGATGGCCACGGACGGCAGCCTCGCGTTCTACGCTTGGATGACCATGCTCACCGCCATTGCCCTCGTCGGCGCCAACGCGTGGGCCAATCAGGTGGTCAACGGCATGCACCTCACGCACATGAGCGACCATGTGAGCTGGGGGCTCTACATCGCGAACTTCACCTTCATGGTCGGTGTCGCCGCTGGCGGAGTGATGATGGTCATCCCCGGCTACCTCTACCGCAACAAGCCGATGCATGATGTGGTGATCCTCGGCGAGTTGCTCGCCATCGCGGCGATCGTCGCCTGCCTGCTGTTCGTCACGGTCGACCTGGGGCGTCCCGACCGCTTCTGGCACCTCATCCCCGGGATCGGAAAGTTCAACTTCCCCATCTCCATGCTCACCTGGGATGTGATCGTGCTCAACGGCTACCTGCTGCTGAACCTGCACATCTGCGGGTACATGCTCTACATCCGCTACCTGGGCAGGAAGCCGGAGCCCCGCTGGTATGTCCCCTTTGTCATGATCTCGATCGTTTGGGCCATCTCGATCCACACCGTGACCGCGTTCCTCTACAGCGGGCTCGGCGGGCGGGGATTCTGGAACACCGCGTTGCTCGCGCCGCGCTTCCTCACCTCGGCGTTCATCGCCGGACCGGCCTTCCTCATCGTGACCATGTTCATCCTCCGCCGCATCGCCCATGTGGCGATCCCGGACAAGCCGATCCAGTTGCTCGTGCAGATCGTCCGCGTCACGGTGCTCATCAACCTGCTGATGCTCGCCTCGGAGCTGTTCACCGAGTTCTACACGGGCGGGGCGCACAGCACGCACGCGCAGTACATGTTCTTCGGGCTCCACGGGCACTACGGGCTGGTCCCATGGGTCTGGTCGGCGGTGATCCTGAATGTCATCGCCGCCGTGATGTTCCTCATGCCGCAGGCCATGCGGAACATGTGGCTCGTGTCAATCGCCTGCGTGCTGGCGTTCGTCGGAGTCTGGATCGAAAAAGGCATGGGCCTGATCGTCCCCGGGTTCATCCCCAGCACGCTGCACCAGATCGTCGAGTACGCCCCGAGCCTCGTGGAATGGCAGGTCAGCGCGGGAATCTGGGCGTTCGGGCTGATGATCTACACCGTCGCGTTGAAAATCGCCATCCCGATCATGCGTGGCGACGAACGCTATCTCGCCGCTCCCACGGATGCCCCTCCCCCCGGCACTCCTCCCACAGACACCACCGCGCCCGGCGCTCGCCCGGCGGACGCCCCGGAAGAAATCAGCCCGACCCCATGAGACTTCCCGTCCTCGATCCAGGCCGGTTCCGTGCGGCCACGCCGATTCCCGGCCCCATCGACGGTCCGTTCACCGATCGGTTCGGGCGGACGATCGGCTATCTCCGCCTCTCGCTCACGAAGGCGTGCTCCATGCGGTGCACCTACTGCCGCCCGGAGCGCATCACCAGCACCCGCGGTGAGCCGATGCTCAGCGTCGATGAGATCGACCGCCTCATTCGCCACCTCGTCGCGCATCACGGCCTGCACAAGGTCCGGCTCACCGGTGGCGACCCCACCAGCCGCTCCGATCTGGTGCGCATCATCGAACGGATCGCCGCGATCCCCGGCATCAGCGATCTCGCGATGACCACCAACGGCCTCACCCTCCCGAGTCGGGCCGCGCAGTACGCCGATGCGGGGCTCGGGCGGCTCAACATCAGCCTCGACACGCTCGACCGGGAACGATTCGCCCGGCTCACCGGCGTCGACGGGCTCGACCGAGTGCTCCGCGGGCTCGACGCGGCTCGCGACGCCGGGCTCTGGCCGATCAAGCTCAATTCCGTCGTCATCCGCGGGCAGAACGACCGCGATCTCTCATCGCTCGTGCGCTTCGCCGCGGCCCAGGACATCGAGATGCGCTTCATCGAACTCATGCCCATGGGCCCGCTCGCCGAGACATGGCACGAGCGTTATGTGCCCGAACGCGCGATGCGCGCGATCATCGATCCCATCGTGACACAGTGGACCCCGCTCGAGCAGGGGCACGATGCGGCCCGCCGCTTCGCCATCCGGCTCGACGATGGTACCACCGGCGTGATCGGGTTCATCACGCCGATGAGCTGCAACTTCTGCGCTGCGTGCAACCGCATCCGCATCGCCGCCGATGGCCGGCTCTATCCTTGCCTCATGGACAAGCCCGCGGGAACGCTGCTCCCGGCGATCCGACCGGACTTTGACGCTCGAATGCTCGATGCGATCATCGTCGATGGGCTGGCCGGGAAGCGCGACGAACACCCCCACGACGGCCACGCCATCATGACACACATCGGAGGCTGAACCACCATGAGCGCCCAACCGCCGAAAACATTCCGCGAATTCGTTGCACGCTTCCCGGTGCTTGGTGAGGCGCATCAGCGTGTCGGGAAAGAGGTCGAATCGCTCGGCCCGATGGACGAGAAGCAGTGCTCGCTCGTCAAGATCGGCATCAGCCTCGGCGCCGGGCTTGAATCAGCGCTCCGCTCGCATGTCCGCCGCGCGATGGCCGCCGGCGCGAGCAGCGAAGAGGTCGAGCAGGCGATCCTGCTCGGCATGAACACCGTTGGCTTCCCGCGAACGGTCGCCGCGTGGAGCTGGGCCTGCGAGCAGTTCGCACGCGACGCCGCCGAGCCCGGCGACGAACGCACCAACGACCATCCGGAGAGCACGCCGTGACTATCACCGTGCAACTCTTTGGCCCGTATGCCGATGCCGCGGGCGGACAATCGCTTTCCGTGGAAATGCCCGGCGATCATGCCGCCACCGTCGGCGCGGTCTTCGAGGCCATTTTTACCCAGACTCCCGAGCTCGCACCGATGAAACCGGTCACCCGGATTGCGGTGAACAACCGATTCGTCCAACCGACGCAGCGGATCGAGTCCGGAGACGAGGTGGCCCTGATCGGGCTCGTGGGCGGAGGTTGAGCGTGTCCGGATCGATCGAGGTGACCTGGCACGAGGGGCCGCTGGTTCCGGAGCCTGTTCCAGCGCCGGATGGTGCGGGCGCTGTGATTGCGTTCGAAGGCGTGATCCGCGGCCTCGAAGGCGAGCACGCCATCGAGGCGATCGAGTATGAGGTGTACCAGCCGATGGCCGATCTGCAGATGCGTGAGATGGCACAGGAGACGCTCCAACGCTTCACCCTCATCGCGGTGATGGTTCGCCACAGCTTCGGGCGTGTGCCGGTTGGAGCGGTGTCGTTCCGGCTGATCGTCGCGGCACCGCACCGCGCGCCGGCCATCGAAGCGATGGCCTGGTTCATCGACACCATGAAACAGGATGTCCCCATCTGGAAGCGCCCCATCACGCTCGCGCCACACGGAGGCGGAGCGTGACCGAACCCATGATCCGCATCATCGCCGAAGCACTCGATGCGCTGCTCGCTCGGATCCGTCCCGTGGTAGCCGAGAGCATCGAATGGTCCGATGCGCCCGGGCGTGCGCTGGCGCAGCCCATCGTGCTCGATCGACCCAGCCCGGCGTGCGATGTGAGCGCGATGGATGGATACGCGCTCTCGTTCACGGAATCGCACGAACGCCCGCTCCGCGTTGTCGCGGAAAGCATGCCGGGCAGCCCCGCGCCGCCCATGCCCGATGATCCCGATGCCGTCGTCCGCATCTTCACCGGCGCGATGGTGCCCGCTGGGGCGCGGGCCGTCATCCAGCGTGAACGGGTGAACGAATCCGCCACCACCATCAGGCTCCACGACGATGGCGCGCTATCCGAAGGCATGAACATCCGTCGTTGCGCCGAGAACGCCAATGCGGGCCAGACGATCGCAACGCCCGGCGAGATCGTCACGCCCGGCGTGCTCGCATCGATCGCGGGGTGTGGCATCGCCCGAGTGCGGACGCACCGCCCGCTCAGCGTTGGCGTGCTCGTGACGGGCGATGAGGTGCTCCCTGTCGAAGCGATACCCGAGCCCTGGCAGCTCCGCGACGGCAATGGCCCTGCGGTCCGCGCGATGCTGCAACCCGTGCCATGGATCGGGCGGATCATCGCCCGAAATTCGAAAGACGAGCGTTCGGCCCTTCGCGAGGCCGCCGCGGAATTGCTCGAGCAGTCCGATGCCCTGATCCTCACCGGCGGCGTTTCGGCCGGGGACCATGACCATGTGCCCGAGGTTCTCGGAGAACTCGGTGTGGTGCGGATCTTTCACAAACTGATGATCCGACCGGGCAAGCCGGTCTTCGGCGGGGTGGATGCCTCGGGCAGGCCGGTCCTTGGGTTGCCGGGTAATCCGGTCTCGGTGATGACCACCGCGCGTCTGCTCGCTTTGCCGTCGCTGGCGGCGCGCGTGGGCATCGTCCGGCGGGCCCATCCACCACTGGTCCATGCGCGGGGCAGCAAAGCCGCGCCGGCGCACCTGTGGTGGTACCCTCTCGTGCGGATCGATTCGCCCGGAGAAGCCACGCTCGTGCCCAGCCGTGGCTCGGGCGACTGGGTCGCCGCGGCGAGCGCCGATGGATTCATCGAAGTGCCGCCCGGCGAACCCGCGACCGGACTCCGTCCGTTCTACGCATGGTAAAGGAGACAGAAGCGTGCCAGAGAGCGCCCCGCTGACCCATCTTGACGCCGCGGGCAGCGCCCGCATGGTTGACATCGGAACCAAGCCCCACACGCATCGGCGTGCCGTCGCCGAGGGATTTGTGCGTTGCTCGGCGGAGCTCCTCGAACGCGTGCGCCGCAACGACCTCGAGAAGGGCAGCGTGATGCAGATCGCTCGGATTGCCGGCATCCAGGGCGCGAAGCGCACGCCCGAGCTCATCCCGCTCTGCCACGCGCTCCCGCTGGATTCGGTGGAAGTCGATCTGAGCATCGAATCGGACCGCATCCGGATCCGCGCGACGGTGAGCACAACCTGGAAAACCGGCGTGGAAATGGAAGCGCTGGCCGCGGTCGCCATCGCGGCGCTCACCGTGATCGACATGGGCAAATCGATCGACAAGGGCATGGTGGTGGAAGGCGTGCGCCTGATCGAGAAAGCCGGTGGAAAGAGCGGCACCTATCGCGCTGAGGAGGGGCCATGAGGCAGGAAACCGGCACAGCGCCGATGACCGTCGCGGTGCTGACCATCAGCGATCGCTGCTCGCGAGGCGAGACCGTGGACACCTCCGGCCCCGCGCTCGTCGAACTCGCACGCGACCGGCTCAACGCCCGAACACTCCCACTGGAATGCGTGCCCGACGAAACCAATATCATCGCCGATCAACTGCGTCGCCTCGCCGCCATCGATCACCCGCCCGATCTCGTGCTCACCACGGGCGGCACCGGGCTCGCGCCCCGCGATGTCACGCCCGAAGCCACACTCAGCGTCATCGAACGCAGGCACAGCGGGCTGATGGAACTCATCCGCCGCCGATGCTACGACAAGACCCCGCGCGCCTACCTCTCGCGCGGCGAAGCGGGAACGCTCGGCCGCACGCTCATCATCAACCTCCCCGGATCGCCACGCGGTGCCGTCGAATCGCTCGAAGCGCTGCTGGACATCCTCCCCCACGCCATCGAGACGCTCCGCGGCGAGGTGCAGGACGATGGACGACCTGACGCCAAGAGCACCACCGGCAGGGTCGTCCGTCACGCGGACCGGGAGTGATCCATGCTCGCCATCGTCGCGCTGGCGCTCGGGGTGATCGCGCTGCTCTACGCCTCCGTCGGGCATGGCGGGGCATCGGGCTATCTGGCGGTGCTCGCGCTGGGGGGTTATCCACCCGACATGGTTCGAGCGACGGCACTCACGCTCAACATCGGCGTGGCGAGCATCGCCGCCGCCCGATTCGCCCGCGTATCGCGGCTCCGACTCGATCTGCTCTGGCCCTTCGCGCTCACCGCCGTGCCATGCGCGTTCATCGCCGGGCGGTTCTGGACGCTCGATGAATCCGCGTACCGCATCGCGATCGCCGGCGTGCTGCTGTTCGCGGCATGGCGCTTGAGCCTCCGCGCGCCGAGGCGCGACGATGAAACACCCCGCCGATCGCCGCCACTCGTGGCCGCGCTCCTGATCGGAGCGACGATCGGGAGCGCATCAGGCCTGATCGGTGTCGGCGGGGGGATCTTCCTCAGCCCGGTGCTCATCCTGTGCCGCTGGGCCAACCCGCGCGACACCGCAGGTGTGTCCGCCGTGTTCATCGTGCTCTCCTCCGTCGCAGGATTGCTCGGGCTGGGACTCCAGCTCGGCACCCTGCCGCTCCGGCCGCTCGAAACCGGCATCTTCATAGCCGCCGCGTGCATCGGCGGAGCCATCGGCGCGGGACTCGGCGCACGCCGCTTCAACCCGTTCCTCCTCCGCCGGGTCCTTGCCGCAGTGCTGGGGATTGCCGCCGTGAAACTCATCATCGCATGACCGAGCCTCACGCCTCCAACCCACCCGATACCCCGGCACCGGCGTACATCCTCGCCGGCGGACGCAGCACCCGATTCGGCAGCGACAAGGCCCGGGCCACCATCGCGGGTACGCCGATGATCGTGCGGATCGCCAGCCGACTGCAGCAGCGCGGGCACCCGGTGACCGTGATCGCGCGTGAGCCGGATCAATACGCAGACCTCGGGCTCAGCACTATCGCCGACCTCATCCCCGACCAAGGCCCGCTGACCGGACTCCGCACCGCGCTGCAGCACCGCGGCACCGAAGCCGGGCCCGGCTGGCTCGTGATGTGCAGCTGCGACCTGATCGACCTGGACCCGGCATGGCTCGAACAACTAGAATCGGCACAACGCACGCACCCCCGCGCCATCGCCATCGCCTGGCGTGATGACCGTTGGCAGCCATTCCCCGGGCTCTACCACACCGACCTGACCGGACCCGTAGCCTCAGCAACCCGCGGCAGCCTTCAGCAGCTCCTTGATGCTTCCAACGCGATCGCACTCCCGGTCCCACCCGGCGGCTTGCCCCAGGCCAATCGGGCCACGGATCTCCCCTGAATCGACGCCCCATGCTGGCGCATCCGGGGTAGAATGTGCATATCTGAACCTTTAAGTTCGATATCCGCCCGATCCACCCTGTCGGAGCCCCCGCATGATCACCCAGACCGGCGAATACGCACTCCGCGCCGTGGTCCACCTGGCCATGCGTCTCGGCGATACCCCCGCCTCCGCCCAAGACATCGCCGAGGCGACCCGCGTGCCCGTCGGCTATCTCCAGAAAGTCCTCCGGATGCTGGCCAAGGCGAAGATCCTCACCGCCCAGCGAGGCACGCGCGGTGGGTTCATGCTCGCCAAACTGCCGAGCGCGATCAGCGTGCTGGATGTGCTCGAAGCCACGGATTCCGGCCTTTCCCGCATCGAGAGGTGCCCGCTGGGCATCACCGGGCATACGCATTTGTGCGCCCTGCACCGGCTGCTCGATGAGCAGATCGCCTCGGTGCGGAAGGTGTTCGCGAGCACTGCCGTGGAGGATCTGGCTGGAGACATTTCGGAGGTGCGGGCATTGTGCGACCCGCTGCGGTCGGGTGCGGTGGGGCTTACGGTGTCGGCCCGGGACCGGGCACGGGCTCCCTCCCCGGATCATGGTGATTCGGATCGCTAAAAACTCTTCTGGACATGCTTGACCACATTGATGACGATGCGTAAAGTGAACCAATACTGGACATGTGGGGCGACAAGCACTCTTGGAGAGCCCCTGAGGAGCAACGCCATGGAGATGGACATCACCATTTCACGGAAGGATGTGCAGGGCCCGGCCTCAGAGGCGGGTTCGGAGCGGTGGAGTTCTTCGTCGGGCTCCGGTGCGCTGGTGCGGGCTCCGGCTCGGAAGCCCATAAATCCCGACCCCAACAAGTGGCCATCGATCGGTCTGGCGGCGTTGTTTGCACTGATGCTGCCGAGCGTGATGGTGGCGATGTTCCTGATGATGCCACCCCGCCCAGTGAGCCAGATGGCGGTGGCCGCGGAGGAGCTCGGGGTCGATCCGGAGGTGATCCGGATGGGGCATGTGGTGTACCAGAGTTCGTGCATGATCTGCCATGCCAGCGATGGTTCGGGGATGCCGGGGCTCGGCAAGCCGCTCCGGAACAGCGCGTTCGTGCAGGAAAGCACGGATGAGGAGTTGTTCAGGCTCGTGGTCGAGGGCCGCATGCCCACCGATCCGGCGAACACCACCGGCGCGTTGATGCCCGCCCGCGGTGCCAAGGGCCTTAGCGATGAGCAGATGCGGGCGGTGGTGCATTACATGCGGATGATGCAGGAACCGGATGCACCGGTCGCCTCGCTGGACGCGTGGACGCGTGCCCCGGCCGCGGTGCTCGCGGTCGGCGAGACCGACCCGTTCGAGTCGCTTCGGTCGCATCCCGGGCACGACATGTACCAGGCCTCGTGCATGGCATGCCACGGCGAGCGTGGCGAGGGAATGGAGAGCCTCGGGCTGCCGCTGGTCAACAGCGGGTTCGTGATTGGCGCGAGCGACAAGGAACTGGCCACCTTCATCAAGACCGGTCGCCCGATCTGGGATGCGAACAACCAGACCGGCATGGACATGCCGCCGAGGGGCGGCAATCCGACCCTGGACGACGACGGAATCGAGTTGATCATCAGCTATGTGCGGGCGATGCAGGACGCATCGGGCGGGACGGCGTATGAGCCGTCGTCGGCTGGACCGGACGCCGGCGCACCGGCATCTGATCGCGTCGGCTTTGCCGACGATCCCGGGCTCGAAGCGGCGCGGCTCGCGTATCTGGCCTCCTGCGCGGCGTGCCACGGTCAGCGTGGCGAGGGGATGGAGAGCCTGGGGCTGCCTCTGGCGAGCAGCGCGTTCGTGGGGGGCAAGTCCGATGCCGAGATGATGGCCTTCATCAAGACCGGGCGCTCGCCGTGGGATCCGGAGAACCAGACCGGGATGGACATGCCCGCCAAGGGTGGGAACCCGGCACTCAAGGACAGCGAAATCGAACTCATCATCGCGTACATCCGGGCGATGCAATCGGAAACCAATCGTGAATGAACGGGCGTGGCACGGCGGCGCTCGCAGCACCGTGGCGCGGAGTCACAGAATCTCTTTGAATAAGAAAGCAGGAAGCGATGTCGGCTCATACTTTCAAGACGCGTTTACTCCATGGGCTCATCGGCGCGTTGCTGGTCGGCGGGCTGGGTTCGGCGGCCTCGGCCCAGAACATGAACGATGTACAGCGCGTGGCCAAGGAGCGCGGGCTGTCGATGACCGACCTCATGGCCGCCGCCAAGACCTTCACCCCGAGCGGCACGCATGATGAATTCATCATGTTCGCCTCGGGCGGGCACAGCGGGCAGGCGTACATGATCGGCATCCCGTCGATGCGCCTGCTCCGGACCATCGCCGTGTTCACACCCGACCCGTGGCAGGGCTATGGGTTCGGCGTGGGTAATGATGTCCTCGCGGAAGGGCGCGTCGTCGGCAAGGACAACCTCTGGGGCGACACGCACCACCCGGCGCTGTCGCAGACCGACGGGGACTACGACGGGCAATGGCTGTTCATCAACGACAAGATCAACGCCCGCGTCGCGGTGATCGACCTCCGCGACATGGAAACCAAGCAGATCATCAAGAACCCGCTGACGGTGAGCAACCACGGGCTGTGCGTGACGCCGAACACCGAGTATGTGATCGAGAGCTCGCAGTACGGGGTGCCGTGGGGCGCGAGCTTCGCGATGATCGACGAGTACGAGGAGACCTATCGGGGCTCGGTGATCTTCTGGAGCTTCGATCGTCGTCGGGGCAGGATCGACCCGAGCCAGTCGTTCGCGATGGAGTTGCCGCCTTACTGGCAGGACCTCGCCGTGGCGGGTCGTCTGCAGAGCGACGGGTTTTTGTTCCTCAACTCATTGAACACTGAGCTGGCGACCGGCGGCATCCAGGACAAGAAACCCCCGTTCGAGGCCGGCGTGAGCCGGAACGCGACGGACTACCTGCACATCATCGACTGGAAGAAGGCCGAGGCTGTGTTCAAGGCGGGGAAGGCCGAGGAGGTCCATGGGTTCCCGGTGATCGCGCTGGACACGGCGATCAAGGAGGGGCTGCTGCACCTCACCCCCGAACCCCGCAGCCCGCACGGCGTTGATGTTGCGCCGAAGGGTGATTTCGTCGTCGTCTCAGGCAAACTCGACCCGCATGTCACGGTCTATTCCGTGGACAAGATCAAGAAAGCCATCGCGGACAAGACCTTCTCCGATCATTGTGATTATGGGATTCCGGTCCTGGACTTCGACGCGGTGGTCGAGGCACGGATCGAAGTCGGGCTCGGCCCGCTGCACACGCAGTTCAGCAACGACGGCTACGCGTACACCTCGCTCTTCCTTGATTCGGCGGTGGCGCGCTGGACGCTCGGCGGGTCGTACGCGAACCTCACGCCCGAGCCCGCCTGGACGCTCGTGCACAAGACACCGATCCAATACAATGTGGGGCACATCGCGACCATCGGCGGCGACACCGCGAATCCGCTGGGCCAGTGGCTGGTGTCGATGAATAAGTGGTCGGTGGATCGCTTCTTCCCGACCGGCCCGCTGCTGCCTCAGAACTTCCAACTGATCGACATCGGCGAGAAGGGCACGAACATGCCTGTGGTGTACGACATGCCGATCGGGGTCGGTGAGCCGCACTACGCCCAGATCATCCGCGCGGACAAATTGGAGCCCTGGAAGATCTACCCGCAGGTTGGCTGGGATCCGCACACGCAGATGGTCGATCCGTCCGCGCCACGCCGGGGGCAGGAGCGCATCGAGCGGGATGGGAACACCGTCACGGTCTACATGACCGTCATCCGCAGCCACTTCAACCCCGAACACATCGTGGTCAACGAGGGTGATCGTGTCATCTGGCGGCTGACCAACACCGAACGTGCCTTCGATGCCACTCATGGCTTCGCGGTCCCGGCGTACAACATTACTTCGAGCCTCGAACCCGGCGAGACCGTGACAATCGAGTTCACAGCGGACATCCCGGGGACCTTTCCCTTCTACTGCACCGAGTTCTGCTCGGCGCTGCACCTTGAGATGATGGGCTACTTCAAGGTGGTCCCGAAGGACTGACTTTGGCTTCTCCTCCATCGCTTCGCTCTCGGAAGGGATCGAAGCGACTTTCGACATGCCGTCAACCGGAACCCGGGGCGAAACGCCAGGTGCTGGTTCGATCCGGCCAATGAAACACGGAGCACTTCATGCGACGCATCATGCGAGCGATCATCGGCCCGAGCGTTCCCGAAAACGAACGCAGGAATCATTCCATCCGCTACGGCACACCGGGCTTCCTGCTGCTCGTGGCGAGGATCCTGATCCTCGTGTCGTTGTTCCTGCCCTACTGGCGAATGGAGCTCCACGCGCCGCAGTATCCGGACAACCTGCACCTCGTGGCGTATGTGAACATGCTCGACGGCGATGTCGCGGAAATCGACGGTCTGAACCACTATATCGGCATGCGCTCGCTCCATGAGGCCGCGCAGCTCGAGCGTTCGTTCGGCGTGTTCGGTCTGATCGCGCTGGTGATCCTGCTGGAACTCGCCGCCTACCTGCACTCGCGGTGGGCCGCACTGCTGGCGATCCCGGTGATCCTCTTCCCCGCCGTGTTCCTGCTGGATCTTTATCTGTGGATGCGGCACTTCGGGATGAATCTTGATCCTTACGCACCGCTTTCCTCGGCGATCGAGCCGTTCGTGCCCACGCTGCTGGGTGAGGGTGGGATCGGACAGTTCAAGACGGTCGCGACCCCGGGCATCGGGCTGATCCTCGCGACGATCGCCTCCGGCGTGATCGTGCTCGCCCTGTTCTTCCACCGACACGCGTACCTCCCGCTGCACAAGCGGGCGAAGAGGCAGAGCACCTTGCACAAGGGGGAGGCGTGATGCGCGGCCATTCGTTCCAACTGGTGGCGCTGCTCATCGGGCTGTGCCTGGCGGGCAGTGCCCACTGCGACTCACCCGGCACACAGCCGCTGAGCACCGACGCGATCAAGGCGTTGATCGATGCGGCCGAACCCGGCGACACCATCGTGGTGCCAGCCGGCGTCTACCACGGACATCTGGTCGTGCGCAAGGCCGTGGTGCTCGAAGGCAACGGCAAAGTCACCATCGATGGCGGCGGCGAGGGCACCGTGGTGCAGCTGCTCCGGCACGATATCACCATGCGAGGCTTCACCGTGCGGGGCTCCGGAAGCGGGGTCGATCGAGAACCGGCGGCCATCCGCGGCGAACGCGGCGTATTTATCATCGAAGACAACCGGATCGAGGATGCGCTCTACGGCATCGATATCCGCGAGGCGCCCGGATCGATCATCCGACGCAACATCATCCGTGGCAAGGACATGGAGCCCGGGCGACGCGGCGATGGCATCCGCACCTGGTGGAGCCACGAGGCCATCATCACCGACAACGAGGTCCGCGACTCGCGCGACATCGTGCTGTGGTACTCGAGCGATCTGACCATCGCGCGGAACAGGGTGACCGGAAGCCGGTACGGGCTGCACTTCATGTACAGCAACGACACCGAGCTGATCGACAACATGCTCACGAACAACTCCGTGGGCATGTATTTGATGTACAGCAACAACATCACGGTGCGGAACAATACCCTGATCAACAATCGCGGCGCGAGCGGGTACGGGCTGGGGCTCAAGGACTGCGACGCGATCACCATCATCGACAACGCCCTGATGGCCAATCGCGTGGGCGTGTACATCGACAACAGCCCCTCCTCGATGGATTCGACCGGGCTCTTCGGAGGAAATGTGTTCGCGTACAACGAGACCGGCGCGCTTGCCACGCCGAACACACACAGCAATGTGTTCACCAGTAACGCGTTCGTTGAGAACGAAGAGCAGGTCGGCGTCCACGGGCGCGGGAGCCTGCACGCCAACGCGTTCTCGCGCGGCGGGAAAGGCAATTTCTGGTCCGACTACGCGGGCTTCGACCGCAACGGCGATGGGATCGGCGATTTGGCGTATGAGCCTCGGAGCCTTTTCGAAAGCCTCGTGGCCCGCGAGCCGAACCTGCGGTTCCTGATCCACAGCCCGGCGCAGCAGGCGATCGAGTTCACGGCGCGGGCGATGCCGGATCTTCGCCCGGAGCCGAAACTGACCGATCCACACCCGCTGGCAACACAGCCGGTGTTCGAGTTCGTGGAAATATCAACCGGTGGTTCGCGCTCATCGATGCTGGTGCTCGCACTCCTACTGGTCGGATCGGCCGGCGGGCTCACTTGGCTCGTCTGCCGTGAGCGCAGTGTTCTCTCGGCTGTCACACAGGAAAGGGGCCGGACATGATCCAGGCCACGAGTGTCATCAAGAAGTTCGGACGCGTCGCCGCGGTCGATGATGTGTCGTTCGATCTGAACGATGGTGCCTCGCTGGCGCTGTGGGGGAGCAACGGCGCGGGCAAGACCACGCTGATCCGCTGCATGCTCGGCGTCATCCGGTTCAAGGGGCGCATCAGCATCGCGGGGCTCGATGTTCGCCGTTCTGGCAAGCGGGCACGCTCTCTCATCGGTTATGTGCCGCAGGAACTGGCGTTCCACGACGACGCCCGGCTTGCGTCGGCGATGTCGTTCTTCGCGACGCTCCGCAGGGCACGGAACGCCTCGGCCGTGAAGGCGCTCGCCGCCGTCGGGCTGCAGGGGCACGAGCGGAAGCGGGTGCGGGATCTCTCGGGCGGGATGAAGCAGCGGCTCGCGCTGGCGATCGCCCTGCTCTCCGATCCGCCGATCGTGGTGCTCGACGAGCCGACCTCGAATCTCGATGCGTCCGGGCGCGGGGAGGTGGTCGAAACGCTGCAGCGGCTCAAGGCCGCGGGCAAGACCCTCGTCTTCGCCTCGCACCGGCCCGACGAAGTCATCGCGCTGGCCGATCGCGTGCTCGTGCTCGAACGCGGCACACTGATGCGCGACACGACACCCGCGGCGATCTGGCCCTCGGCATCGGGCGTGCGGACGGTCCGGCTCTTCCTGCGCGATGCGTCGGAAGACCTCGCCGCCCGCGTGCTCCGCGAGGCCGGGCACGCCGTGAACCTGAACGGGCACGGGCTGTGCGTGGCAGTGCCGCGCGACAGCAAGGCGGCACCGATGGGCGACCTCGCCCGCGCTTCCATTCATGTTCGCGACTTCGAAATCCTTGACGACCTGCAGATCAGCGGGGAGGCATCATGACCGCCATCACCATCGATCGTTCCAGCAAAGCCGCGCCCGCAGTGGCATTGCCGCGACAGCATCGGTCCTTCATCGGGAGCACGCTCTCGTTCGCCCGTCGTGAGTTTCGCGATGCGCTCGCGAGCCGCTGGTTCCTTCTTTACACCATCGCCTTCGGAACCCTGGCCATCGGGGTGTCGTTCATGTCGCTGGCGGGCATGGGCTCGCACGGGTTCGCGGGCTTCGGCAAGACGACCGCCGGGCTGCTGAACCTGGTGATGCTGATCGTGCCGCTGATGGCGCTGACGGCCGGGGCCGGCGCGATCGCCGGCGAGCGTGAGCGGGGCACGCTGCTGTACCTGCTCGCCCAGCCCGTCTCGCGCAGCGAGGTGCTGCTCGGCAAGTTCTTCGGCCTCTCGGGCGCGTTGATCTGCTCGCTGTGCCTTGGATTCGGCTTCAGCGCTGTGGTCCTTGCCTGGCGTTCGGGCAGCGCCGATGCGGGCAGTTACGCGATGCTCGTCGGGTTCACCTGCGCCCTGGCGGTGGCGATGCTGTCGCTCGGGATGCTCATCTCCGTGCTCTCCAGGCGTGCCGGCGTCGCCAGCGGGCTGGGGCTGTTCGTCTGGCTCGCGCTCGTGTTCCTGAGCGATCTCGGGCTGATGGCCGGAGCGCTCGTCTTCAAGCTGCGCGTGCAGGAAGTTTTCCTGCTCGGCGTCATGAATCCGCTGCAGTCATTTAAGCTCGGCGTGATCAACAACATGAACGCGTCGATCGATGTGCTCGGCCCGGTGGGCGTGTACGCCTCGCAGGAACTCGGTGCCGCGCTGCCGTGGGTTCTCGCCGGCGTGATCGCCGCATGGACCATCATCCCGCTCATTCTTGCCTTGCTGATCTTCAGCAGAAGGGCACCCGTATGAACAACTCACCCAACCATCGAAAACGTTCCTTCGCAGGATTCGCGGCACTGGCGCTCTGCGCTCTCGCCGCATCGGCTTTGTCCGGATGCTCCGCCGAGAATCCCGATGGACCGCCTCAGGTCAGGCTCGACGATTCAGTCTGCGTGGAATGCAACATGATCATCAGCGATGCCCGCTTCGCGACCGCGACCGTCGTCCACGACGAGCGCGGGCGGCGGCTGGCCCTGCTCTTCGATGATTTCAACTGCATGGTCAACCATGCCGAGGGCAGCGGCAAGGAGTTGCCCATCATCGAGCGCTGGGTCCGGGACCATGGCACGACGGACTGGGTCCGCGCCGAGGATGCGCACTTCGTCCATGCGCAGCGGCTTCGCACCCCCATGGCGTCACACGCCGTCGCGTTCGAGCGAAATGAAGATGCCCTCCGCACGGCACAGGAGTTCGAAGGCGAGGTCATGGACTTCGCCCGCCTTCGACGCGCGATGCTCGGCCTCCCATGCTGCAACCACGACACATGCCAGTAAGGCAGCCGACGATAGTTCCGCCAGAACTGACTCCACAACACCGAAACGGCCCGACACCATGAATGTGTTGGGCCGTTTGGCATTCTGGATGCCCCGATGAATGTCAGACGGATCGGTGCCCATCGCTTGCATCCATCCAGCCAAGATCCTCCGCCCGACCGTTGCTTCGCCGCAGCAGCGCCGCCATCGATGTCGCCCACCACAGGACACCGACCATCTGCAGCGCGCCCGCGATCGGTAGCCACGCGAACAGACGCGCATCGAAATCGGTCCAGACCTGCGCCACGACCCGGATCAGGCACGCGCCGTTGAGCAGCAGGAAAACGCTCCAGGTCGTGGAGCCACCCGGCGGACGCACGCCGAGCATCCGGGGCACGAGGGCCTAGGTGAGACCCACGCACAGCAAGAGCACGAACCCGCCGACCATCGCCTGCCGGATCGCCCCGTGGTAGGCATGGCTGAAGTCAAAGCCCGCGTAAAGGTGATACGCCGGGAACACCTGCAGCAGCGCC
Organism: Phycisphaerales bacterium; assembly: GCA_052168315.1. Taxonomy (GTDB): domain Bacteria; phylum Planctomycetota; class Phycisphaerae; order Phycisphaerales; family UBA1924; genus JBQLZO01. The sequence continues at coordinate 73,242 of JBQLZO010000040.1, read as the reverse complement.
AATGAAACGAACAACCACGCGATGCCAGCACGAATGAACTTCGCGGTGGATTCCGGTGCGGTGCCCATCGGCCACGCGCGCCAGAACCGCCATGGCATCGTGATCAGCAGGCAGCCGAAGGGAAGGAGCACCCACGACAGGAGCAGCCCCCCCGCCAGCGATCGCTGCCCGGTAAGCCGGAAGGCCAGAAAGAACCCCAGTTCCAGCATGAGCCCCAGCGTCAGCGCGCCCACCGCCAGCCAGCCCCGACGATGGGCGTGATATTCGGTCACACCATACAGCTTGGGAAATAGCCGCATGCCCATGCCGAGCAGCAGGAACAGCGCCATGCCGTGCAACTGCGCATCGCGCAGCGGCCCCTGCCAGGTCGCGATCTGCTGCAGCAGCACGCCGCGGTCCGAAGCCCTGAGCATTTGATCCATGTGCCACACGCTCAGCGCCGTCTGCGCGAGCATGAACACGAAGCCGAGCATCAGGAGTCCGGCCGCCGGCGAACGGATCTCGCCGATAAGCAGCCGCATCATCTGTGCCGTAAAAGTGCTGACCGCCGCGATCTGGACCAGCCCGCCGGCGGCATGCGCGGCCGGTGCCCATTCGTGCGCATAGAGCGCCATCGCAACGGATCGAACGAGCACCGAGCCCACCATCGCCAGCCACACCAGAGGAATCAACCCCCTACACGGCACGGAACCGCTGAACACTCGTGGCAGGAGCTGGTACGCCCCGCCCATCAGCAGGAGCACGAGAAAACCCATCACCTGCATCTGCCCAAGCGCGTTGACAGTCAGCGAACCGACCGCCACCAGCGATTCCGCATCGCCCAATCGCCACAGCAGTCCAGTTCCCCACAACGCACCGATGCACACGAACGCGAGTGATGCGGCAAGGAACGAGCGAAACACCCTCGGCTCCTGATCATGCATCCCGATCACGGTTCCGTCGCGCGGCGGGATGGGCAAGATGGGCCATCACCTTCAGCGGACTTCGCTCCCCCGCGATGCCGACCGCGACGGCTCTCGATGTCCGCCGTCTCGCGCTGCAAGGCTTCCAGCGCCGCCGCATCGCTCGATGCCTGCACGCGATTGAACAGTTCGCGTTCCTCCCACCGGATGTGCGCTTCCAACTGCCCGCCAAGCCCGGCCAGTGCCTCGGCGTCCGGGTCCACGCTCTTCCGCCATTGCCTCGCCCGATGCACCTGATCCCGGAGCGCCCGGTGCTCTTCGAGCAGACGCCGACGATCGTCCTCGCTCGCGAGATCGCCGAGCAGGCGTTCCTCATCGTCGAAGTGCTCGCTGATGGTCCGGTCCCACTCGTCGAGAAACTCCGCCAGCACCTTGTGCCGCGCGACCCGATCCCCCCCGGCGGCCTTCATCATCCGGTGGGCGTGCACAAGCCCGGCATAATGGTCGCGGCTGAGGGGCACCAGCGCGGCATGACGCTTGATGGGCGGGTTCGTGAAATCGTCACCACTCATCATGAATCTTCTTTCGTGGGCAAGGCGGTGCCGTTGAGTGTCAGCCCCGCGCAGAGCGAGTCCGATGCGGTGCGTCGCTCCATCAACTCTGCGATCCTCGAGTTGGCGAAGCTCGCCTCGATCAGCCCGAAGGCATCGTCGATGCGTTTGTGCATGGGACAGAGGCACTCGCCGTGCGCTTCGATGCCGAGCGGGCAGGTCTCTATGCGCTCAATGGGGTCGATCGCGTTGATGATGTCCAGAACCGTGAGTTCCGCGGGATTGCGCAGCAGCGTGAAGCCGCCCAAGCTCCCGCGCTGGGCCGAGAGGATCCCGGCTTTAGTCAGCGATTGGAGCACCTTGACGAGGTAGCCAGGGGCAGCCTTCGTGCCTTCGGCGATCTCGCGAACCTTCTGCGCCTGCCCGGGACGCTGTGCCAGCCAGAGCACGGCACGAAGCCCGTACTCGCAGGCATCGGAGAGCAATTTCATGCGAGCGTCCTCCTGACAAACACCAAATCGGACAAATCGACGGGCGAGATCAAGCCGTGGGCTGGACAGCACGATAGGTGGGTGGTATAAACATGTCAAGATATCTTCAAAGCACAGAAGCGTTGAATACAGGCCGCCTCACTGAACCCCCGGAGATCCCGCCATGCCAGCCACCATCCAGCCCTCCAACACCGTGGGACAGCTCGTCGTCGACTGCCCGGCCCGCTCGCGCGTGTTCGAGGCCATCGGCATCGACTACTGCTGCGGCGGGAAACTGCCCCTCGAAGAGGCCTGCCGCAAGCGTGGCGTGCCGGTTGACACCGTCCTCGCCATGCTCGCCAAGACCGACCCGCACACACCCGCCGACCGACACGAGGATCCGGCACAGATGTCGCTGACAACCCTGGCCGACCACATCGAAGCCACCCACCACGCGTGGCTCCGCGATGAGTTGCCGAGGCTGCGCCGGTTGATCGAGAAGGTCAGCTCGGTGCATGGGAATCAGGAGCCTCGCCTGCACGAGCTTCGTTCCACCTTTGCCGCGATGTTCGAGGAACTCATGGACCACATGCTCAAGGAAGAGCGGATCCTGTTCCCAATGGTGCGGCACCTCGAAGCCGGAGGCCCCATCGAATCGCAATGCGGCTCCATCACCAACCCGATCCGACAGATGGAACACGAGCACGACGACGCCGGCGATGCGCTCGCCAAGATGCGCTGCGCGACCGATGACTTCGTGCCGCCCGAATGGGCCTGCAACACCTACCGCGCGATGCTCGACGGTCTGGCCGAACTCGAGCGCGACATGCACACCCATGTCCACAAGGAAAACAACATCCTCTTCCCGAAGGCCGTCAAACTTGAAACCTCGCGGGCCATGTGAGCCGCGGCCCCGTCAATCGCCGCCGAATCGCGGCAGCGGTTCCACCCCACACCCCCTCCCTCGCTACACCCAAACACTCCAGGAGCAGTGATGCTTTCAATGCAAACCCGAGATGTCGTGAAGCAGACCATTCCCGTTCTCAAAGAGCACGGCGAAGCGCTCACCCGGCATTTCTATGGCCGAATGTTCACGCAGAACCCCGAAGTCAAGGCGTTCTTCAATCCGGCCCACCAGCACGCCGGCACGCAGCAGAAGGCACTCGCGGCGGCCATCCTCGCCTACGCCGAGAACATCGATAACCCCGCGAACCTCGCCGAGGCGATCGAACTCATCGCCCACAAACACGCTTCTCTGGGCGTGAAGGCCGAGCACTATCCCATTGTCGGAAAGCACCTCCTGGGCTCGATCAAGGACCTGCTCGGCGACGCGGCAACCGATGAGGTCCTCACCGCGTGGGGTGAGGCATACGCCCTCCTCGCCGATGTATGCATCGAGCGCGAGTCCAGGATCTATGACGAACACGAGCAAGACCACGGCTGGACGGGCTTCCGCCGATTCATCATCGAACGCATCGAACGAGAAAGCGACACCATCTCCTCGTTCTATCTCACGCCGGAGGACGGAAAGCCACTCGCCCCTTTTCAAGCCGGCCAGTACATCACCATTCGCATGCCACTGCCCGACGGCGGGACGACCATGCGCAACTACAGCCTTTCCTTGGCTCCATCGCCAACCCACTACCGCATTAGCGTCAAACGCGAGGGCGCGGAGGACGACGCGAATCCCGCAGGCTATGTCTCGCACCAACTCCATCGACGATTCGCGGCCGGACAGGCGCTGGAGGTCGGTCCGCCGTGTGGCAACTTCGTGCTCAGCGATCCGACCAGCCCGGAGATCCCACTCGTTCTTGTCTCCGGCGGCGTCGGCATCACGCCGCTGCTCGCGATGCTGCACGAAGCGATCCAACGGTGGCCCGATCGCGAGATCGTCTTCATCCACGGCGCACTCAACAGCCGAACACATGCCTTCGGTGATGAGGTTCGCGCGCTGGCGGCCTCTCGAGATCGACTCCGCGTGCACTTCCGGTACAGCGACCCTCTGGAAGACGATCTGCAGTCGCAGCGCGCCCACAGCGCGGGCGTTCCAGACACTGCGCTCGTGCGAACGCTCACGCCTTCTCCGGGACATTGCGAGTACTACTTCTGCGGACCATTCGAGTTCATGAACGCGTTCGATCGAACGCTCGACGAGTTGAGCGTGCCCACCGATTGCCGCCACAACGAATTCTTCGGCCCGGCAAGACCGAGCGGTTGTCCCGCGTGCCAGGGCCACCCCGCCTGAACGCATGACCTTCCGCCGAAAACCCAAAGGACACAGCATGCCAATCCAAATCGGTACAACCGGCCAGCCCGGCTTCGATGAGCCCATCGCCCTGATGATGGACTGCCACCGTCGGATCGAGAGCTTCCTCGGCGTGATCGAACGCGTCGTGCATCGGGACGCGGACGGGCCGCTGCACGATGACGCGCGCAATGCGCTTCGGACCGCGCTGCGATACTTCCGCCACAGCGCCCCGCACCACACCGCCGACGAAGAGGAATCGCTGTTTCCAAGGCTGCGCGCGATGGATCGCCCCGGGAACGAGCGGCTGCTCGAACGGGCCGATGCTCTCGAACAACAGCACCGCGTGGCCGAGGCCTTGCACGACCGCGTCCACACGACGCTGGACCGCTGGCTCGCTGGGTTGTGTCCGGCGGGGACCGAGTTGAAGTCACTGCTCGACGATCTCGCCACCCTGCGTTCGCTCTATAGCGAGCACATCGCCTTCGAGGACGAGGAACTCTTCCCCGCCGCCGCTTCGCAGCTCGACGATGCAGCTTTGGCCGCGATCGGTCACGAGATGGCCGCACGCCGCGGCCGTCCCGTCCCCGGAGGCACGCTGGCCACCACATAGCCGAACAACGCCGCCGACCAAGCCGCGTTCCGTTGGTTGAACCGGCTCCACTACCACCCCATGCCATGAGGAACCCCCGATGACACGACGCCGCAGCTGGGCCGAGCCCTACAAGATCAAGATGGTCGAGCCGATCCGCATGACGACCCCCGAGCAGCGCGAGCGCGCCATCGCCGAAGCGGGGTTCAACACCTTCCTGCTCCGCAGCGCCGATGTCTACATCGATCTGCTCACCGATTCGGGCACCAGCGCCATGAGCGACCGCCAATGGGCCGGCATGATGCTCGGCGATGAGTCCTATGCCGGCTCGGAGAACTTCTACCGCCTCGAACAGGCCGTCCATGAGCACTACGGCTACAAGCACCTGATCCCGACCCACCAGGGCCGCGGCGCCGAGCACCTGCTCTCGCAGCTCTGCATCAAGCCGGGTGACTTCGTGCCCGGCAACATGTACTTTACCACCACGCGCCACCACCAGGAAGCCGCCGGCGGTGCCTTCGTCGATGTCATCATCGACGAAGCCCACGACCCGATCAGTGACTATCCGTTCAAGGGCAATGTGGACCCGGACAAGCTGTGCCGGCTCATCGAACGGGTCGGCGCTGAACGCATCCCGTATCTCTCGCTCGAAACCAATGTCAACATGGCCGGCGGGCAGCCATGCTCGATGGAAAACATCCGGGCCGTGTGCGCCCTGTGCCACGAGCACGGCATCAATGTGTACCTCGACGCCACCCGGGCCGTCGAGAACGCCTATTTCATCAAGCTCCGCGAGCCCGGATTCGAGAGCCGGAGCATCAAGTCGATCCTGCTGGAGACCTGCTCCCACACTGATGGCTGTACCATGTCGGCCAAAAAGGATTCGCTGGTCAACATCGGCGGCTTCCTCGCCGTCAACGACGACGATCTCGCCGAGCGGGCGCGGAACATGGTCGTCGTGTACGAGGGGCTTCACACCTACGGCGGGATGGCGGGCCGCGACATGGAGGCCATGGCCATCGGCATCGGCGAGTCCGTTCAGGAAGACCACATCCGCGCGCGCATCGGCCAGGTCGAGTACCTCGGGCAGCGGCTGCAACGCGCCGGCGTGCCGATCGTGCAGCCGATCGGCGGGCACGGCATCTTCGTCGACGCCGCGCGATTCCTCCCGCACATCCCGCGCGAACGGTTCCCCGCCCAGGCCCTCGCCGCCGCCCTGTATATCGATTCAGGCGTCCGATCGATGGAACGGGGCGGCGTCTCGGCCGGGCGTGACCCGAAGACGGGTGAGAACCACTTCCCGCCACTCGAACTCATTCGACTCACCATCCCGAGGCGCGTCTACACGCAGGCCCACATGGATGTCGTTGCCGAATCCGTCATCGCGCTGCACGAAGCACCCGAACAGATCCACGGCCTTGAGATGATCCACGAGCCGAAGCACCTGCGCTTCTTCCAGGCCCGCTTCCGCTCGCTCGCGCCCGCCTGCACAGGAAAGGCCACGGATGCCACCGCCGAATCGCACGCCGTGCGATAATGCATGGTCCGTGCGACACGCGAGCGTGGCCACACAACCTCATCAGACCGGTAGATGCCGCCATGACCCCGACCGACCCGTCCAGCCAGCCACCGCTTCGGATCGCGATCATCGGCGCGGGCGCGATGGGCCTGAGCCTCGCGGCCATGCTCGGCCGGGTCGTCCCCGTGACCATCGTCGTGCGCGATCCCGCCAGGGCCGAACTCATCCATCGCAACGGCGTCGGCGTCTCCGGACTGATCGAGACCCGCTCACACCCCACGGTCGTTCCGTCCATTGCCGCCCTCCGCGAGGGCATGCCCCTCGACGCGATCTTCGTCGCCACGAAAACCACCGCGATCAACGAGGTGGCCCAGCAGCTCCGCCCCGTCCTCGGCACACTGCCTCAAGACGATCACCCCTTCGTCATCAGCTTCCAGAACGGCATCGAGCCCGGCCGCGACCTCATGCAAAGCCTGGACGAGCCCCGCGTCCTCCGCATGGTCCTCAACTACGGCGCCACACAAACCGCCGACAATGCCGCGGCCGTGATGCTGAGCGGCCCGCCGCACTTCATCGGCGGCCCTGATGCGACCCACAGCCGCTTCGCCGCCCGCCTCGCCGGCGTTCTGTCCACCTGCGGGCTGCCGACCGAGCAGGTCGAGAACATCGAACCGTTCGTCTGGACGAAGGGTGTGCTCAACGCCGCGATGAACCCCGTTGCGGCCCTCACCGACAGCTCGGTCGCCGGGGTACTCGATTCACCGGCCCGCGCGATCGTGAAGCGCCTCATGGACGAGGGGCTCCGCGTCGCCGACGCCGAGGGTATCCAGCTCGGCCCGGGCATCGCCGACCGCATGTGGACCATCCTCGACAAGGCACGCCCGCACACGCCCAGCATGGTCGGCGACATCCGAGGCGGGCGTCCCAGCGAGGTCGGGCAACTCAACCGCCAGATCATCGAACACGCGCAGCGCACCGGCGTGCCCGTACCCTCGCACGAGGTCATCGCCGCGCTCATCGATTCGTTCGACTGGCGGGTCTTCCAGCGGAAGCTGCCCGCCCAAGGAGTTCGCTCATGAGCGCTTCCACGAAGGAAACCGGCCCGATCGCCGCTGCACTCACCGCGATGCTCGCCTGCCACGATCTGCCCGATCCCCTGCCCGACGACCCCATGCCGCTGCTGCTCGCGTGGTACGAAGACGCCCGCCGCAGCGAGCGCTACGACGACTTCAACGCCATGACGCTGGCCACGGCCACGCCATGGGGCGCGCCCTCCGCGCGCATCGTCTTGTGCAAGGCGATCGAGCACGATCCACCGGCGCTGGTGTTCTATACGAGCTACGAGAGCCGAAAGGGCCGCGAACTCGAATCGAACCCGCACGCCGCCGCCCTCTTCCACTGGCCCCACGCCAAACGCCAGGCCCGCATCGAGGGCCGGGTCCGCCGAACCACCGAGGCCGAGAGCGATGCCTACTTCCATACCCGCCCAATGCTCTCACGCATCGGCGCGCACGCCAGCCTGCAGAGCGGCGCGATCGAATCGCGCGAAGCCGTCATCGCCCGTGCGCTCTCCCTCGTCGGCAAGATGGCCATGGGACGACGCACCATCGAACGCCCCGCCCACTGGGGTGGCTATCGGATCATCCCCGAGCGGATCGAACTCTGGTCCGCCGGCGAGGGACGACTCCACGACCGCGCGGAATGGATCCGCCACGACGCCAACTGGACCCCGCGAAGGCTCGGGGCGTGAACAACCCACTTTCCCCGCCAACTCGCCCCTCATGCCCGCTGTGTGGCGGCCCACATCGATATCGGCTCTGGGAGTTCAATGTCCCTGTCCCGCAATCGGTGATGATGATCGGACGATGCCGATCTTACGGATGCAGCCCGGGATGCAGTTGAGTGACAGCTCCTCCCGCATGCTCGACGATCTTGGTGATGGCCCGGTCGTCGTTGCCGCCCCCCGCCCCGCGCCGCCGCGCCGATACTTTCGCCCGCAGCGGCGGCCACCAGAACGCGCTTCCAACAACACAGCCCATGCATCCCGAAATGTGTCCTAAACACCTCTCCATACATCTCCGACTTAACCCAGACTGATCCAGTTCATCGGTCCTTTCAGCCTCAAAGAGGTGGTCTTCAATCCGTGGGCGGCTCTTCTTCGTCGTGTTTCGAGTCCTGTCGATCCTGTCGCTGATTGCCAAGGGATCACGGCTCGTGAACCGCATCTGCAGCGCAAGGGCCTTAGTCCCAAGACTCGGGTGCCAAGAGCCGATTCGCTCAACGAGTGACCTGTGTTCTGTGCGATTTCAGGTTACGGGTTCACTACCGAAATGCCGCCGCGATTACCGCTTTTTGACGCTTTGAGACGGGTTGGGGTGCGATCGCTTGCGAATCGACGTTGATGGCTGTAAACTGTTTGCAGTTCCTCGCTTGCAGACATGTTTCTGTGCCAGAAGGTCCAGATTCGTAAAGCTCAGGTCGCTGGTTCGAGTCCAGTAGGTGGCTTTCGCGCGCCCGTTTGCACCAGAGCGCACAGGTTCGCGTTCGCTGTTGGAGACGAGCGGCTCCTGTGACTTTGTGTCGGCGTCGTCGATCGTGCCGGCGTTGCGGTGATGGGCGTCCGATTGCGTGCTTTGAGCGAGAGGAAGTGGAGTTCGGGGCGGGGGTCTCTCGGTCGCATCGTTCAGAGCCATCGCCCGCACCTGCACGCCGGCGGTGACGATGGTCTCGCTCGCGGCGAAATGCCTGTTGGCGGTTATCGAGCCCGCAGTGTCAGCGTCTTGTCGAGCCGCTCGCCATCGCGGACGACGACCAGTTCGACGACATCGCCGGGGCTGTGCGCGGAGAGCATCGCGCGCCATGCGTCGACATCGGCGACCTCCTGGCCGTTCCACTCGACGATGCGGTCCTGGGCCAGCAGGCCGCCCTCGGAGGCGGAGGTCTCGGGCGTGACCTGCATCAGCAGCACGCCGCCATCCTCGGCCGTCTGCGGGAGCACGCCGACGATGACGCGCGACTGCTGGGTCGCGGCCTGCTGTGTGGGCGGCGCGTACTCGAGCCGCTGCGGCTGCAGCGCTGCGGCGGTCGCGATGTTCTCGAAGAAGTCGATCACCTGCACCGCGCCCACGCGGTTGATCTTCCAGGCCTCATCGCGATCGGTGTGGTAGTCGCTGTGCAGCGGGTCGCAGATCGCGAAGAGCACGGGCATGTTGCCATCGAAGTAGAACGGCGCGTGGTCGGAGCGGCGGCTGACGGACGACGGCATGCTGAACGACAGCGGGGATGCCTCCATGAACGGCGTGAGCCATCGCTCGAAGTCGATGGCCGATGGCACGCCGTGCAGCGTGACGCCGCCATCGACGATCCGCCCGATCATGTCCATGTTGAGCATGAGGATGTGGTCTTCGATCGGCGCGATCGGGTTCGCGACATAGTGGGCTGCGCCGTTCAGCCCCGACTCCTCGGCATCGAAGGCGATGAAAAGGATCGACCGCGCATGGGCACCCTCGGGCAGCGACGCGTAGGTCTTGGCGAGCCGGTCGGCGAGGATCAGCACTCCGGCCGTGCCCGAGGCGTTGTCGTCGGCGCCCTCGTGCACCTGCGCGAGCGTCTGCGGCTCGCCGAACCCGCCGTTGCCCGTGTGGTCGAAGTGCCCGCCGATGACGATGTACTCGTTGGCCAGATCGCCGCGCCCCGGGAGCAGCCCCGCGACATTCTCCGGCACCAGCGGTGTGCGCTCGACATCGGCCAGGAGCGAGATCCGCCCGTCGAACGCGATGATGTGCGGCTCGCTGTCGGCCAGCGCCTGCAGCGCCGCGAGCGAGCGACCCTCGCCGTCGAGCGCCGAGAGCAAGCGGTCGCCGGCCTCGGAGGTCATGTGGAACACGGGCACATCGAGCATCGACCGACCGCCGCCGCCCGCCGGGAGCAGACTTCCACCGCGTCGATCGGAAGTCTTCGGCGGGTTGATCAGCACCACCGCGGCGGGGTTCCGCTCGGCGACCGCGCGGAGCTTGCTGTTGAAGCCGGCGGCCCCCGACCACCGCCCGCCGGTGAACTTGCTGTTCCCAACCTCGTCCATCGGCTCGAAGCGGAGCATGACGGCGATCTTCCCGGTCAGGTCGAGGTCGGGCTCTGGCGCATACGCGTCGTACTCGTCGGTTACGGTCGAGTAGCCGACGAAGACCGCCTGCCCCTCGGCTTCGCCGCCCGAGCCGAGACCGGTCGCGTTGAAGTCTTCGCCCCCGACCATGGAGATCGCGCCGCCGCCCACGGCCGGCGTGGCGGACACGCGCTGCGCGACGACCTCCGTCCGGCCGCCAAGCTCGAACGGCTGGCGGAAGGACATGCCATCGGCATCGTTCGGTCCGATCCTGTTGGACTGGAACGGGCGGACGAGCCCCGCATGCTTCAGGTAGAACTCGATGTACGCCTTCGCGACCTCGGAGCCCGGTGTGCCGGGCGTGCGCCCCTGCAGGAACGGATTCGCGAGCGTGGAGATGTGCATATCGAACGCCCGCACATCGTCGGGAACCGATGCCAGCGCATCGGCGATCGGCGAGATGAGCTTGGTCGGCGTGAGAGCTGCGCGCTCAGATGGCGAGGGCGTCAGCAGCGCCGATTCAAGCTCGACCTTGGTCTCGGCGCCCGCCGTCGCGGTGCCTGCGGCGGCAGCGACCGCGGCGACCACAGCGGCAGTCAGCGGGAATCGAGTGGTGGTGGGGGAGGGGTTCATCACGCGGCTCTCCTTCGCTGAGAGGCGGCCAACTTCGTACACGACGGAGTCCTGTCCAGCCGTCCAATGACGAGACCGAGGGTAATGCGAACGGGGGGCGGTGAACGCTTGGCGGCGCCCGGTGGACCCATTTCAGCCTCAATCGCAGATTCTCGGGCTTCGCGGCCACCGCCCAGCATCACCGATTCCGGCACACACCGCGTCGCACCCGTGGGAGGCGGGAGCGATGCCTGGCTTTCTGCGAGCCGGACGATGAGCGACTGTCGTGAGGAGGCGATCCGCCACAGGTCGTGCTCAGTGGAGAACTGGACGACCCGCAGGCCGCCACTTCCTCAGCCGGCGACGAATCCCTTCCAATTCCGCATGTAGTCCACGAAGGCCTCGCCCAGCCCGCGCTCGCGCAGTTCGGCCGCGCTCAGCGGCGGGCGGCGAACGCTGCCACCGCCGGCGACTACCTCGCGCGGCCACGCCGGATTCGCGATCGCCGCGCGCCCGAGCGCCACTCCATCCGCCCCGTGCGCGAGCTGCGCCATCGCATCCTCAGCCGTCCACAGATTCCCCGCCGTGATGATCGGCACATCCCCGGGCAACGCCGCCCGGAACACGCGGGCCGCGTGCTCATCCGGCCGCTTCTGCGTGTTCCGAGCCGCCTCCCACAGCGAGAGATGCACGAAGTCCGCTCCGTCATCGCACAGCCACCGCGCAACTTGCACAGTCTCGTCCAGATCAAGCCCCGGCAGACTCGGGCTCGACTCCGGCGACAGCCGCACGCCCACGATGAACGAATCACTCACCGCCGCACGCACCCGTTGCATCACGCTGCGGATCAGACGCGCCCGCCCCTCCAGCGAACCACCCCAGCCATCCTCGCGGCGATTGAGCACAGCGCTCAGGAACTGGCTCAGCAGATACCCATGCGCGCCGTGCAGCTCGATCCCATCTACACCCGCCGACTCAAGCCGACGGGCGGCCTGCACAAACGCCTCGATCGCGCCCTCGATCTGCGCTTCGCTTCCCTCCGCCACTTCGCTGTCGCCGGCACCCGAACCGCTGCACGACCACGGGATCGGGCGGTCCGCCCCACGCAGCGCTTTCGCCCCGGCATGGAACGCCTGCCCGATCAGCAGACTCCCGTGCCGACCCATGGCCTCAGCGAGCCGCGCCCAGTCGCCCGCGAGCGCATCATCAAACATCCCGAACTCTCCGGCCCACCCCTGCCCATCAAGCGACACATGCGAAGCGCAGGTCTCCACCACCCCAAACCCCCCGGCCGCACGCATCTCCAGAAACCGCAGTTCATCCGCCGACAGATGCCCATCGGCGTGGCTCGACTTGTTCGTCATCGGCGCGACCCACACGCGATTCGCCGAACTCCGTCCATTCCGGAATTGCAAGGGGGTCAGCAGGGGATGGTCCATCAACTTCCTCCACCGGGGACACCCGAACCGGCACCCGCGGGAATCGGCGAGTGTACGCACGCGACCAATCTGTCCATGAACAAGCCAATGCCATGGATGTGCCCAAGCTGCGGCCTCGCTGCGCGCCGGCGCGGGGCGCGTGCGGGTGGGGCCTGTTCGAGCCGCCGCAGATCATCGCCGAGGAGCGGGACATGCTGACGGGCTGCGCGCTGGCGTTGGATGGAACGCTCCATCAGGTGATCGACGGCGCCTCACTGTCCTCCAACTGTTCGGAACATCTGAGTGCCTGCCTCTCCCGTCACGCCGACGACTCTGGCGAACGGGCCGCGTCCACCAGTGCGAGCAGCGCCCGGCGGATGGGTTCGGGCAGGTCCGCCCAGGCGTTCACCGGGGCCGCGAGGTCGGGATCGGTCGGGCTTGGGATGGTGGCCGCACCGTGAGCGGTGGGGTTTGGGACCGACGCAAGGCAAGGTAAGGTGGGATCGGTGTCGTAAGTCGTTGGGAAGTAATTACTTGTGTCGCCACCCTCAGGTGTGCCCTGCGCCTTCGGAAGGCTCTGGCCGCCGATTCGAGTTCGGTAGGTGGCGCCCGCGCGCGAGGTCGAGTTGGCGGATCAATATGTCCAATAATCAATCGCTTGTGAGCGTGTGAAGGTGGTGGGTGCCGGCGCGGTCGACGACGGGGCGGGACGGGTGTGTGGTAGGGTCGTGCTGGGAGGGTGTGTGGCGCGGGGGGTGGGGTGGGAGTTAGACTTGGTTTGATGGCTGAAGAAGGCCCAACTGAGCCGCAGGGATCGCCGTTGTTCGGCGATGATGAGCGGGCGGTGTACCAGGAGATCCGGTCGATCGCGCACGCGCTGATGGCCCGGGAACCGGATGGGCACACGCTGCAGCCAACGGCGATCGTTCACGAGGCGTACCTGCGGCTTTCGGAGCATCGGAAGCCCTGGGCCGACCGTGAGTCGTTCATCGCGGCGGCTTCGGTGGCGATGCGCCGGGTGCTGGTGGATTACGCTCGGCATCGTCGTTCGGCGCGTCGTGATGTGGGGCGGACGCGTTCGGGGGTCGATCTGGATGTGCTGCTGGCGTGCCCGCAGGGTGCGGAGGTGTTCGAGCTGGCGCAGCTGATCGATGAGCTGTCGCTGCTGGATGCCCGCCAGGCGTCGATCGCGGACATGCGGCTGTTCGGGCAGTTGAGCATCGCGCAGATCGCTCGGCGTCTGGGGGTGTCGGACCGGACGGTGGAGCTGGACTGGCGGATGGCGCGGGCGTGGCTGCTGGTGCAGCTTCGCGCGGATTCGTGAGGGCGCGATGCGGCTTGATCTGTACCAACGGGCCGGGATGCTGTTCCATGAGTGGGCATCGCTCCCCGCGGGCGAGCAGGCCGTGCGGCTGGAGTCGCTGCGCGGTCGTTCCCCGGAGCTGGCGGAGCTGCTGGAGTCGCTGTTCGAGGCGGATCGCGATGCGCGCCCGGTGAGCGCGATCGACCAGCCGACGCACGCGCTGGCGCGGGCGCTGGCGCTGGGCGGCGGCTCCGGGGGGGATGGTGATGAGGGCGATGGCGAGGGCGTGGAGGAGGGCGCGCCGATCTCGCTGCCGGGGATCACGCTGCACGGTGTGATCGCGCGGGGCGGATCAAGCGATGTGTACGAAGCGACGCAGTACGCCGACCACGACCACGGGTTCGAGCGGCGGGTGGCGGTGAAGATCGTGAGCACGGGGCGTCTGGACGCGTCGATGCGGCTGCGCGTGGCGCGGGAGGCGACGATCCTGGCGTCGCTCTCGCATCCGTCGATCGCGCGGCTGTATGACTGCGGGCTGACGGGCGATGGGCGCGCGTACCTGGTGCAGGAGTTCTGCGGCGGCTCGGATGTGTGCGCGTACGCGGAGGCGTACGGGCTGTCGCTCGAAGAGCGGGTGGAGCTGATGGTGACGATCGGTGAGGGGATCACGGCGGCGCACTCGCGCCGGATCATCCACCGGGACCTCAAGCCGGCGAATGTGCTGATGAGCGACCTCGGGGCGGGCGCGACGCCGAAGATCATCGACTTCGGGATCGGCAAGTCGATGTCGGATCGGGAAGAGGATGCGCAGGTCACGCGGCACGGGATCCTGGGGACGCCGGCGTACCTGAGTCCGGAGGCCGCGAGCGGCCGGGCGCAGGATCTGGACACGCGAACGGATGTGTACGGGCTGGGGCTGCTGCTGCATCGTCTGATCGTGGGCTCGCTGCCGCACGATCGGGAGCGGATCGGGACCGACATCGCGCTGCTGCTGCACCGGATGCGGACGGACCGCCCGGAGTCGATGGCGCCGCGTGATTTCCGCGGCGAACGGATGCCATCGTCGCTTCGGTCGATCTGCCGGAAGGCGCTGGCGCTGGATCCGGACGATCGGTACGCGACGGCGGAGGGGTTTGTGGCGGATCTGCGGGCGTACCTGAAGGGAGCGCCGATCGCGGCCGAGCGCCCGAGCCTGGTGGCGGATGTCCGGCGGGCATGGCGGCGACATCGTCGGGTGTTCGTGGTCGGCGGCGGGGGCGTGTTGGCGGCGCTGGCGCTGGGCGCGATGGTGTGGATGCTCTCGGACTCGCTGGGTCGGAGCCGTGCCGAGCGTTCTTTGTACGAGATGCGGTACGGGCTGTCGCGGTTCGGTGAGGCGCTGGCGGGGGGGCGGACCGCGGAGGCGCGGGCGCTGGTGGATGAGATGAGCGCGAACAGGGGCGTTGCTGGCGGCGATGGGTCATGGGCTGCGATGCTCGGCGTGCTGGAGGGGGCGACTGATTGCTCGGCGGGCGTGGTGCATCGGTTTGATGGGTCGCCTGTGGGCGCGATGGCGCGGACCGATGCGGGGGTGGTGTACGCAGGGTTGTCTTCGGGTGGCATGTATGAGCTGGACCCTTCGGGCGGCGCGAGGCTGATCGCGAGCACGGAGTCTGTCGGTGAACTCGTGTGGTGCGGCGAATCGGGCATGCTCATGGTGCGCGGGACATGGGGTGGGTACTTCGGTGTCGTTCCGGAGTCCGGCGAGGTGATCGAGGTGAAGCGCGATGCGTTCGAGGCGGCGTCGGGGCACGCGTGGGCGTGCTGGAGGGCGAGCCAGGATGCCGCGGGCTCGACCGGGCTGCCCGAGGTTGTGGATGGGGCGCTGGCTCCGGCGCTGGTGAGCGGCGATCGCGCCGAGGTTGCGCTCGAGTTGGGTGATGGGGCGCATGTGATCGGCACCCGCTTCGGCCAGTTGTACTGCGTATGCGGTTCGATGGGGACAGCCACGGGCTCGCTGTCGGGGCACGAACGGTTGATCAACTCGATCGTGGAGATTGAGGGGCCCGACGGGGCGTTGGTCTTGACCGGTTCGAGTGATGGGACCGTTCGTGTCTGGGATCGCGCTTCGCTGGCGTGCTGCGGCGTGAGCCAGCGCGGGGCGTTTTCCGTGTCGGTTGGCGATGGGCGTGCGGTGGCGGTGTGGGTGCCGGACGAGGGCGTGTACATCGACGGGGCGCTCGTGATGGCCCACGAGGAGGGCATGGGGCCGACGGGCATCTTGGACATCGCGGGCGATCCGGAGGTCGTGGTCTTCCTGTCAGGGAATCGGTTGGTTGGCGCGTGGTGCGATGCCGATGGTGTGTGGCGTGAGCGGTGGCGTCACGAGGTAACGGCATGGGGGCTTCCGATGGTCGGCACGGCGGTGAACTCTTCGGTGCTGGTGCGCGTTTCGCACGGGAAGGAACTCGTGTGGTGCGCTGTGCTGACGGGTGAGGTCGTGGATCGGCATGAGGTGGATGGGATCGTGATTTCATGCGCGCTGGGTCCCGGGGGCGGACACGCGATGGTCGGGACCACGGATGGGCGCGTGAGCCTGGTGCCGATCGGCGGATCGGGGGAGGTGCTCTCGTGCCAGCTTCCGGATGGGCTGGTCGCGGCACGCCTGCACGCGGTGGACGATTCGAGTGCGATGGTGATGACGAACGAGGGTGTCTTCCTGGCGGATCTGGTGGCGGGCGAGTGCATCCCGTTGTCGTCGATAGAACGCGTGTGGTCGCTAGGTTCGCTGGGAGGCGCGGGGGGGCTCGGGCTCGTCGGGACGCGCGATGGGCTGCTGGTCGTTGTTCAATTGGAAGACCCGCACCTGAGCGTGGAGGTGCCGGTGTTCGATGGGATCGTGCAGAGCGCGCGCGGCTTCGCTGATGCGGATGGAACCCAGCGGATCGTGGTGACTTCGGGAGATGGTCGGATGCGCACGCTGCGGGTGGGGGGGATCAGCAGGGTTCGCCCCATTCGCCGGTGATTGGATCGTACCAGTGCAGTCCGTTGGTTGGACCGGGGAACCAAAGACACTGCTGTTGCGTCGGACTGTCGCGCGACGCGTCTGCGTAGGCTCGGAACGCATCGGCCATGGCGGCGAAGGCGGCGGCGAGGGCCTCGTTGGGCGGGGTGCCGGGGTCGAGTGATTCGCACCGCTTCTCGGCGGCCCGGGCGGCGGCGGCGGCGGCCAGCGCGACGAATCCCATGTTGGTCCAAGCGTCTTCTCGTGTGGCCATTCCTTCGTGCTCCTCTTGAGTGGGCGTGAGGGGTGGGGTGGCTCGGCGAGGCGGCCGGAGGGGGGACTCCGGGGCGATGCCCGCGCAGAAATCTGCTCAGAAGTGGGGGATGGATGGGGGATCCATCGCACCTCCGGTCCTGTTCTTGGCGTTCTACGAGGGGTTGGTGCGCAACGGATCCACGGATTTGTGGAATGTTCTGCGCCCGGGGGGTGTGGATCTCGCCATCGGTGTCATGAGCGGTTCTTGGCGTATCGATGGCGAGGCGGAGCGGACGCTGGGTTCGGAGATCGGGGCCCGCCTGCGCGAGTGGCACGATGGGCGGAGCTACAGCGACCTCGCCCGTGTGGTGGGGATGCCCGCGGAGACGGTGCGCCGGCAGATGAAGTCGGGACGCCCGAGCGTGCTGCTGGTGGAGCGGCTCGTCGAGCGGTGCGGGCTGAACGCGCACTGGCTGCTGACGGGCGAGGGGATGCCGACGCAGCGCGAGGAGCAGAGGCGGCTGTTGATGCAGGCGCCGCTGGGCGCGCTGCTGGCCGCGGCAACGCGGGCGGTGGGGGCGCAGCAGCGAGCGGAGAACGGTGACGATGAGGGGCGTGGCAGCGGTTTGGACGAACGGACTGAGGCGTGATGGTGGAGTTCCGCGCTTCACCGCCAAGTGCGCGTCCGGGGCTTGGGGTCGTCTGCTTCCATCAGCCGTCTGGCCGCGGTCCAGGTTGCTCGCCCATTTGGGCCCACCAGCAGCGGCCGGTGGTCAGATCTGAGGCTGAGGTACGACGCACCGTCCTCCGCAAGCATGCTCTGCTCCCGGAACCGCAGCGATGCCCTTGAGAAGACCCTTTGATCCGTGGCCATGTCTACGGGCGAAGTTGTAGAGCATTGATGGTTGCGGATCGGCCAGTGATCATGCAGCGATGCCTGTCTCGCTCGCGACGATCCGGCACATGAGCGATCGTTCAACCAGCACCATCTCAGGGATTCTCTTGATCGGAGAAATCTATTTCATCCCCCTCAGTCCAATCGCCCCAGTCTGCTTGCAGGACACCGAACCGGTCCTCGCACTCCTCGTACAATGACTCCATTGACTCGAACAACCAGTCTTCCTCCGGCCCCTCGGCGAAATCGATCAGGTACACATACAGTTCGTACTCGCGGCCATATCCCGTATCACACGCTATGACGCGACAACCGTTCTTGCGACAATACGCTTTCTGAAATCTAACCACCAAACAGGCCCTCCGGTGCTTTGACACCTCCCGGCAACACTCCGGCTTCAGCATCCTCATAGTACGAACTGCTACCCATTCCGGTTTGCACCTCGCCATCCTCGCGTACTCGAATTGGGTCGATCCCCGGAGTGCGAACTCGAAGTCGATTGCCCCTCAGCAGAATCCGCATCGCATCTTGAGGGGCTGCGAACGCTTCGTCATGACGCTTTCCCTTCCCAGCAGGTCGGCAGAATCACGAATCGACGCCTCTTTGTCTCCCTCTTGGCATCAATTTGAGCCGTTACCCGCGCTGATCCCAAAGGAACTGCTCGAGCTTGACCCAGATCTCCTCAAGCTCCAATCCAAGCGATGACATTCGCTCATCGTCGTCGAGTTGGGCTGACAACTCGGACGCCAGCGCCGCGCGGATCTCATCGGGCACATCTGCGATCGGAGAAGGGTCCGTGTGAAGCGCCTCACGCAATGAGCGCGTTGCGGCGGTTCCGCAGGTGCGTTCGAGCAATCCCCACTCGTGTCCGGTCAGTGGGTCGCGGCACACCATTTGAGGCGATCATCCTCAGGAAGCGTCGTGCGGGATGGCATTGGACGACGAAGTGGAGCGGAAGGGGCTCGAACCCTCAACTTCCAGCTTGCAAAGCTGGCACTCTCCCAATTGAGTTACCGCCCCGTGGGCGACGCGGGGGCCGGGGCTGGTTGGGCCCGGGGCGTCGCGTCGGTGGGGAGCAAGTTTAGGCGTTGCGCGGCGGGGCGTGCGGGCGGATGGGGCTGGGAGGCGGTGGATGTGGCCGGGCGGGGGGATGCGGGCGGGGAACTGGTGTGGGGCGGATTCCGGAGCCGAGGCGAGGAGCTTTGGCCACAAGGGGGAGTTGGGGGGGGGCGGGGTAGATGATGGGGAATTCATGGTGGCATCATCGTGGCGCGAAGTGGGGGTCGTACCTTTTAGAGTGATCGGGGCGATGAACGCCTCGTGCGTGCGAATCCGTCGTGGATGCGTGGGTGCGTGCACCCGTGCCCCACGCCGGGTGAGCGGCTTCAGACCCGGGTGCCCCGGCGATGCGTTCGCGGGCGGGATCCGGGAGAAAGGGACACCATCATGCCAACCAAGAAGACTTCCAACCGGTCGACGAGCAACCGGATGAAATCGGGATCCGAGATCGAGGCGATCCGCGACGACCTGGCGCTGCTGAAGCGCGACCTGCGTTCGCTGGCATCGGACCTGTCGGACGAGGGGCGGCACCTCGGCGAGACGGGTGTTGAGAAGCTCAGCGACACGGCCCGCGCGGCGCGCGAGCAGCTGCAATCGATGAAGGATGAGACCTGCGACACGATCCGATCGAACCCGATCGCATCGGTGTGCATCGCGGCGGGGGTCGGCGCGATCGCGGCGCGGCTCTTCTGGAGCGAGCGATGATCCGGGCGCTGTCGAACCTGGTTGAGGGCGGCGTCGAACTGATCGAGGCCGAGGGGCGGCTGGCATCGGTGCACGCGGTGCGGCTGCTCACGCTCGCGGTGATCTGGGTGGCGCTGGCGCTGCTCGGCATCGCGGCGGTGCTATGCATCGGCGCGGGTGTGGTGCTGTTGCTGGCCCCGTCGGTCGGGCTCGGCGCCGCGATGGTCATCACCGGGCTTGGCGCTGCGGTGTGCTTCGCGGCGGTGGGGGCGTGGGCGCATCAAGGTCTGGCGGGGGCCTGACGGGGGGTCTGGCGGGAGATTGATCGCGCGGGCGCTGGTTCGTGATGGTTCTTCTTGATGAGTGAAAGGGCGGTTGGCTTCGTGTGGTATCGGAAGGCACTGGCACGGCGACGGGCGGAGGTGGTGCTCGCCAGGCAGCGGCTGCGTCCCGGTGGCGGGGCGCCGGACGCGTGCATCGGCGGCGCGTCGAACGGTGCTCCGACGGACGGTCGATCGGAGCGTGGTCCGGGCGGGGGATTGCCGCCGCTGCCGCGGTTGACGAAGCGGGACCTCGTGACGCTCTCGGCCGGCGCGTTCGCGGCGGCGATGGTGCTCGGGCCCTCCCGCGCCCTGCGGCTGGCGGAACGGGGCGTGGGCTTGGCGGCGGCGCTGCTGCCTCCTTCAGATGGGGCGGGCGCGGGGGATGCGGGCACGGGCACGGGCGAGCAATCGTCGCAGGAGCGTGCCCGCGAGAGCGCTGCACGCGAAGCAGCGCATCGCGCCCGCGCGGAGGCGCTCAACGGGCGCGTGCCGGCCGCCCGCGCGGTGGACTCTTGAACGAACGATCCTGGTCTCCCCATGGCGGGTGCCCGGACAGCGCGGCGATGGGCGGCGCTTGGGGGTGTGCGTGGGGACGGGTTTTGCTGATGTGTCAGTGCGTGAGCGTCAGTCGGCGAGGGGGTTGCGGGCGTTGTTGAGCGAGACGGCGGGGCGGTCGGTGTCGTCGCGTTCCGGGGCGGCGACGGTGGCCTCGGCGTCGGGCTGCGCCTGAGCGGCGGGCGGGAATCCGAGGAGGGTGCGGGTTGCGGCGATGTCGATCGGCTCTTCACCGATGAACACCTCGGAGATGGCCTGGTAGAAGCGCGTGGCCAGGTGCCGACGGACGGATTCGAGTTCGGGCGCGGAGAGCCCGAGATCGCTGACATTGGCCATGAGCGCATCCACGCCGAGGAGCATGCGGGCGGCGGGGTCTTCCGGGCCGCGTTCGATCGTCTGCTGGCGGAGGTCTTCGGCGTTTGCGGCGTCGGCGGCGATGGGCGTGAGCGCGGTGCGGAAGGACTGGATGCGTGCGGTGCGCCCGCCGTATTCCGGGAAGCGGACGGCGTCGACGACATCGCTGGTGCCGAGGGTGTCGAAGACGGTGCGGACGACGCGGCGGACGGCCTCGGGCGAGATGCGCTCGCGGATGACGGGCGGATCGGCCTGCTCGATGGCGGGGCCCTGGGCGGTGGCGAGGGCGGGGGTGTTGGCCCGCGGATCGCCGGTGGTGATCACGAGGTCGGACGGAGCGGTGGTCCGCTCGACGAAGAGCCCGAGTTCGCGCTGGAGGACATCGATGTCGCGGACATCGATCCCGGCGTCGACGGGCGCCTCGGCGGCGTCGACCTCGGGGAGCGCTCCGGCGAGGACCTCGCCGAGGTTGTCGTTGGTGGCGCCGGTGGCCACGAGGTCGAACCCGACGACGGGGCCGACGCGGAGGTCGATGGTTCCCGGGAACTCGGCGGCGATGAGGGCGTCGGCCATGCTGAGCGAGCCGCCGAAGGTTCTGAAGACGAAGTCGGTTCCGAATGTGGTGATGTTGGCGCCGGACTGGGTGGAGAGTGAGCCGAAGCCGAGGCGGCCTGGGATCCTGGAGACGGTGCCGTTGATGGTGATGGAGTCGGTGGCGATGAGGTCGACGCCCTGGTCGAACGCGTCGGAGACGGCGGGCTCGTTGGCGTTGCTGGGCAGGACGGTGAAGCGGTCGAGGATGAGCAGCGGGTTGGTGCGGGTCAGGAGGAACACATCGCCGTCGATCAGGAGGTTTCCGCCGACGAACCCGGTGGGCGATGAGGTGCCGACGACGGTGATGTCGGAGAGGAAGTGCTCGACGGAGGGGTTGTTCGAGCGGATGTTGAGGTCGCCGAGGACGAGCATGCGCTGGGCATCGCCCATGGTCAGGCCCTGGGTGGTCCAGATGTTGAACGCCTCGTCGGTGTGGATGTTGGTGAGCTGGTCGACATTGAACTGTCCGAACTCGTTGAGCCTGAGGTTCGAGTCGATGAACGCGGCGGTGGACGCGAGGGATTCGCTGAGGTCGCCGCCGAGCCTGACGGACTCGAACGGGTTGGACTCGGTGCCGATGGAGCCGTAGAACCGGAGCGGGACGCGGACGGAGAACTCGTCTTCCATCTCGTTGAGGGATTCGAACTGATCGTTGAGGTCGAAGGTGAGGATGAGCGAGCGCTGTCCGTTGCCCTCGGCGAGGAGGTCGCCGAAGAGTTCGAGCGTGCCGCCTCCGACATCGATGGTGTGCTGGTCGGGGCCGGCGATGCGCTGGCCGATGGTGGTATCGCCCTGGATGAGGAGCCTCTCGGAGACGAACACATCGCCGCGGAGGGTGGTGCCGCCGGCGGGGCGGAAGGACTGGATGTCCTGGTTGCCGCGATCGGCGACGATGAGCGATGCGAGGCGCTGGTTGGCCTGCCCGACATTGCCGAAGATCTCGACCTGTCCGTTGGGTCCGGCCCAGACGATCGCGCTCTGCCCGTTGCCGAGCAGGTTACCGATGAGCCGGACGCTGCCGCCGTTGCCCTGGTTGTCCGGGCCCTGCGTGTCGAACTCGATCGGGGCGTCGGACCCGGCGAGGCCATTGAGGACGATGCTGCGCGCGGCGTTGGAGGCGGAGTAGCCGGTGTCGAGGATGATCGCGTCGCCGGAGCCGGCGTTGTTGGCGTTGTTGAGGGCGACGATGCGGTCGACATTGATGTCGATGTTGCCATCGGCGCGGAGCTCGATGCGGTGGTTGGCGAACAGGCCGTCGATCGTGGCCTGCTCGGCTGTGAGCCCGGCGACCTGGCGGAGCGACTCGGAGAGTGTGAGGCGTTCGAGCGAGGTGGCGCCGGCGGTGCGGACGCGGACGGAGCCGCCGAGCGATGACGCGGCGAAGGAGCCGAGGTTGCCGCCCTGGTTGATCAGGTCGATGTCGTCGAAGGCCAGGAGGAAGGCCTCCGGGGTGTTGATGTTGCCGGTGCCGGAGATGCCGCCCTGGCGGGCGGAAAGGTTGAGGCGCTGCCCGGCGTCGATGCTGGTCTGGACATCGATGTCGCCGGACTGTGAGAAGATGGAGACGGTGCCGGGGCCCTGGACGCCGGTGGTGGTCACGCCGTTGGTGCCGGTGACCTGGCCGATGATGAGGTTGCCCTGGTTGTTGAACAGGATCGGCCCGGAGTTTGTGGATGCGGCGAGGGTGCCGACGAGGTTGGCTCCGGTGAGGGTGATGCCCTGCGATGCCAGCGCACGGAGCTGGTTGGCGTTGATGATGCCGGCACCGGTGAGTTCACCGCCGGTGATGCGGAGGTCGGCCAGCGCGGCCTGGATGGAGGCGCCCGGGACGGTGTCGATGGTGACATCGCCGCCCGCGTTGACGATGGTCACGGAGTTGCCCGCGGCGCGGACGCCGTTGGCCGAGCCGCCGCCGGCGCGGGAGACGCCGGTGATGACGAGGTCGCCGTTGTTATTGAAGAAGATGGAGCCCGAGGCGGTGTTGGCCGCGAAGTTCGCGACGACATTGGCGCCCGAGAGATCGATGCCGAGGCTGGCCAGCGCGAGCAGCTGGGCGGTGTTGATGGACCCGGTGGCGGTGATGGCGCCGCCGGCGTTGAGCTCTGTCAGCGCGGCGTTGATGGTTCCGGACATGTCGATGTTCTGGGCGGCCAGGAGCGCCGCGTCGCCGGTAGCCAAGACCTGACCGCTGACGACGATGGGCCCGGTGGTCGCGTCCATGATGGCGTCGCCGTTGACATCGATGATGCCGGAGATGTTGATCTCGCCGGTGGAGGCGACGCCGGTCGTGGTGCCGCCGAGGACGAGCCCGGAGATGTCGATGCCCGTGCCTGCGTTCATGTTGCTGCCGAGCGTGGCGTTGAGGGTGCCGTCGATGTCGATGAGCCCGTTGGCCAGCAGGGTGGCGAAGCCGCCGGCACCGATGATGCCTCCGGGGGCGATTCCGATGTCGCTGCCGGCGACGAGGTTGGCGTCGTTGCCGGCGGCGACGGTGCCGGCGATGGCGATGTCGTTGTTGGCCGTAAGGGCGGTGTTGTTGCCGGTCTGGACGACGCCCCCAGCGGCGATGGCGATGTCGTTGCCGGCGTTGGCGAGCGCGTTCTGGCCCGCGAGGACCTGGCCGGCCACGAGGATGTCGTTGCCCGCATCGAGGGTGGCGTCCACGCCCGCATCGACGATGCCGGTGCCGGTGATGTCGATGTCGTTGCCCGCGTCGAGCAGTGCGTTGTTCTGAGCATCGACGAGCCCGGAGACCGTGATGTCGGTGCCGGCGGTGAGGGCCGCGTCGTTCGCGGCGTCCACGAGGCCGGAGACATCGATCGTGCCGAAGGTGAAGAGGTTGGCATTCGCGCCGGCGGTCACGGAGCTGGGCACATTGATGAACGAGAGCGCGGCGAGGTCGGCGTTGCCGTTGATGGCGAGCACGGGGTTGTCGACGCTCAGGCCGCCGTTGTTGGTGGTGATGATGACATCGCCGGTGGCGGTGACGCCGATGGTGGGGTCGCCGGCGCCGTCGAGGTTCAGCGCCGCGATGGTGAGCACCGGGGCGAAGATGTTGTTGAATAGGAACGAGCCATCGGCGGCGTTGCCGGCCAGGTCGGCCACCTGGTTGATCCCATTGAGGTCGACGCCGAGGCCGGCGAGGGCCTCGAGCTGTGTCGCGCGGATGGAGGCGTCGGCGGCCTGCGCGATGCCGGCGCTGTTGGCGCGGAGGAACACGCCGCCGGTGGGGTCGGTCATGACGATGGATGCGGCGTCGCCCATGCGGATGCCGAGGTCGTTGACCTGCCCGGCGGCGAGCAGCCGCGCGAGGATCCCGTCGGACTGGATCAGGGCGTTGTTGTTCAGGTCGATGGCGCGTCCGGCGCTGTACAGGACATCGCCGCCGGCGAAGGCCTGCGCCCCGGCGCCGCCCTGGCCCTGGAGGATGTCGCGGATCGCCAGGACGGTGAGGGCGCCGCCGGCGTCGATGATCGCGCCATCTTCCATCACCAGATCGTTGAAGGAGTCGAGGGTGGTGGAGGTGCCCGAGAGGATCGTCTCGGCGAACGCGCCGCGGTCGGCGACGACGATGTCACCGACGGCCAGCGCCTCGACGGAGAGCCCCGCGAGTACACGCTCGAGCCTGAGCGAGCCGTTGGAGGAGATGAAGACATGGTCGGCCGCATCGGCCAACTCGACGACGAGGTCGGTGCCGTTGAAGTAGAGAATCGAGTTCTCGGCGTTGGGCGGGAAGGGGCCCGCGCCGCCGGTGACCACCGCGGTGAGGGTGTCCACGAGGTTGTTACCGGTCAGCTCGATGCCGTTGAGGGCGCTGAGCTCGAGCCGCGGGGAGATCACGCGGGCGCTGGTCCCGAGGATGAACCCGTTGTTGGAAGTCAGCCGGACGAGGCGGTTATCCGGCGGGACGAGCCCGGCGTCTGCGATGGTCTGGATGTCGCGGTCGAGGAAGATGGAGCCGTCGGCCGCGATCTGGATGATGTCGTCGCCCTGGGCCTCGGTGGTGGTCACGCCCGCGAGGGCGGCGTCGGCGGGCACGCCGGCGATCGGGTCGATCTCGCCGATGGTCAGGTCGGTGGTGTTGAAGAAGCGGATGTCGCCGGTGCGGGTCTGGGCGGCGAGGGTGTCGACGACATGGTCGGCCTCGAGGATGATGCCCGAGTCGGCCAGCACCTTGAGCTGGGCGGCGGTGAGCACGCCCAGGGCCTCGCCGGACCCGGCGTCGAAGACGCTGGCGCCGCCGCTGCGCGCATCGAGGACGATGGTGCGTCCGGCGGCGTTGATCCCGGCGGCGCCGGGGCCGCCGAGGATCTGGATGTCGCCGTTCTCGGCGATGATGCCGACATCGCCGGCGGCGTTGGTGGTGATCTCGACGACCTGGACGGTGCCATCGTTGAGCACGAGCACGAAGTCGCTGGTGGCGATGCGCTGGATGAGCAGCGCGCCATCGTTGCGGAACAGGACCTGGCCGCGAGCCTGGATGTCGACGGTGGCGACCTGGTTGGTGTCGCCGCCGCCGGTGATGTTCAGTAGGTCGACGAGCGTTGGGCGCTCGTCGTCGGTGCCGACGCCGCCGCCGATGATGAGGGTCGGCGCGATGATGCGTCCCTCGCCCGAGGCGGTCAGGTCGCCGCGGGTGTCGAGCCGGACCGTGCTGGCGGCCTGGATGGCGCGGGTGATCGAGATCCCGGCATTGCCGAGCGTGATCGACCGGAGGTTCACATCGCCGGCGGTGGCGGTGAGCCCATCGGTCGTCTCGAACGGCGAGGCGACCTGCCCGACTTCCACGGGCGTGAGGGAGTTGATCGAGAGATCGTTGGTGTCGGTCCGCCCGGCGACGGTGATGGTCGAAGCGCCGTTGGCGCGGGCGGTGATGTCGATCCCGAGATTGGCGAGGACCTGGAGCTGCTGCGCGGTGATCAGCCCGCCGGGCGTGGTGATCGAGCCGTTGGCGGCGCGGAGGAAGGCGAGCCCGTCGGCCTGCGCTTCGCCGGCGATCTCGATGTTGCCGTTGGCCGAGTCGATGCCGAGCTGGGCGGCGCTGGCGGATCCGGTGGCGTTGATGAGGATGTCACCATCGGCGGTCAGGTCGGCGTTGGCGACCGCGTCGATCTCGCCATCGACCGTGATGCCGCCGGCGGAGGACGAGACGCCGATGTTGGCGCCGTTGACCTGGCCGGTGGCGTTGACAAGCACGCCCGTGTCGCCGGAGACATCGGTGTCTCCGCCGGCGGCGACGACGGAGTCGATCGTGACGGTGCCCGTGGCCTGGACGCTCGTGTTGCCGAAGTTGGAGGCCACGCCCTCGGTGATGAGGATGTTGCCCTGGTTGGTGAGCGTGGTGTTGCCGAGCAGGGTGTTCATGCCGGCAGCGCCCTCGCCGCCGAAGTTGAGCATCGTGATCTCGAGATCGGTCCCGTTGTTGAACGCGGCGCCCGTGGTGGCCGCGCCGGCGAACTGGGCGACCTGGTTGTTCGAGCCCAGCAGGCTGAACAGCTGCGCCACGGCCAGGAGCTGGTCGGCGGTGATCCCGGCGGCGCCGGTCTGCTCGAGCGTGCCGGCGATGGCGCGGAGCAAGACGCGGGTGGACCCGGTGCTGCCCGCGAAACTCAGCGAGGAAGAGGGGTTGAGGGTGAGCCCCTTGTCGCCCATGAAGGAGATGAGCGCATCGACGCCCGCGATGACGGTGCCGTTGACGGTCATCGTGCCGGTGGTGCTGATGATGATGTCGGCGCCGCTGACGAAGTTTCCGATGACCAGGTTGAGCCCGCCCGCGTCGTTCTGCGAGGTCGTGCCGATGGTGATCTGCCCGGCGGCGCTGAGCGAGTTGAGGGTGACCTCGCCGGCATCGCCCAGGAGCCCGAGCGAGAGGTCGCCGCCGTTGGCCTGAGCGTCGATGGTGGCGCCGGCATCGGCGATCTGGACATCGAGCCCGATCTCCCCGCCGGCCTGCGCATCGAGCGATCCGGGCGTGTCATCGGCGCCCACGGAGACGACTCCGGCGCCCTGAGTGGTGATGTCGCCGGTGGCGGTCATAATCAGCGCGCTGCCGGCGTTGATCTGCGAGTCGATCGTGATGTTGAAATCGCCGCCGTTGGTGGGCGTGCCGGCGGGCGTCGCGTTGAGGGTGATCACCTCGCCGGCGACGATCGCGGCGATGGTGATGCTGCCTTCGGCGCTGATAGTGACATCGGCGGTGGTGCTCACGGCGTTGACCACCAGCGCCTGCGAGTTGTTCAGCGCGATGTTCCCGCCGGCGCTGCTGCTGGCGGTGACGGAGTTCACAGTCATGTCGGAGGCCGTGATCCCGCCGGCGGCCTGGAAGGCGGCCTGGTCGGCGGTCAGCGACGCCTCGGCATCGATCAAGCCCCCGGGGGCGGTCATGGTGATGGCGTTGCCGGCCTGGGCGGATCCGCCGGGGGCGGTGATGTTCCCGCCGGTGGCCAGCAGGGTGATGTTGTTCCCGGCGCTCAGCTGCCCGCCGACGATGGAGATGCCTCCGGCGGAGGTGATCTGGATATCGAGCGTGGCCGAGATGCCGTTGAGCGAGACCTGACCGGACTGGTTGTCGAACAGGAAGCTGTTGCCCGGGGTGGTCACCTGCCCGGTCACGATCCCGGCGGTGCCGCGGAGGTCCACGCCCAGCGCTGCCAGCGCGTTGAGCTGGTCCGCGGTGAGCAGGCCCTGGCCGGAGATCGAGCCGTCCGGTGCGCGGAGGCTGAGGGTGCCAACGCTCTTCGTGCCCTGGTTGATCAGGTCGAGCGAGCCGGTGTTGGACCGGATGCCCGCGACGCCGCCCGGGGCGGTTTGCAGGTTGGCGATGTTCAGGTCGCCCTCGTTGACGAAGGCGATGTTACCCGTGGCGGTGGTGGCGTTGAGTGTCTGGACGCGGTTCCCATCGCCCGAGGCGCCGGTGAGGTTGATGTCACGGTTGGCGTTGGCGGTCAGGGTGTCGGCGGTGATGACGCCGGGCCCGGAGATACCGCCGAGTTCGGAGTTGAGCAGCGCGTTGCCGGCGACGACGGTGCCGCCGACGGTGATCCCGGTGCGCCCGCTGGCGTCCAGGTTCTGGGTCTGGATGTTCCCGTCGAGGGTGGCCGAGCCGGCGGAGTTGATGCGGACGGTGCGGGCGGAGGTGCTCGCGCCGTTGGTGTGCCACGCGGCGATGGAGAAGACATCGCCCGCGCCGCCCGGGGCGCCGCCGATGCCGCCGGCCGAGCCGGGCACCTCGACGAAGACGGAGCCGAAGTTCTCGCCGACCAGCACATTCTCGCCCGCTGCGAGGATGACGACCTGGGCGGGGTCGAACTGGGGCGCGCCGCCGAGCCCGCCGGAGGAGATGGCGTTGCCGGTGATGACGCCGCGCTGGGTGACGGTCTGCCCGATGAGTGCGACGACCGGGGCACGGATGGTGCCGAGGTTGGTCACGGGCCCGCTGAGGTTGGTGAACTTGTAGTTGCCGGCGAGGAAGTCGGCGTCGGTGATGGTGCCGGCCGCGGCGACGAAGCCGCCGGTGTTGATGGTGGCGTTGGCGCCGAAGATCACGCCCGCGGGGTTGACGAGGAAGACGCGCCCGTTCGAGAGCAGCGCGCCGTCGATCAGCGAGGGATTGACGGACTGGACGCGGTTGAGGACATTCGACACCGCGTTGGGCTGGATGAAGTTGACGGTGTTGCCGTTGGCGATGTTGAAGGAAGACCAACCGATGATGGTGTTGCGCTGGTCGGTGGTGACGGTGAGTGTCTGCCCGGGCGAGCCGCCGAGGTTGGGCGTGAGGGTGGTATTGAAGGTGCCCGAGACCTGTGTGGGGTTCTGCGGCGTCGAGGCCGCGGCGGCGTTGAGGGCGACGGCCGTGCCCGCGGCCGTCACGAGTGCGTGAAGCCGACGACGGGTGATCCGGGTGCGCGCGACGCTCGCCATGGCAGACTCCTCTTCGGTTGGCATTCGGGGCACGGGCCCCCGGTGGCCCCGCGGTCGGGGCGATTCGATCGATCGGATGTGCGGGCCCGGCTGGGCCCCGGTGACTGGTACGACGATCCGGGCGTCGGGTGCGGCGGTTCGCTTCGCCGGCCCGGTGAGTGAACTGATTGTGACCGGCGGATCGGGCGGGCGTTGCCGGCGCCCTTGGGTGTTCGGGCCGGTCTTCGGTGCGGGGCGACGATCGTGGACGCCCCGGGATGCTGGTCGGGATGCTGGGCCGCCCGCGCTGTGCCGGCGCGTGCGGTGTGGTTGCGTTCTGGGCGGGTCTGTTTCCTCAACTATGGACCGGTCGGGCGGGGATGCCAGCCGATCTTTGGTCGGATCCGGATGCCCGGTGGTTCTCGGGCCCGCGCAGACGGAACTCCTGATCTATCAGGGGCTTAGAACCTGATGGTGGCGCTGAAATGCAGCCGGTTGTCCCATTCGTCGACGCTCTCGGTGGCGGTCTCGGCCTCGTTGACGGCGAAGCCCCAGTCGAGCCGGAGCGAGAGGTTGTTCTTCACTAACAGCTCGGCGCCGATGCCCACGCCGAACAGCTCATCCTCCTGCTCGAAGACATTGGCGTCGGAGATGCGGACGATGGCGTAGTCGGCGAAAGCGCGGAAGAGCAGGTCCCAGTCGGCGGCGCCGTAGGGGGAGGACCGCTGGAACTTGAAGTTCCCGAACGGCTGGGTGACATCCCCCTCGCGGAGGGCGACGGCGGGGAGGCTCCTGACGAGGTAGAAGCGGTATTCGCCGGAAAGGACATGGACGGAGTCGCCCGCGAGCAGGGACTCGGGGTATCCGCGGACGGTGAAGAACCCGCCGGCGGTCTGCTGCTCGTTGGGGAGCAGGCGGTCGTCGAAAGAGATCTGCCCGCGCGCGGCCAGCGCGATCTCGTGGGCGAGGGTCATCTCGTCGGGATCGCCCGTCTGGACATTGAAGCCCGAGGGGTTGATCAGCGGTTCGAGGAAGAAGCGGTGCGAGGCGTCGTACCGGAAGACGGTCCAGCGATCGTCGGGCTCGGCGCGGCCGAGGATGTCGGCATCGTCGTCGAGGCTGGTCAGCGCGGTCTCGATCTGGGCGAGGGCGTAGGTGGAGGCCAGCGCGGAGCTGCGTTCGAGGCGGGCGCCGAGGTATCCGATGATGTAGTCATCCTCTCCGGTGTCGTCGACGGCGCCGTTGTAGACCTCGACATCCTCGTACCGCATGCCGCCGAGCACATCGATGAACAGGTCGCGATGCTGGAAGGCGTTGAGGATGAGTTCGCCGCCGATCTGGTAGCTCTCGCCGTCGAAGTTGAGCCCGGCGAGCCCGACATCGGAGGCGGTGTACTCGCTCCAGTTGCCGTAGACGCGGCCCCAGAGCCGGTCGGCGATGATGGGCCGCTGGTAGGAGACGAGCACGGCGTGCGATTCATCGAACCCGGCGGTGAGGTAGTCGACCTGGAAGATGTCGTCGGAGTTGGTGAGCTGGGTGTGCAGGAACCCGATGCGGGTGCGCCACTCGTTGGTCTCCTCGGTGCCGGTGTTGGAGACCTCGGCGAGGATGAGCCAGGGCTTGACTTCGTTCACGATGTAGTCGATCCCGACGAGCCCCGGGGCCGAGCCCGAGGTGACGATGGGGTCGACGCGGCGCCCCGGGTGCCGGTTCAGGCGGGCGGCGAATTCCTCGAGCTCACGCAGCTTCGGGATGCTCCCGGGGATGACCTCCTCCGTCGTCGTGGTCTGCCCGTCCTCATTGGTGAACTGCCCGATGCGGAGCTCGCGCGCCCGCACGGGCGAGCGGTCGAGGATGGGCTGGTGGATGGGGTTGTTCACGGTGGGGTCGTCGGGCGAGAGCCGCTCGTTCTCGGCCCGGGCGACGGTGCGGACCTCATCGACCTCGATGGACTGGATCCAGAATCGGAGCGAATCGCCCTGCTCGAAGCGCTGGGCCCGGCGGGGATCCACCTGGCGGGGATCGACCTGCACGAAGTGCCCGACCCACCCGAAGAACTGGGCGTAGGCCTGCTGGACGGCCAGCGAGATCGAGCGTCCGGCGCTGGCGTAGAGGTGCTCGGGGGGCTGGAAGTTCAGTTCGAGGGCCGGGATCAGCTCCGAGGGCATGCCCGGGCGGGCCGCGATCCATCCGGGTGCGGGCTGCTCGACGCGCATCAGCGGGATGGCGATGCGCCCGAGCGCCTCATCGATGGGCGGGAGTTCGGGATGCAGTGGGCGTCCGAGGTCGGGGTACACGAACTCGACGGTCGAGACGAGGTAGCGCTGGGTGTCCGGGTCGCCATCGATCAGAGGGTGGGCAACACGCCCGACGAGGTCGAGCGCCAGCGGTGGGAAGTCGGTCGGGTCGTCGAGAATGACGCGGGCGGATCGGGAGAACAGCGTCCAGGTCCGTTCGGCGCCGGCGGCGTCGGGCTCGCCCAGCGCGGCCCATCCGGCAGCGCCCGCGGCCGCGCCGGCCGGGAGCCCCTCGGCGAGCCAGATCGGCTGTCCCTGCGCGTTCTCGACCGAAGGCGCGATGAGCAGCCCCGGCTGGTTGTGCCGCTCGGCGATCATCTCTCTGACGGCCGCGTCGATCGCGACGAACGCGGAGGTTGCATAGGTCCCGGCGCCATCGGCGCCGTTGAACACGCGGACCATCTCGGTGCGCCGGCTGGCGGTGGGGTGGACATACAGGGTGGCAGAGTCCCGCCCGATGACCCCGAGCCTGATTCGGAGGTCGCGGAGGCTCTCGACGACCCGCTGCGACTCATCGACGCCCTGGGGCGTGATGTCGAATCGCCCGACATCGAAGCGAGCATCGCCCCAGGCGCTGGGGATCGCCTGGTCGAGTTCGGAATCGTTGAGGTCGATGTTCAGGTCGGGCCTGACGGCGTTGGACGACGACTCGGCTGCGCGGTCCTCGGGGCTGTCGCGGAAGAATTCGGTCCAGATGCGCCGCGCCCGCTCGCCGTGCCGATCCATGAGCGGGGCGGGGATGGCCAGCAGCTCATCGCCCGTCGCAGCGCTCCCGTCGGGGCGGGAAGTGGCCGGGGCCTCGTCGTCGGCGAAGCCCAGATCGCCGGACTGCGCCACGGTCGCGGGCGGGCGGAAGGCGAAGCCTCCCGGGCGGATGCCCAGCCCCGGCGTCTCGTTGAGCGAGAACTCACTGATGAGTATCTCGCGAATGGCCGAGTCGATCGCCAGGATCGCGCCGCGGGTGACCGCGCCGTCGATGGGCGCGGCGAACACGGCGACATCGACGACTTGCCCGGGACCGATGTTCGCAACGGAATCGACCATCAGCGGATGGTCGAGGATGCGTGTTCCATCGGGGCCGGTGGTTTCTGCGAGTGGGATGACGAGCTGGTTGAGCCGCTCGACGATCGCGCGTTCGAAGCCATCGCGCGGATCGAACGAGAGCGTGATGCTGCCGGTCGGGATCAACGCGGCGGGGCCCGGTGCAATCGTGGCGGTGGATGCGGATGCCGATGCCGCGTCGCCCGCTTGCTCGCTCTGTGGCTCGTCCTGCCGGGCGATGGCCGGCGCCAGCGCGAGCGAGAGCGCCACCGCGCCCGCGCAGGTCGCAGCGAGCGGCACGCGGTGCGGGCGTGCGGTTCGCATCATCGTCGCATCGGTCAGCCCGGGCGACTCATCGAGATCGAGGATCGATCGCTGGATCCGCGTGCGCGTGGGCTTCGGCATGGTGTGGGCCTCCAGGTGGATGCAACGACATCGCGGAATCCCGCTCTCGGCGGAGTCCCTGCATCAGTCATGACATTATTGAACACTAACGAACATCGGCCAACCGGTCAATACGAATTCAGCGATGAGCGATGGGGAATCCCGCCACCGGCGAGCGCTCACGCGCCCGGCGGGCGCGGTGAGCGCGGAGACATCGCTTCGCTCCCAACGGGTCGGTTCTGCAATGGTGTGGTGGTTTCGTGGAGCGCTCGGATGGCGGAGCGAGGGCGGGTCGGAACGAACTCGCTCACACGATGTTGCGAAGCACCGCGGGGCGGTGAGCACGATCGCATCGGATGGCGTTGCGCACTCCGGGGCGGATGCGGCGGGCGATCAGCCGGGGGCCGAGCGCCCCGCGCCGTGGTGGTCCGGGTCGTCGTCCGGATCCGCGGGCGCGGGCATGGCGTCGGCGAGGGCATCGGGCCCGTGCTGCTCAATGATGCGTTCCACGGCGTCGATCAGGAGCCCGCATCCAGCGCACTCGACGATGTTGACATCGAGTTCCAAGGGCGCTTCGCAGGCCGGGCAGGTGATGGGCACGCCGGACAGGTCCAGCCCCGCGATGTCCGGCTCGGCGCACCGTTCCCAGTCGTCCTGGAGTTCGATCGGCGATGCATCGAGCACGCCCAGCAGGCGTTCGGCTTCTTCCCGCTGCGACCGATCGTGCAGCACCAGGTCCACCGCGGGCCTGGGGAGCCCGGACCGGGTGCGCGCGAACGCCGTGCCGTGCCCGTAGACCCCCGCGGCGATGCCGTGCTCGCGGAGGAACATCGCCGCGTGCTCGGCATCCACGCCGGACTCGTAGCGCCTGAGGATCCACATCGCGGGCCTGCCTTCCGGGTAGTTTCCTCAGGACTCGCCGGGGATCGGCACGGGCGGCGCGGCCGTAGGGTCGGCTCGGGGAAACAGCCCCTCCCCGAGCGCCACCGGCGAACCGGGCGCCATTCCGCCCCACCGGATGAGCCGTGCGAACGGGATCGGGGCTCCGGTCCCGGCATCGGGGAAAGCGCCCTTGGCATCGGGCGCCGGCTGCCCGAGACGCTGCAGGAGCACCCCCATGGAGCGAGGCATCGCCGGGCAGAGCAGCACGGCCGCGATGCGCAGCGCTTCGATGCACCGGTACAGGATCGCGCCGACCTCGGGGAGCCTGCCCTCGACCTTGGCGAGCTTGAACGGTGTGGTGTCGTTGATGAACTGATCGACCGCGTTCGAGATGCCCAGCGCCGAGCGGAGGGCCTCGCCGATGCTCCCGCGCTCGGCCAGCGCGACCGCGCCGCCCGCACGCTCGGCGCAGATCGATTCGAGATCGATCGCGCTCCCGGCGACAGGCGCGCCCGGGTCCGGCACCCGCCCATCGAAGTACTTGTGGATCATGTTGATCACGCGGGACGCCGCGTTGCCGATCCCGTTGGCCAGATCGGCGTTGTAGCAGTCGACAAACTTGTCGTGCACGAAGTCCGCATCCGTGGCGCCCAGCGGTCCCTGCGTGAGCATGAACCACCGCCACGCGTCGACGCCGAACGCGCCGGCGTACGCATCGCAGTAGGCCTTGATGGTTGGCAGGTCGAGGAAGTTGCCCAGTGATTTGGACATCTTCCGCCCCTCGCGGATCCAGAACGAGTGGGCGTACACGGTCTTCGGGAGCGGTCGGTCCAGCGCCATGAGCATGCACGGCCAGATCACCGCGTGGAACCACAGGATGTCCTTCGCGATCAGGTGCACCTGCGCGGGCCAGAACCGGGTGCGGTCGCCGTCGGCCGCTTCCGGATCATCGACCGTCGAGAGATAGTTGAACAGCGCATCGATCCAGACATACACACGGTGACCCTCATCGCCGGGCATCAGGATCCCCCACCCCGCGTCGCCCTCCGTGCCGGGCGCGACCGCGCGCGACACCGGCACATCCGAGAGCCCCTGCGACAACCGCCCGAGGACCTCGTTGCGCCGGGCCTCCGGCTGGATGAACCCGGGGTTGGCCTTGATGTGCGCCAGCAGACGCTCCTGGTACCGGCTCAGCGCGAAGAAGTAGTTCTTCTCCACGCGCTTGATCAGCTCGCGCCCGGTGACCGGCGACTTGTAGTCGTGCTCGCGCGCCACGGTCTCGGTGAGGTACTCCTCCTGCGATGGGTCGTACCAGCCGACATAGTCGCCGAGGTAGATGTCGCCGGAGCCCTGCATGGCGCTGATGTACGCGCGGACCCGCTTCGTGTGCCGGGGCTCGGTCGTGCGGATGAAGTCATCGTGCGAGCACTCGGCGAACGCGAAGGCTTTCTGGAACTCGGCCGCGTTGCGGTCGGCCCACTGCTGCGGGGTCACGCCCTGGCGGGCCGCGGACTCGACGACCTTTTCGGCGTGCTCGTCGGTCCCTGTCAGGAAGAACACATCCCGCCCGCTGAGCCGCATGAACCGCGCGATCGCATCGGCGACGATCGTCGTGTAGGTGTGCCCGACATGCGGACGATCGTTGACATAGTAAATCGGCGTGGTGATGTAGTACGGCTCGGGGGCGGCGGAAGGCATCGGCGGAGGGCTCCAGCAGTGGGATCGGACGCGGGCGGTGGTGCGCGAAGGAGGGGGACGAGGCGGGACCGGCGGCGGCCGGGGTTGGGCGCGGGGGCGCCGCTTCCATCGGACGGCGCGATCCGCTCGCGAAGTCGCCCGATTGTACGGGCGGCGCGGCCGCGTCACCGCCGGGACCCGGGCGCGGGGACCGCGCACACCGGATCCCCCGGGTTGTTCCGCAGAAACTCGAGCGTTGCCGAACCCCGCCGCGTCAGTCGCACACGGTGCCGAACGCCGAGAGCAGGATGTTCAGGTCGTCGGAGTTGGAAGCTCCATCGTTGTTGAGGTCCGGGCCGTTCGGGTTCGCGAAGCCGCTGAGCAGGATGCCCAGGTCGTCCGAATCGACCTTGAGGTCGGCGTTGAGGTCGCCCGGGCACTCGGGCTCGAACGGGGTGACATCGAGGAACGGGGCCTCGATGTTCTCCCACCCAGGCCCGGTGTGCTTGAGCGGATCGAAGTTCGTGCGGCTGCGCGTCATGAAGAACCGCGTGCCCTGGGCGCCCGCGAACGGGGAGTTGCCCACCACCTGCCATCCGGCGATCGCCGTCTTGGTCAGGTGCTTCACGCCGCCGCCGGTGCAGACGAACAGGTCGCCGGCATCGTCGCAGGTGATTCCCGTGGGCGAAACGATCGGCGCCGGGTTGCCCGGCACATTGACCGTGGAGACGAGCGTGAGCTGGTTGTTGGCGATTGTGAACTCGAACAGGGAGTTGGATGCGGGGCTGACCACCCAGATATTCCCATTCGACATCACGGCGACCGATCCATCGCCCGACAGGGGCACCGGCGTCGGGATGGAGAAGGTCTGCCCGCCGCTCTGGAAGCCCCCGGGAACCCATGACAGCGTGCGGTTCGTCGTCGAGAGCACGATGAGCCGGTCGTTCTTGTCGTCGTACGCCATGGCCGTGGGATTCCCGATCGTGGAGATCGCCGGCCCCGGCGACAGCCCATCGTCGTAGTTGAGCAGGTACAGCTTGGCGCCATCGGAGACATACAGCTCCCGCTTGCGTCCGAAGGCCAAGGCCTTTGCGCCCGGGAACTCCAGAAGATCGCCGGCCTCGCCATCCTCGGTGTCGACGAGCACGAGCCGGCGCGGCACGCTGTCGAGCAGCGCGAGGATCTGCCCGGGGTCCGGCGCGGGCACCGCGTCGAGGATCGGGGCCGAGAGGTCGATCGCCAGCGTTGGCACGCCCACGAACGAATAGGGGGATCGGATCACGAGCGAGCCCAGGCCGGACTTGAACGCGTACCCCTCCTTCGGCCTGATCGCGACATACTGGTCGATGATCCGCCAGTTGCTCGCGCTGCCGAGGTTGGTGATGTGGCTCACGAGCCGCCAGGCGTTGTCGTTGGCCGAGGTGTAGACGAACCGCTGCAGCACGGTCCGGTGGTTCGACTGGAAGACGGACTGGGTGGTGAGATTGGCGTTGTCGTCGGCCGGATCGCGGATCCACATCTCGTGGTCCTGGTTCGTCGTCGCCCGGGCCCGCACGAGCGTGACGATGTGCCCGCCAGCGCGGCTGATCACCGAGGCCCCGTTGTGGGTCCCGACGATGTCGTAGAAGCCGTACGCGAACGACACCAGGCTGCCCTTCCGGGCCGTGTTGACCATGTTGGGAAGCGTCGGGCTGTAGTTCCCATCCGCGAGGTAATTGGTGTAGGTGAGCTTCCCGTTGTCCGCTCCGGACTCGTTGGCGAGCCAGTGCGACACGCCGTTGGTCCATCCGGTCGAGCCGGTCCCGCCGCCCGCGGTCGTCCCCATCTCCTGGCCCATGTCCGCGATCGTCGAGGTCGCCAGCGCGTAGTTGGTCTGCAGCGCGAAGTTGCCCGACCCCGGGCTCACCCCGGGGAAGCCGTGGTTGGCCGCGTAGATCATCATGTTGACCGTCGAGGTCGGCACGCAGTACATGCCCCCGTTGCCCGGGAGCCCCGCGATCCCGTTCGGCGTGTCGGCCGTGCGCCGCTGGTCCAGATCCGGCATGAAGATGATGCGGTAGTCGTAATCGTTGAACCCGTTGAAGTCTTTCTTGATGATCGTCGCGTCCGCGACACCCCAGGCCCCGCACACCCCCGCGCACGCAATAACACACCATGCCCGAAGACCACGGCGGAGATTCATCGCTCTGCTCTCTTTCGACATCGGATCGCGGCGATGCCCCGGCGCCGGGCTCCGGGCCCGGACCGAACTCCCACGATCGGATCGGGCAACGCTACCCGGCGGCCCGGTTGGACACAAGAGAGAAGTTTCCCCATCGCGTCGCCTCGAGATGGCGCCGGGAATTACCCGCCCCGTCACCCCGCACCACCCCCGGCCGAGCCCGCCCGGGCGGGGCCCCTGGCATGCCCGGGAGCCCCGTCCCACCCGCTATCATCAGCCCCCAGCACCGTTCCGGACGCTCCGGGCGATCCGTCCGCGCGCTGCCCGAACACCGTTCCCCGACCGAAACCGCCCTCCTCCGACCACACCGGACCCATCCATGCCAACCATCACCATCGACGGCCAGCTCTGCGAATTCGAACCGGGTGAGTTGATCCTCCAGGTCGCCAACCGGAACAAGATCGAGATCCCCCAGTACTGCTACCACGAGGGGCTCTCCGTCGTCGCCTCCTGCCGCATCTGCCTCGCCGAGGTCTGGGCACCGAACCCCCGGAACGACAACAAGCTCGAGCCCATTCCGAAGCTCCTGCCCACCTGTCAGACCACCTGCGGGGATGGGCAGGTCGTGTACACCAACTCCCCCAAGGCCATCCAGAACCAGAAGGCCGTGATGGAGTACCTGCTCATCAACCACCCGCTGGACTGCCCGGTGTGCGACCAGTCCGGCGAGTGCTTCCTGCAGGATTACTCCTACGAGTACGGGCGCGGCGTGTCACGCTTCGAAGAAGCCAAGGTCAAGCAGCCCAAGAAGGACCTCGGCCCGCATGTCTACCTCTACGCCGATCGGTGCATCATGTGCTCCCGCTGCGTCCGCTTCACCCGCGAGGTCACCGGCACCTCTGAACTCATCGTCGAAGGCCGCGGCAACCAGGAGCAGATCGACATCTTCCCCGGCGAGGCCCTCGACAACGAGCTGAGCGCCAATGTCATCGACCTCTGCCCCGTCGGCGCGCTGCTCGACAAGGACTTCCTGTTCACCCAGCGCGTCTGGTTCCTGAAAACCACGCCATCCATCGACGGCATCACCGCGTCG
This sequence comes from Phycisphaerales bacterium, assembly GCA_052168315.1. GTDB lineage: Bacteria > Planctomycetota > Phycisphaerae > Phycisphaerales > UBA1924 > JBQLZO01. The sequence continues at coordinate 34,392 of JBQLZO010000040.1, read as the reverse complement.
GGCGACAACATCTCCGTCGAGCACAACAACGGCACCGTCTACCGCTTCAAGCCGCGCACCAACCCGGCCGTCAACAAGTGGTGGATCTCCGATGAGATCCGGTACGGCTGGAAGTTCGCCCACCGCGAGGACCGGCTCAGCGCCCCGATCCACACCCGCTTCGGCAAGCGGGTTACCTGCGACTGGGAGCGGGCCTACGACGAGGCGATCGAGAACCTCCGCGGCAAGTCCATCGCGCTGCTCGTCTCGCCCATGCTCCCCTGCGAGGAGGCGTACGCCCTGGCCAGCCTCGCGCTGAGCCTCGACCCCAACGCCACCCTCGGCGTCGGCCCGATCCCCACGCAGGGCGAAGACAAGACGGTCCCCGGCGGGTACACCATCCGGGCCGAGAAGGCCCCCAACGCCCGCGGCGTCCGGCGGGTCCTCGAAGCCCTGGCCGGCGGGAAGAAGGTGCTCAATGCCGAGGAGTTCTGCGAGCATCTACGCTCGCGCGGCGGGGAATCGGGCGCGGCCATCATCACCGGCAACTACCCGTCCGACTGGGCGACCGATGCGCTGGTCGAGGCGGTCAAGGGCGCGGGGTACGCCGTGCTTCTGGACACGCTGCCCTCGCGCCTGAGCGATGCGGCCGACCTCGTGCTCCCCAGCGCCACCTGGCTCGAGAAGTCCGGCGCCTTCGAGAACGCGACCGGGCGGCTCCAGTCGTTCCACCAGGCCATCCCGGCCCGCCCGGGCGCCAAGTCCGAGGGCCAGATCGCGCTGGATCTTCAGGCCGTGCTGGACGACCTCCCCCTCACCCCCCGCCCCGAGGCCCACGCCATCGTCATCGACGCGATGCCCGGCCAGGTCCCCGCCGGTGCGACGACGCTGCTGCCCCGAGCCGACCTGGCCTACAACGCGGCCGACCTCCGCACCCGCATGAGCGAGGAGCACGAATCGCTGCGCTGCATGGCGACCGAGGTGCACCATCCGGCGGGCGGGGTGAAGATGGAGGCTGAGGTGGCGGTGGTGGAGTTGTGAGGGACCTTGAATGAGCATATTGCTTCCGGGGTGGTCGAGTAGTAGGTCGTGGATCGATGCTGCAAAGTTCATCGCAGAATGGACCAGTGGTCGAATCGCAAAACTGGACGTCAGTGCTTCGCGTGTGGTTGAGCTGTGCGATTTTATAGAATCCTGTAATTATGAATGTGATGAATCAGATTCTGGCAATCGCTGGAGACGCGCGGCCGCAGCGATACGAGATGTCTATGAAATCGAATTTATAATCGAAAGCATTGGAGAGGATCTGCTCTGTGACCCATATTTGGAACCGTTTCGGGTGTGTGTCGGGGGGAACGTGCTCCAAGAAGCGAGCAATAACGAGCCACACGATCGTCAGTTTGAACTGGTTGTTGCTGCCGGCTGCCGCAGAGTGGGGCTTGAGGTGACCCGTCCTGCTTTGCCCGTGTCGGCCTGTGGCACGACTCCTCGGTCCTACGATTGGATTGTCAGAGTTCCTGACCGCGCGAAGAAGTGGCACATTGAATGCAAGCGTTTGAACAGTACAAATCTTCGCCCGACACACCTGCCATCTCCTTTCTGGGGGCGAATGCGCGATGCCAACGGCCAGTTTAATTCGTGTGCCGTGTCGGGATTGGTCGTCATGGATGTCTCGAATCCACTGGTGCGCGCTGACGAGGCATTGATCGTGAAGGACAAGATGGAGCTTGAGAAGGCAGGAAGTGCCGGCGCTGAAGACCTCGCCAAGATGACCCGCGACGCGATTCACAACTGGCCTGACAAACTAGAAAAAGTGATTGGTGTCATGTTGTACGCGGTCGCGGCCGCGCGGCATTCGTCTGGTGGACCTGCCAGATACTCTCCACTTTGGGCTCGGGATACCTTCTCGCCTCCGAATCGTGAGAGCGCCGAGGTTCGAGAGTTCTTCAAGTTACTGCATGCAGGGCTCCCCGGCAGGTGCAATTGAGAAGATCCGACGACGCGGCGCCAGCTTCAGCGAACCCTTTCGCTGTGCCATCGAGATTGGTCTTCCGATCTCGGTGCTCTCTTGCGATCGATCCACCCCGACGACTCTGCCAATCACATCGAGATCTCTTCCTGACCGCGATGGCACGGGACATGGCCATCAGTCGGTGCCACCCCACCTGCGCATCGATCACGGCATGAACGAGTTCAGCAGCCAACGCGTGCCCGGCAACCACATCAACGGTATCGAAGGCTTCTGGTGCTGCGCCAAGGCCCGCCTGGCCCGGTTCCGCGGCATGTGCCCCAACTCCTTCTGGTACCAATTCAAGGAGTGCGAATTCCGCTACAACCACAGACGGCGGGATCTGTACAAAGTCCTGTTCAAACTCTGTCGTGAACACTCGCCCAGGTAGTCATGACCCTTACTTACTTCCATCGCGCGTTGGTAATAGTAAGGCCACGGGAGACGACGTCGTCGCTTAATTTCATATAGCCACCATCAGATGTCGGCACGACAACGAATCCATCCTTCGGCGCGCCAACGGCGTTCGGACCGCTCCAGGATTGATTGGCATCTTGTCCCTGTCCCGTCCCCACAAGGAATGCACCGACGATGAGCATTCCGGTGGCGGCGGTGATGACGGTCAAGCGGCGTACAGCTTTCTCCAGGTTTTCGATTCTCTGGTCGGCGTTCATGTCATGCTCCTTTGCTTGCGGGCCATGTGGACCGCGTGGTGTTGGTGAAGGCGGACATTTCAGGTGGAGGAGTTCAGCGGCAGGGGTGTTGGGGCGGGGTGGCACCGACTTCAGCGCCCCCGTCCACCGTGCCTCCGAGATCGGTCTTCCGATCTCGGAGGCTCCTTCCGATTTATCCCATCAATCGACTCTACCACCCCGCCCCGAAACACCCACCCCCTCCCACGGTATCCCGTTCGTGTCACCCACGCCCCCGGTCCCTCAGTCGGAGCCCCCATGCCCCAGCCCACCCACCTCCTCACCTCAACCACCCTCGCCATCCTCCTCACCACCACCACCGCACCCTCCCCCTCCTCAGCCCACCAACCCCTGCGCCCCACGCCCGATGATGACCAGCACACCGTCCCCGCCCAGCAGGCCAAACCGACCGAACATCCCACCATCATCAGCGACTTCGTCCGCAGGATCTTCGAAGATCGGAGCGGGCACCTCTGGTTCGGCACCAATGGCGATGGTGTGGTCCGGCACGATGGGCGGGCGCTCCGGTACTACTCGTTCGAACAGGGCTTCCCCGCCCAGGCCGTGCGCGGCATCGTGCAGGACAAGGACGGCACTATCTGGTTCGCGACCGAGCGTGGGCTCATCGCGTACGACGGCACAACCTTCACCGCCTACACCACGCACGACGGGCTCCCGCACAACGATCTCTGGAGCATCCTTATCGATGCCGATGGCACCCTCTGGATCGCATCGTTCCAGGGGGTCTGCCGATTCGATGGCACGACCTTTACCCCCTTCGAGCTTCCGCCCGTCGAGCCGGATCCGAACCGGGGCATCACAAGCGCGCGGATGGTTCATCACATCATGCGGGACAGCAGGGGCCGCATGTGGTTCGCCACGCCCGGCGGGGCCTTCGTGTACGACGGCGAAACGACCACCCACCTCTCCGAGAAAGATGGGCTGTGCGGCAACTCGGTGAACCACATCCTCGAAGACCGCCAGGGACGCATCTGGTTCGCCACCCATCACAATGGCGTCTGCCGGCTCGACGATGGCGACACATTCGTCCACTTCGGCCCCGAGCACGGCGTGCGGGGCACCGAAGCGTGGAGCCTGTATGAGGACAGCGCTGGCAACATCTGGTTCCCGATCGAGCATGATGGCGTGTACCGATACGACGGCGCCTCCTTCGAGCGTTTCCACAATGAGCAGGGGCTGACCACCAACGCCGTGCAGTGCATCTTTGAGGATTCGAAGGGGCGCCTCTGGTTCGGCGGTTGGCAAGGCCTGTTCCGGCTCGAAGGTGAGTCGATCGTTCCCATCGGCAGAGATGGGGCGTGGTGAACCCGGTGTGGGCCTGGATGAGCGCGCCCCCAGGGCGTCGCGCCCAGGCCTTTCAGGCGTGCCGACATCTCCGCAGCGCTGCACATCTCGCCCTCGTTCGCCTCCCGCGCCGACCTCTTCTCTCCCCGGAGCGTGGGGGCGGATCCGTGATCAGCGCCCGGATCATCCCTCACGGGCGCCCATCCCTCGCCCGCAGGCCCGAGCGCCTCGCCTTCCGCTGCAATGTGCTGTCCATCCGGCCGACATAGGCGGGCGGACGATGGGAGCGCGGCGGCGGCAGAGGGTCTGGTGATGGTCCGGAAAGTCCGGGAAGCGTGGATGCCGTTGTCGTTGATCGCGTGGGCGATCGCGTGCGTGATCGCATTCTCAGCGCTCTGGGCGTACGCGAACACGCCCGCCACGCACGCCGAGCCGAAGCCCGGCTGGTCGCCGCCGGAAGCGCTGCGGGTCCCGAGCGACCGGGCGTGCCTCGTCTTGTTCGCGCATCCGAAGTGCCCCTGCACCCGGGCCACGATGGCCGCGCTCGAGCGGCTGCGGCGTGACCACTCCGGCCTGCTCGCGATGCGGGTGGTGTTCTACGAGCCGATCAACGCCGATGCGTCCTGGCGCGGCACCGAGCTGTGGGAGCGGGCGCTGGCGCTCGAGGAGTCGCTGGCGATCGCGGATCCCGGGGGAGCGATGTCAATGGCCGCCGGCGCGGTGGCCTCCGGGACGGTCATCTTCATGGACCATTCCGGCCAGGAGCGATTCCGCGGCGGGATCACTCCGGCGCGGGGGCACGAGGGCGACAGCGTGGGCTCGATCGCGATCAGGGCGATCCTGAGGGGCGAATCGCCCGGGCACAACTCCGCCAGCGTGTACGGCTGCCGGATCGTCGGCGCGGAGGAGACGCCGGCGCATCGCGGCAGCGCGGAGCAGCGAGGTGCGGGCGATGCTGACTAGCGCCGACGATCGAACGCTCGCGCTGTTCCGCGATGCCGAGCACCGGGTGCACGCGCGCACGGATCTGATGTTCGGCGTGCTGTTCGTCGTGCAGTTCATCGGCGCAGCGCTGGCCGCGTTCCTGATCGCGCCGCGGACCTGGGCGGGGGCTCAGAGCTCGGTGCACCTGCATGTCTGGGCGGGCCTGGGCATCGGCGCCCTGCTGTGCGTGATGCCGCTGACGCTGATCGTGCTGCGGCGCGGCCAGCCGGTCACGCGGTACACGGTCGCGGTGGCGCAGATGCTCTTCTCGGCGCTGCTGATCCACCTCACCGGCGGTCGGATCGAGACGCACTTCCATGTGTTCGGCTCGCTGGCGTTCCTGGCGTGCTACCGCGACTGGCGGGTGCTCGTCCCGGCGACGCTGGTCATCCTCATCGACCACCTGGCCCGCGGCATCTTCTGGCCCGAGTCGGTGTTCGGCGTGCTGGCCGCCAGCCCGTGGCGGGCCATCGAGCACGCCGGGTGGGTGCTGTTCGAGGACATCTTCCTGGCGCTGAGCTGCGTGCAGTCGCGCCGCGAGATGATGGCCATGGCGGCCTCGCGGGGCGAGATCGAGTCCGCCTACGCCCGCACCGAGCGCCTCGTGGAAGAGCGCACCGAAGACCTGCGGAACCGGACCGAGGCGCTGGCCCGCACGGAGGAGCGCTTCCGCCTCGCGGTGGAGGGCTCGCAGCACGGCATCTGGGATTGGAACCTGCGGACCGACACGGTGTACTACGCGCCGCGCTGGAAGGAACTCATCGGGTGCTCCGGCGAGGAGATCGGCGACTCGCCCGACGAGTGGCTCAGGCGGATCGTCTCCGAGCGGCTGACCCAGTTCCACAACGCGATCACAGAGCTGAGCACCGGGCGGTCCAGCGTGCTCGACATCGAGCTCGAGATGAGGCACGCCGATGGCGGCACGCGCTGGATGCTCTGCCGGGCGACAGCCCACAAGGATGAGAGCGGCGAGGTGGTGCGCCTCGCCGGGTCGATGGCCGACATCTCCGAGCTCAAGGCCGCGCAGGAGCGGCTGCGGGTCCTGGCCCACCACGACCGCCTGACCGGGCTCCCCAACCGCGGCGTGTTCACGGAGCGCGTCGGGCACGCGGTGGCGTGCGCCAAGCGCGATCCCTCCCGAAGCTTCGCGGTGCTGTTCGGCGACTTCGATGGCTTCAAGTCGATCAACGACAACCTCGGGCACGCGGTCGGCGATGCGATGCTGATCCATGTCGCCGAGACCTTCCGGAGCCTCCTCCGCGAGGTCGACACCGTCGCCCGCCTCGGCGGCGATGAGTTCGCCGTGCTGATGGACAACATGCCCAGCGCCAGGGAAGCGATGGCGCTGGCCGAGCGGCTGGTGGACGCGTTCCGCATGCCGTACACGCTCAAGGGGCACGAGGTCTCATCCTCGCTGAGCCTCGGCCTGGTGATGAGCGGCCCGAAGTACGACACGGCCGAGGCGATGCTCCGGGATGCGGACGCGGCGATGTACCAGGCCAAGACCTCGGGCAAGAGCCGCGTGCAGATCTTCGATGAGAAGATGCACGAGGCGACGGTCCGCCGGCTCAACACAGAGCGCGAGCTCTTCCACGCCACGCGCGACCTGGACTCGATGGACCGCTGCTTCGAGCTGCACTACCAGCCGATCGTGGACCTGTACGACGCGTCGATCGTCGGGTTCGAGGCGCTGGTGCGATGGCGGCACCCGGAGCGCGGGCTCATCCCACCGGACATGTTCATCCGCATCGCGGAGGAGACCGGCTCCATCGTGCCGCTCGGCGAGTGGGTGTTCGAGCGGGCGTGCGAGCAGATGGTCGCGTGGCGCAGGCAGGTCGGCCCCGCCCGCCCGCTCATGATGCATGTGAACCTGTCCCGCCGGCAGATCGCGCACCCCGGTCTCATGCCGATGCTCCGCAAGGGGATCGCCGCCACCGGCATCCGACCGCAGGACCTCAAGCTCGAGCTGACCGAGACCGCGATGATGGACGATCGGCACGACGCATCGCAGACGATGGACGAGATCCGATCGATGGGCATCGCGATGGCGATGGACGACTTCGGCACGGGCCAGTCGTCGCTGAGCTGCCTCCGCCAGTTCCCGATCCAGACCCTGAAGATCGACCGCGCGTTCCTGCTCAACATCACGCACCGGCGCGAGTTCACGGCCGTGGTGCACGCGATCGTCGCGCTGGCGCACAACCTGAACCTCGATGTCGTGGCCGAGGGACTCGAGAACGAATCCCAGCTCGCGCAGCTGCAGGCCATGGACTGCCGATACGCCCAGGGGCACCTGTTCTCCCCGGCCGTGGACGCTGGCCTGGCATCGCAGTTCCTCGATGGCGGGCTGCCCTACTTCCAGCGCCGCGCGGCCTGAACGCTGAGCCCGACACCCGCGCCGACCCGCGCTGACTCCCGACCATCACCCCGTGGCGCGATCCGCGGGGCGGTGTCGCGTTGTGTGGTGTCGGGACGGGAATGGCCGGGTGGTCCGGCCATCGACCCCGTGTCCGCCGAGAGCACGCCCCTGGTTATCAAAGGGGGCACGCCCCGGCGACGCCCCGCCGTGATGGATCGGCGGGCGCCCGCGATGCGGCGCGAGCGAACGCGCCGGGATCCGATGGGGCGCGGACGCATCGAAGCGTTCCGGGCCCGATCGAACCACCAGACAGGAAGTGGAGTGAACCATGGGCACGCAAGTTCGTCGGGCCGGGCTGTCGTTCTGGACCAACCGCACCGCTCACACGCTGATCGCCGCCGCCGGGGCGTGCGCGATCTCGGGCGCTGCCAGCGCCGGGATCGTGATCCCGCCGGGCAGCGCTGTTCGGACCTGGACCGGCAATCTCTCGAACGATTGGCACTCGGCGGCCAACTGGACGCCCGCGGTCGTGCCCATCGGCGGCGACTCCGCGATCATCCTTGATGCCGACGCCAACATCTTCCTCACCAACACCACCAACAACCTGGCCTCGCTGTATGTCGGCATGAACCGCTCGCTCTCGACCAACGGGCACGCGCTGCGGGTCTACCACGCCCCCACGACCGGGATGACGACGATCAACGGCGTCGACTCCAGCGTCTTCGTCGCGGCCTCCGGTTTCGGCGGATTCCAGTTCGACACCAACACCCTCGACATCGAGAACGACGGGCGGCTGCAGCTCTCGGGCGGGAACGCGCTCGTCCGCCAGCAGCTTACCGCCGACACCGGCGGGCGGGTCGTGGGGTACGGCCTGCTCCGCACCACCTCGCCCAATCCGGCCGCGCTGAACCTGTTCGACGCGGGGCCCCTGAATGTCTCCGGCGGCGACATGGAGATCCAGGTCTTCTCCGGCGGCTCGTTCGCGCCGCCGCAGACCATCCAGGTGATGCAGGCCAACCGCTCGCTGGTCGTCGATGCGCCGCTGTTCACGCCGGTCCGCGACCTGATCCTCGGCCCGGGCTGCTCGGTCGAGTTCGAGCAGGCGTGGACCGTCGAGGGCGAGATCACCGCACAGCCCGGCGCGGGCAACGAGGCGCTGATCGTGGATTCGGGCCCGCTCACGCTCGAGGGCGAGCTGACCGTCTCCAGCGGCGAACTCGTGGTCGCGACCGAGATCGACCTCGCGATCGGCTCATCCGTGAATGTGGGCACCAACATCTTCGAGTCCAGGGTCCTGCGATTCAGCGCCCCGGTGGACTCGTTCCCCGGCTCGGATCTGAGCGTCGGGTTCAATTCGACGATCGTGTTCGACGGTCCCATCCCCGCGCTGTGGCAGGGCGAGATCAACTCGACCGGCGGCGTCATCGAGGCCAATGTCCCGGCCGGGTTCTGGACCGTCGATGCGCCGATGAACCTCGGCAGCTTCGCCGGCCAGCGCACCCAGCTCAACGGCACCGCCGCGACGCGGGTCACCGGCTCGATCAACGCCACCGGCACCGGCATCGCCGCCAACGCACCGCTGATCATCCTCCCGTTCTCGACCATGCACCTCAACTCCGAGTCCACCGAGCTCCGGGTCAACAACCTGCTGGCGCTGCACTCATCCTCGGACACCACCGGCCTCGGGCGGATCGTGGTCGGCGAGGGCGCGACCATGTCCATCGGCACCAGCGCCGATGTCGAAGTCGATGTCGACAACGCGGGCACCGTCCACGCCGGGCTGGCCAGCCCGCAGGTCGGGTACGCCTACATCACCGGCGACTACACGCAGGACGACACCGGCACGCTCATGGTCGACCTCGGCGGGCTCACGCCGCTGCTCCACGATGTCTACGAGACCTCTGGCGATGCGACCTTCGCCGGCACGCTGCACATCACCCTCGCCAACGGGTTCGTCCCGCAGGTCGGCGACACCTTCGAGGTCGTGCAGACCAACGGGAGCGTGATCGGCGCGTTCGATGCCCTCGCCGGCGAGCCGGGCTTCGAGGTCTCCTACACGCCCAACCGCGTGGTCCTCGAGTTCGTCGGGATCGCCGAGCCCTGCGGGGCCGACCTGTCGGGCAACGGCCTGATCGACAGCGATGACCTCACGATCCTGCTCGGTGCGTTCGGCGTCTCGGGCGATGGCGACATCGATGGCGATGGCGACACCGACAGCGACGACCTCTCGATCCTGCTCGGCCTGTTCGGGAGCATCTGCTGATCCGACCTGCACCGCCCCGCCCGCCAGCTCCTCGACCCGCCGCGATGCGGGCCGGCGCCGGGCGGCGGGGCGGCCCCAGGCAATACACGACACCAGGGACCATCCGTTCCCTCCGCGGGCGCCCGGCGAACAATCGCCGGGCGCCCGATTTCGCGTGCCCGACCCGCTCCGACCGATCCGGTCCGCGCCCTCGCCTGGCGCACGCAGACGCCGATCCGGCAACAATCCGCTCATGCCGGATCTGGTTCACGGGGTCGATCTTGTGGAAGTCGCGCGGTTCGCCCGATCGCTCGATGAGCACGCCGGTGGGTTCGCCCGCAGGGTGTTCACGCCCGGCGAACTGGCGTACGCCGATGCGCGCCCCCGCCGACGCACCGAGCACCTTGCCGCACGCTTCGCGGCCAAGGAAGCCGCGATGAAGGCCCTGGGCACCGGCTGGAGCGGCGGCGTGGGATTCTGCGACATCGAGGTGGTCCGCGAGGGCGATGCCGGACCGGCGCTGGCCCTTCACGCAGGCGCGGCCGCCGCCGCCGACAGGCTCGGCATCACGCGATGGGCTCTCTCGCTCTCGCACACCGACACGCACGCGATCGCATCCGTGATCGGCTGGCGCGGCTGAGCAGCGGCTTCCGCCGACCGTTCAGGCGAGCTGGTCGCGGTACAGGTCGATGACCTCTTTGACCTTGTGCGGCTGCGGCACATCCTTCATGTGGATCTCGTTCGCATCGCTGGCGGAGCTGGAGATCGCCAGCGTGCCGAGGTTGAAAATCCGCTGCAGCAGCGTCTGATCGACCGCGACCGAGCGGATGTGCTCGTGCAGCACCTCGCTGCTCCGACGGCTGAGCAGCCCCGTGCGCTCCAGCACGCGCTTGTTCGTGACCTTGAGCGACCGCGCCAGGCTGAAGAACAGCCACTCCCACAGGAAGAATCCCCACGCGAGCACCGCGACGACCAGGAAGGTGATCCCGGTCGCGCCCCACGACATGTCCTTGAACATCACGAACCGGGCCAGCCCGGCGATGAGCACCGGCGCGATCCACAGCGCGAGCGAGGAGAACGGCTTGCCCCGCCAGATCGACGGGTGCACGAGCATGACATTCTGCTCCGGGCCGTGGTCGGGGGGGAAGCCCGCCAACTCGGCACGGTCCTTCGGGCGCTGTGCGCTGGAGGGACTGGCAGGGGTAGGAGAGTGGGTGGGGGTGTGGGGTGTGGGGGGGGAGTCGGTCATCGTGGGGTGTCCTCCGTCGCCCGCGTGCGATCGTCTTGATGATGGGCGTGCCGGGCGTTCCTCGCTCGCTCAATCGATGGATGTATGCCGTGTCCGTCACACGATACGATGGGTTTTCCTCCCGTGCCGGGGGAATGTGCCTGGCGGCTCCCGGGGGGTTGTTGGGGATCGGCATCCCGCGATTGCCCGGCGAACGCTCACAGCCGAAACCGGGAGCGGCAGCCGGGGTCGCTGCCCAGCCCCCAACGCCGGCCCAAGCCGACGATGATGGTGATGATGTCCGCCGATCCCGATCCACGAATCCTGCTCGCCATCGAATCGACCAATCCCTCGGGCGAGGGAGCGCCCGGATGCTCGCCCGGCGTCGGGATCTACCTCGCCGCCGCCGGTCCAGCGCACGGCCCGGGCGCGGGCACGGGTGCAGCGCCACCGACCAACGCCGCGCGGCGGGCCGGTGTTGCAGGAGCACCGAACGAAGCAGATGGAGTGCGGTGCCTGGCGCACAGGGCGCTGGAGCCGCGCGAGCGGCACGACGATGCGCTCGCGCCGATGATCGATGCGGCCTGCCGCGAGGCCGGCATCGCGCCGGGCGCGCTCGGCGCGATCGCAGTCTCGCTCGGACCCGGCGGGTACACCGCTTGCCGCATCGCCGCCGCCACGGCCCAGTGCATCGCGGAGGCGACCGGATGCGCCTGCTTCGGCGTTCCCACGGCCCGCGCGCTCGCGCACGCAGAGGCGATGTCGATGGCGATGGCACCCGGAGCAGCGCACCCCGCGGGGCAGCGCTTCGCGGTCCTGCTGGCATGGAAGCGCGAAGATGTCTGGCGGCAGATCTTCGAGTGCCAGAAAGTCGAATCGCCCGCGGGCGAGCCCGGCGCGCGATCGGTCCCCCCTGTGTTCGCCCGTATTGTCCCGATCGAAGAGGCCCGGCTGGCGCCCATCGGGAATCCGCTGGTCGGCATGCCCGACGGGGAAGATGGCGGGGACCCGGGTGCGACGATCGTCATCGCCGAGCGCGGCACCGTGCAGCGCGTGCAGGCGCACGATGGCCGGATCGATGAGCGCCAGGTCCGCGCACCGCGCTTCGACCCGCGCTCGATCGCATCGCTGGTGTTCGCGGAAATTGGGCGGAGTGGGGGGAGCGGGTGGGGTGCGGTGGGGGGGGCGGGGGGGGCGGTGCTCTCGCCGGTGGACCCCGCCGCGCTGCAGCCGATCTATCCCAGAGAGCCCGAAGCCGTGACCGCGTGGCGTCGCCGGCACTCCGGCAGCCCGTGACCGCGGGACCAGCAGCGCTCAGCGCGCCGCGCCACCGACCTGACGCCATGCGCCCGTCTCGATGTTCACCGCGACCTCGCGCGCGTTGAAGGTCCGCCCGGAGGCCCGTTCCACGATCGTGACCGTGTTCCCGGGGTTGGCGGCGATGAACAACTCCGCGTCGGTCGTGGTGTACCGCAGGGTGTCGCCGGAGACCTCGAGCGCCTCGTGGCTGATCCACACCGCGCCCGCGAGTTCCACGCGCTTCAGCCGCACGCCCGAAGCGCCGAGCCCCTGCAGCAGGTCAGCGGAGCCGGCGCCGCCGATTCCCCCGCCGCCATCCCCGCCCCCATCCGATCGGGACAGCGCCCGTCCGGACTCATCAACGAACCATGCATCGAGCCGCTGGCAGCGCAGCTCGGTGATGGTCGTCGCGTTGAACGGGCGGTGCAGCAGGCTCACTCGGTCGTTGATCGTCGCGCGGCTCTCGGAGGCATCGAGCGAGAGCCCGCCCGCCCACCGGAACCGTGACAGCGCTGCGGGCGACTGTCCGCCGGACGAGGCCTTCGCCCCCCGCCGGTCCTCGATCACCAGCCGCCCGGGCGCGGGAACCTCCAGCGTGCCCCGATCGAGGTCGGATCGCAGCACCGGCCCGGCCAGCTCGATGAGCAGTTCCAGCTCGCCCGCCGGCGCGGCCACCTGAGCCTGATCGCTCGGAGCAACGCCGCCACCTTCCGACGCCCCGCCCGTTCCCGCGGGCGCGGAGGTCACGAACCGACGGGTCTCGACGCGGGCCCACGCGGACTCGTTTGCCGGATCCGCCCCGCCGGTGAGCTCAACACCGACGATCCGCCGCTCGCGCGACAACGCTCGGGATGCTGCGTCCGCGCCTGCTCCGCTGGAAGGACCGGACCGCATCTCCGCGCCATCCGTCGAGAGCTGGAGCACCGCGCGGGCGCTCTCGGCCAGGTGTCGCTCGCTGATCCCGCGCTCGTTGGTCGGCGTGGCCGCGATCGCGACGAGCCCGCCGATCACCTCGGCGCGCCCGGCGCGGTCGTCGTAGTGCAGCGCATCCCGCCAGCTGATCTGCGCGCGGGTGTACGCGGTGGCGAGGTCGTTGATGCTCGCCAGCGAGATCGTCCCCGGGCCGTTGACCGCCAGCGTCTCCCCCTCGCGCCGGACCTCGATCGCGGGGCCCGACAGCGCTCGACCGCCTTCCTCATTCGTGAACACGATGGTCGCCGGAGAGCCCACGATCGTCGCGGAATCGGTCGACTGCGAAGCCTCCGCCCGCCGCCCGGTGGCGCGCCAGCCATCAGCGGAGCGCAGCGTGATCAGGCGGTCGTCCTCGCCCTCGATGGTGATGCGCTCGACGACGATCTCGTCGGACCCGTCGCCCGCCCCGCTTTCCACCCCGCCCCCCGGCGCGCGGGCGAAGATCGCCTCGGCGTAGTCGCCCTCGACCGAGTTCCCATCCCACGCCCCCTCGACCCGACCGACCGCGCTGGCGATCCGCGGGACCACGCCGGCATCGCGCTCGCCGCCGCCCAGCGCCGCATCGCCCTCCGGCTCGAACAGAACCGTCAGTTCCTCGCCCGCCACGCGATCGAACGCGCCCGATCCATCCGAGCGCGGGGCCCGAGCCTCCGCGAGTGTTGCGCCATCGCCCGTGGCGACCAGCCGCCGCAGGCGCGCTGCGCCGCCGGCCTCTGCGCGATCGAACCACGCCCGCACAAGGTGCGCGGACAGGGAACGCTGGCCATCCGTCGCCAGCACGCTCCCGGTGAAATCGGCCCGCTCCAGCGTCAGCCCATCGCCGCCGCTCGCGCCATCGATGCCCTCCCCGACGCCGCCGCCGGCGAGCTGGAAAGTCAGCCCGATGCCCCACTCGATCGAGTCCGGAGCGCGGTCCGACTCTTCCCGCAGCGCGAGCAGCCTGCCCGCCCCGGTGGCGCTCCCGCGCCCGGTGATCAGATCGATGCTCAGCTCCGACAGGTCCGCGCGCCCCGCGCCCGGCGCTTCGACGATCACCGCCCGCTCGCCCGGCGTGCCCATCAGGCGCGCGGCGCGACGCGTACCCGCGTACTCGAACCGCACACCGGTCGCGCTGATCCCGCTGGACTCGTCCGCCAGCCGCACGCGCATCGCATCGCTCCCTCCCTCGAACCGAGCGAGCAGGTCGTCGCGCGTCAACTCAGGCGGCGACTGCTCGAGCGCGATCAGTTCCAGCGCCCCCTCCCACCCGATCGCGCCCTCGAACGACGATGGGTCATCGCGCGAGCCATCATCATCGCCAGCGCCTCCTGGAGCCCCGGCGCCACCACCATCGTCGCCCGCCGCCCCATCGGGCGTGGACATCCCCGCGAGGCCCCCGTCGGTCAGCCGCGCGAAGATCGTCATCGCCTGGCTCTCGACGGAGCGCGGCCCCGACTCGAGCATCACCCGATCCGCCACCGCGATGCGGTACAGATCCACCCGCGGCGGCGCAGCGCCCGCCTCGCCGCCACCGTCAGCCGGCTCCGCCCGCTGCTCCAGCGAACTCGGCATCGAAGCCGCCGGCGCGGACGCTCCAACGGGCGCGGCCACGCCCGCGCCGGCGCCCAGTCCGTGCTGCGCGCCGACACGCACCCGCCCACCGCGCGGCACGCGCGCGTAGGTGATCCGCTGGTCCTGCTCGCTGAACATCAGCGACAGGGCATTCAGTTCCACCTCCCACCCATGCCCCATCGCGGTGATCGTGTCCGGGGTCGTGATCTCTCCCGAGTGCAGATCAAAGCCCAGCGTGGGCACGCGCGCGCTGGCCGTCACACCCAGCACCATCCGTCCCCCGGACTCGATCGGCTCGACGATCCGGATGTCCACGCCCCCCGCCAGCGTGCCGGACTCCGGCGCTTCGCTCGCGGCCGGCATCACCAGCGTGCCCTCCGGCGCCTGAACCTGCACCCGCCGCTCGCCGACGCGCCACCACCCATCGATCCCCGTCCCCGCGAATCGACCATCCGGGAGCGGCTCGATCGTGTCGAACGCGATCTCCATCACCGCCTGCCCGCGCTCGTCCGTCGAGACGATCCGCGCCCGCGCCCCCGCCTGCACCAGGTCCGAGATCCCCGCCCGCGCCGAACCGCCCGCATCCACCGGCTTCGAGACCCGCACATCCGGCGTCCCGCTCCGCGCCTGCGACTGCTGCGCGCTCCCGCTCCCGCCCCCCGAGCCGCCCCCCGAACCGCCCATCGACGACATGAACCCCGCCACGCCCACGGCCCCGAGGATCCCAAGGACACCGGCGATCATCAGTGCTCGGCGGGTCGAAGAATCCATCGCTCAGACCTCGTTCCAGAACCCTTGGCCGCCCGCAATCAAGGTGCAGCCCCACCACGCCGTCTCGCTCCGGATCGCCGCGCCGCCCCGCGCGGGCGCCGCCAGCGCCCGCCTCAGGAACTCGCCTCGCGGACGATGCGCATCGCGATCAGATCCTGCACATCCAGCAGCCCGACCGGACGCCCCTGCTCATCCACGATCGGGATCTCATCCTGCCGATGCTCGCGCACCATCCGAGCCGCATCCCGCAGCAGCGCTGAATGCGGCAGGCAGCGCGGGCCCGGCGTCATCACGCCCTCCAGCGGGCGATCCAGCCGCTCGGGATGATCGATCACCAGCCGGCGGATGTCCGCATCCGTCAGGATCCCCACCAGCGCACCCGCATCATCAACGATCAGCAGCGCGCCCGGACGCCGCACAACCCGCTCGGCCGCGCGGAGCGCTTCGTTGATCGGCGTCCGCTGGTGCGCCACAGGGAGCCCCCGCTCGGCCGAGAAACGCACCGCATCCATCACCGGACGCAGCAGCCCCCCCAGCGTGCCACCCGGGTGCCGCTTCGCGAAATCCTCATGCGAGAACCGACGACGCTGCGCCACCGTCAGCGCCAGCGCATCGCCCAGCGCCAGCATCGCCGTCGTCGAGCAGGTCGGCGCCATCGAAAGGTCCGACGCCTCCGTGATCGTCCCCATCGTCAGAGGGGCATCGGCGAGCCGCGCCAGAGCCGACTGTCCCTCGCCGCCCGTGATCGAGATCACCGGCACCGCGTCCTGCTTGCAGATCAGCGCCAGCGTGACCACCTCTTCGGTCTCGCCCGAGTTCGAGAGGGCGATCAGGCAGTCGCCGCGGTTGATCCGCCCCAGGTCGCCGTGCAGCGCTTCGGTCGGGTGGATGTCGTGCGAGGGCACCCCGAGCGACGCCAGCGTCGCCGAGATCTTCCGCCCGATCAGCCCCGACTTGCCCAGCCCGGCGACCAGCACCGTCCCGTGCGCCTCGGCGGTTTCTTCAACGATCGACACCGCCCGGACGAACGCCGGGCCGAGCCGCTCGACCTGCTTCGCGACCGCCCGCGCCTCCGCCTCCAGGATCCGCTGCGCCAGTTCCAGGTCCGCCTCATGCCCGCCCGAACCCCGCGCATCGGGCGCATCGGACCCCCGCCCGCCCGGCCCCGGCGGTCTCACTACAACATCTTGGGCATCGGTGTTCAACGGCATAGATCGATGGTACACTGCTCACCCCGGGCGCTCGGGCGGCCCGGCAGATGCCACCGCCAGACGACGCCACACCGGGTCCCGGAGCTGGGGCGTGCGTGAGATTCACTGGCGAGACCGCCAACAGGAGGCCGCGTCCGGATGGTCGCGTCGGAATACACGGTACGCCTGGATGCGTTCGAGGGTCCGCTGGACCTGCTGCTTTACCTGATCCGGCGATCCGAACTCGACATCACCGCCATCTCGCTGGCCACCCTCACCGACCAGTACCTGGCGCACCTCGGCGACCTCGAACGCGTCGATGTCGACCGCGCGGGCGAGTTCCTGCTCATGGCCGCCACGCTCGTGGAACTCAAATCGCGGATGCTCGGCTCGGCGAGCGGCGCTGCGGGCGATCCGGAGGAGGGATCGCCCCGCTCGCTCGCCGAGCCCAGCACCCGCCAGCTCGCGGCCGACCTCATCCGCCAACTGCTCGAATACAAGGCCTACCGCGACGCGGCCGATGAGCTCGAAGCCCGGCGTGATGCGTGGCTCCGCCGGTACCCCGCCGCCAGGGCCGCCACCGACCGCAAGGCTCTGCTCGAGGCCGTGCGAACCGACGAGATCGACCTCGAGGACATCACCGTCTCGGACCTCGTCAACGCCTTCCAGCGGATCCTCGATACCGTCCAATTCGACCGGCTCGGCGAGCACGAAGTCCTCTCAGATGACACGCCGATCGAGCTGCACGCGGCCGACCTCGTCGACCTGCTCGAGTGGCGGGCCGCCGGACGCGCCACAGACCCCCGGCTCGCCGACGAGCCCGAGGGCTTGTCGCTCACCGAGGTGTTCTCCGGTCGCTCGCACGCCGAACTCGTCGGCATGTTCATCGCCCTGCTCGAACTGGCGCGGCAGCGCCGGATCAGGATCTTCGCCCAGGGTGTGCCCGACCCCGTCCGCACCGGACGCCCGACACCGGATCAACTCCGCGTGGCCCTGCGCGATCCGGAAAGCGAACCGGAAACCGATCCAGACGCCGAGCCGCACGCCGGGACAGACCTCCGCGCCGATGCCGCCCCATCCGCCGGCGGGCATCCCTCATCCAATTTCGTC
Source organism: Phycisphaerales bacterium (assembly GCA_052168315.1). Lineage (GTDB taxonomy): Bacteria > Planctomycetota > Phycisphaerae > Phycisphaerales > UBA1924 > JBQLZO01. The sequence continues at coordinate 16,702 of JBQLZO010000040.1, read as the reverse complement.
GCATGGGAAGACGACCACCTCATCGATGAGGATGAGCTGGAACCCGAAGACGACGAGTAAGCCCATCCGCACACCCGAGCGCGGCTCACTCCGCGCCCGCCACCGGCAGGATCGTCTGCAGCGCGATGGTGTCGCGCTCGAACAGCAGCCGCACCCCATCCAGCGCTGCGGGCACGAGCGCGGTCGAGCCCAGCGGCATGGGCACCGGATCAAAGGTGCGGGTCCCGATCGGCTCGATCCGCGCGCCGCCCGAAAGGACCATCAGCACCATCGGCGCATCGGTCTCGCGCTCGATCATGAACTCCTGCCCGGCGTTGCCGCGGATCTCGTACAGGTCGTAATGCTCCGTGCCGCCGAGGTGCGCCCGGGGCGAGCCATCGGAACGCCGCGGCTCGATCGGCGCCCCGGAGAAGTCGATGCACCGCATCGCCTCTTCCAGATGCAGCCGGCGGTTGGTGCGTCCCCAGTCGTACACCCGGTAGGTCGTGTCCGATGGGGTCTGCACCTCCGCCACCAGCACGCCCGCGCCCAGCGCGTGCAGCGTGCCCGAGGGCAGATGGAACACATCGCCCGCACGCGCCGGCACCGCGCGCATCAGGTCCGCCACCGTGTTGTTCGCGATCGCGCTGCGCAACGCGACCTCATCCACGCCCGGCTTGAGCCCCGCGTAGATCAGCGAGCCCGCGCTCGCCTCCACGATATACCACGACTCGGATTTGAGATGCACCCCCGCACGGCTCGCCGCGTACTCAGGCGATGGGTGCGTCTGCACCGACAGGTTCTCGTTCGCATCGAGGAACTTCACCAGCAGCGGGAACCCTCCCGGGCTCCAGGTCCCGGTGTCCGTGGCCTGCCGCACGGGCCGAAGCGAGCCCATAAGCGTCCACCCCATCGCCGCCATCGCGTGGTTCAGCGTGATCCCCCGCGACTCGCCGTTGTGGATCACCGACCGCGCCTCATCGCCGCCGCCCCCGTCCGGGCTGGTCGATGCCAGGTCCGCCAGCTCCCACGACTCGCCGATCGGCGCGCCGTTCAGGATCGGCTTGCCGAGGTTCGCCAGGCGCTTGCCGCCCCACACCTTCTCCTTCAGGATCGGCTGGAACACGAACGGATAGGGCTTCATCGGTCGGGATCCTCTGGCGGTGGCGTGGGTCCGGGGTCGCGCCCCGTTCCGTCCTCTGGTCTGCTCTCGGCGCCGTCTTCTGGTCGAACCGGCGACCGCCGATCGCCCAGCGCCCGCCCGGCGCGGCGCCAGGCCTTCACGAACGCCTCCGTCGGCTCATCGACAAGATCCACGCGGGTGCCCAGCGGGAGTGGGGGCCCGCCCGCCGCACCCGCGGTCCCCGCGGAGATCGAAACCGTGACGGTATCACCGGAACGCGTGGTCGTGGGCCCGCCGACAGCGCAGAGCCCCATCACCCCGCCGCCGCCCGCTCCCGCTTCCACGGGCCCGACACACGCCAGCGACTCACCGAATGTCCACCGCCGGGTGGACGAATCGTCGGACCCCGCCTCGGACCCCTCCGCCGCCTCCGGTGACACGCCGCGCCCGCGCCGCCCGCCCGCCGAGCGGCGCTCACGCTTCGCAGACCCGCCCGGGCGCTCGTACACCCGCGCGCACGCCAGCGCCAGAAGATCCCACGCGAGCCGATCGTCCGCGCCCGGGACCGCCGCGCCCAGCGCGGCGCGCACCGCCTCGCCCAGCGATGGGCGAAGTGAACCCCACGCGCTCCCCGCATCCGCCGCCGCCGGAACATCGCCCACAACGCGGATCCCGCGATGCGAGGCGTGCAGCGCCCGCACCGTGCCACGCTCAACGCCCGCTCCCAGCATCAGCCACCCGCCCGCCCACCGGGCGTGGGCGTGCGCGAACGCCCCGCCCTCCAGCGCACGCGATCGCTCCAGCCGCTCCTTCAGCCGCGCCGCACGCTCGAAGTCCAGCGCTGCGGCCGCCTCGCCCATGCCGCGCTCGGTCCGCTCGCGCCATCCCGTCGGATCATCCCAGAACGCGATCGCCTCACGCACCCGCGCCCGGTAGGCGTCCATCGGCTCGCTCCCATCGCACGGCGCGGGGCACTTGCCCAGTTCCTTGTACGCGCACGCCGTCGCATCCGGGGCCTGCACCAGCAGGTGGTGGTACCGGCACAGATCGAACAAATCATTCAGGTCATCGATCGCACGCCCCGCCGCGTGCTTGTCGCGGATCGGCCCCAGCATCCGCCCGACCGACCCGGCGCCCTCGCGTCCGCCCGAGGGATCGTTCGTCGTCGCCTTCCGCCACTTCGGGAACCGCTCGTCCGGGTCGATGTGCAAGAACCACGCCACCGTCCGGTCCATCGCGCTGCGTGCCAGATCCGGATGCTCCCGGGCCGCGATCCGGAGAAACAGCGCATCGCCCTCGAACCGCGATCCCAGGGGCCAGACCCGCACCCGGCGCGTCACCGGACGCAGATCCAGCGCCGACGCCGAAAGAGCCCCATCGGAGCCGCCCCGCCCCGCCGCCAGCCGCTTCCGCACCGCAGCCCGCGCATCGGCGCCCACCAATATCTGAACCGGAACATCCCGCGCATCATCAAGGCTGATCACCGCGCCCGACGCCGGAACGCTGAGCGTCCAGTCACGGTCCGGGCCCGCACCGGGATCCGGCAGATCGATCGTGATCGCGGGCGCGGGCGGGTCTTGTGCGTCAGGCGATGGCATGGTGCGACGGACGGCGGCTCCGCTCAGCGGGCTCGGACGACGACACTCACTCCGGCACCAGGCGATTGCCCAGCGCCCTGCGGACCTCGCCCATGCGAGGGAACGCCATCCCGGTAATGGTCGTCTCGAACGCGATGTTCCCCCCGACCAGCCCCTGCACCCGCGACACGAATCGCCGCTCCTGCGACTTCAACGCGACCGCCACGAGATACAGGTCGTCTCCGGGCGTCACCGAGTCACGGAAGGTCGTGTCGTCGATCCGCGTGAATCCGGCGAACCAGGAGTGGTCATACTTGCGGTAATACAGATAGCTCGCGAGCTGCGCGGCCGACTCGACCATCAGCACCCCCGGGAGCAGCGGACGACCGGGAATATGCCCGCTCACCCACCACTCATCGGCGCGGACCTTCCGCAGCGCCACGCCCCGGTCGGCCAGCTCATCCACCCACACGATCCGCTCGAGCTGCACCACCTCGCCGCGGTGAGGGAGATAGTCCTCCAGCCCGCGCCGATCGCACACGGTGGCGTTGAGATCGATGCTGGACAGATCAAACAACGGCTCTGACGGCATCGCGTGCGGGTCTCCGGTACGGCTCGGGGGGGGTGCCGCCGATGGTGGTCGAGGTCGTCGCGGTCCCGCATCGAGCCGGCGGGAGCGGGATGGGCAAACCGGCGCCGCGCCGTCGCCAGCGAGGGCCGAGACGCGTGCCCGGAGTGACCGGTGGAGCACGCGTGGGACGGGGACCGGGCCCCCGTCGATTCGAGGATCAATCTTCGGTCCGGACTTCCAGCATCTTCTTGCGGAGATCCTGCGCCGCATCCTTGATGGCCTGCATCTGCTTCCGCACGCGCGTTCCCGCGGCCTTGTTGCCGCCGACGGCCTTGCGGTAATCGTCCTCGACCTCCTCGACCAGACGCTTCAGTTGCTCGTATTCGCCGCTCATGGGCCGTTCTCCTCAAAATGCGGGGTGTGGGGTGGACGGGTTGGTGGTGCCCTCGGGCTCGCACGATCGTCGAGGATCGCCGTTCGCCGCCGATGAGCGGCAATGCGGGGGCACCGAGGATCGGCCAGTGTGCCCGGATCCACGCGCCGTGGCAAGCCGGGAATCGTGCTGGGGGGCCCGTGGTGACGGTTTTTTCCTGCCCACACGGGGATTTTTGTGCTATTTAGTTGCATCAACGCCGCCGGAGAGCCACTCCGACAGGATCCGGGCGCTGCGGGCGACCCCCAGCGCGATCGTCTCAGGGGCGATCGAAGCCCGCATCGCCGCCCGCCGACCGGTGTCCGCGAGCAGCGCTTCGATCAATGCCCCATGCCGCGAGAGATTCTGATCCGGTTCGATCAGATCCTCCGCGATGATCCCCAGCCCGAGGTCGGCCAGCGGCTGCGCGTTCCGGCGCTGGTGCTGATCGCGATGGTGCGGATACGGAAAGAACACCGTCGGAACCCGGTTCGCCCACGCCTCCGCGACGCATCCCGCCCCCGCCCGCGCGACCACCAGGTCCGCACCGGTCCACGCCAGCCCCATGTCATCCAGAAACGACACCACCCGCGCGGGGATCCCCGCGCGCTCGTACGCACTGTCAACGCCCTCCAGCGTGTCCGGATGCGCCTGGTGCAGCACCTGCCACCCACGCAGCGCCGCCCCGCGCGACGGATCGCCCGCCAAACCGCCCATGAACCGATCGATCGTCGTCGCGCCCTGAGACCCGCCCAGCACCATCAGCATCGGGAGATCCGGTGCCAGCCCGAGCCGCTCCCTTGCCTCGCGCTGCGCCCGCGCGAACGCCTCCGGCTCGACCAGCGCGGCCCCGGGCCCGATCGCCCGCGCCCGAACGATCGGCGGGACCGACTCCCACCGATCCCCGCCGGAACGCGAAAGCGTCGCATCCAGCCGCGCGCTGGCCGACCGCTCGATCCACCGCGTCGCCTTGCCCGGAGGATCATCGAGATTCAGCGCCAGCACCGGAACCCGGTCCGTGCGCGCCGCCCGCACGATCGCCGGCGCGACGAACCCGGAGGTCGTCAGCACCGCGCACCGCGCGGGATGGGCCGCGCGGAACACGCCCCGGGCCACCCGCACCGTTGGGCCCCACCCCTTCGCCAGCCGCAGCAAACCGCCGGGGCTCATCCGCAGCGGGGCCGCCGGCGTCGGCACGATCGTGATCGGACGACCCCCGATCCGAACCGGTTCGAGCACCCGGCGATCCACCGCCCGCTCCGAGCACATCGCCACCACCCGCACATCCGGCAGGTGATGCCCCGCCAGGTGCTCGCACACGCCGATCATCGGGAACAGGTGCCCGCCCGTGCCGCCCCCGGCCAGGACCAGCACCGGACCATCGCCGGGAGGAATGGGCTCAGGCGAGCGCATGGCGGGCGGGTAACGGGGTGGAAGCGGCGTCAAGCGATTCGTCAGGCTGTTCGGTGTCGGCGCTGCCATCCGAGTCGCACGAGCGAGCACGCGCGCGGGCGTGCCGATCGATGCTGGCCATGAACCCCAGCGCCCCCGCCGTGAGCACCCACCCCGTGCCGCCCGCGCTCACCAGCGGCAGCGCGATCCCCTTCGTCGGCGCCAGACCCGTGACCACGAACAGGTTGATCAGCGCCTGCAGCGCCACCGTCGTCGTGATCCCCAGCGCCAGCAGCTTCAGGAAACGGTCCGTCTGCGCCCGCACAACGCCGACGCACGCCCAGATCAGGCACGCGAACAGCCCGATCACGATCATCGCGCCCACCAGCCCCAGCTCCTCGCACACCACCGCGAACAGGAAGTCCGTCCGATCCTCCGGGAGATACCCGAATTTCTGCAGCCCGTACCCCAGCCCGCGCCCCGCGGGCCCGCCCGACGAGATCGCGATCAGCGACTGGATCATGTGGAATCCCGAATCCTGAGCATCGCCCCACGGATCCGCGAACGCGGCCAGCCGCTGCATGCGGTACGGCTCGATCAGGATCAGCAGCGCCACCGCCGCCGCGCCGAACGGCGCCAGCACCGCGAAGTGCAGCACCTTCGTCCCCGCCGCCAGCAGCACCACGCCGCAGGTCGAAGCGATCAGCACCGCCGTGCCAAGGTCCTCCTTCGCGATCAGACCGATCACCGGCGTGAACACCAGCATCGCCAGCGCGATCCCGGGACCGAACCGCCGAAGCCGCGTCGACTGCGTCGCGCAGAACCACGCCAGCGCCAGCACGATCCCCCACTTGGCGATCTCTGACGGCTGGATCGACAGCCCCCCATCGTGGTTCGGAATGCGGATCCAACGCTTGGCCCCCTTCGCCTCGTTCCCAAGCCAGGGCGTGTACACCAGCGCGCACACCCCCAGCAGCGCCGGAGCGATCGCGTACGGCGCCCAGGGGAACCAACGGCGCAGATGGGTCAGGGCCGAGGCCGGGATGCACATCCCGAGGAACAGCGACGCCAGCGCTGCGCCCGCCAGCGCCGTCGGCATCGAAAGCACGATCCCCCGGAAGGTCAGCGACTGGTTCGGCCTGAACGACATGTCCGCCGAATGGACCATCACGATCCCGATCCCCAGCAGGGCGATGGCGACGATCAGGATGGTCTGGGCGCGGGTCGGCATGGCGATGCTGGGATTATCGGAGGATTCTGCGGAAAGGCATCACGACCGGAACACCCCGACCGCACCAGGGTCGAACTCGGTTGCCCGACCGCTCCTTTCGGCGCACGCTCATCGAAGGCGTGCATCGCAAAGGCCTTGGCCGGAGCGCCGCCACCAGCATCGCACATCCGCAAGACGAGCGCAACATCATGAACATCAGCACCGCGAACGGATCCACACCGACCGCCCACGCCGCCCGCCATCGGCGCACGCTCCCCGCGGGAATCGCGCTGATCGTCTGCGCCGCCGCCGCCGGAATGGCCGGTGCTGCGCCATCGTCGGATCGCGTGTTCGATCGGGCATCGGACCGGAACCGGGACCACCCGCGCCACGCCGCTCCATCCGGGCGCTGGCAAGCCGACGAACGCGCCGATGACGATCGGGCGCGCCACGACCCGGCCTCGGGCCCACGCCGCACCCAGCACCATCAACCCCACTTGCCCCCAGCGCCGCCGCACTGGCCGGGTGAATCGCCCCACCCCGCGCCGCCCGCGGATCACCCGTCGCATGAGCACACCGGGCACGCGCACCCCGGGCACGGATGGTCAAACACCTCCGGAACCGCGTGGGGTCAGTCCTGGGGGGTCTCCTGGGGGCAGTCCTTGCACCATCCCGCCCCAGGCCCGGGCTGGGGCTCAGGCTGGGGTTCCGGGTGGGGGCACGACTGGGATCGAGGATGGGGGCATGGATGGGGCGATGGATGGGGACACGCATGGAAAGGCGGCTCGTGCGCGCCAGCGTGGAGTGGTGCCCGCTGGGCACGCGCATGCCCGTGGGGCTGGGACCCGTGCGCACCGTTCGCCAACGAACTCTGGGCCGGCGGCGGGAACATCCGACGCGGGCAGGGCCTGGCTCCCCATGGGACGACGCAGGATACCGTCGAGGCCTTCCGCGCCTGGCAGGGATCCATCGCATCCGCCAAGCGGCAGGCCGATACCGCCCGAGACGCAACGACAGGGCACATCGCCATCCCCAGCGCCGTGGCGCTCGCCGGGCCCAGCGCCGAATCGCGCCCGCCCACGCTGGCGATCTGGAACGAGCCGCGGGGCAACCCCATCGCCTCGAACCACCACACTTCGCCGGGACAGATCGCCGCCCGCGCCCGCGACCGTTTCGCAGCCATGCTCACCGACGCATCCCTGACCGCCGAGCAACAGCATGAGGCGCGCCTCGGATACATCGTCTCCGCGGCCGCCGGTGGGCACACCGCCGCCGCGGCGATGTCCGCCCGCCGCCTCCCCGCGCTCGCCGCCCCCGCGCTCGCCCTGAGCCCCGACTGGTCGCCAGTGCTCAGCGCCGCCCGAAGCGCCGCCGCGGCAGCCCACCCCGCCGATCGCATCGCGATCGAGCGGGCCCTTGGCATGGTCCGCATCGACGCCGACGGCGACACCACCGGCGGAACGCTCGCCGCCGGAAGCGCCAGCCGAGCGATTGATGTGCCCGGAACGACAAACGCCCCGCGCTGACCGCGCGGGGCGCTGGTTTCTCGAGAGGCATCGACCGATCGCCCAGGACCGCTCTCAGCGGGCCGCAGCGCCCGCAGACTTGTTCGCCTGCGCGAAGCTCTTCATGAACTCCACCAGCTTCCGGCAGCCCTCGATCGGCATCGCGTTGTACACCGAAGCCCGCATCCCGCCGATCGAGCGGTGCCCGGCCAGCGTCTTGAGACCCTTCTTCTCCGCCTCATCGATGAACTGCTGGTCGAGCTCCAGCGTCGGGCACTTGAAGGTGATGTTCATCCGCGAGCGGTCGTTCTTCTCCGTCACATGCGGGATGTAGAAATCCTGCGAGTCCAGGAAGTCGTAGATCACCGCGGCCTTCTCCTCGTTGAACTTCTCCACCGCCTCCAGCGTCCCGAACTCCTTCAGGATCCACTTGAAGGTCTGCCCCATCAGGTAGATCGCGAAGGTGTTGGGCGTGTTGTGCCGAGACTCGGCCTTCACCTGCGCCTTGTAGTCGAACATCACCCCGATGTTCCCCGTCTCCGGCGCCTTCTGCAGGAACTCATCCGAGATCACGATCAGCGCCTGCCCCGAGGGCCCGAGGTTCTTCTGCGCGCCGCCGTACGCCATCGCCAGCTTCGACCACTGGATCGGGCGCGAGAAGTAGTCCGAGGACATGTCCGCGATCAGCGGCGAGGGCGACTCGGGATACCGCCCGCGGTACTGCGTGCCGAAGATCGTGTTGTTCGTGCAGAACAGGCAGTAGTCCGCGCCCGGCGTGTACTTCGTCTCGCCCTCGGTCGGCAGACGCTCGTACTTGATCTCCTTCGTCGACGCGGCGACATGCACCTTCGCCTTCTTCTGGCCCGCGTAGATCTTCGCTTCCTTGATCGCGTCGGACATCCACTTGCCGGTGTCCAGATAGTCCGCCGTGCCACCCTCGCGCAGGAACGCCATCGGGATCATGTCCGTCTGCGTCGTCGCGCCGCCCTGCAGGAACAGGATGTGGTGCGTGTCCGGGATCTGACCCGCCGCGCGGCAATCAGCCAGCGCCTCTTCGAGGATCCGGTCGAACTCCGGACCCCGGTGCGACAACTCGGCCACACCCATCCCGGAGCCGAAGATGTCCCAAAGGTCCTTCTGGGCCTGCTTGATCACTGGCTCGGGCAGCACGGCGGGCCCGGCCGAAAAGTTGTACGCGCGATCGGTCATGGTCTGCTCCTGGACACGGGGTTGTGGACGCGATTCTACGGCCGATCGCGACATCCCGGCGGACCCCGCCGCCCCCGCCGGCGAGCACAAAAAAACACCCGGACGCGCCAGGGGACGCGCCCGGGAGTCGGTGTCGGTTCGGATCGGTCCGGCGCGGGCCAGCCCGCGCCGCCCGGGGTCACTTGCAGCTGGAACCGAAGTGGGCCAGCATCATCGCGAGATCGTCGATGTCCGTGGCGCCATCGCCCGTCAGGTCGCCGGCATCAGAGGTGCCGAACGCCGAGAGCAGCATGTTCAGGTCGTCGGAGTTGATCCCGCCGGACTCGTTCAGGTCCGCCAGGCAGGGTTCGAGATCGATCGTGCCGTTGAAGTATTGCTGGGCCACCGTCCACGCGTTGGCGCCGATCTTCGACCCGAGGATGCGGGCGGGGTAGTCGTCCACGAACGGGTGGATGCCGCCCCAACGACGCGAGATGCCCGCCTCGTCGGCCGCGTCCTGGAACTTCGCCCAGGTCAGCACCACATCGACCGAGGGGCCTTCCTCAAACTTCAGGAACTCATTCTGCGCCAGCGTGTAGGTCCCGATCCCGCCCGGGAAGTACTCGCTCCCCGTGAACCGCGAGAGGTACTCGGCCGCCGAACGGCTGAAGGTCGAGTGACCCGAGACATATCCCGGGAACGCCGGCGTCACGAAGGTCGTCAACTGGTACGGCAGCCACTTGCCGATCAGGATCCAATCGAGCCCGCCAATCTCGTTCTGCTGGTCTTCCGGGTGCCCCGCCCAGGCATAGGCCACCAACTCGCCCTCATACAGCTCCAGGTACGGCTCCATGAAGCCCTTCGGACCATCGGGGTCGATCCACTCGGCCAGGTGCTCGAACGGCCCGCCCTCGGACGACTCGCCCGGACGGATGATGTCGATGAACCCATCGATCAGCGGGAGACCCAGCGGGTCGTACCGGATGTCCTGAGGATCCGAAGACTGCCCGAGGGTCGCCAGGTACCGCAGCCCGGTGATCGGACGGGCATAGTCGTACTCGCGCTTGATGCCCCACGCCACGATCGCCGCGTCGTGCGTCGCGCCGGCCATGCCGAAGTACATCTTGGTGTCCCACTCGAGACGATCCACCGGCTCACCCACGCCACCGATCAGCAGCGGCATGCCGAGATCCTCGATCTTGTCGGAAGTGTCGTTGGCCACCACATGCCAGTGACCGGGAGGCGTCTCCGACGCCGGGCCGTCGGCCCAGAACTCGGCAAGGCAACGCGCATAGTCGCCGCGCGGCACCAGCACCTCCTCGTACGCCTCGCCCGTGACCGGGTTGAAGTAGTACCCCTCGCCCAGATCCGTGCCGATCGGATGGTTGTGGTACCCGCGCGGCCCGATGTCCATCAGTTCAGCGCCGGGCCCCGTCGTCGGATCCAGGTCCCGCGAACGCTCCAGCACCTCAAGGAAGGTCTCCACAAACTGCTCGTGCGTCTCGGTGCCGAACTGCGGCGGCATCCCCGGGTCAAAGCCCTCATAGATCCCGCGATCCGGATCGAACTGGTCCGCCGGCAGACCGAACGGCGTCACATACCCGCCCCACGGCGCCACGATCCCCTGGATGAACGCGCCGATGATGATCCCGTTCTGCTTGATGTAGTAGTCGAACGCCAGCGGCTGCCAGTGGTTCGGGCTCACGAATTCCTGCCCCACTCCGAACAGATCGAAAATCAGCGGTGGGTTCACCGGCTCGTACCCCGTGTAGTCCGCGAACCCGTTCAGTTCGTTCGAGCCGTCGTCGAACCCGAATTCGATGCACAGCTCCGCGATCTTGTTCCCCACCGCCGCCGGCGAGCCGCCGGTCGTGTCGGTGAACTCCTTCGGCTGCGAGAAGTTGAACAAAGCATCGGCCTGGTCGAACACATCGTCGAGCATCGGCTCGGTCAGTTCCCACTGCGGGCTGTTGGCGAACCGGTGACGCAGGATCCGGTACACCGCGAACGAGATCGCCTCCGAGCGGGCCTGCTCCACATCCACCGCGCCCACCAGCGGCGGGTCGAAGAAGGGTGTCTCACTCGCATCGCCGTACGCGCACCACGCCGAGTACATCGCCGCCGCCGTGTGGAACAGGTTCCGGGCGTGCTTCGGCGGGTTCGGGAAGTCCTTGCGGATCGACTCCAGCGTCGCCTCGTTCCAGATGCGCGCCGCCGACCAGTCCGGCTCGACAATGACAAAGTCGCCCTCGTCATTGCCCAGCGCGGTGTGCATCGGCGAGAGCATCGCGACGCTCGCGGCGATCAGGGCCGCCGGGCGCCACAGTGTGCGTGCGGATGAGCTGCGTTCCATGTCCGTTCTCCTCTGATGATCTGGACGATTCGGGTCCGGGCGAGCCCATCACGGGGCGGCCCAATGCGTCGCCCGGCAGGCGGATGCGCATCTCGATCATGGAGAAGCGAAGCGATCCCCGACCGGTCTATGCGGGGTGCGGATGGCAACGCCGGGCAACGCCCGGCGTCATCGCTCCCGAACCGGCTCCTCGCGCCCAACGGTGAATGTCGCTCGCGGACGCGAATGTCCCGAATTCAGGAGAGCGATCCGCCCAAAATACCGTGGTTCCAACGAATTCCAAGAACTTTCCCACCAAATTCAGCGGGAGAACCCCAACGCGCGCGCGAGCCATCGTGGCGGAGCGCGGGCTTTTACCGGGCTCATGGATCTGAGCCTTGTTTTCTACCCGTGATGACTCCGTTTGCGCTGAATTCGTGAGGCGCAAACAACCATTCACTTGCGTGAAAAAAATTGCAACACGAACGCCGCGCGAGCGATCGCACCCAATCCCCTATCCACAGACAAACATTCCGCCCAACCCGCCCCGACCCCGCCGCGCCACGATCAATCGCCGCCTCTCCGCGACTCGATCGCCTCGGCGGCCCGTCGGAAGAACGGAGTCAGGTCCGCCAGCACCCCGGGCACATCCATCCGCCCGGACGACTGGTCCGAAGGAACCCGCGATCCGCCCGCCGAGCCCAGCGCCCGGGCCGTCCCGAGCAGCGCATCGCGCCGCAGCGTGATCCGTGGCCCGAGCCCAACCACCGGGCTCTCGAGCAGCGCCAGCAGCTTGGCATCCAGTTCCGGATCCGGACCGTCCGCGGATCCCGCCGCGCGCGGGATCATCTCTTGGATCCGATCAATGATGAACCGCGAGTCCGCATCGGAATCCGCGGTCGGAGCGGCGTCGATCGGTTCGTCGGGAAGCACATCAAGGAGCAGCCTCACGCCCGCCGGCGTTGCACGCCGTGTCGCGGAACCCCGCGAACGCACCATCGCGCGCACGCCTTCCGCATCCCCTTCCAGCAGCGCCCGGCGCAGTTCCGGATCCAGCCGCTCCCAGGGCGAACCCGGGCCCACCGCGCGATCGTGGGCGGCCCCCAGCGGGCCGGTCGCGCGGTCCCACGCCGCCGCGAATTCCTCGTACGACGGGGCGTCGGACGGCGCGGACAGATCCCGGAGCGCTGCCACGCACCGGCGCTCGGCATCCTCATACGCGACCACGCTCTCGATCAACTCATCCAGCGGCGAGCGCACGCTCCCGGTGTCGCCCTCTCCAGTCCCACCGACCCGCGTGGAGCGCTCGATCAACCGCTCCGCGGCGTCGATGATCCGCCAGTTGGGAATCGTCTCGTCTTCGCCCAGCGCGTTGGCCATGCGTCGCTCGGGAGCATCCGGCTTCAGGATCTCCGCGAGCGGAGACCCCGCGGCGATCGCGCGAACCCCATCCTCGGACCAGAACACCCCGATCGCGATCCGCTCCAGCGTCGGCTTGATCTGATTCTCCCAGGCGCGCTGCGCATCGCCCGCCCGGGCCAGCCCCGCACCATCACCGTTCGGATCGGCACCGCCTTCCCCATCCGCCCCCCCGGGTGCCGCTTCCGCCTCGATCCGAACCATCGCGAACAACGGCCCGACGATGTCAGTGCCGACGAACGCCTCGCCATCCGCTCCGGACGGGCGCGCCTCCGCCGCCAGCGTGTGCAGCGCCACCAGGCTGCCCAGCGCCCGCGCATCCGTGCCCGCCCCGGTTTCCGCGCCCGAAACCGCGTCGGCGTCGGCATCCGATGCGAACGACCCGGCGGCCATATCGACGGCCCGGCGGTACGCCGCATGCACCATCGGCTTGAGCACGCGGGCCTCGACGATCGCCCGGTGCGTCGCATCCCGCTCCTCCGCGAGCAGGTTCGTCGCATCGCCTCCGAACAGCGGCGCGACCCACCCGAATTCCCACGGGATCGAGATCGGCTTCTTGCTCCACTCGTCGGACGCGAGGACCGGCGCGAACGCGCGCCGATCCACACCCGCGCCGCCGGCCCCACTCCCGCCCGTCGGATCGTCGCTCCCGATGAACCGCAGCGACGCCACATCGCTCGCGATCGTGTCCGGACGCACGAACCGTTCGTCGTTGCTGTCGATCAGGAAGCTCGTGTCCACGGGGCCGCCGATGCGGACATCGCTCGCGATCGCCTCCCACGCCGCCGCGTGCCGACCCACCGAGCGATCGAACCGCAACCACGCCGTGGCGACCAGCCCCGCAAGCACCAGGAACACCGCCGCGCCCACCCCCATCACCAGCGTCGCCCGCGCCCGCCGCTGGCTCGCCAGCGAGTCCGCCTCCGAGACCAGCCCCTGCTCACGGAAGATCTTCTCGAGGAACAGGTCGCGCAGGAAGTAAGGGCGCGATTCCTCTTCGGATTCGATCCGCGGAAGATCGTCCAGCGCCCGACCCGTCGCCTTCGCCAGCGCCTTGTCCAGAATCCGCCCATCCTGCAGCGAGGTCGAGAAGTACACCCCGCGGAAGTACAGCTGGCCCGACGACCACGCATCCTGCTGCAGCATCCCGTCCATGTACGCCCGCAGCGGCTCGACCAGCCGCGAGAACTCACGCGGGAACACGAACAGCTCGTCCACACGATCCAGCCGCGTGTTCTTGAACGGATCGGCCTCCAGGTCGCCCGTCGTGTGCGGCAGGATCAGGTCCCGCCGCCGCCGGACCCGGTCGATCAGCCGCTCGATCCCCTTGATCGCCTCGTCCGGCGACACGGGCTCGTCCGGCTCGCCCGGCTTCGACCAACCGAAAATCTGCTGCTGGAGATCGCGGTCCTTGATCTCGTGCATGAACGACTGGAACCCCGGCACCAGGTCGCACTTCGTGACCATCAGGTACACCGGGAACCGCAGCCGCCCGAGCGAGCGCTGGATCCGCTCGAGCTGCCGAGAAAAGTGCGGCGCCTTCTCGCTCGCGTGCGCCTTCCAGTCCTCGCGCAGCAGGTCCTCCGCCGAGATCACCACGATCAGCCCGTTGATCGGGCACTCCTTGCGCGCGTTGCGCAGCAGCTTCAGGAAGTCGCCCCACCGGTCGACCAGCGGCGAATCGTCCGGGGCATCGAACAGCCGTCCGGCCGTGTCGATAATCACCGCGTCGTTCGCGAACCACCAGTGCATCGTCCGCGTGCCGCCCAGGCCCTGCAGCGGATCGCGCCGCAGCTTCGGAAGGTCCACGCCCGAGTTCCGGATCGCCTCCGTCTTGCCCACGCCCGCCGGCCCCACCACCAGGTACCAAGGCCTGAAGTACACCGACCGGCGCGACGCCCGGATCGTCTCCAGACCCTCGTTCAGCGCCGTCAAAAGCTCCTGCCGCGACATCCCCTCCGCCCGATCGCTCGAGATCGCGCCCGACAACACTCCCGTGAAACGCGCCGCCTGCTTCGCGCGCGTCTGCTTCTTGAACAGCCAGGTGAACGCCGAGAAACCCGCCACCAGCAGCGCCCCGCCAAGCAGCACGAACAGCCCGATCGGACGCGTCACGAACGCCAGCGAGCCCACCGCCAGCACACCCGCGAGCGTGAAACCGCCCGCGGCCATCCGCGTCAGCGGAGGAATCTCGCCCTTCTTGATCCGGATCGTCGCCATCGGGTGTGTGCGTCCTTGGTGGGCGGGCGCCCTCGCCGGCGTCCGCCCCGCCCTTCACATGGTTCAGTTGCTCGCCATCTCCCCGGGCGCGGGCGCGCCCGTCGAGCGGTTGATCTCATCCAGCGAGGCGCGGATCCGCCCCTCAGCGCTCGCGTACGCGGCCACCGAGAATCCGATCAGCAGCAACAGCGACCCCGCGAACGCCGCGAGGATCAACGCCACCCGCCCCGACGCACGAGTCCGATGATCGCCCAGGTAGGTCTGCTTGTATGGCTGGTCCCACACCAGGTGGTCGACCATCCCCCCGCCGAAGAACTTGGGCCCCAGCGCCTGCCCCAGCGCCGCCGTCGCATCCCGCATCCACGCCAGGTCGTAGGTCCGCGAACCCCCGTACCCGAGCCCCGCGCACAGGTAGTACACCGCCAGCACCGGTGCCCGCTTCGGGTCCGACGAACCGATCGCCGACTCGTACGACTCCACGAACCGGCGATCCGGATTCCGGATCCCGAACTCACCCGTCAGCGGCTTCCAGCCCATGTCCTTGTTCGTCAGCGTGTGGTCGGCGAAGCACAGCATCACCATCATCGCCTCGCCCCGCACCACGCCGTCGTCGGTCAGCTCCGGCTTGGCCAGCAGCTCCGCGATCTCGTAGTCGCTCGCGTTGTCACGGGCGATGTGCTGCACGATCGCGATCACCTGCTCCCGGACCTGCTGCGGCGCCCGCGGCGAGCCACGCCGGGCCAGCCGGTTGCACTCTCCGACATAATCGAACAACGGCTCGCACGCCTTGGCGAGACGCTCGGCCGCCGACATGACCGTCTGATGCTTGGACATCCAAACCATCCCGTGCGTGCCGGGGGCCCCGGCGCATCGCCGATCGTCGGCGTGCCGGGATCGCTCCGTCCACGCCAGGGGACACGCTCACGCGTTCAACTTCCACCACGAGGCGCAGCGCCGCCCGAAAAACCGAGATCACCCGTGGACTCGGAGGAGGGGATCGCCGGACGACACCACTCGACCGGCCGCACGCTGCGCGGCACAGAGGATACCACCCCACGCCCGGGTGTGCGAATCCCCCAGCCCCGCCCCGACCCATCCGCCGCCGCCCCCGCCGACCACCCGTCACCGCACCATCAGTCCTTATGGGCGAACAGCCGTGAAAGCTGGCTGCGCGCGGTCGAAAGCCACAACGAATCCAGCGCCTCCTTCGAATTCAGCGACTTGAAGCGCTCCCGGTACGCGCTCCACGCCGCATCCGCTCCGCCCTGCTTCGAACCCGCCACACCACCGGCCTGCTCCAGGCGATCCGGATCCAGCCGGTCCCGCACGATGTCCTGCCAGAACACCCAACCCGCCGTCCCCGCAAGGTGCAGCAGGTACAGCACCGCCGTCCGCCGACGCTTGATGATCCGCAGCAGCGACTCCGGATCCGGATCCCCCGCCGTGTTCAGATACTCCGCGATCCGGTCCCGCAGCGCCCCCTCGATCAGCGCCTGGTCGAAGTTCACCTGGTTATACAGCCGCGCTGCGAACTCATCGATCTCCATCAGGAACGCGAAGCACGCCGCCCGCGCCACGCCCGCCAGCCGCTGCAGGTCCACATCATCGCTCGCCCCGCCGAGCTGGCTCCAAGTCTCGTGCAGCAGGTCATCCGCGTGCGGCAGCGCATCGGCCACCGCCCGCGGCGCCGGGCTCGGCTCGGGAGTGGGGGGGGTGGGGGGGGGGGGTGCCGGGGACGCCGGCGCGTCCCCGGGTCGTCCGGGCCCCCCGGTCG
>JBQLZO010000039.1:0-3940 GCA_052168315.1 Phycisphaerales bacterium | reverse complement strand
CCACCCACCCACCCACCGCCCGAAATCTGACACTGTGCTCCCGCTACCATCGCCTCCGGCGCACGGCGCAATGAGCGTCGTCCGTACGATCCTGCACAGCGCGATCGTTCACAGTGAATCGATCGAGGAGCCAGAAGGTCAGCAACAAATTGGGAGGCGAGGCATGATCCAGAGAGTCATGAACCGATCCGACGGCCTTGCGGCAGTCGGATTCGCACTGTTGTTCAACGCTGTTGGATGTTCAAGTGCGGCGGTCCCAGCATCGATCAACAACCACGACAGCATCCAGTCCTCGGCAAGCACCATCGAGAGCCTCCGCCTGTTCGCCGCAATCGACGGGAATCCCGGGAGCATCACCCCACACGAGGCGAACTCGATCGCGATCGCGGCACTCGAAGATGCAGGCCGATCCACGGCCATCTGGAGCGAGCCATCGTTCGTGGTGGGTGACTGCTATTTCTTCACTTTCAAGCGAAAGACCGGGTACGCACTGGCTGGTGTCCTGGTGCATGCCGATTCAGGCGAGACAGCGATTGTTGATGGCGACCTCGTCGTCCACCCTTAGTGTGAGCGGATCACAACGGCCAGTGCGTGTTCTATGTGCGCATGGGGTCAAACCCATCCCCGTGCCACCGACATCGCTTCGATGTCGGTGTCTTCACATCACCACCCACCCCAACCGCCCCAACTCCCACCGACACATCGATTCCCCATCCCCATCCCCATTCTCTTCCCACCCCCACACCACCATCGAGCCATCCCCCCGGGCTACGACATCTCAATCCTCTTCCTACTCCTCCTACATAGGGCGGGTGGGCAAGCCGCCAAGGCACACCCGCCGCCCTGTGCCCCACTCTCCTCCGTTCACCCAACACCCCCTCCCCCCAACATCACCCCATCCGTGCGCACGAATGCGCCCCACCAATCACCCCGCCCAAGTCCTCCCCCGCTTCCCGCCCCAACGGGGCGAATCCTTCACCCGCCATCCCCACCACGCCGCCTCCGCCGCGAAAGCCACATCGGCCCCACAGCCAGCAGCGCACAACCCGGCGCCGATGGAACGCTCACATAGAAAATCTCCACCGTCACCACACCCCCGATGCCGAAGTCACTGGTCGTCGTGGTCACACCCGCATCATTGAAGAACGCGACCCCGCCGCTCGCCGACACATCCACCACAAAGGTGCCATCGCCGAGGAACGGGCCGAATCCATCGAACACGATGTCATCGCCAACCCCGAAGTCGCTCAGCAGCCCGAAGTTATGAAAGTCCGCCCCGATGCCCGGCACCCCATCGGACGCCGCCAACTCCCCCGAACTCGCCGTCGCAAAGAAATTCGTCCCCACCCCGAGCCCGCCCACCCCCGCGCTCACACTCCCACCCATCGAAACGCCAACACCCGTGTTCGGCACATCAAGACCATTCTCCGCCGTCGCGGACACCGACATCGTCGCCTCCACGCTCAGCACCACATTCGTGACGACAAGGAACTGCCCCGGCGGCAGCCCCACGCTCGCATCATCCACCTGGTCGAACACAAGCGAGGTCACAAACGGCGACAACCCACCCCCGAACGGCAACGACTGCGTCACCACCCCCGTCCCGGCCCCCGCCTTCCCGCCCATCGACCCGAACACCACCACGCTCAGAATCGAAACCAAAACCCGATCACGCGTTGCCATGCCAACTCCTTCAAGTGATGCCCGCGCCAAAATGAAAGCCGACGCGATCACCCCGGCCCCCCAGGCGACCAACCCGAGCACCCCACTTACCCAACCCGACCCCTCCCCAGTATGCCCAACCAAATCACCCAACACAACAAAGAAAGCCAGCATTTAATTCAAGCCACCGGATGGCACGAATCTTCCTCCTCGCACCATCGCTGACGATTGGCGCTCTTCGTTGCACCAGATGTCCTGTCGGAGCATCGTGGTCCAATAGGAAGCGAGGATTCGATATCGCCACCGACCCCTGCTTTGGCGCTTCACTCCACCTCGTACTTGCACTTAGAAGCACTACGGCGAGAGTTGAATCACCGCCAGAGAACCGGGTGGCGTGCAGTCCGTTATTCCATTTCTACTCGCACTGTGCCAGTTGATTCCTCTCGCAATAATCAACCACCAAATAATCAATGAGATTCACAATATCCAAGCCAAGATCGAGAGCGGGTTTGCTGGCCTGCAATAGATCGGGCGTCTCGTGATGGCCTGAGGTTGTATGGATGGTCTGGATAATCAAGAGCAGTCCAATCGGATGATGCCGGGTCTGCATGTCGTCTTCGCAAGTAGTAATCAGGCCTACCTTCTCGGGCAGGTCGTTTCTGTTGATCAGGTCGTTTGCGATGTCCAAGTCGGCGTGAAAGCATGCCTTGTCTCGAATTCTGAGGGCGAGTTTGATGTCCGGATCATCCTGCTGCGACACCACGCGATCAAAGCACGCTCTGGTATCTGTCAAGGCTCGGGGAGAGAAGGCATCCATCTGTGGATTGTTCTCTGTCGGAATCAAGAAGATCCCGGCCTTGGCCAGATGCCGTATCATTTTTATCGCTTCGCCCACGAACGCGCAGTAGAGCGATAAGTGATGAAGGTGGTCATCGCTAGAAATATTTATGAAGTGTGAGCTGTCGTGTTTTAATCGTTGGAGTGTCCTCCATTGGGACATAATGCGATTTGACATAAGTAAAAGTCTGGAGAAGTGAGCGAACTGCTTTTGGTGAAGTCTAATGTCAGACGCGGTAACGCTCATGGTGATCTCTGGCTTCGCAGGCACGACGTTCTCCTTCTTTCATGACACACGGCAGTGTGTGCTGTCCCCTCACATTGGGCGACTCGAGGTTCTCTCGCTATGAGGGGCTCTTGAGCGTGCCGCGTCCAGTTGTGCAGAGCCAGTATGCCAACTCTGAGTTGGCGGCGCCTGCCGCTGCGCTCGGGCGTGCCCTCCGCTCCGCCCTGTTCGTTCCTTCCCCGCCCACGAGGATGTTCCCCCACATCGTCAATCCCGTGCGCACAACCGGCGGGTGCCATCAAGATCCCGCTCCCCGTGGCACCGAGATCGCCTCGTTCTCGGTGTCTTCCCCTCTCACCCAACCCACCCTCCAAACCCCAACATCATCCCCTCCGCGCGCACAACGCCCACGCGCCCCAACCAACTGCGCACCCCCAACACCCTTCCCACCCCCGCACCACCATCGAGCCAGCCCCCCGGGCTACGACATCTCCTCTTCCTATTCCTCCTACATAGGGCGGGTGGGCAAACCGCCAAGGCATACCCGCTCCCCCGTGCCCCACTCTCCTCCGTTCACCCAACACCCCTTTCCACCAACATCACCAGATCCGTGCGCACAAACGCGCCCTACCCCAAACCCAAATCCCAAAACTCCCCAACATTTTCTCCACTCATCCCAACCCCCCGCCCACCAACACTTTCCGCACTCCCACACCACCCACGCCCCCAACTCAACCCACAACACCAACCACATCCGTGCGCACAAACCCGCCCCCCAACCCCAAATCACAGACAGGCCCTGTCCGCTATGGACTCGGCGCCAGCGTGATCGCAACCGACGTCATGGAAGTTGGCCGCAAACCAACCCCAGGGCCAACGAGCGGTGGAGACCATGGACTCCGGACGCCAAGGCAAAACCGATCGATCGTTCAAGCGCCTGACAACCGCCTGATCGAAAGACCGGCAGCGCCAAAGCAACAGCGCCCCACCCACGACTGGCACCGGCAACCGGCGCGACACATCCTGCTCGGCAACCGCGCTCTGCGTCCGGGTCATGTGTTGGTGGAGAACGCGCGCAGTCTCCAACCGCAACCGCCCGCCACACCACGGCGACCGCTGGATCGACACCCCAGCAAAGGGCAAGTGCCACCCTCCCCAACGGCACAAACCGGGCTGGCCAGCCCTTTCAGACTTCCCACTCCGTAGGTGGCACCG
>JBQLZO010000038.1:0-6409 GCA_052168315.1 Phycisphaerales bacterium | reverse complement strand
CACCGTACCAGTGCCATCGCCCCCACGCCCTCCCCCACGCCCCTCACTCCCCATCCCCACCACCACCACCATCCATCCTCCCCTCCCAAGCCCGCATCCCCTCCAGCCCCCACGAAGAATCCAAAAACTCGCTCCCCAGCCGCTCGAACAGCGCGTGACGCCGCACATCGGCGCCCGGAAGGTCCGGCGTGTGACCGTGACCCACCAGGAACCGCCACTTCGTCCCCGGCGCCGAACCCAGCGCGTTGTAGATCGCCGCCACCGTGTGCGGCGGAACCACCGGATCCTCGCCCGCGATCTTCATCACCACCGGGCACACCACCCGCTTCGCGTGCACCACCGTGTCGAACAGCCGCAGGTTCGAACGGATCGCCCGCGCCCCCTCGCCATCGGCCCGCTCCATCGCCCCCCGCACATCCGATTCCAGCCCCGAGCCCACACTGTTCGCCAGCCGCCAGTTCCAATCGCCCATCGTCGGCACGCCCAGCACCATCCGCGACACCTCGCCGCGTCCGGACAACTGCGATGCCGCCAGGATCGCCAGCGCCCCGCCGAACGACTCGCCATGCAGCGAGATCGGCATCGCCTGCCCGAACATCGCCCGGGCCGCGCGGAACGCAGCGATCACATCGCCCACGCCCCCCGGCAGCGACCACTTATGCAGATCATCGATCCGCTGCGCGATCCAACCTCCCGCCGCCGCAGACCAGTCCGGCACATCCCACGCCGAACCCGGATACCCGCGCACCCTCAACGACAGCACCGCCAGCCCGCGCTTGAGCACACGCACAGGTGCCGCCCCGATCGGCTCATCGCGCCCCACCGCGTACCCGTGCGTCGTGATCACCACCCCGCGCACCGACCCCACACCGCCCGCGCCGCCGCACCCCTCCGGAAGCGTCAAACGAACACCAAGCCGAACACCATCGCCGCCCCGCAAAATATGCGTGAGCCCGAACCGCAACGCCTCGCCCTCGCCCACCCCCCCGACCCCCGCGCCGGAATCCTCAACACCTACCAGCGCCGGCTCGCCCGAGAACACCGGACGACGCCACTTGCTCCAGAACTGCACGAACCCCGGCGGCGGGATCGAACGACCCACATGCAGCAGCGCGCCGAGCAACTGCTCGCGCATCGCATGGATCGGCAGGTCTGGAAATGACGCGGGACACATGGGCAAGCCTCGCGGCGACAACCAACAAACGGAACCTCTCCCGCCACCCCGCACCACCAGCCCACCCACCACCACCACCACAACCGCACGCCCAACCCCGCGCGACCGAGGCATCCCTGCCATCGGCGATCCCTGCGCCCGT
The DNA here is from genome assembly GCA_052168315.1 of Phycisphaerales bacterium. Taxonomy (GTDB): domain Bacteria; phylum Planctomycetota; class Phycisphaerae; order Phycisphaerales; family UBA1924; genus JBQLZO01. The sequence continues at coordinate 5,093 of JBQLZO010000038.1, read as the reverse complement.
CTCCGACGGATGCCCGGCACTCTCGCGCTCCGCCGCACCACCATCCTACGACCAGACGGGATGCGCCGAAAACGCCCACCAGTCCCACAACGCCCCCATCCCCATCCGCCCGCGCTCCCGGACCCACACCCCCCACACACGCCCCGCACCCCATCCCCCGACCCATACACTGCGATACAGATGCGCGAAGAGCAACTCCTCCAGCAGATCGCCGCAAGATCCGCACGGATCACCGACTGGAACGCCGTTCTTGTCGGACCCGGCGACGACGCCGCCATCCTCCGCACCCCCCCCAACCCCCCCGGGCCCCCTTCCACCACTCCACCCGCCAACGCCGCCACCCTCCTCATCACCACCGACCAACTCATCGAAGGCCGGCACATCGAACGCGCCGAGCACCCCGACCACGACTGGATCGACCGCGCCGCCCGCAAGGCCATCGCACGCAGCATCTCCGACATCGCCGCCATGGGCGCCCGCCCGCTCGCGGGCGTCGCCACCGGCGCCATCCCGCGCACCCCCGCATGGTCCAACGAACTCGCCAACACCCTCTTCGAACGCATGAAGCACTGGAGCGAACACTTCAACACACCGCTCGTCGGCGGCGACATCGCCACCGTCGATGGCCCGCTCATGCTCACCAGCACCATCCTCGGCACCCCGCACCCATCGCGCGCCCCCATCCTCCGCTCCACGGCCCGCATCGGCGACGCCGTCTGGGTCACCGGAGCCCTCGGCGGATCCCTCGCCTCCGGAAGACACTGGTCCTTCCAGCCACGCATCGAAGAGGCCGCCGCGCTCTGCGATCACCTGACCGACAAACTCCACGCCATGATGGACATCTCCGACGGCCTGGCACTCGACGCCGCACGCCTCGCAAGAGCCTCCCGCGTCCGCATCCGCCTCTTCGCCAACGACCTCCCCCGCCATCCCGGCGTCGATCCCGACCACGGCTTCACCCAGGCCCTCACCGATGGCGAGGACTACGAACTCCTGCTCACCACCGACCCCGCCTGTGATGCCGAATCACTCCAGCGCGCCCTCGCACCGCTCAACACACCCATCACGCGCATCGGCATCGTCGAAGCCAACAAACCCGACGACCGACCCATCATCATCGTCGACGCCCATAACAACGAACTCACGCCAGAACGCATGGGATGGGAGCACGACTGACCATGCCCGCACACCCGCCCCATCCCGGCCAATTCACCATCGACCTCGCGTCCGAAGCCGAGACCGAACGACTCGGCGCCGCCATCGCCGCATCGCTGCACCCCGGCGACACCGTCGGGCTCGACGGCCCGCTCGGCGCGGGCAAAACCCGACTCGTCCGCGCCATCGCCATCGCCCTCGGCGCCGAGCCCGCGCTCGTCCACTCGCCCACCTATGTCCTCGCCAACGAATACCCCCTCGAGCGCCAACCCGCGCACCACCGCGCGCCCGACCTCCTGCGCCTCATCCATGTCGACGCCTACCGCCTCACCGAAGACGATGACCTCGCCGGCATCATCGACCTGACCACCATCGACCAACGCGCCCACGCCGACCCCGATGCCTGCGTGCTCATCGAATGGAGCGACCGCATCGCGCACACGCTCACCGACTCCCCGCGCGGCCACGACGCATCCCCCTGGACCCTCGCCATCGCCCTCGAGCACGCCGCCCACGGCGGCCGCACCGCACGCCTCAAGGGGCCCCTCGCCGCCACCGTCGCCGAACGATTCGCACGGCGCCCGCACGAGCACCCCGCCAACGACACCATCCCCGCCGACCGCCACGCCCGCACGCCCCGCGCCTGCCGCACCTGCGCAGCCCCGATCACCGAGGATGCCCCCCACTTCCCCTTCTGCTCCCAGCGCTGCCAGCTCGTCGACTTCGGCAAATGGATGGATGGCGACTACCGCATCAGCCGCGACATCAAGGACTCCGACCTCGACGCCGACGACTGACCGACACCCCATCCGAACCATCATCACATCGGTCGTTCACACGCCCGGCCACCCCCGAGATCCGGCGCAACCACTAATGCCGGAAGTGCCGCGTACCCGTCAGCAGGCAGGTCACGCCCCGCGCATCGCACAGGTCGAACGTCTCCTGATCGCGCTTCGCCCCGCCCGGCTGCACGATCGTCCCCACGCCCGCCTCAATAAGCCTCCCCGGCCCATCCGGGAACGGAAAGAACGCGTCCGACGCCGCGATCGCGCCGCGCGCCATCTCCCCGGCCTTCTCCGCCGCCAGCCGCGCCGCCGTCACACGATCCATCTGCCCCGCGCCCGCGCCGAACAACCGCACCACACCCGCACGATCCGGATCGGACCCGCCGATCGCAATCGCGTTCGAGGTCAGGTGCTTGCACATCGTCCACACCACCGCCGCGCGCGACACCACCTCCGGCGATGGCGTCGGCCCGCCGCCCAGACGCCACGAACCGGGATCGCACGGAGCCCCCCCATCGCCCACCTGCGCCAGCGCGCCGCCCGGAATCGTCCGAACCTCCACACCCTCCGGCAGAAACCGAGGGAACCCGCCCACCGTCAGGATCCGGAGATTCGCCCAACGACCCTGCAGCGTCGCCAGCGCCTCATCATCGCACGATGGCGCGATCAGCACCTCCAGGAACACACCCTCAGCGCAAAGCCGCTCCGCCACGCCCCGATCCACCGGACGCGACACCGCCAGGATCCCGCCGAACGCCGCCAGCGGATCACCCGCCAGCGCCGCATCCACCGCCGACAGCGCATCATCGCCCGTCGCCGCGCCGCACGGGTTCGTGTGCTTCACCACCACCGCCGACACCCGCGTGGGATCCAGCGCGTGCAGATCGATCGCCAGCCGCACCGCCGCCGACGCATCGTTCAAGTTGTTGTACGACAGCGGCTTCCCATGCAGCACCGGCGCATCCACGATCGACACACCGCCGCCGCCCGCACCCACACCCGTCCCCGCGTTCCGATACACCGCCGCGCCCTGGTGCGGGTTCTCGCCGTACCGAAGCGGGCGCACCCGCTCCAGGTTCAGCACCAGCCGCTCGGGCAGCACGCCCGCCCCACCACCACCGCCATCCCCACCCGCTTCGCCCGCCGCCGACCGCTCCAGCCACCCCGCGATCGCCGCGTCGTACGCCGCCGTCACCGCGAACACCCGCCGCGCCAGCGCCCGCCGATACACACGCGTCGTCGCCGCCCCCAGCCCCACATCCTCGTGCGCCGACAGGTGCTCGATCAGCGCGCTGTACGAGTCCGGGTCCACGCACACCGCCACCGAATCCGCGTTCTTCGCCGCCCCGCGCAGCATCGCGGGCCCGCCGATGTCGATCTGCTCGATCGCACGCTCGTGGCTGACACCCGGTTCCCCCACCGTCCGCTCGAACGGATACAGGTTGATCACCACCAGGTCGATCGGCGCGATCCCGTGCTCGCCCATCGCCGCCATGTGCGACTCGTTCCCCCGGTCGCCCAGCAGCCCGCCGTGGATCGCCGGGTGCAGCGTCTTCACACGCCCATCCATGATCTCCGGGAACCCCGTCACCTCCGACACCGTGACCACCGGCAGCCCCGCATCCCGCAGCGCCGCCGCCGTGCCGCCCGTCGAGATCAGCTCCACGCCCCACCCGTGCAGCGTCCGCGCCAGATCAACGATCCCGCGCTTGTCCGAAACGGACAGCAGCGCCCGGCGAATGGGAATCAGGTCGGGCATCGAACCAGGTGCTCCATCAAACTCAACGCCCACCTCCCCGAGGCGCTCTCACCGAGGCGCTCATCGAGGCCCTTACCGAGGGATGTACCGCTCGATCCCGCCCCCCGGATACACGACATACAGGTTCGGATCCTCGAACCCCTCCACGCTCAGGAACCGCGGGTTCTCGAAGGTGTGCTTCTCGACCACCGATCCATTGCTCGCCAGCACCGATGCAAGCGTCGCGCTCGAGGCATCCCACACCAGCAGCCGCCCGCTCCGCACGCCCACCAGTTCTCCCGACACCGCCTCTGTGCCCCACCGACGAGAACCCGTCGCGGAGTTGATCGCCACAAACCCCTCGCCCGGCACCGTCATGTACACCGAGCCATCCCACACCCGCGGCTGGCTCGTCAGCGGATACTCGGTCCGATACCGCCACGCCTGAGTCCCGTCGATCAGGCTGAACGCCCACAACGAACGATCACGCGATGCGATGTACGCGCGCTGCCCATCGGCCACCGGACGCGAATCCACCCCCTCAAACACCCGGTTCCGACGGCTCCGCGCCTGCCCGCTCACCGGATCCAGGATCAGCACCTCGCCCGAATTGGACACCACCACCACGCTCCCATCGTCGCTCACCGCCGGCGCCACCCGGATCGTGTCATCGAGACGGTTCCCCCACAGCTTGAACCCCGTCACAAGGTTGTGCCCCACCGCCTCGCCGATCGTCGACCCGTACACCACGATCGGATCCACGAACACCGCATCCGTGTTCGCCAGCACCGACAGCCGCTGCCGATCCACCAGGCTCCCGTTCCGAATGTCACGCATCGTGATGTCCGACTGCGTCACCGACACCAGCGTCTGATCACGAAGGAAATGACCCCGGTAGGTGTCCAGCTCGTTCGGCACCGCATCCGCCCAACGGATCGATCCCGTGTCCGGATCCATCACCGTGATCACATTCCGCGAGTCCTGCGCCACCAGCACATCGCCCAGCGGCTTGAGCGTCTGCAGCGTCGCCCCCCGCTGAAGGATCGCGTACCCCTTCCAGTCCAGCCGGTATCCGATCTCACGCATCCCCCGCAACGGCGCCGGCTCGATGTCCGCGCTCGGGGCCCCCGCACCGCTCGCCGCCGGCGCCGAAGCACCCCCGCCACCGCCCGCCGGCCCATCGCCCGCATCGTTCGAAGCGGCGCACCCCGCAAGCAGGCCCGCCGCAGCGAGCAGAAGGCTGGCGATCGTCAGACGGGCGAAGCGTTCGGTGTTCTCATGCATGGTGCTGCTGACCCGCGGGTTGGAGGACTGGGGTGACCGGGAGAATGGGATGCTCGGGCGATCGGAGTGGTGTGGGAAATCGGTGAGAGGGGGTATTGGAGCGGCTGAGGGAGTTGGGGGAATGTGGGGAG
>JBQLZO010000037.1:0-61112 GCA_052168315.1 Phycisphaerales bacterium | reverse complement strand
GGGGGGGTTGGGGGGGGTGATCAAGTGGCCGAATGATGTGTTGATTCAGGGGCGGAAGGTCGCGGGCGTGCTGATCGAGATGGTGCCTGTGGATGGGGCGATCGGTGGGTGGGATCGGGTGGCGCTGATCGGGGTGGGGATCAACGCGAACAACGCTTCGCCGGTGCTTACCGGTGGTGAGCGCCCGGCGATCAGCGTGGTCGAGGCGGGAGGATCGGTGGTGGATCTTGATGCGGGCGCGCGGGCGCTGGCGGCGGGGCTGGGGCGGTGTGCGGACAGGGGGCTGGGGGCGCTGGAACGCGCGGAGATTGAGCGGATCGACAGCGCGCTGCACGCGCCGGCCGGGGGCGCGTTCATCGGCGATGAGCGGGTCGGCGTGGACGGGATCGAGCCGGATGGATCGCTGCGCGTGCGGATGCCGGACGGCCGGATGCGCTGCGTGGCGCGTTCGGGCGAGATACGCTGGTCGTGATCGCGGGGGTGCTGAGGGTGTGCGGGCTGGATGGGAGCGTGCATGCGGGTGCTGATCACGGGATTCGAGCCTTTCGAGGGGTCGCCGACAAATTGCACGGCGATGGTGGTGGCCCGGATCGGTTCGCTGCTGCGCGATGGGCGCGGTCATGCGCTGGCGGAGCGGGAGGTCGCGACCGCGGTGCTTCCGGTGGCGGATCGCACGGCCGCGGAGGCGCTGGACTCGGCGATGCGGGCGCATCGTCCGGAGGTCATCGTGTGCCTTGGCGAGGCGAGCGGTCGGTCGAGCGTGGGCATCGAGCGGGTGGCGATCAACCTGCGCGACTACCGGATCCCGGACAACGAGGGGGCGGTGGTGTCGGATCGGCCGATCGTCGCGGACGGCCCGGCGGCGTACTTCGCGACGCTCCCGCTTCGCTCGATGGGCGCGGCGTTCGAGCGGCGTGGGATCGCATCGCGGATCAGCCGCGATGCGGGGACCTTCCTTTGCAACCAGGTGATGTACGAGGCGCTGCATCGCGTGCGGGGCACGCCAGCGCTGGCCGGGTTTGTGCATCTGCCGCTCGTGCGGGAGCAGATCGGGGAGATCGCGGATGGTCGGCGGTCGATGCCGCGTCTCGGGGCGGGGGTGTTCGATGCGGTGGCATCGGATGGGTCCATGGCGGAGCGGGGCGGTGGCGCGGGCCCGGACCTGTCTGGATGGATCGGCACGCTGACGCGGGAAGCGCCGACGCTGGAGGCGATGAGCCTGGGCGTGATGGATGCGGTCGAGGCCGCGTGCAGCGCTGGCGCTGCGGATGAATGATGGGGGTTGGTGGTTCGTCAGCGGATGAGGGCGTAGGCGATGGCGTTGGCGTTGAGCCATCGGGCCTCGCGGATCTCGCTGCCGCCGCAGCAGCAGCATCCATCGCCAGCGCCGTCGGTGTCGTTGAGCCCGTCGGGCGAGTAGACGATGCAGATGCGGCCTTCGAGGGAGAGCGTGAGCGCGCGGCCGACGGGGCCTTCGCTGGTGGCGCCGCTGGCGGCGGCGCGGCGGGTGGTGAGGGACTTGATGTCGTAGATGGTGGACATGAGTTCGTGGCGCTGGTCGATCGGCTGGAGCGATGCGGCCTGCCATCCGGGGCGCTGGCGGAGGCGGTCGACGATGCGCTCGAAGCTGGCGGCCCACGCGTGCGATGAGCACCCGGCCGAGGCGATGAGGAAGCCGCCGCGTTCGAGGAAGTGCCCCAGTGCTTCGACCTGGGCGGGCGAGAGCCTGAATGCGCCCTCGCCGGACATAACGGCGATGGGATGATCCAGGAGCGATTCGCGGTCGAGGGTGTCGATGGGGATGAGCTCGGGCGCAACATCGAGCCCGCCATCGATGCGGGCGAGTTCCAGAAAGCGCATCGAGAAGCACTCGGGGGTGAGCGCGGGCTCGTTGGCGCGGAGGAGGGCGATGTGGATGGTGTGCTCGGCGGGGCGGGCGACGGTCGCCAGCGAGAGTGCGCCGGTGTCGGGCGATGCGGGCGCGGGGGCGTGGGCGTGGGTGCCCATCGCAGCGCCGAGGATCGTGAAGAGGCAGAGGCCGATCGCGTTCTGTCGGGCCCGATTGCCGGGTGTCATCGCGGGTCATCCGGCGCGCTGTCGGGAGCGCCGTTGGGGGCGTCGATCGGCGCCCGGCTCGGGGTGGCGAGCAGGGCGCGGCGGTACAGCAGCGCGATGGGGCGGTCCTGCGGATCGACGGAGTCGAGCCCGAGGATGCGGACGAGCGACTGGCGATCCTCGAAGGTGATGGATGCGTTGACCGCGCCATCGGTGCGATGGAGCATCATCAGGGTTTCGAGTGTGGTGGGCTGGTCACCGCCGCCGGGGGTGACCTGCGGGCCGGGCTCTGAGTTGGACTCAGGGTTGGGCTTTGGGGCTGGCTCGGGGTTGTTGGTGGTGCGCCCGTCGGGTTGATCGGATGAGCCCGCGACGGGGGTTGCGCGGCGGGCGCCTGGGCCGGATGCCGGCTCGGCGGTGGCGCCGGGTTCGGATGAGTTGGACGGGTTCGAAGACTCCGGGCGGCTGGGCGAGTTCGCCTGGGCGGGAGCGGCTCCGCGGGCGCGGGGCGCTTCCTGCTCGGCGGATGCGGCTCGGGGCGCGGTGGTCGGCGTCTCGCCAGCGGTTGACTGGGGTTGGGGTTGGGGCTGGGGTACGGCTGCGACCGGCGCTTGTCCGGGGATGGGCACCGATGCCTGTGCGGGGGACGCGGCACTTGGGTCGGCGGGCTGGTTGTCGGCGATCGCTTGTGATTGACCGGCGGTGTGGGAATTCGATTGGCTTGCAGTCTGGTTTGGAGCGGACGGGCGCGCGGGGGTGTCGGCGTTGCTGTCGCGCTGTTCGACGAGCGCGGCGGGCGCCGGCTCGGGGGCGTTGGAGATCGCGAGCGAGAACGGGACGCTCGGGTCGCTGGTGAGCCCTCGGGACCGATCGGCGTGGTTGGTGGTGCCGTTCCCGGGGGAGAGGCGCGCGCCGATGGCCTTGACGCCGACGCCGACCTCGCTGCCGGCGTGCCCGCAGATGAGGTATGAGCGCCATGCGATGCGGTCGGCAGCGCCGCGGTCGACTTCTTCAAAGACGGAATCGATCGGCACACCGGGGGGCTGGTCGGCGGTGTCGTGGTTCATGGACTTGTCGTGGTCGACGAGGTCGACTTCCATGCCCCAGAGGCGCGAGGAGGCGTCGACTTCGATGGTGAGCGTGTCACCCGGGGATGCGGGGACGCGCTGTCCGGTCTGGGTGGGCTCGAGTTCGTAGAGCCCGCGGATGAAGCCATCGGGGGCGGTGATCCTGACCCAGAGTCGTTCGAGGGCCGGGGGGGTCTCGAGGTTGACGATCTTCCACTCGCTGACGCCGCGCCACCAGCCGGCGGTGGAGGAGGCGTCCGGGCGGCGGGCGTTGGCGAGGGTGCGGGCGTTGGTGGGTTCGGCGGGGTCGGGGCGGCGGTAGGCCGCGGCGCGGACGGCGACGGATCCGGAGCGCATGGCCGAGATGACGCGGGCGGCGGCGCTGGCTTCGAAGGTGTGGCTTGATTCGTCGGTGGCGTGGAGCGGGCGGGCCGGGAGGATCACGCGGGAAGCGGGAGGGGCATGCGCATCGGAGTTGGAAGCGGCGCTGTGGGCGGCGATCGAGCCGTCGGAGTTGACGGGGCGGAGTTCGATGGAGGCTTCGGTGATGGGTTCGTGGGAGGGAGCGCCGGCGGAGAAGTGGGAGAGGAGGCCGCCGAGCCCGCGGTCGCGGACGGTCATGGAGGCGGTCAGGGCGGGTTCGGCGTTCGGGTCTGCGTTGGGGCTGGCGGCGGGGGTTCGCTGAATGTCGAGTGTGATGTCGTAGCGCGAGAAGCGCGGCGCGGGCTCGCCGGTGCGCCATTCGTTGATGAGCCCGGTGGACATGCGGTCCCATCCGGCCTTGGCGACCGGCGGGGAGAGGGCGATGCCGGTGCCGGCGAGCAGCGCGAGGGCGAGGGCGGCGGACATGCGAGCGGAGCCGGCGGTCGCGGCGATGCGGCAGGTCGTGGCGGCGCCGATGGCGGCGTGGCTTCGTTCGATCGCTCGGATCCTGAGCATGTGCGCCACTCCTTCGGATTGCCGGGCGTTCGGCGGTGTGACTCGGACCGGCGTGGATGCCAGTTCCGCGGCCGCCATGAGCCAGCCTTCCGGGCGATCCCGATGGCGAGCGAACGCCCAATCTCCCTGAGGATCATCCCAGAACAATGCGGATTCCACCAGTTCGGCGGCCCGGATTCGCCCCGATCGCCCTGCCCAACCTCGGGAACACGATAGTCCGGAAACGATGCCGAGGGCAATCAGGCCCGCAGCGATGGGGAGACTGATCGCCCGCAGGGGTGTGGGAAGGGCGATCCACGCGTCGATCCAGGCCGCGGCGGTGAGCCAGATGGTGGCCGCTGCGATGGCGGCGAGTACGGGGGCGAGGAGGGCGCTCGTCCATCCGAACCAGCGCACGGCGTCCACGGGGAGGATCCTGTGGGGGATCGACCCGTTGTGGTGGGCGTCGCGGGATGGCTTGGCGGGTCGGGTCATCGGGTTGAGGTTTTGGTGCGGCTCGGTGTGCGGGCGGATGGGGCGTTGCTTGAGCGCGTCGGGGGTCAGGTGAGCCCGAGGCGTCGGCGACGGATCCAGACGCCGATGGCGAAGGTCAGTGTTGCGGCCGCTGCCAGGAGTGCCAGGAACGGGCGCTGCGGGGGGTCGATGGGTGCGGGTCCGGTGCCGGACTCGGTGCCATTGGCGGGAATCGGGCTCTCGCCTTGGAGTTGTTCCCCCTCGGGAGGGATGAGTTCCATGATTTCCTGCTCGGAGGCGAGGGTTCGGGCGCTGGTGTTCTCCACGAGGACGCGGAGGAGGGCGTGATCCGTCGCGTTCAGTGCGTGGATCTGTTCTGGATCGGACCGATCGAGCGTGAGCCATGCATCGGCGGGCGGGAATGGCGGAAGCTCGGCTCGGAGTCGGATCGCGGTGGGCTCCGTGCTCGATGCCGGCGGCGGGGTCCACTGGGCGGTCCAGGCGTTGGGGGCTGAGGGTGAGGGGGTCGTGTCGAGGCGTGTCGGCGGGGCGTCGGGCGCGGCGGGGTCGTCGATCCAGATGGTCGGAGCGGGGCGAGGCGCGGGATCGGGATCGTTGAGCTGGACTGCGATTTGGATCGGTCGCCCCGCGCGGATGGGAGGGCGCGGGGTGAGGATGGTCAGGCCGGGGCGCGGGGCATCGGCGGCGTGGGATCGGATGAGTTCGGCGATCCACCGGTCGTCGGTGCTTGAGAGTCGGTGGTCGATGAAGAGCGGGGTGGGCGGGTGTGCGCGGAGCGCGGCGTCGAGCGCGGCGTGGGCGTGCTCGGCGGGGGCGGGTGGATCGGTGGGGTTTGGGCGAGGGTTGAGCGCGAGCGTTGGGAGTTGTTGGGTGGTGATGCGCTGGGAGAGGGCCTGTGCGGCGGCGGGCGTGAGGGTGTGGGCGGGCTGGTGGCCGAGGATGAGGGCGTCGATGTTGTCGAAGAGGGCGGGTTCGGGCGGGGGCAGGGCGGTGGCGCGGATGGTGCGGGTGGGGTCGTCGGGATCGGTGCTCCATCGGGCGTGGTCGATGCGTGCGCCGATGGCCTGGACGACGGAGACCTCAACGCCGGGCTCCCTTGAGAGCGCGCGGAGCAGGCGGCTGGTGGCGGGGGATGGTGATCCTTGGAGCACGAGGATGCGCGTGGGCTGATCGCGGATGGGCGCGATGGCGAGCGCGGTGGCGTCGGCGGGTGATGACGGTGATGGGAGCGACTGCGGCGATGCGGGATCGGCGAACCACGCGCGGAGGCGGATGGCGAGCCAGTCGCTCGTGGGATCGGGGGTGATCGGGAGTTCGAACTGCGTGCCGGATGCGGGAAGTGGGAGGATCGCTTCCTCGATGGTCGTCCATGATGACCACTGGTCGGGCGGGCCCGGCTGGGGGGTGCCGAGTTCGACGCGGATGCGGACGAGGGCATCGGGAGCGCCGCCGGGATGGGCGAGGTGGATGCGCGCGGTGATGGGCTGGGCGCGATGGGGCGCGGGTGGGTCGATTGTGAGGGATGCGTGGGGCGGTCCCGGTGGTGGTGTTTCGGGGCCGAGGGGGATGGCGTGGATGGGGATGTTCAGCGCGGCGGCGCGGGCGGCGAGCGTTTCGGCGCGGCGCGCGCGGTCGGAAGGTGTGGCGGTGGTGTCGGCGCCATCCGAGATGAGGATGATGGCATCGCCGGGTTCGGCGCGGTTGAGTGTTGATTCGATGGCGGAGAGGAGCGGGGTGCCGGGGCTGTCATCGGCGCTGGAGGCGGGGAAGGGTCGGATGGTGGCGCGGGTGTTCGACTGTTGGGCAGCGCTCGTGAAGCGTTGCGACCATCGCTCGGCGCGGTCAGCGCGGGTGGTGTCGGCTGTGTCGATGGTGGCCATGGATCGGGAGCGGTCGATGAGCAGGTGGAGGGTGCTGAGGTTGGAGCCGGAGGGAGTAGCGCCCGCGGCGTTTTCGATGTGGTGCGCGTTGGCGTGGTGCTGCGCGGCGAGGATGGCGCAGGCGATGAGGCCCGCGATCACGATGAGCCTGGGTGGGATGGGGCGGAGGGGTGGTGAGAGTGGATCGGATGCGTTGCCGGAGGTGAATGGAGCGGCGCGGCCGGCCGCGATGGGTTCGATGGACCAGAGCGCGATCGCGAGAGCGATGAGTGCGATGGGGAGCCATGCGGGAGCGGGCGGATGGGGTGTGGGGGTGGGATCGGATGATGTGGTGTGTGATGGCGGGGATGGAGGCGTGAGTGTCTGGGGGGTGGTGCCGGGGATGGTCTCGCGGTTGGTTGGGGTGGTTGGGGTGGTGTGCAGCCCGAGCCGTGCGGCGATCTCGGTGTTCGTGATGGTGGTTGATTCGAGTTCGCGGGGGTCCGGTGTGGCAGAGGCGCTGGCGATGGTGCGGGCGTGGGCGTCCATGAGGCGATAGAGGCCATGCCGGGCGAGCGGCGGCGTGATGACGCGGAGGAGGGCGGTGCCGGGGATGGGGATGAAGGCGCACCGGGGTGATTGGTCGGGTGTGCCGGGTGGGTCCGGCGGCACGAGGCAGAGGGGGTGGGCATCGGCGGGGGGCGCTTCGATCAGCCACTCGATGCGCTGGGCGACATGGGTCGTGATGGCGGTGCGCGGTTGCGGCGGGGCGATGCGGGCGATGAGTTCGAGCATGAGCAGCGGGAGGCGGACATCGCGGACATCCGGTTCGGCGAGGAGGGCGAGGGTAGAGACGGTGTTGTTGTTGGCGCGATCTGGGAGCAGGATGGCGATGGGGTGGCGCTGTTCGTCGGTGGCGATGACTTCCACGGGGCGCGTCGATGGAGCGGCGCGGGGTGGTGTCCAACCATGCGGGAGCGATGTGCGCAGCGACAGGCCGGCGGCGCGGTCGGGTGTTGCGAGGCGAGCGGTTCGTGGGGATGGGAGCGGATCGATCGGGACTTGGAACCCGATGAGCCGCGCGAGGGCGGTGAGGTCGCGCGGTTCGTGGGCGAGCGCGAGGCGGGCGGGGGCGGAGGCGCTGTTGTTTGGGAGAGCGCTCAGGGTGGCGGGGGTGCCGATGATGATCTCGGCGTCGGGGGGCACCCGGGAGGGGGTGTCCGCGATGATGAGTTCGATGGGCCACCATGGGATGTCCGGGGCGTCGATGGTGGTGTGTGCCGGGCGATCCGTGTGATGCGGGTCCAGCGCGAGGGCGAGGCGACGGGCGGGTTCATCGAGCAGGGCGATGCGGATGGGGCGCGGGGCTTCGGTGAGCGCGATGAGGGCGCCGGCGCCGGGGTGCGCGGGATCGATGGTGATGTCCGTGCGCGTGATGCCCGGCGCGGTGGGCTCCACCGGGATGGCGATGGTGCGCTGCTCGTTGGGCGCGAGGGCCAGGCGTTCGCGGAGCACGCCGAGCGGGCTCCGGACGGTGAGGGTGATGGTGGATGGATCGGGCGATGGGTTGTCGATGGCGAAGCGGAGGGTGTGGCGGTAGGCCGCGGACGGGGGTTCATCTGCTGCGCCGTCGGCGTGCTCGCCGATCCAGAAGAGCGATGGGGCGGTGCGCGGGGACTCGATGCGCTCGATCCGGACGGTGCTCCATCGGACCGGGCGTGCGGCGTCGCTCGGCGTGGTGGTTGTGAGCGCGGAGGGGTGGCCATCCGTGATGATGAGCAGGTCGGCGGCCGGCGTGCGGCGCTGGAGGAGGGTTGATTCGGCGAGGGCGAGCACGCTGGACAGGTCGGCGTGGGCGTGGGTGGGTTCGATGTCCTGGAGTGCTTCGACGAGGGTGGGCGCGGTGGCGGTGTTGGGAACGCGCAGTTCGCGCGGCGTCGGTTCGGCGAGGAAGATGAGCGCTGGCTGGGCGCGGGACTGGGCCTCGGCGATGGCATCGATGGCCAGGGCTCGGGCGATGTCGAACCGGGTGCGGGCGTCCGGGCCTGGGATGCGCATGGATCCGGAGGCATCGAGCACGATCACCAGCGGCGGCTCGGTGTGCGTACGCGGGTCGTGCGATGGCGGCGGCGAAGCGCTCGAGCGCGACGGGTCGGGCGGAGTGAGCCAGATCGCGATGGCGGCGATGACGGCCAGGGCGAAGCACGATCGCCAGAGGAAAATGAAGGCGCTGTTGAATCGGCGGATGCTGGCGTGTTCGGGGGCGGCGGCGAGGAATCGGGCCGTGGGGAGCAGGATGGGCGGGCGGGCATCGCGCGCCAGCGCGTGGACGGCGGCGATGATGGCCAGCGCCGAGAGCGCTGCGGCGATGGATGCGGGTGTGATGAACGCCATCATGCTCGGTAGCGCCACTGGGGATGAACGACGGTTGCACGATACTCCCGCCCGGCGGCGTGGCGTGGCGTCGAGGGGCGTGGAGGGGCGTGGAGGGGCTTGCCCCCCTGCTGCCGTCGCAGCGTCAGTCCTCGGCGGATGCGAATCGCACGGGGGGCGGCGCGGCGGGGTCGACGCCGGCGGCGGACTGGGCGGCGATCCAGCGTTCGGGATCGTGGTCGGCCAGCGCTTCGGTCGGGCGGGCGTGCTCGATGAGCGTGAGCAGCAGCGGACGCCCGGGCGGGAGCTGCGCGTGCAGTGGGGCCACGAGATCGGCGGTGATGGTGATCGATTCGGGATCGATCTGGCGGTAGATCTGCGTCTGGGGGACGGGGGTTTCGATGAGCGCTGCGCCCGGCACAGCGCTCAGCCATGCGAGCGCCGGTTCAGGGATGGTGTGGAACGGGCAGAGGAAGGCGATGGGCTCGGGGGCGAACAGGATGGTGCCGGGGGCGGCGATGCGGAGGGTGCCGTGCCAGCGGGCTTCGATGAGCGCGCGGGTGAGCGGCTCGGTGTCGGGCACGATCATCGCGGAGTCGCTGGCGCGGAGTTCGACGCTGAGCGATGCGGCGCTGCGATGGGCAGCGCGGGCGCGGTCGATGAGATCGGTAAGTGACTGCGGGAGGGGGATGGCGTTCCAGGCGTTGTGTATCGCGCGGGCGTGGGCGGTGATCCCGAGTTCGGCTCGCTCCATCGCGAGGGCGAACTCGTCGGCGGGGAGCGTGTGCGATTCGTTGAGCGCGTGGGTAATGGCCTGGAGGGCGATGATGTCGGCGATGCAGGCCTTCCAGCGGCGGCCCTCGGCATCATCGGGGAAGGCGACGGAGGCGCGTGCGAACTCGGTCCAGCGGGCCAGCAGGTAGGCCCATGTCATCGCGTCCGGTGGGGGTGGCATGGGGGATCGGACTGGGTTCGGCGGAGCGATGGATGGCAGGGCGATCGCTCAGGCGTCGGGGTTGAACGGGCGGATGAAGTCGAGTTCTTCGAGCAGCTGCTCGCGTCCCTCCTGGCGGGCGGTGTCCTTCATGTCGTCGACGAGGGCATCGCGGTACTCGTTGACCTTGAAGCCCCAGCCGCCGAAGAAGGAGTAGTAGCGCGGGAAGACGCGGGCGTGGGATTCGTCGAGGATGCGGAGGGCGGCCTCGCGATCCACGCGGTAGGAGGAGATGATGGACAGGTCTTCGAGGACCTCGGCCTTGCGGGCGCTGGAGAAGCGGCTCTGCTGGTAGTTCAGCGCGATGATGGTGGCGATGGCGCCGAGGATCAGGATGACGATCAGGCGCACATGCTTGTTCATGTCGGGCTCCGTGGGCGGGCGGCGGGCGTGCGGGATGGGGGTGGGCGCTCACGCGAGCGCACGGGGGGTGCTGAGGAGAGCCGGGCGAACGGGGTGGACCAGCGTGAAGGGCTCTGGATCAGGCTTTGGATCAGGCCTTGGGTCCGGCGGCGCGGACGGCGTCTGGCATGTCGACCTTGGCGTCGTTGTCGCGGAACTTCTTGGCGAGTTCCTTGGCCTTTGTGTCGTATGCGCCGGCGTCGGGCCATGACTTCTTGGGGTTGAGGATGTCGGCGGGGACGGTGGAGTGCGGGATCTCGGTGGGGATCCTGAGCCCGAAGAACGGCTCGGTCTCGAAGGGGACCTTGGCGAGCGAGCCGTTGAGGATGGCGGTGATCATGGCGCGGGTGTAGGAGAGCTTCATGCGTGTGCCGGTGCCGTAGGGGCCGCCGGTCCAGCCGGTGTTGACGAGCCAGACATGGGCGTCGTGGCGCTTGACGCGTTCGGCGAGCTGGTCGGCGTAGAGGCGCGGGGGGCGGGGCATGAACGGGCCGCCGAAGCACGGGCTGAAGTTCGGGGTGGGCTCCTTGACGCCGGCCTCGGTGCCGGCGAGCTTGGAGGTGTACCCGTTGATGAAGTAGTACATCGCCTGCTCGGGCGTGAGCTTGGCGACGGGGGGGAGCACGCCGAAGGCGTCGGCGGTGAGGAAGATGACATTCTTCGGGTGCTTGCCGACGGAGGGGATGCGCGCGCCGGGGATGAACTGGACGGGGTAGGTGACGCGGGTGTTCTCGGTGATGGAGCCGTCGTGGTAGTCCGGAACCCGGGAGTGCTCGTCGTAGACGACATTCTCGAGGACGGATCCGAATCGGATGGCGTTCCAGATCTGTGGCTCGCCCTCTTCGGTGAGGTTGATGCACTTGGCGTAGCAGCCGCCCTCGAAGTTGAAGATGCCCTCGCCGGACCAGCCGTGCTCGTCGTCGCCGATGAGGGCGCGGTCGGGGTCGGCCGAGAGGGTGGTCTTGCCGGTGCCCGAGAGCCCGAAGAACAGGGCGACATTGTCGGGATCGGAGGAAGAGACATTGGCCGAGCAGTGCATCGGGAACACGCCGACATCGGGCATGTCGTGGTTCATGGCGTAGAACATCGACTTCTTCATCTCGCCGGCGTACTGGGTGCCGAAGATGATGACCTTCTTGCGGGTGAAGGACTGGACGATGCAGATGCCGGAGTAGTCCTTGCCGTTGTTGGCGGTCTTGGCGACGCCGAGTCGCTCGGACTCGGCGGGGGTGAGCTTGCGGTTGCAGCAGTTGATGATGGTCCAGTCGGGATCGAAGCCCTCGAGTTCCCCGGGGGTGGGGACGATGAAGAGGGTGCGGACGAAGAGCGAGTGCCAGGCGAGTTCGCAGTAGGTGGTGACCTTGAGGCGGTACTTCGGCGCGGCGCCGACGAGGCCATCGAAGACATAGACGGCCTCGCGCGATGCCATGTGGTCGGCGGCGATCTTCTCGAGTTCGTCGAAGGCCTTGGAGGAGATCGGCTGGTTGACCTTGCCCCACGCGATGTTGTCGTGGATGTCGGGGGTGTCTTCGAGGTACTTGTCGGTGGGCGATCGACCGGTGCGCTCGCCGGTGGAGACCATGAGCGTGCCGTTGGCGCCGAGCTTGCCCTCGCCGCGGGCGAGCGCGGTCTCGATGAGTTCGGGGCTGGACAGGTTGCGGTGCACGCGTTCGGCGCTGAGGCCCAGTTCAGAGCCGGCGATCATGGAACACATCGGAACTCCTCCAACGGATGGGACGCCGGAGCACCGTTCGGGGCGCGTGGGTCGGCGGGATGGGCGTGTGGGGCGGACGCGCCGGGGCGGGTGGACGCTTGGCGGTCGAGCCTGAGAATGACAAAGGGGCGATGCGCGGATCGTCCCGAAGCACCACTATACCGCCGCCGGCGGGCGATTGGCCACGCTCCGGGGCGCGGATGCGATGTCGATGCGCATCCGGCGCCGGGGGAGGCGGCGGGATGCGGGCGGCGGAGGCGGCGGGCTTGCCACCCACGGAGAGCCGCGTATCATCGGCTCTGCGCGGGAAGACCGCGCTGTTGACGGTGGCCGTAGCTCAGCCTGGTTAGAGCACCTGGTTGTGGTCCAGGAAGTCGCGGGTTCGAATCCCGTCGGTCACCCTTGAGGAATTAGGCATCCGGGATCAGGGATCCGGCATCCGGGGCGGAACAGCGGGGTGGGGCTCTTTCTTCAGCCTTTCCAGTCCAAGCCTTCGTGGAGGGTGTTGAGGTTTTCCGCGCGGTCGGTGCGGACGATGAGCAGGTCCTCGATGCGGATGCCGCCGAGCCCCGGGGCGTAGAGCCCGGGTTCGATGGTCACGGCATCGCCTTCGAGGAGGGTGGGGCCCTTCATGTCGAGCAGGGGCGGTTCCTTGAGTTCGAGCCCGATGCCGTGCCCTGTGCCGTGGGGCATGGAGCAGAACGAGCCATCGGCGCGCTGGAGCTGTGCTGGGGAGGGGAATCCGAGCTGGTAGCCATGGCGCTGGATGACTGCGGTGGCTGCGAGGTGAACCGTTTCACCGGTGGCGCCGGCGCGGCAAGCATCGATCGCGGCGCGCTTGGCTTCGACCACGGCGGCGTGCATGCGGGCGACGGCGTCGGGGATGGCGGCGTGGACGACGCAGCGGGTGCAGTCGCCGTGGTACCCGGTGCGGGTGTCGCGTGGGAAGACATCGATGATGATGGGCTGCTCGGTGCGGAGCGGGCCGTGCCCCGGCTCGTGGCAGTCGCCGCCATGCGGGCCGGCGGCGACGATGTGCCCCTCGGCGATGCAGGCGTGTTCGAGCAGCCAGGCGCTGATGCGGGCCTTGACGGACTCGGAGGTCAGGGGCGAGGCGGGGGCATCGGGATCGCGGAGGATGCCCTGTGCGTCGGGCGCAGCGCGGGCGATGAGGGCACAGGCCCGTTCGATGGTCCGCTCGGTGATGCGCTGGACATCGCGGAGCGCGCGGACCTCGTGTTCGTCTTTCTGGCGGCGTTCGAGCACGCCGAGGTCGAGGTCGAGGACGACCTCGATGCCGCGTTGCCTGAGATGCTCGGCGTAGACGAGTGCGAGGGACCGGTCGGAGAAGACGGTGCGGATGCCCATGCGGGCCAGGCACTCGGCGGCGGACTGGGCGGAGCGGATCTGGCGGTCGCCCGAGAGCCCATCGGACGGGGTGAATTCCTCGTAGGAGTGGACGGCGTCGGCCCGCTTGGCGGCCCGGGCCCTGGGGAGTTCGACATCGCGGGCTATCAGGACGGATTGGTCGCGGGTCTGGATGAAGATGGCGGGGTCGTGGGCGTGGAATCGGACGCGATGGAAGACGCCCTTGTTGTCGGACGGGGGGCCGGCGAGGAGGATGGCCTGGGCGTCTTTGAGTGCGGATTTCTGGATTGGCATGAACCGGGCCTCGGGGTGAGCGCATTCACTGGTGTTCGGGGTCATCCGGGGCACGCTCGTGCCTCCGGGTGACGGTGGTCTGGTAAACCTAGCAGTGACCGGGCGGTGGCGATTGGGAGCGGGTGTGGGGATCGGGATGCGGGGCAGGGCGGGGGGGGTTGTGGATGGGATGCGGGCGGAGACGCCTGGTCCTGACTTCCTTCTGTTGCACGAATGAGCACCCGCGCCGAGGGCGGCGCTGACCCACAGGAGTCGCCATGCAGACTTTCAGTTCCCGGATCTCCCGTTCCCGTTCCTCGCTCGGCATGGGCCGTCTGGGGGGAGTGGGTGTTCTATCGTGCGCTGCGCTGGTGCTGGTGGCGGGCACGGCGATGGGTCAGGCGTCTGGACAGGGTTCGGGGCAGGCGGGCGGGCGCGGGGTGCAGGGCGGGCAGCCGGTGCGTGGGATGGCGATGGATGGCGAATCGCTGCCGCTGCGGGCGATCACGCTGTATCGCTCGGGCGTGGGCGCGTTCCTGCGCGAGGGGCGGGTGACCGGCGAGCAGACGATCACGCTGCAGTTCGCGACGGACCAGGTCAACGACATCCTGAAGTCGATGGTGGTGCTGGATCTGGATGGCGGGTCGGTGGACTCGGTGAACTTCGCATCGAAGCTGCCGCTTTCGCGCCGGCTGGAGGGGTTCGGGGTGGATGTGTCGGGCTCGCCGTCGGTGGAGGAGCTGCTGCAGCAGTTGTCGGGCGAGCGGATCACCATGCTGACGCCGGATGGGCAGGTCGGCGGGGTGATCATGTCGGTGGAGCGGAAGCAGGTGCCGGTGGCGAGCCCCTCGGGCGATGGGATGATCGCGATGAGCCGTGCGTTCGTGAACCTGCTGACGAGCCAGGGGATCCGCTCGGTGGAGCTGGACTCGGTGCGGAGCTTCGAGCTGGCGAACGAGGATCTGGCGCGCGATCTGGCGCGGGCGCTCTCGACGATCGCGGACTTCCGCGGCGAGCAGCAGACGGGCGTGGATGTGCGGCTGTCGGGCGAGGGGGATGGGGCGCGGCGGATCGTGGTGGGATACACGCACGAGATGCCGGTGTGGAAGACCTCGTACCGCCTGGTGCTCCCGGAAGATTCGGGCGCGGGGCGGGTGGATGAGAACGGCGTGCCGCTGACGCGGGCGACGGTGCAGGGGTGGGCGATCGTGGAGAACACGACGGATGGCGACTGGTCGGATGTGCGGCTGTCGCTGGCGTCGGGTCGTCCGGTGTCGTTCACGATGAACCTGCACGAGAGCCTGTTCGTGCCGCGTGTGGAGCTGCCGGTGCCGGTGGGCGTGCCGCTGGTGGGCAAGAACTACGAGAGCGGTTTGGCGCGGTCGCCGGCGCCGGCGCCGGGCGTGGCGGGGCGTGAGATGGATGCGCTGCGTTCGCAGTCGGCGTTGACGATGGCCGAACGGGCGAACACGCGCTCTGGTGGGAGCGGCGGCGGGCAGTTCGGTGCCGATATGGGAGAAGAGTTCTTTTCGTTCGCGGTCGGAGAGGGCACGATGGGCCCGGGGCAGGCGTCCGGCGATGACACGGCCGGGCAGTTCCTGTACACCATCGATGCGCCGGTGTCGATCGATGCGGGGCAGTCGTCGATGCTCCCGATCATCGTGACGGAGATCCCGGCCCGGCATGTGTCGATCTTCAACGCCAGCGACATGCCCAAGCACCCGCTTAAGGGCGTGGAGCTTGTGAACACCACGGGGCTGCACTTCATGCCGGGGCCGATCGCGGTGTACGACGGAGCGACCTACGCGGGCGACTCGCAGATCCCGCACACCTCGCGGAACCAGGACCGGCTGCTCTCGTACGCGCTGGATGTGGATGTGTTCGTGCAGACGGAGCAGGAGCAGCAGCATCGGACCAGCAGGATCCGGGTGGTCGATGGGCTGCTGGAGCACACCATCCGGCGCTCGTGGACGACGACCTACTCGCTGCAGAGCTTCGATGCCTCGCGCGAGCGGACGGTGCTGATCGAGCACGGTCGGGTCGGCGGGTGGGAGCTGATCACGCCGAAGACGCCGGAGGAGACGCTGGAGAACATGTACCGGTTCGAGGTGCGGCTGGATCGCGGCGGCAAAGCATCCCTGCCCGTGGTGATCGAGCGGACGGACCTGAGCCGGATCACGCTGGCGGACTGGACGCCGGAGCAGTTCCTCAGCTACGCCTCGGACAACGGCGCCTCGGAGCGGATGCTCGCCGCGGCGCGTGAGGCGGCGCGGATGAAGACGGATGCGGCGCTGGTCGAGCAGCAGATCAAGGACATCAACGATCGGATCGATGAGATCGCGCGGGACCAGTCGCGGATCCGCGAGAACCTCGGTCGGATCGGCGGGGAGTCGGACCTGCGGCGGCGGTACCTGCAGACGCTGTCCGACCAGGAGGATGAGATGGAAGAACTGCTGAGCCGGCGGGACACGCTGCAGAAGACGCTGGACGACCGGCGGGCGGCGCTGCGGGAGTATCTGCGGAATCTGGATGTGGAGTGAGGCCCGGGCATCCGGGATCCGGGATCAGGCATCAGGAAGAAGGCACTAGGAAGAAGGCATCAGGCATCAGGCATCGGGCACCAGGCAAGAAGAGGTGTTTGGTGTCTGGTGCTCAGTGCTTCAGGGTGGCCATGAGGGTGGCGGCGATGCCGTCGGCGAAGAGGTGGCCGCGTTCGGTGAGGCGCCAGCGGTGGGGGTCGCCGGTGGTGTCGTGTTCGAGCAGGTCGAGTCGTGTCTGCTCTTCGGCGGCGGCGATGAGCCGCTCGGCGGTGGCGCCGGTGGGATCGAGGCGGCGGGCGTGGTCGATGGTCGCGTCCGCATCGAGCCCCTCGGCGACGCGGAGGGCGAGCATGATGCGTTCGGCCAGGGCCCGGCGCGGGTCGGGCGGCTCGTGGTCGACGATCGGGGCGTATCCGTTGGTGCGCTGGACGCCGAGCATCCAGTCGCCGAGGTGCGGGAGGTTCTTCCAGCGGTGCCCGGCGGCGTGGGCGCTCCCGGATGGTCCGGCGGCGAGCCACTGGCCATCGCCGGCGTGCCCCCAGTAGACGAGGTTGTGGCGGCATCGGCAGCCGGCGCCCGGGGTGGGGCCATGGCGGGCGAAGTTGGAGACCTCGTAGCGTTCGAATCCGGCGTCGCGGAGGGCCGAGACGGTGTGGTTGCACATGGCGACTTCGGTGTCCTCATCGGCGGGCTCGAAGTCGCCGCGGGCGAGGCGCTTGGTCATCGCGGTGTTGGGCTCGTAGGTGAGGGCGTAGCAGGAGAGGTGGTCGATGGCGCCGCGTTGCGGATCGGCATCGCCGAGGGCGAGGGCGCGGTCGAGGTCGCGTTTCCAGTCGTCGAGCGTCTGGCCCGGGATGGCGTAGATCAGGTCGATGGAGCGGCGGTGGATCCCGGCATCGGCGGCCATGCGGAGCGCGCGGTCGACATTGTCCGGGTCGTGCCAGCGTTCGAGGGTCTTGAGGTGGCGCGGGTCGAAGGACTGGGCGCCGATGCTCACGCGGTTGACGCCGCCTCGATGGAGCGTGTCCATGAGGGTCGGCGTGACGGTCTCGGGGTTGCACTCGACGGTGAACTCGCAGGCGGTTCCATCGGGCGCGAGGTCGAAGCGCTCGTGCAGGGCGGCGAGGAGGCGCTCCCAGAGGGCGGGCTTGAGCAGGGAGGGGGTGCCGCCGCCGACGAAGATGGTGTTGAGGGCTGGGCGGAGGGCGGGGCGGGCGGGGGGTGCGGAGGATGGGTCGGACGGGCCCGCGTGCCGGGCGATGGCGGTGAGTTCCTCGATGAGCCGGTCGGTGAACTCGCCCTGGCGGTCTCGATTGTCCACGAAGGAGTAGAAATCGCAGTAGTGGCACTTATGGAAGCAGAACGGGATGTGGATGTACAAAGACCGAACGGGGTGCTGGATGTCGGCCATCGGGGTGGCCGAGGAGGGGCGTTGCTGGGAGAGCGTGAGGGGAGTAAGTTCAGGCATGAGCGGATGGTGCCGGGTGCGGGATGGGGGGCTGGAGGCTTGGAGTGAGCGCATGCCCCCGGGAGCGGGGCGGCGGATCGGGCATGGGCCCGTGCGGCGGATCGGAGGATGCGCTGCGGAGCGGCGTGCCGGCGGGTGTCGCTCGGGCGCCGCCCGGATTCCGACGGTGGGGGCGCGCGTGGGCTCGCACCGGAGTGGCCCGAACCGGAAAGGATAGATCGCCCGTGGAAGTGAATCTGGTCGTGTTCAAGCCGAACGGGAAGAGGGCGGAGGTCGGGCTGCAGACCGGCTCGTACATCATCGGACGCGATGAGAAGGCGACGCTGCGGATCCCGATCAGGTCGGTGTCGCGGACGCACTGCGAGCTGGTGGTGGGCGATGATGAGGTGGCGCTGCGGGACCTTGGATCGACGAATGGGACGAAGGTGAACGGGGACAAGGTCCAGAACACGATCATCAAGGCGGGCGATGTGGTGGGCGTGGGGAATGTGCAGATCGTGTTCCAGATCGATGGCGAGCCGAAGACGGTCGACCGCCCGGAGGGCGAGGACCTGGATCTCGATCTGGATCTGGACGACACGCCGCCGGGCGCGCTGTCATCGCCCAAGCCGGGCGCGAAGAAGGCTCCGGCCCCGCTGGGCGGCGGCTCGGGGGATTCGTCGATGATGGATGAGCGGGCGGCCAGCCGCGACCGGACGACGCAGCCGAGCGCCGGGGATGCGGGCGATTCGTCGGCGTTCGACTTCGATTTCGACTTCACCGACGACCAGGGCGACAAGAACAAGTCGTGATGGCGGCGCGGCACGGAGCGGGGCGGGCGCGGGGCGACGGCGCGTGCCCGGCGCGATGCGGTGCCGGCGTCAGGCGGACTTTTTCTGCTGGGGGTCGGCGTTGGGGACGCGGATGGTGGTTCCGCAGGACCGGCATCGCACGGTGCGGCCGCGTGCGGACATTGGCACGGCCAGCATGCCGCGGCACTTGAGATTCGGACACATGATCCGCATCGAGCTGGGCTGCTTCGGGTGGTCCATGTCCAGTCTGGCCCCTTCTGAGGGTGAGGTACTCGGCGTGTCGGGGGCTGGTCTTGAGCGTATGAATCAATCCCGGCGCGGCATGGTGCCCGCGCCCCATCCCCGACGTGAGGAACCGCATGATCGACACCGACCGTCTCATCCCGCGCAGGCCGCACACTCCCACCGCGCGGGCGGTCGTGGGGCTCCAGTGGGGCGATGAGGGCAAGGGGAAGGTGATCGACCTGCTGGCGGGGGCGTTCGACGCGACGGTCCGATACAACGGCGGGGCGAACGCGGGGCACTCGGTGGTGCTCGGCGGCGTGCGCCACGCGATGCACCTGCTGCCCTCGAGCATCCTGCATCCGGGGAGGCTGGCGGTGATCGGGAACGGGGTGGTGGTGGACCCGTTCGCGCTGGTGAAGGAGATGGAGGGGTTCGCGGGCAAGGGGATCGACCTGTCCGGGCTGCGCGTGTCGACGCGGGCGCACCTGGTGCTGGCGTACCACAAGGGCGAGGATGAGGCCCGCGAGGGCGGGGCATCGGGCGGGCAGATGATCGGGACGACGAAGCGCGGGATCGGGCCGGCGTACGCGGACAAGGCGACGCGGACGACCTCGGTGCGTGTGGGCGACCTGCTGCGCCCGGCCGCGCTGCGGGAGCGGCTGGGGGTGATCGTCGAGCGGCGCGAGCCGGTGCTCCGGGCGCTGGGATGGAGCGGCGAGCCGCTGGACGCGGAGGCGATGGGCGATGACCTGCTGGGCATCGCGGAGACGCTGCGGTCGCACATCGTCGACACGACCTACCTGCTGCACGACCTGCTCTTGCAGGGCAAGCGGATCCTTTTCGAGGGGGCCAACGCGACGCTGCTGGATGTGGACCACGGGACCTACCCGTTCGTGACCTCGTCCGTGTGCTCCTCGCTCGGGATCCCGGCGGGGACGGGCGTGCCGCACGACTGTTTGGCGGGGGTGATCGGGGTGTGCAAGGCGTACTGCACGCGGGTGGGCGGCGGGCCGTTCCCGACGGAGCTGGTGGATGCGACGGGCGACCGCATCCGCGAACGCGGGCGCGAGTACGGCACGACCACCGGACGCCCGCGCCGGTGCGGGTGGCTGGACCTGGTGGCGCTGCGGTACGCGGTGATGATCAACGGCGTGAGCAGCGTGGCGCTGACGCTGCTGGATGTGCTCTCGGGATTCGATGAGCTGAGGGTGTGCGTGGGGTACGAGGTGGACGGCGAGCGGACCGACCGGTTCCTGCCCGATGCGCTGTCGCTGGCGGGAGCCCGCCCGATCTACAAGACGCTGCCGGGGTTCGCGGAGGACATCGCGGGGGCGCGCTCGTGGGAGGGGCTGCCGGACAACGCGCGCCGGTATGTGGAGTTCATCGAGGAGTTCGTGGGGGCGCGGGCGGCGCTGATCGGTGTGGGGCCGGATCGGGCGCAGGTGATTGAGCGGGGGTGACCCCCCCACCCCCCCCAACTCCCCCCAACTCCCCCCAGCTCCCCCAAGCCCCCCACTCTCGTTTGACCGAGCACATTCCCTGCGGATGTGGGATGGGCGATTGGAACGGGCCGTGTGCTTCAGGCCTGAGCTGCCGCCCGGAGCGCCTCGGCCAGTTTCCAACAGTCCTCGAAGGTGTTGTACATCGGTGTGGGTGCGAGGCGGATGATGTCGGGCTCGCGGAAGTCGCAGAGCACGCCCTGGGCGGTGAGCGCATCGTGCAGGGCGCGGGGGTTGTCGGCGGTGGAGCGCACGGAGAGTTGCGCGCCGCGACGGGCAGGGTCGCGCGGGGTGACGAGTTCGAAGGCATTGCCGAGTTCCGTTGACAGTTCGTCGATGAGGTGGGCGAGGTAGGCGGTGAGGCGCTGCGAGCGCTGGCGGAGGCGGTCCATGCCGCTGGCGGCGAACATGTCGTAGCTGACCTTGACGGGGAGCATCGCGAAGATGGGCGGGTTGGAGAGCGCCCACGCGTCGGCGGTGGGATATGGCGTGAACTGTTCGCCCATCTTGAACCGCTGGTCGGGATCGTTGCCCCACCAGCCTTCGAGCCTGGGCATCTGTGCGAAGCGTTCGAAGGCGTCGTTGCCGGCGCGGCCGAGGTGGCGTTCGTGGATGAACGCGCCGGCGACCGCGCCGGGGCCCGAGTTGAGATACTTGTACGAGCACCACGCGGCGTAGTCGGGGGCCCAGTCGTGCATTTTCAGCGGGACATTGCCCGCGGCATGGGCGAGATCCCAGCCGATGTTGATGCCATGCTCGCGTGCGGCGTTGGTGATGCGCTGGATGTCGTAGAACTGGCCGGTGGCGTAGTTGACGCCGGCGAGGTGGATGAGGGCCAGTTCGTGCTTGTGGGTTTCGATCTGTTCGATGATGTCGTCTTCTCGGTGGGTGCGTTCGCCGGGGCGTGGGCGGGCCCAGAGGAGGTCGGCTTCGGGGTCGTGGGCGTGGAGGCGGAGTTGTGACTTCACGGCGTAGACATCGGAGGGGAAGCATGGGCCGTCGATGAGGATTTTCTTGCGCTCGCCCTGCGGTCGATAGAACGAGAGCATGAGCAGGTGGCAGTTGACGGTGAGCGAGTTCATGACGACGACTTCGTGCGGGAGCGCGCCGACGATCGCGGCGGCGGGCTTTCGGACGAACTCGTGGAAGGGGTACCAGGCGTGGCGGGCGTGGAAGTGGCCTTCGACGCCGAGGTGGGCCCAGTCGTCCATGAGTCGTTCGATCTCGGCGCGGAGGGCCTTGGGCTGGAGCCCGAGCGAGTTGCCGCAGAGGTAGATGGACTCGCGGCCATCATCGTGCGCGGGCGATGGCGGGATGTGGAACTCGGCGCGGCGCGAGGGGATGGGGTCATCACGGTCGAGCGCGCGAGCGCCGGCGTGGTCGGTGGGCCAGGTGGTGGGGAGTTGGGGGGAGGTGGTGGTCATGCGTTGGCGTTGGTGGGTTTGGTGAGGCGGGCGGGGCGGCCGAAGTCGTCGATGGTTCGGTTGAGGAATTCGAGGGCGGTGCCGCCGAGGAGGCGTTGCTTGGTGTCGTCGGTGAGGTCGTACATGGAGTCGATCATGGCGCCGGGCTTGGCCTCGCCGAGCGGGAAGGGGTAGTCGGATCCCATGGCGACGCGTCTTTCGTCCATGAGGGCGAGCAGGTAGCGGAGCGCGTTGCGCGAATGCACGAGTGAATCGACATAGAAGTGGGCGGGGGTGCTCGGCGGCTGCGCGAGGTAGGACCACGGGTTGCGGGTGGAGTCGATGGCGACGAGGTCGGGTCGGCACTGCCAGCCATGCTCGATGCGCCCGATGGTGTAGGGGAACGAGCCGCCGCCGTGCGCGAACATGACGCGGAGGTTGGGGAGCCGCTCGAACACGCCGGCGAAAATCATGGAGCACACGGCCCGCGCGGTCTCGGCGGGCATGCCCACGAGCCATGGGAGCCAGTACTTGCCCATGTCTTTTTCGCCCATCATGTCCCACGGGTGGACGAAGATGGCGGCGCCAAGCCGGTCGGCCGCTTCGAAGAACGGGAACAGCGCGGGCTCGGAGAGGTTCCAGTCGAGCGAGCGGGGTTGTTCGATGTGCGAGCCGATCTCGATGCCGACCATGCCGAGCTCGTTCATGCAGCGTTCCATCTCGCGGATGGCGAGGTCCGGCGCCTGCATGGGAACGGTGCCGAGGCCGATGAAGCGGTTGGGATGGGCGCGGCAGACCTCGGCGATGTGGTCGTTGATGCGCTTCGCGAGCTCGAGCGTGTGCTCGGGCTGGGCCCAGTAGGAGAACATGACGGGGACGGTGGAGAGGACCTGGACATCGACACCGAGCGCATCGCACTCGGAGAGCCGGACGCCGTGGTCGAAGCAGTTGAGCGAGACATCGCGGAATTTCTCCCCGGCGATGAGCATCCGCCCGCCGCAGCACAGGCCCTTGTCATCGTGCTTGGGCACCATGGTGACCCAGCGCCCGTAGCCGTACTTCTCGGCCAGGTCCGGCCAGTTGGGCGGGAGGATGTGGGTGTGGACATCGACGGTGAAGAAGTGGCGTGCCATTCAACGGCCTCCCCGGTTGAGACTTGGTTCCGTTGTGTCGAAGCGATGGGCGTAAGGCACAAATTGCTTCACGCCTTCGCCCCCGCCGGCGTCGCCTGCGACAGTTCGAACACCTCGCCGCGCTGGATGACATGCTGGCACTTCGGGCAGGTTCGGCGGGATTCGGGGCCATCCCAGAAGTCGTTCATGATGGTGGCCAGTTCGGTGTCGATGTCCTTGAGCATCCACTTGGCCTCGTAGACGAGGGTGTCGCACTTGGGGCAGTACCAGCGGAGCCCATCCTCGTGCCCGCCTCTTGGGAACTCAACGATCAGCCCGATGGTGTCGGCCGGGCGCTGAGGGCGGTGCGGGACCCAGCGGGGGCAGAGCCAGGTCTCGCCCTCGCGGATGATGACATCGTGCGGCGGCGAGCCATCGAGCGGGCGGACGCGGACGGCGATATCGCCCTTGAGCTGGAAGAAGAGTTCCTCGGTGGGGTTGACATGGAAGTCATTGCGGGTGTTCGGGCCGCCGGAGACGAAGACCACGACATCGTTGGCTTCCTTGTAGAACTGCTTGTTGGAGACGGGGGGCTTGAGG
Organism: Phycisphaerales bacterium; assembly: GCA_052168315.1. Classification (GTDB taxonomy): domain Bacteria; phylum Planctomycetota; class Phycisphaerae; order Phycisphaerales; family UBA1924; genus JBQLZO01. The sequence goes on along the minus strand of JBQLZO010000037.1, from coordinate 37,956 downwards.
TCGGCCTTGTGCTTCTCGACCCAGCCCATGAGATTGAAGGGCTGGCCGATGGGGGTGGAGGTGGCGTGGGTGTTGGGGATGGCGTGGGAGGTGGTCGACGCGGGCGGGGTTGCGGCGGACATGGCGTGCCTCCGTTCGGTGTTGTGGTCCCGTGCGGGGAGGTGTGGTCCCGTGGGAGGGTGGGGCCGGGTGAGAAGGGACCGATCAGCGCCCAATCGTAGGGGATGGTCGCAGGGCGCGCGCCGGGCGTGGAGGCGCGGCGGGTGGCATGGGGGGAGAGCGCGGCGCGCTGCGCGCGACAACGCCCGATCGTCGTGATAGGGCGCTGTTCGATGTTGGCGGATGCTCACTGGTTGCGCGGGGCGCTGGGCGCGGGGCGATCAGATCTCATCGTCGTCGTCGCGGCGGCGCGAGCGCTTGGGCTCGCCGGGTGCGACGAAGAGGAGGGCATCGATCGCGAGCTTGCCGGGGCCGGAGAAGAACACGGCCAAGGCGGCCATGAGCAGCATGAACTGCCAGAGCAGGTCCTTCCAGGCGCTGGTCCACGCGGCCGGGTCGTCGAGCCGGAGCGCCGGGAGGAAGCCGAGGAATGTGGCCGAGGGATCCGTTGCGCTGAGCGCGGGGCCGATCTGGGTCATCCAGATGGCGCCGGCCATGACACCGGCAACGGAGATCGCGGCAATGCGTGTGAGGAATCCGAAGAGCAGGAAGATGCCGCCGAGGAGTTCGACGAGCGCTGCGGCCCAAGCGAGGGCGGTGTATGCCGCGGGCCCTGCGAGGAAGTCGGGCCACTGGCCGCGGGCGTGGGCGGCGTCCATGGCGAGCACGAGCCCGTGGAGACGGCGGAGCTGGACCGGGCGGTCCTCCGGGAACTGCTCCGGTTCGTAGACGATCGCGGGGGCGGTGCTCGCGGGCGGGGGCGTGGTGCCGGTGGGTGATGATGCAGTGGTGGTGGGTTCGGAGTCCGTGGAGCTCTCGGGCTGCATGGTGGTGAAGCGGGCGGGGAGGATGCGCGCGGTGTGGCTCGGGGTGGTGTGGACCAGGGATGGCCCGGCGGCGGGTGTGGCGCGGGCTGAGGGCTCCTCGGGTTCTGCCGAGGGGTTGTCGGGATCGGCGGCGTCGGGCGATGGGTTGGTCGATCCGCCGGAGGGGCGGGTTGGCGGCGTGGGGCGCGGTTCCGGGGTGGGGGCGGGCGGCGGTGTGATGGTCGGGAGGGGTTGCGCGGCGTCGATGGCGGACTGGACACCGGCGTTGGCCAGGGCGGCGGCCCGGGCGCCGGTGTAGTCATCGACATAGAAGACCTTGGCAGCGCCGGCCCAGAGGAAGGTCACGCCCAGCGCGACGCGGAGGAGCAATGGAGAGAAGTTGCAGGCCAGCGCGGTGCGCATCGTGGGCTTCCTTTCGAATTCCGCGTCGATCGATGATCGGCGGGCGCTCTCGGCGCGGGGCGGCGCCGGCGGATTGTTCCGATTCGGGGACGCATCGTTGCACGCCCCGCGCTCCAGACTGTATCGGCGGGGTGGGCGTGGAGGGTCCAGCGGCGGCGATGCGGCGTGCGCCGGCACATTGGCGCGACGGTGCGTGAGGGGTGGTTCGGGTCTGCGATAGGATGTCAGCGACCGGGCGCGGCGCAGCGCGCCCGGGATAAGAGCGCGGGCGTGGCGGAACTGGCAGACGCGCGGGATTTAGGTTCCCGTGGCCGAGAGGCCGTGCAGGTTCGATTCCTGTCGCCCGCATTCGTTGGTTGGTCGGTGGCGGAGGCGCAGGAGACGGCCGGTGCCCGTGGGGCGGACGGTGCTGGGTCAGCCGGGGATGCACTCGATGCTGAACGCGCTGAGCATGAGCGCGAGGTCGGCGAAGTCGGTGTCGCCGGATCGGTTGACATCGCCGGCGTCGGTGGCGCCGAACGCGCTGAGGAGGATGTTCAGGTCGTCGGAGTTGACCATGCCGTCGCGGTCGAGGTCGCAGTCGCACGGGGAGGGCGGGCACTGGTCGGGCACACCGTCGAGGTCGAGGTCTTCGAGCCCGAGGGTGATGATCTCGACGGGGTCGGACACGCCATCGTTGTTGCAGTCTGAGAACGGGCCGGCGTAGCGGTCGAGGAACGCGGCCATGTCGTCATCATCGACGATGAAATCGCCGCTGAAGTCCATCATTTCGAGCCCGGGCTGGACGGCAATGGCGGCGTAGGCGGCGGCGAAGGACTGGAGGTCGACGGGGGTGACCGCGCCATCATTGTTCTTGTCGCCGAGTCGGTCGGGGTGGTAGACCTGGGCGCGGGTGCCAGCGTGGATGTTGGTGAGCGTGCGCTGGGCGCCGCCCTGCCATGTGATGGTGGCGGTGTCCATGGAAGGGGCCTCGTCGATCCCGAAGTGGCACCAGAGTTCGTTCTGGCCGAGGTAGTTGTTCCCGCCGAACTGCTGGTGCTGGTGGTTGGTCATCGCTCCGGCGGAGGGGTGCGTGAAGGTTCCATCGACCGAGGCGTTGGCGGCCGGGCGCTGGACCGGATGATCGATGACCTGGAGGCGGACGAAGTTTCGCTTGTGCGCCTCGTTGTTGATGTAGAGCCTGATGTTGCCGCCGAGGTCGGGGACGACCATGTCGATCGCGCCGTCTCCGTTGAGATCGCCGTAGGCCATTGAGTAGGAGACGCGCGGGAGCCCGTTGGACCCGGCGACGCCCATGGCAGCGGCGGTGTCGACGAGCGGGAGCGTGCCGTTGTTGAGGAACAGGGAGTTGGTGCTGAAGGAGTTGTTGACATAGATGTCCGGGCGGCCGTTGTTCGTCAGGTCGACGAAGGCCGCGCCCCATCCGGTCTTCTGGACGCGGACCCCCCACTGCTGCGACGACTCGACGAAGGTGACCTGGCCGTTCTCGCCCGGGCCCTGGTTCATGAGCAGGAAGTTGTACCCCTGGGGGTACCCGGAGATGTTCGTGCAGTAGAGGTCGGGCCAGCCGTTCTGGTCGAGGTCACCCATGGCCACGCCCATGGAGAAGATGGCGATGTCGGCGCCGGAGCCGGCGGAGATGTCGACCATCTGGCCTTTCTGGTTGGACCACAGGCGGTTTTCCGCGAAGAAGGGCGGGAGGTGCCCGCGGTCGTTGGACAGGTAGAGCTCGGGCCACGAGTCGCGGTTGGCATCGAACCACTGTCCGAAAAAGCCGTACCCGGGGTCGTCCACGCCCTGCTGGACTGAGACATCCTGCCATTGTCCAGCGCCGAGGTTCTTGTAGAGCTTGTTGCGGATCTGCGAGGTGGCCGCGCCGCCCTTGATGCCCGAGTAGTTGGCGATGTAGACATCGAGCCAGCCATCGCCATCGAAGTCGGCGGCGGTGCCGCCCTGGCTGTCGCCGCCATCCTCGAGGCTGACGGAGTCGACGAGGGTAAAACTGAAGTTCCCGTCGTTGCGGAACAGACGGTTGGGGGAGATGAGCTGGACGACGAGGATGTCGAGGCGTCCATCATTGTTGTAGTCGAACACGACGAGGTCGGAGGGGTTGACGAAGTTGCCGAGGTTCGCGACGGCGGTGCGGTCGGTGAACTGCCCGAGGCCGTTGTTCTCGAACACACCGACGAACCGGTTGGGGTGCCCGAGTGAGATGATGTCGGAGTGGCCATCGTTGTTGAGGTCGGCGATGGCGGTGCCGAACCCCTGGTGCCCGAAGGATGGCGGGTAGTTCACGATCTGGTAAATGAGACCGCGTGCGGCGCTCTCTTCCGTGAACGGATCGGGGACGCCCGCGAGGGTGGGCATCGGCGCGGCGAGCAGGAACGCGAGCGACAGCCTGAGGGCGGCGGCGCGGCTCCGGGCGGAAGAGTGTGTGCTGGTCGCTTGATCAAGCATCGGAATCCACCTTCGGAAGCGAGTTGGCGCAGCGCGATGCGTGCGCACGGGGACCAGAGGAATGCGCCGGAGCGCAAGTTCACAGCCGTCTGGACAGGGGTCGCAGTGCCGAATGACGCGGGAGGCGCGACGGAGCGGATCGTGGGGCCGCGCGCCGATTGCTCTTGAAAGTCTGGTGGTGCTCAGGTCCGGATACACGCGGAATGCGCGCCAGTCTGTTGCAATACCGGGACTTCGCCCAGAGCGTTTTCCAAATGTACAGGCAGGACCGATTCTGGCAAAGACTGAATCTGTGAAAATTCGGGATTCAGGTGGAACTGCAATTCTGTGTCGAGCATGGGACATGTCGCGCGGAGCGCCGATGGGGAGAATCGGCCCCGGGAGCGGGTCGAGGGGTGAGCGGCTCCGGAGCGGGTCGCTCGGCCCTACCCTGTCCGCCGATGACCCCGCCGTCGATCGATTTTGGCTCCTCGATGCGCTGCCCGGATGCTGAGGCGAGCGCCCAGCGCCTGCGTTCGGGGCTCGCGTTGCACTGGGGGCTCGACGAGGGGGTGACCTTCCTCAACCACGGCTCCTTCGGCGCAACGCCTCGGGTGGTGCTGGAGCACCAGAGCGCGCTGCGGGCCGAGATGGAGCGCGAACCGGTGCGGTTCATGGTCGAGCGGCTGGAGCCGTTGCTGGATGAGGCCCGGCGGCGGCTCGCCGGGTTCCTGGGGTGCGATGCGGAGGGGCTGGCGTTTGTACCCAACGCCACCCACGCGGTGAACGCGGTGCTCCGGTCGCTTCGGTTCGAGCCGGGCGATGAGCTGCTGACGACGAGCCACGCGTACAACGCGTGCCGGTGTGCTCTGGAGGTGGCCGCGGAGCGTTCGGGGGCGCGGGTTGTGGTCGCCGAGGTTCCGTTTCCGATCGACGATCCGGGGCGGGCGACGGAGGCGGTGCTGGGGCGCGTGACCGCGCGGACGCGCCTGGCGCTGCTGGACCATGTGACGAGCCCGACCGCGCTGGTGCTGCCGATCGCGGAGATGGTTCGGGCGCTGGAGTCGCGGGGTGTGCTGACGCTGGTGGATGGCGCGCACGCGCCCGGGATGGTGGATCTGGACATCGCGGGGCTGGGCGCGGCGGCGTACACGGGCAACTGCCACAAGTGGATCTGCGCGCCGAAGGGGGCGGGGTTCCTGTGGGTGCGCGCCGACCTGAGCGAGCGGGTTCACCCGGTCGCCACTTCGCACGGGCACAACTCGGCGCGGACCGATCGCTCCCGGTACCACTTGGAGTTCGACTGGACGGGCACCGACGATCCGACGGCGTACCTGTGCGTGCCGGCGGCGATCGACGCGATGGGCTCGCTGCATCCCGATGGGTGGGACGGGATCCGGCGTGCGAACCGGTCGCTGGCGCTGCGCGGTCGATCGGCGATCTGCGAGGCGCTCGGGATCGATGCTCCGGCCCCGGAGGGCATGATCGGCTCGATCGCGAGCATCCCCCTGCCGGCCGCGCCCGGCTCGCAGCGCCCCGGCGCCGTGTATCCGCACGCGCTTCAGGAGCGGCTGATCGAGCGGTGGCGGATCCAGGTGCCGATCGTGCCGTTCCCGGCGTGGCCCTCGCGGCTCGTGCGGATCTCGGCGCAGTTGTACAACGGGATCAGCGAGTACGAGCGGCTGGCGGGCGCGCTGAAGGATGAACTGGACGGCGAGCGGGGGCGCGCCGGCGGCGCCGAACCGGAGGAGGGATCGGACGCATGAGCGAGGCAGGAACGCAAGGCGGGGGCGCAGCGCGGCTGACGGACATCCTCGGGCAGGACCGCGCGATCGCAACGCTGAATTCGGCGGTCGCCTCCGGGCGCGTCCACCACGCGTGGATCTTCTCCGGGCCCAAGGGCGTGGGGAAATTCACGGCCGCGACGGCGTTCGCGGCGGCGCTGCTCGATCCCGACACACGGATCGAGGATGGGCGGGTCGTGGAGGCGCTGCCGGGGGATCGCGGCTCCGAGGCCCGCTCGCTGCTCGACCGCGGGGCGCACCCGGATCTGCACATCATCCGGAAGGAGCTGGCGCGGTTCAGCGATGATTCGAGCGTCCGCAGCCGGGTGCTCTCGACGATCCCGAAGCCGGTGGTCGACCGGTTCCTGCTCCAGCCGATCGCCCGGGCGCCGGTTCGGCGGGATGGCGGGCTGATCAGCAAGGCGTTCATCATCGACGAGGCCGAGCTGCTCGATCGGTCGACGCGGCACGCGCCGAACCAGGCTTCCCTGCTGAAGACGCTGGAGGAGCCGCCGGCGGGATCGGTGATCATCCTTGTGACGAGCAACGAGGGGCGGCTGATCCCGACGGTGCGTTCGCGGTGCCAGCGGGTTGCGTTCGGGCTGCTCTCGGATGAGGACATGCGCGGGTGGATGGAGCGCATGGGCGTGCGGTCGCGGATCGCCTCGCTCGTGGGCGATGAGCTGCGCAACGGCGTGGCCGCGATCCGGAGCGAGATGGACAGCGCGTACGCGGAAGACGCCCGGGAGCGGGCCAAGGGCGGCAAGGGCACGCTCTCGGCCCCGAAGCGGAAGTACTACGAGGCGCTGACGGATGTGCTGGAACGATCGAAGGGGGCGGACTTCGTCGCGTTCCTCGATGAGCTTCCGGAGGCGGCGCTGAAGGCGCTGGAGAAATCGGATGCGGCGCTGCTGGAGCGGGCGCGGGGCGGGCCATCCTCGGGGGAACTGGACTGGCTGACGCACTTCAGCGCGGGCTCGCCGGGTCGGTTGCTGGATGCGGCGATCACGCGTCTGTACGACTGGCATCTGGCGCTGGACCCGCTGTTCCGCGGGCAGGCGGGCGGGTACGAGATCGGCATGACGATGAAGGTGCTGGTGGACGAGTGGGCCAAGGCGCATGTGAAGCGCGGGCGCGGGGAGAACCGGTCAAAGGAGGCCGCGAACCTGGAGGCGATCCGGCACCTGATCGTGCTGCTGGGCGAGCGGGCCGACGATGGGGTCCGGCGGGTGATCGACCGGGCGGGCCCGGGCGAATCGCTCAGGCGGTCGGCGGCGCTGCATCGGATGCTGGGGGTGGTCGATTCGATCCAGACGGGCGAGCGCCGGCTTTCGGCGAATGTGAACCTTGAGCAGGGGCTGGTGGCGCTGGGGGCGGCGCTGCGGGCCTGAACCTGCAACAATCGGGCAATGGGCACGGATCGACGATCATCCGAGGCGCGGCGTTCTCCCGGGCGGGCGCTGCGCTCGCGCGATCGTCGTTCCAGCGCGTTCGGGTTCGCGATGTCGGCGCTGGCGCACCTGGCGGTCGTGGTCGGGGGGTTCTTCGTGGGGTGGATCGTGACGATGCCGGAGCCGGATCGCCCGCCGCCGATCGCCTCGTTCTTCGATCCCGGGCTGGGCGCGCCTGGGGCAGCGCCGATCGCCAGCGCGCCGCCGGAGACCGGTGCGCCTGCGACCGATGCGGGATCTGCGCCGATCGCGCCGCTGGCGTTGTCGGCGCCGGAGCCCCTGGGGAGCGAGCCGCCGCCGCGCGCGATGCTGCTGGGTTCCGGCGTCGAGCCAACGCTGCCAATGCCGGCGCCCGCGGTCTCGGGGGCCACGCTGGCGCTGCAGCGGCGGGTTCCGGACATCCGGTTCCTCGGGGTCCGGTCGTCGAACGCGGAGTCGATCGTGTATGTCGTCGATGCGACGGGCTCGATGCTCACGACGATGCCGATCGTGCAGCGGGAACTGCTCGCGTCGATCGAGCGGCTCACACCGGTGCAGCAGTACCAGGTGGTGACTTTCTCCGGGAGCGGTGCGGACTGGACGCCGCATCCGGACATCGATCCGGGCGTCTCGGCCCTCCGGATGCTGCGGGCGACCACCGAGAACAAGCGCTCGACCGCCGCGTGGCTGGACTCGCTGATCCCCGGCGGTCGGGCGACGCCGATCGAGGCGCTGCGCAAGGCATTGGCGCTGCGCCCGGATGTTGTGTTCCTGCTCTCGGCGGGCGACAACGCGGCCCGGGACCCGGGCGCGGCGGAGGGCGAGACCCGCGCGATCCTGGCGGAGCTTGAGGTCCTCAATCCCGTCGATGCCCGCACCGACCGGCGTCAGGTCCCGATCAAGGTTGTCCAGTTTCTCAATCCGGATGCGTCCGGGCTGCTGACCGCCATCGCCGATTCGCACGGCGGGCGGGATGCGCTCGTGTTCGTCAGCCGTGAATCGCTTGGCATGGAGTGATCTTCGGTTCACATGATCCCGACCCAACTCGCACAGAAAGCGGCACCGCGCATGCTCGAACCCATTCCGATGATCCGAACCAGCGCGGGCCGATGGCGCTCCGCCCGAGTGCGCCTGCGGCGCGCGTGGATGGCGGGCGCTGCGGGCGCGCTGTTCCTGTGCCAGCACGCGAGCGCCTCGCCCGCACCGGTGCGGACCTCGCTGGCCGAGGCGTTCTTCATCCAGCGGCATCCGGTCACGGGGAGCGTGGAGTGGCTGGGGAGCGGGATCATCTGGCTGCTGATGGCGATGTCGGTGGCGTGCCTGGGGATCCTGGGTGCGATGCTGCTGGAGAACCGCCGCGACCGGATCGCGCCCAAGGCGCTGGGCGATGCGTTGCCCGGAGCGGGCGCGGGCGGAGCCGAGGGCGTGCGGTCGCGGATCGCGGGCGATGCGTCGGTGCTGGCGGCATCGATGGAGGCCGCGCTGGATGCGCAGCGGCTGGGGCAGGACGCGATGCTGCACGCGGCGGAGGACCGGCTGGATGAACTGACGGTGCAGCGGCTGCGGAGCATCGAGCCGCTGAGCGTGATCGGGAACATCGCGCCGATGATCGGGCTGTTCGGGACGGTGTACGGGATGATCCTGGCGTTCCGCGAGATTGTGGTGTCGGGCGGGTCACCGGATCCGGTCGGGCTGGCCGCGGGGATCGGCACGGCCCTGACCACGACCTTCTGGGGCCTGGTCGTCGCGATCCCGGCGCTGGCGGGTCACGCGCTGATCCGCAACGCGATCGATGCGCGCACCTTCGCGGCGCTGCGGATCGTCGAGCGCACGATCGAGCGGCTGGCGGGGGCGGATGGGGCGGCGACCGGTGGATCGCTCGGACGCGATCGGGAGCGGGCGGATGGGGCACTCCAGGGCACCTGAACCACACCTCCTCGGCGGGACACATGGACACGCAGAGCGGAACAGCACAGCCGCCGCACACGACGCCGGGTGCCGGGGTGCGCGGTCGCGCCCGAGTGCGCGGTTCCCGCGCTGAGGGTGCGCCGATCGTCGCGGGCGCGACGATGACCCCGATGATCGATGTCGTCTTCCTGCTGATCATCTTCTTCATGCTGGTGGCGCAGATCACGCGGCAGCAGATCGTCGAGCTTGAGCTTCCCGCGTTCGAGCCATCGGCGGCGGCGCCGGTGCTCGAGGATGGGCGGCTGGTGCTGAATGTGGTGCCGCTCGAGGATCGGGTGCGTCTGGGGGCGCTGTACATCGCGGGCGGGCTGGCGTTCGCGCCCGGTGCGCAGGAGGAAACGCGGCTGGTGGAGGTGCTCCGCGCCACGGCGGCACGGGAGGCGGGCGGCTCGGGCCCGCCGCTGGAGGTGCTGCTGCGGGCCAGCGCGGGCGAGCGGTACTCGGTGGCCCACCACGCGATGGATCTCGTCCGGCGGGCGGGGATCGGATCCGTGCACCTGATGACGCTGGATGAATCGGACGCAGCGCGGCTTCGTCGCGCGGGGCGCGACGCCCCGGAGGGGGGTGCTCCATGACGCGAGGCGCGTTGAGATCAGGTGATGGCGCGGAGCGGGCCAGGCGGCTGGCGCGCCGTGCTCGGCTGGCCGGTCGGGCGCGGCGGCGGCGGGCCCATCCGATGCTGCGGATCGCGGGCTCCGATGGCATCCGGCTGAACATGGCCGCGATGATCGACATCGTGTTCCTGCTGCTGATCTACTTCATGCTCATCGCGGAGTTCCGTCCCGATGAGTCATCGTTCGTGACGCGGAACGCGCTGGGGGGCGACACGGTTGAGGCGGACCCGTTCGCGCTGCCGGAGCGCCCGATCACGGTCCGGATCCGCACGGTGGGGCATGGCGATGATGCGGACAGCGCCATCGCGATCAGCACCGACTCACCGGTGTTCGAAGGCTCGGAGGACCTCGACGGGTTCCGGGCCACGGCCGAGCGGGCCTTCGACCGGCTGCTCGGAGCGGACCAGCCGTTCGTGGTCATCCCATCGCCCAGCACGCGGTGGGCGCACGCGCTGGCGCTGGTGAACGCGCTGAGCCTGGCGGGGTACGAGTCGATCCAGCTCGAGGACCCGGAGACCTCGAATCCGGAGGCAGCGCCATGAACCGCGCGAACCAGGTGCGACTCTTGACCGCGGGCATCGGCATCGCGTGGGTGTGCGGATGCGCGGGCGGTTCGGGCTTCTCCGGCATCGCGCTGCCCGCGCAGGGGGTGTTGCTGTGCGCGGCGGCCGTTCCGGGCGCGGGGCAGGGCGAGGAACAGGGCGAGAAACAGGGCGAGGAACAGGGGGACGAACCATCGCTCGGGCAAGCGCTGGCGCTGCTCGACCCACTGGAGCGGTCGGTGCACGCGCTGGGATCGCAGGGCGATGACATCACCGCGTTGTTCGGGGTCGCGGGGCACACGCAGGCAGCGCGGACGCGCGAGCGTGCGCGGGCGGTGATCGATCGGAGCGTGGAGAGCGCTGCAGCGCTCAGTGCTGCGCTGCGGCGCGCCAGCGAATTGCCCAGCGCTGCCGGGCCCGAGGGTGAGGACCGAGCACTCGCAACCGCGCGGGCGGAGGATGCGCTGGCGATGCTGATCCCGCTGCGGGCCGCGCGGAGCACGCTGGTGCTGGGCGCGCTGTCGGGCGATCCGGCGGAGCGATCGGCGCGGGCGCGCGAGGCCCGGGCGGCGTTGCTGGCGATCGAGCCGGGCGTTCCGTGGGCGGTGGTGGAACGCGGCGTGCTGCTGGCGGTCGCGGACTCGGCGCTGGGCGATGGGCGGGGCGCGCTGGACCATCTGCTCGATGCCCGGAACGCGATCCGGGCCGACCCGCGGCTGGCGGATCCGGCGCTGCGGCTCACGCTGCAGATCGGCGCGGGTTCTGTGCTGGCGACGCTGGCGGAGGCGGGGCCGGACGATGCGCTGCGGGCGCTCGAACGGATCGCGGAGCGCCCGCCGTTCGCGGTCGATCCCGAGGCCGCACCCGGCGGGGCGATCGCCGACCCGTTCGCACGGCTGCTGCTGGCGGACCTGAACGCGCGGATCGAGCTGGCGCGGCTCGATGCGGGCGGCGGGATGGACCGCTCATCGCGGGATCTTCGCGCGCGGGTGCTCGATCGCATCGCTTCCGGGTACGCGCGGACGCTCGATGAGCCCGCGCTGGGCGAGCACCGCGAGTCGCTGCGGGTGCTGGCGATGCGCCGGCTGGCGAGGCTGGTTCCCGAGTCGATCCCGATGGAGGAACTCCCGGTGCTGGCGGCGCTGGCGCGGATCGCCCGGATCGAGCAGCTGTACCAGCAGGAGCTGGAGCGGGTGGTCGAATCGGGGGGCGCGGGCGCTGTGCCCACAGCGCTCGCGCGGCGGGTCGTGGAGATGCTCCGCGCACTGGCATCGCGGACGGACGATCCGGCGCGGTCGATCCGCGCGGATGTGGTGTACGACCTGAGCGCGGCGGAGCAGCGGATCGGCGAGGATGAGGCGGCGGCCCGCCGGCTGATCGAGTTCACGCGGATCGCTCCCGAGGATGATCGAGCCGGCGGTGCGCTGGCCCGCGCGATGGCGCTGGCGGAGGGCGCTGGGAACCGGTCGCTCGCGCTGGAAGCGGGGCGCCTGGCGCACACCGCGCCGTTCCCGGTCGAACGGCGCGATGCGCTGCGGGTGCGGCTGATCGCGCTGCTGTGCGATGGTCAGGCGTACCGGATCTCCGACCATCCGGCGCGGTTCGACCTGCGCGGGTTTTTCGGGGCGTTGTATGTCGAGTGCGATGAGATCGCGGCCAGCGTGGATGGACGCGAGGCGAACGGGCTGGCGCTGCGTGAGGCGCTGGTGTCCGGCGATGCGTGGGCACTGGCGCTGGCCGAGCGGTTCCCCGAGGAGGTGGAACAGTTGGGGCTCACGCCGGCGATGGTCGCCGACCAGTCCGAGCGCCGGGGCACGGACCTGCTGACCTTCGAGCCGCCGGGCGGCGCGCGGGGGTTGTCGCCGATGGATCGCGCCAGGGTGCTGGCTCATCGGGCGCGGGCGTGGCTGGCGCTCGGACGCCCGAACGATGCGGTGCTGGACCTGGAGATGGCGATCGACTCGCTCGGTGCGGACGGCGCGGCGTCCGGCGATCCGGCTCGATCCGCCGCGCTGGAGGAGGTGGAGGCGCTGCTCGTGAGGGCCAGCGCCGAAGCGCGGCAGCACGATCGGGCGATGCGGGTGCTCGAGGGTGCGGCGGCCCGGACACGCCCGGGCGAGCCCGAGCACGACCGGCTGCTGGCGATCATCACGGCCCTTGGCGGGAGGACACGATCGCTGATCGATGCCAACGATCGCCCGTTCCCCGCAGATCCCGATACCGAGGCCGGGGCGGCGACGATCGAGACGTTGTCATGGCTTCCGGAGCGCTCGGAGTTCCTGCTGCGGGCGGCGTCGCTGCTCGCGCCCGATGAGACGGGCTGGCACGAGGGCCTGCGGTTCGAGTTCGCCCGGAGCGCTGTGCTCGGCGGCGAGCATGCGGCGGCGATCGAGGCGCTGGAGCGGCTGCACGCGGATGGGCGGGCGTCGATTCCATCGCTGCTGCTGCTCGGCGAGGCCCACCTCATGGCGGGCGCGGATGCGCCCGCGTTCGGGGCGTTCCGGCGCGTGGTCGAGTCGCTGGACGCGATGGGCGAGCGGGATCCATCGCTGTGGCGCGCGTGGGCCCGGATGGTGGAGATCCTGGAGCGCCAGGCGTCGAGCGATCCGACCGGTCGGCGGCTGAGCGGCGTGCAGCGGCAGATCCGCCGGCTCCGGCTGCGGGAGGGGTACGACGCGTGCGTGGCGTGCCGGGAGAAGATCGAGGCGGTGGCGACCCGGATCGGGGTCGATGCGCCGCCCGAGCCCGATACCGAAACGGGATCGCCCTCGCCGGGCGGGTGATGGGGTGTCCGGGGCGTGGCATGCTGAGCATGGACGGCGCATCTGGCTGGAGCCTTGGGCCCGGAGGACGATCGGGGAGCCGGGGTGGAGTCACGAGGGTCGGGAGGTCGGGAGGTCGGGAGGTCGGGAGGTCGGGGAGGTCGGGGGGGGTGTTCGGGGGTGCGACGGCGGGTGTGCCGGGGGCGGGACGGGCGTGCCGGGGGCGTTCGGTTGCATCGCGGCGTGGGCGGGGCGTTCAAGTCACATGGGAACTCGACGCTCCGCAGCGCATCCGATCGCGGGCGAGGGCGCTGCAGGTGCGTCCCGCTGACCCCGCATCCCCCTGGCTCGGATGGTGCCGCGAAAGCGAGAAGGAGAGGCCATGGTTCGTTCCCGCACGGTCGCGTTGTCAATGCTCTCGATGGTGATGGTGCTGGTGCTTGCGTGCGGCGCGCACGGGCAGGGATCCGATCCGTTCAGTCCTGACGAGCCATCGCTCGTGCGCCGGGGGTCGGTCGGGATGGCGCTGGGCGACTGGGACCCGGAGCGCGGCGGTGTCGAGGTGCAGGGCGTGCTCGAGGGCACGCCGGCCGAGCGGGATGGGATGCGCGCGGGCGATCGCGTGTTCGCGATCAACGGGCGTGCGGTCGATGGCCCGGAGGCGTTGATCGAGGAACTGCGGCTGATCGGCGGCGGCGCAACGGCCGAGTTCCTCATCGAGCGCGAGGGGGAACGCACCACGGTGCGGGTGACGCTGGACGGGCGCGTTCTGGAACTCCCCGGGGTGCGGGTGCGGTACGGAGAGGTCGCGACGGAGAACGGATACAGCGTGCGGACGGTGGTGATGTCGCCGGTGGGCGCTGAGGCGCCGCGTCCGGCGGTGTTCTTTATCCAGGGGATCACCTGCTCTTCGATCGACCAGACCTCAATCTCGGATCGCGGGCTCGGGAAGACGATCCAGGATGTGGCCCGCGCCGGATATGTCGTGCTGCTGGTGGAGAAGCCGGGGATCGGCGATTCGGGCGGTCCATCGTGCGATGAGTACGGGTTCCACGAGGAGATGCAGGCCTACCGCGCCGGGCTGGCGGCCCTGCGCCGGCATCCGCTGGTCGATCCGGAGCGGATCTTCCTGGTGGGGATCTCGCTGGGCGGGCTGCAGGCGCCGCTGCTGGCAGTCGAGCCGACGGACGATGGCTCGCCCGGCGTGGCCGGTGTGGCGGTGTTCGGGACCTGCTTCGTGCCGTGGACCGAGTACATGGTCGCGAATGTGCGCCGGCAGACGATGCTGCGGGGCTCGACGCCGGACCAGGCCAACGACATCGCCGATGCGTACGCGCGGTACTGGTCGCTGCTGCTGTACGCGGGCATGTCGCCGGGCGAGATCATGGAGAAGCACCCGGAGCTGGAGCGGTTCGGGCTGACCGGCGCGGCGCAGATCACCGCAGGGCGGAGCGCGGCGTTCTTCCGGGAGCTGCACGGGAGCAACTGGGCGTCGGCGTGGAGCGTGCTCGATGCGCACGCGATGGCGATCCACGGGTCGTTCGATTATGTGTGCGACCGCCGGGACCACGAGTGGATCGTGGAGGTCGTCAACAACCTTCGTCCCGGGCGGGGTGAGTTCGTGTCGATCCCGGGGATGTCGCACGGGATGACGGTGTGGAACAGCGAGCGCGAGGCGATCCAGCGCGGCCTCGGACGGGGCGAGCCGAGTGATCTGGCGACGGAGGCGCTGATCGGGTTCTTCGCGCGGGTGGGGAACGCGGTGCCGGGCGAGTGAGTGCGTGCGTGCGGGGGCCAGCGGGATCGGCGCGCTCGGGGCCGGCCGGCGCGCGGGTCGGCCGCCTGCGACGGGAGCCGCTTCAAAAAGCAGACAGCGGGCACGGCGTTGTGCACGCCGGGCCCGCTGTGAAGCGTCCGCGGGAGGGGTCGAACCTCCAACCTCAGGCTTCGGAGGCCTGCGCTCTATCCATTGAGCTACGCGGACGAGCGGCGCGATCGGTCACGCCGGGATTGGCCACGAACGATAGCATGCCCGCCCGAGCCCGGAAAGCGCGCGGGGCGGGCCAGGGCGGAAGGCCGGCGGTCGCGCCGGTCGATCGCAGCGCCGGCGCTCGGACGCATTGGCTCGTTCCCCGTCCCGGCCCGAGCGCCACGACCACCACCCCTGATTGCACACATGTCCGGTCAAGGCGGCTCCAATTCGATCGAGGCAAGCGGCGTCGGGGCGCGGGCCGCGCCGCGCTGGTCGACCTACGGCGTGACCTTCCTCGGGTCGATCGGCACGGGCGCGGCGATCAACGGGATCTCGTTCATCGCCACCGAGACCTACGGGTTCTCGCGCGTGGCGAACTGGTCGCTGGCGATCGCATCGAGCGTGTGCTACATCGGGGCGGCGCTGTTCGCGGGACCGGTGCTCCGGGGGGCGCGCCGGTTGATGCCGCGCTTTTCCTCGCGGGGGAGCCTGGCGGCGCTGTCGATCGCCATGGCCGCCTGCTGTGCCTTTCCCTACCTCGTCCGCGGGGCGTGGACGATCTGGGTGTTCATGTCGGTGTACGCGGCGCTGTCGGGCGCGTTGTGGCCGGTGGTCGAGGCGTTCCTTTCGGGTGGACGGCGTGGGCGATCGCTGCGGCACACGATCGGCGGGTTCAACATCATCTGGTCCTCCGCGGTCGCGTTCTCGTTCTGGATCATGTCGCCGATCATGCCGCACGGGCCGCTGCGCGTGATCCTGCTGCTCGGCGTGGTCCATCTCGCGACGCTCCCGCTCCTGGCCGCGTTCCCGCGCGAGCCCGGGCGCCACCATGACTCCGGACACTCCCACGATCCGGAAGAGCTGGCGCTGTACCGTCGGCTGCTGCACGGGTTCAGGATCCTGCTGCTGCTCTCGTACGCGTTCATGTCCACCGTGAATCCGGTGCTCCCGCTCAGGCTCCGGGAGTTCCAGGTGCCGCTCGAACATCAGACGCTGCTCTCATCGGTGTGGATGACGGTGCGGATCGGCGTGTTCGCGCTCATGATGGTCTGGGGCGGATGGCACGGGCGGGTGCGGACGATGGTGTGGTCGTGCGCCACGATGCTGGTCGGGTTCGCGTGCGTGATGCTCGGACCGGGCGTCGGCTGGCTCGTCGCAGGTCTGGCGCTGCTGGGCGTGGGGGTGGGAGCGGTGTACTCGGCGGCGATCTACTACGCGCTCGAGGCCGGGAACGCCGAGGTCGATGCCGGCGGGAAGCACGAGGCGCTCATCGGGCTTGGGTATCTGGGCGGACCGGCGCTGTCCCTGACGGCCGCGGGATTCGTGCCTCCGGGGGAGCGCGACCTCGCGGCGGCTGCGGCGGTGGGCCTGCTCTCGGTGGCGCTGACGATCGCGGCCTTCGCGATGGTGCGTCCGCGCCGCGGCTCGTGAGTCCGGGGTCGCGCGGCGTTCGATCAACGCGGGCCAATGAAAAAACCCCGGAGCGGCAGGGAATGCCGATCCGGGGCGTTGAGTAGGAGGGAAGCCGTGGTTTGGAGTGCCGGTTCCGCGACTGCGGCCTGACACGGCCCACCCGAATCGAGGGGGGGCTGGCGAGGAATTCCTGTTCGGGGGGCGTGTTTCCTCAACCCCTTGTTTCGTTCCGGCAACCGATGTGGTTGCTGGTTCTCCCCCAGAAGATATTTTCGGGATCGACCCGGAGCAAGTGTTCTTTGCCCGCGGAGCACGAAGTGGGACGGAATCTCGACGCCGACGGGGCCTGCACGCCTAATATGACCCTAACTCAAGATCCCCCCGCCCTTTTTCTAGGGCGTCGGCGACGGCGCGCCATCCTGAGAGTCCGAATAGAGATCGAGGTAGAAATCGAGGATCTCGCGTCCGTCGGCCTGCCTGGATCTTGCGTGCCGGAATCCGAACTGCTCGAAGAGCCCGATGGCCGCCCGGCGCTCAACGAATGTGTCGAGCACGACCTTCAGAAAGTCGTGCGATCGGCAGTGCTGCAGGGCATGCTCGACGAGCGCTCGCCCGATGCCCCGACCGCGATGGGTGTCGCGGACGCGAAGGCGACGGAGTTCGGCGACATCGTCGTCGGCCTGGCGGACGGCGACCATGCCCAGGAGAGGCCCGTCCGGGGCGGCGTTGTCGGTCGCAACCCAGAGCCATGCGTCGTCGGCCTCGAGGTACGCACCGCCAAGATCCTCGAGGTCGGGCGCTTCCTGCGGATCACCGATCTCACCGGACAGGGAGCCGTTGCGGAACAGTTCCAGGACCTCCGGGCCGTCGACCAGGCGCGCCGGACGGATCGTGACCTGGCCCGCAGACGGCTCCGATGGCGTTGAGCGGTTTCGGGCGTGCCCGGGGAGAATCGTCGCATCCGGCGAGCCCGCGCCGTCCGGCGCGGGCGACCGACCACCTCGTGAAGCGGCATCGGATTGGGACGAGTCTTCGAACATGCGCTCTCCGCCGAGGCATCGGCGTGATTCGAGGGGGCGGATCCTGTGGAGCCGCGATTTCGGGACGCCCGGGAGCCCTCCCCTGAGGCGTGCCGCTGGTCCTGTCGCTGGTCCTGTCGGTAGATCGTTGGGGCCCCGGGCGGGGTCCGCAAGCGCGGTGAGCCAGATTGGTGGACCGGATCCGCGCGGATCCGTCGGAAGCCAGGGGGAGGGGCGGTATCGCGGCTCAGATGGGGGATCGCCCGCTGGCGATGTCATCTCGGGATCCGACGGCGACGAGCGCGGAGATGAACTCTTGGTACGCGCGATCGGCCCGCTCGAGATCGGAATCGAACAGGGCGGAGAACACGATGGGCCCGCCGCGGGACGACATGGCCGCGCGCGAAGCCCGCTCGCCCGCGCCCGCCTCAAGCCGATCGCCGAGCGTTCCTTCCACCGCATCGCGGAGCACGGACTCCAGCGTTGCGCGGTGGCGGGCACCCTCGCCCTCCATCAGGAAGTGCGTCAGGGCCCAGACCTGCGCGTAGTACCGGAGCAGCGGTTCCTCATCACCTCCGGACATGTGGTCCTGCGGGCGCGACGAGAGGAGTTCTTCCAGCGTGAACAGGCGGCCCGCGTTGTACGCGTCGCGGAGGGTGGTGAAGCGTTCCGGGTTTCCCCACGGCGTGAATACGACGCTTCCACCGTTCCAGCGGTGCCCTTCCATGTAGGTGGCGATGCCCTCTTCGAGCCAGACCGGGAGGGGATTCCGGAAGGTGCGCTGGGTGTACTGGTGCCAACCCTCATGGGCCGCGATGGCGAGGGTGTCGTAGATCCCGATGTTGAAGTACACGCCGATGCCGCGGGCCGCGTACCCGCCGCGCTGGATCCGCATGATGTCCTTGCCCTGCTCGCCCATCAGGCGGAGGGTGAGCTGCTCCCATTCCACCCGGTTGGACATGAGGTAGGTGTCGAGCTTGACGGGCGGGTTGGGCAGATCGGTGATGCCGGAGGTGTAGTGATCGATCGCATTCTCGAGGAACAGGGCGGCCCGCTCGCGTTCGCGCTGGTCGCCAACGGTGGTGTACAGGCGGTAGTGCTCGGTGCGGAGGATCTCGCCGGAGTCGCCGCCGAAGGCCCAGGGCTCGCGGGCGATGATCCCCTCGCGGCGGGCCTCCGCGGCCGTGATGGGATCGGCCTGGGGTCGTTCGCCGTCGATGTCGATGCGGGTCGAGCACCCCGGGGCGGCCAGCCCGAGGGCGGCGACACACACACAGATGGCGGCGTTGCGGTCGATCATCCGGATTCCTTCGTTCGTCGCGCTGGCGACGCTGGTGGCACTGGCTGATTCAGAGTTTCGGACGGGCATGGGCCCACGGGTGGGTGCGCTCGGGGGCTACACCAGTTCATTCAATCGGTCGGAGGCGGCCTGACGCTCCGCCCGCTTCTGCTCCCGCTGGTCGCGGGTCTCCTGCACCATCTTTGGCGGGGCCTTCTCGGCGTACCCGGGATTCGACAGGCGCTTGTCGAGGATCGCGATCTCCTTGTCCAGACGCTCGATGGTGGCGGCGAGTTCGCCCCGTTCCTTCTCCGGATCGACCGCCTCGACCACCCCGGACAGGTGGAGTTCATCGGTGCCGAACTGGAACCGGATCGCGGCGCCGGGGTCCGTGGGCGGGTCGGTGCTGATCCCGGCCAGCGAGGCCAGGGCCGGGGCAACCGGGCCCGCGGCGTGGAGCGCCTCGGCGATGTGGGGCGGGGCGTGCAGGGTGCCGGGCGTGCGGTCCTTGATTTTGCGGGACGCGCGGGCCTGGCGGATGGCATCGACGATCTCACGCACGCGGTCGAACGCGGCCTCGGCCTCCGGGTCCTGCAGGGCACGATCGAAGCCGGGCCATCCGGCGATGCACAGCAGGTTTGGATCGTCGGAAAGGGCACCGGAATGCCCGAGCCCGAGCCCGTGGATCTCGCCCATCGGCACCGTACAGAGCGATTCGTTGATCGCTTCGGTCACGAACGGGCAGATGGGATGCAGCAGGCGGATGATGGTTTCGAGCGATTGGCGGAGCACGGTGCGCTGTGCTGCCGATTCCTTGATGGTGGGCTTGCTGGCTTCGAGGTACCAGTCGCAGAAGTCGCGCCACATGAGGTCGTAGAGCGTTTGCGCATAGACGGAGAACTGGTAATCGCGCAGCGCGGTCTCGCAGGCCTCGATCGCCGTCGCGAGCCGGGAGAGCATCCAGCGATCGACCAGCGGGAGTTTGGCCGGGTCGATGGGCTGCTCGGCCACGCCCGCTTCGAGATTCATCATCGCGAAGCGTGTGGCGTTCCAGAGCTTGGTGACGAAGTTCCGCCCGAGGTCAAACTTCGGCGAGGTGTTCTTGCCGGTGGTTGGATCCGGCTCGACGGGCATGCGGACATCCTGCGTCTGCGTGGTCATCTGGCAGAGCGTGAAGCGCATGGCATCGGCGCCGTGGGACTCGATGATGTCGAGCGGATCGACGCCGTTGCCCAATGATTTGGACATCTTGCGGCCTTCGCCGTCCTGGATCATGGCGTGGATGAAGACATCTTTGAACGGGGCTGGGCCGGGTGTGTCCTGGCCTTCCGCGAGGAAATAGCGGTTGAACATCACCATCCGCGAGACCCACAGCGTGATGATCTCGCGGGCGGTGGTGAGGACGGAGGTTGGGTTGAACGCCGCGAGGAGGCCGCGCGTGTCGTCGGACTGGTCGGGGTCGGGCCAGCCGAGCGTGTTGAGAGGCCAGAGGGCGGAGGAGAACCAGGTGTCGAGGACATCGGGGTCTTGGGTGAATCCGCGCTCCTCGAAGTAGTCGATGTAATGACGATTGGTCATGCACAGGAAGACGGCGAGTCGTCCGGGCTCATAGGCGGCCTCGCTGTGGTTGATCTCGCTGATCTCGTTGGCATCAAGGTCACGCCCCCCACTCCGATCATGAATGCGCATGGCAACGCCTTCGATGCCATCGACCGCGTGGTCGAGCCCCATCATGGTGAATAGGCTGCTCCATGTGAGTTCCGGATCGCCAAACGGCTCGGGATCATTGAGTGCGAGAGACCACACCGGAATCCGATGCCCCCACCAGAGCTGGCGCGAGATGCACCAGTCGCGGAGGTTATCGTGCCAGGTCTCGTAGGTTCTGGCGTAGCGGTCGGGGGAGAAGCGCATGGAGGCGTCGGAGTTGGGTGTTCTCTCTTCCTTCCCAGCCTCGGTGGGACGGGCGTCCCGCCCGTCTCCTACTTCACCTCTCTCTTCACTGCTTCTCACCTCTCCGAGGTCGCCCACGCGCGTGTACGGATACTGTGTGTGATGGCGCACAAGCCCTGCCTTGACCGGGTTGTGCAGCATGTAGTTCCACTTCTCACGGAACTCATCGTCGTCGCGGATCATCCGATCGAAGTACTCCTCCTGCCAGACCGAGCTGGACAGGGGGCGATTGGCCTTGATCTTGTGAGCGGTGAACGACTTGATGCTGTGGAGCAGTTCGGGAAGTGAGTACCACTCGTTCGGCGAACTTTCCAGTGGGGTCAGCAACACATGCACATGGTCAGGCATGATCGTGACCAGGCGCACGATGGCTCGCTCGTTGTGGAAGTGGAAGCAGGCATCGAGCACCAGTTGCCGCTCCTGGTCCGAGAGGATGAGGTGATTGGTGCGGAAAGTGATGAAGTATGTCCTAGCCCCCTTCTGCCAGTGCGGCAGATGGCGGCGGTGGATAGTGAGGTCGCGGGTGACCGGGGAGCGTGAAGATGAAGATGGAAGGGAAGATGAGGAGACGGGCGGGACGCCCGTCCCACCGAGGTTGGGGAGGTGGGTGCCGCTCGTCCGCTGCTCCGCCGGCAGCGCCCGCTGGGCCCATCCGCGCAGCCGGTCATCCGTCACCCTGCAGTACCACTGGTCCGACAGGTAGGGCTCGATCGGCACATGCGTGCGGTAGGAGTGGCCGACGCTGTGGCGGTAGGGCTTGACGGCTTCGAGCAGGCCACGATTGCGGAACTCCTGCACCACCAGCTGCCGCGCATCCTCGCGGGATTTGCCAATGAACACCTCCGCGCCGTTGTGCGGGTGGTAGTCGCTCCAGCCGTGGGATGCGGAGATGGACGCGTCCGGCGCCATCACATTGATGACGACCTGCCCGGCCGAGCATTGGGCGGCGATGGCGTCGGCGTGGCGCTGGCCGATGTCCCAGTCGTTGGGATCGTGCGCGGGGGTGACCTTCAAGAAGCCCGTCGCGAACTTCGCCTTCGGATCATCGCCCTCGGGGTTGGGCATGACCACATAGTCATCGCGCACGACCGGGATGATGCGGCCGACCAGCGGGAGCAGGCAGCGATACCCATCGAGCGCTGTGGCCCGCGGGTCGGCGGGGTTGATCGCCACGGCCGTGTCGCCAAGGTAAGTCTCCGGGCGGGTCGTCGCGACGGTGATCCACGCCTCGCTGTCGGCGGGGTGCTCATCGGCGCCCGGGTAGCCGCGGGTGGCCAGTTCGCCCCAGGTGACCGGCACCGGCGCCTCCACCGTGCTGCTGCCCTGCACCAGCGGATAGCGCAGGTAATAGAAATTCCCATCCACCTCGCGCATCTCGACTTCGTCATCGGCCAGCGCGGTCTGCGAGACCGGGTCCCAGTTCACGAGCCGCTTGCCGCGGTAGATCAGCCCATCGCGGAAGAGCCGGAAGAACGCCTCGCGCACGGCCCGGGCGCAGATCTCATCCATCGTGAACCGCTGGCGCGACCAATCGCACGAGCAGCCCATCTGCTTGAGCTGCTCGGTGATCGCCGCCTCGTACTCATCCTTCCACGCCTGCACCTTGGCGATGAAGGCATCGCGCCCGCTGCCGGGCTGTTCGGCTTCCTGCTTCTTGTAGTCCTTCAGCGATGGCTGCCCCTCGCCCTGGAGCCGCTTGTCCACGACGGTCTGCGTCGCGATGCCGGCGTGATCGGTGCCGGGCATCCAGAGGGTTTCGAAGCCCATCATGCGGTGGGCGCGGGTGAGGATGTCCTGCAGCGAGTTGTTCAGCGCGTGCCCGAGGTGCAGGCGCGCCGTGACATTCGGGGGCGGGATGAGGATGGCGTACGGGGGGCGTTCGCCGGACAGCACGCGCTCGGGATGGGCGCGGAAGGCATTGGAGGCCTCCCAGCGGGCGCGGATCGCGGGCTCTGCGCTCGATGGGTCGTAGCGTTTGGGCAGCTCAGCGGAAGGCACGGTCTCGGCTCCAGGACTCACACGAACGCGACGCGGGGGTCCCGCACCCACGCGTGCCGAAGGTGGCGCTGCGCACCACCGGAACCAAGGAACGGGGCCCTCGGATCCGGCGGGGCGATCGATCGCGTCGTGCGGGCGCGCGACCGCCGGCGGGCGTGCGCCCGCGCGGGCCAGTGTAGCCGGGGGCGTAGAGTCCCGGGATGAGCCAGACCAGCGATCAGAACGCCTCGCCCTCCCACGCTGCACGCTCGGCGGGCGCCTACCTCGCGCTGCTCCCGCTGCTTGCGATCGTGTGCGTGGGCGGGTACTTCGCGGTCCGCCTGGCGCTGGCGCCGCCGGCCAGCGCCGGCGCTGCGGGCACGGGCGGCGGCGGATCGCCCGCGTCGACCGAGGATGAACTGGCGACGGTCGACATCGTCGCCGAACGGGCCCAGCAGCACCTGGGCGAGGACCGCTCGGAACGGGCCGAAGCGCTGCTGAGCGGCGCTCTGCAGCGCTTCCCGCGCGAGCAGGAACTGTGGCTGCTGTACGCCGAGGTAATGATGGACCTCAAACGCCCGGAGGAGGCGCTGGCTTCGTTCGAGACGGCCATCGAGATCGGGCCGGACCATCCGGAGTATCGCAACGCCGCGGGAACGCTGGCATCGCAACTGGGCGATCCGCTGACCGCGGAGATCCACTGGGCCGCGGGCCAGAAGGCCGACCCGACGGACCCCCGCTTCCCGTTCTTCCTCGCGCAGCTGCAGCGGGCCGACGGGCGGATCGGCGAGGCGAGGGCCAACCTGCTCCTGGCGGCGCGCCTGAATCCGGACCTGTCCGAGGCGTGGGGCACGCTGGCGGCGATCGCGTTCGATGAGGGGCACTACGGCCCGGCGCTGCAGCATCTGGAGCGCGCCAAGGCGCTGGAGCCCGATCGCCCGCTGTGGCGGCTGATCGAGGCCCGGGTGTATCGCCGGCAGGGCGATCCGGAGCGGGCGGCCGCGGTTCTCTCGATGATTCCCGACGAACGCCGGCTGACCGATGCGGTGATCCTGCGGGAACTCGGGCTGTGCCTCGGCATGCTCCGCCAGCCCGGCGAGGCCGCCGAGACCTACCTGGAGGCGCTGGCGTTCATCACGATCCGTGATGCCGAGGCCGAGCTGGTCTACGACGAGGAGGGCAATGTCCTGCACGATCCCCGTTCTCCGGATGCCCTCCGCGCGGAACTGCACTACGAGGCGGCGTTGTGGCTCGACCGGGGCGATGATCCCCGCCGATCGCTGGCCCAGGCCCGGGCCGCGGAGGCGCTCGGGCACACGGAAGCGGCGGCGCTGGTGCGGCGGCTGATCGATGAGGGCGCCGACACCGTCGAGCCGCCCGAGCGGATCGACGGGGGCGATGGTGTGCCTGATGGCCGTGCCGAGCCCGTTCCCGGGAGCGAGGACACCACCCCCACTCCCGGCTGATCCGCGGGATCTACACTGGCAGCCGATGCGAGTCCGACTGGTCAAGACCTTCGATTTCGAGGCCGCCCACTGGCTGCCCTGCTTCCCCGAGGGACACAAGTGCCGGCGGATGCACGGGCACTCGTTCCGCGTGGAGGTGGTCGTGGAAGGCGAAGCGCCGCGCGAGCGGGGGTACCTGATCGACTACGCGGACATCAAGAAGGCCGTCGCGCCCGTCCGCGAACTGCTCGACCACCGGTGCCTGAACGACATCGAGGGGCTCGAGAACCCCACCAGTGAAATGATCGCGGTGTGGATCTGGGACCGGCTCGCGCCATCGCTCCCGGAACTCGCGGAGATCGTCGTGCACGAGACCTGCACCAGCCGATGCCACTACCACGGCCCGTAACCCCCCCCCAACCCTCAACCCCCCGCCGGCGCTGCGTCGGGGCGCAGGTCACACCCGCGCGGACCGAGGCGATACGCCCACGCCATGCAAAACGCGACAGGCCCCCCGCGGTGCGGAGGGCCTGAGAGTGCGTGCCGGATGAGTCGTCCGCGCGATGGCGCGGAATCGGACGGCGGCTCAGCGCACGATGATCACCGTCGGGCACACGACGCCGACCGGCTGCGTACGGTAGAGCTGCATCGCGCCGAGCCCCGTCCGGACGCGGTTCCACGCCTCCGGGCCAAGCGTCTCGGTGATGATCTGCTCGATGCCGCCTGCGATCGCCTGCGCGCCCATCTCAGTGGCCGCGGCCTGGGGCGCGGCGGCGAATGAGAACATGCCCTCGAGCATCTCCTCGAAGGACTTCGGACGCGGGTAGTCCATGACATCGAAGTCGTCCTCGCCGAGCGCGAGCTGGACGCGCATGTCCTCGATCGCGCGATCGAGCCCGCCGACCTCATCGATCATGCCCAGCGCCAGCGCCTGCTCGCCGACGAACAGGCGGCCCGCGGCGGCCTTGGAGGGGTCCACCTCCGGGCGCCCGGCCTTGACCCTGGCGAGGAACTGGTCGTAGATCTCGCTCATCATCTCGCGGATCAGGTCCTGCTGGCGGGGCGACCACTCCTGGCTCACCGACATGATGTCGCCGCCGGGCCCGCGCTGGCGCGAGACGATGTTGGCCTCGATCATGTCGTACAGCCCGGACATGATCAGCTTGCCGCCGACGACGCCGATCGACCCGACGATCGAGTGCGGGTTGGCGTAGATCCGGTCGCCGCCGACGGCGATGTAGTACCCGCCCGAGGCGGCCATGTCGGCGACGGACACCCAGACGGGCTTGTGCTCGCTCAGCGCCCGCAGCCCGAGCCAGATGGACTCGGACGCGATCGCCGATCCGCCGGGCGAATCGATCCGCACGACCACGCCCTTGACCAGGTCGTTGTCCTGGAGCTCCTTGATCGTCTGCCGAGTGGTGATCGATCCGACCGTGGCCCCGCCGAACAAGCCGCCCTGGCTGGACTTGCCATCCATGATCGGGCCCTTGATGTGCAGCACCGCGATCGTCTCACGGGTGGGCTCGCTGCCCATTGATGCGCCGGAGAACAACTGGGAGAAATACGCGAAGCTCTCGAAGAAGCCCATGCTCGCGAAGTCGGGTCCCTCCTCGGCGTTGATCGTGCCGAGGTTGGTCTCGAAGCTGATGGTGTCGCCATACGCCTCGGCGAGGTGGTCGCGGAGGTCGAGCCGGTCGAGCTCTGCGTCGACCAGCCCCTTGCTGATGGCCCACTGCGGGGCGCGGAGGAAGCCGGAGGCCATGGCGGTCTCGAGCTGGCGGAGGTCCATGCCTCGCCCGCGGGTGATCTGGGAGGTCGTCGCGTTGTAGAGCCCATCGAGCAGCGTGTCGAGCATCTGGTTGTAGGCCTCGGACGGCTCGGAGAGCGTCAGCTCTTCCATCGCACCCTTGTAGTCGCCGACCATGACACGCTGGAACCGCATGCCCATGTTCTCGAGTGAGTCAGCGAGGAACATGCCCTCCATGTGCATGCCGGTGATCATCACACCGCCGCCGGACTGCACGATCACCTCGTCGGCGAAGGATGCGAGCCTGAGCAGCTCGCGGTCGTAGATCTCGGTGAACACATGGACCTTCTTGCCCGACCGCTTGAACGCGGCGATCGCCTCGCCCAGTTCGTCGATCTGCGATCCGCTCAGCGTGGGCACGGTGAGCCGGAGGACGAGCCCGCGGATCTCCTCGCGCTGGGCCGCATCCTCGATCGCGCCGATGACATCGCGGGTGGTCAGCTCGTCGCCGCCGCCGAAGAACATCGCCGCCGGGGGCTCGCGGTCGAGCAGGCCGCCCTCGATGTTGATGTACCCCAGCCGCGCCTGCGCGACGGCCAAGGGTGCGGCGGCGAGCGCCAGCGCCGCCGCGGCGGCGCGAACGAGCGAACGGCTATGGAAACGGATCTGCATGGGCTTCCTCCTGATCGGTGCGCACTGACTGAGTGGTTCGCGGGCGCGCGATGCGGGCACCCCCGCGTCGCGGGACAACCCGCACGCCCCCACACCCGTCCGGACCCTCCCCGAACCGCTTGGTTCCGAACCGGACAATAGGAATTTCGCGTTGCCCCCGTCCCGGCCGTTTCCGCCGCTTCCTCCCCGGCGCACCCGACGCCCCGCGGGGTGCTGAAGCCTCCACCGGATCCGAGCGCTGGGCGTCCCGCGAGCGTGCCGCCGCCCGCCGATCGCGGTCCGGACCCCGGTGGGGCTCACGCGTACCCCAGCTCGTCCAGGTCATCCTCATCGAGCCCGAAGTGGTGCCCGATCTCGTGCAGCAGCGTGACCATGATCTCCTCGTACACCGCATCGTCGGCGTCCGGCACATCCCATCCCCCGGCCAGTGCGACGATCCCGTCCCGGAACAGGCGGATCTCGTCGGGCAGCGCGGTGTCCTCCACCGATCGCTCGGTCAGGGCGACCCCGGTGTGCAGCCCGCACAGCTCATCTCCCAGCGCCGGGTCGTACGCCTCCCCGTGCTCCGCGCAGATCTCCCGGAGCGTCCGCTCATCGGGGCGATCCTCGACGATGATCGGGATCTCCTCGATGAGCGCGCGGAGCCCTGGCGGGAGCGCATCGATCGCCTGCTCCATCAACGCGTCGAATCGCTCGCGTTCCCGCCGATTCACCGGTGCCCGCTCCGCGCAGCGCCGAGCCATCGTTCATTGCTCGGCCCGTTGATGCCTACAGTCCGAATCGTCGCGGTTCGACGACGCCGGGCGGATCCGCCGCCCGCGAACCGGCACGACCAGCATAGAGACCGCCAGCGCCCGCGCCGGGCGCCGATCCCCCGGGCGCGACCAACGAGGACTCCATGGACCACGACACCCGCATCTCCCAGTTCGAACAGATGGTCGCCGACGATCCCGCGTCCGACATCGCTCATTTCTCGCTCGGGCGGGCCCTCTCCGACGCCGGTCGGCATCGCGAAGCGGCCACCGCGTTCGAGCGCTGCATCGCCGTCAACGATGCGAATTCCAAGGCGTACCAGCTCGCCGCCGAGGCCTACATCGCCGCCAAGCTCCCGGACAAGGCAGTGCCGCTGCTCCAGAAGGGGTACGAGACCGCGACGCTCCGTGGGGATCTCATGCCCAAGAACGCGATGAAGGACCTGCTCGCATCGCTCGGGCACCCGGTGCCCGAGGTGTTCGACCCATCGACGGATGAGATCCCCGAGGGCGCGTTCGTGTGCTCGAAGACCGGACGCCCCGGCACGCAGATGGAGCGCCCGCCGTTCAAGGGACCGGTCGGCGAGTGGATCCAGGCGAACATCTCGCGACAGACCTTCGACGAGTGGATCCGCCAGGGCACGAAGGTGATCAACGAGCTGCGGCTGGACCTGTCCCGCGATGAGGACGATGCGAAGTACGACCAGTACATGCGCGAGTACCTCGGTGTTCCCGAAGAATTGCGCTGAACGCTCAGGACCGGCGGGCGGCCGGGGCGCCGAGATCGGGGCGAATGATGACACACGCCGGGGCGTTCAATACGCGTTGTGCTTGCGGATGCTCGCGCCGGTCGGGCGGCCGGCCGTGTGCAGCGCCTCGCCGATGCGCTGCGCGGCATCGCCATCGCCATACGGATGCGCGCACGCCCGGCCGCTGATCGCTCGGGCCCGCGCGATCGCCTCCCGGACCCGATGAGCATCGATCTCCCACGCCCGCTCGCCGACATCCACGACATTGCCGGCCCGCTCCCGGCCCCGCTGTCGCGGGCCGCAGTTCACCACGCCGACCCGCAGCCCGGCGGCCTCGATCAGCCCGCTGGACGAGTTGCCGACCAGCACCCCCCCACTGCTCGCCAGCGCCGCGAGCAGGGCGAGGAACTCGGCGCGCGGCATGTGCCCCGCGGTGATCCAGCCCGCTCCCTCGCTTGCCCGCCCGATCTCCTCGCGCACCAGTGCGCTCCCCGGATCCGCGTTGGGCGCGAGCCAGAGCACCCGCGAGCCAGCCTGTTTCGCAGCGACTCTCACGCCCTCGCCCACAGCGCGGGCCAGCGCTCGCTCGGAGGCCTCATCCAGCCCGCTCGGATGATGCAGCACGACGATCCCGGGGAGAGTGCAATCATCGGTGCCCACGCCGGGCGGGAGCGCTTCGAGCGGACGCACGCGGTCGAGCCCGCACATGGCCGGCGAGCCCACCGTGACGATCCGCTCGCGCGGCTCGCCCATCCGCTCGATCCGGGCCGCGCTGCACGCCGTGGCGGGCAGGTGCAGGTGGGCCAGCTTGGTGATCGCGTGGCGCATCGCCTCGTCGGCCACGCCCTCGGCCCGGTCGCCGCCGTGGAGGTGCGCCACGCCGATCCCCCCCACCGACGCCGCGGCCGCGCCCGCGAACGCCTCGATCCGATCGCCCAGCACGAGCACCCAGTCCGGGCCGCATCCATTGAACATCGCAGGAAGCGCGGAAGCGAACCCGCAGATGCCACGCCCGAGGGCCGCCGCGTCGCTCAGGCGTGCCGCGGACACCGATCCATCACCGGGGGCAGCGCCGCCGTCATCGGGCTCCTGCATGCCGACCCGCGCATCGATCCCCGCCCGGGCCTCGACCTCGCGCCATGTGTCCACGCCCGGCACCAGATGCATGCCGGCGCAGACGATGCCGACTTCGAATCGCGGGTCACTCCGCAGCGCCTCGATCACGGGGAGCAGGAGCCCGAACTCGGCGCGCGTGCCGGTAACCACCGCGATGCGCAGCGGTTGCGAGGGCGCGTGCTCGCGTGGTGCGCCCGGCGCATCGCAGATGGTTCTGGCACCCGAGTCCATGGTCTTCTCGCTCACCCTAGGCGGCCGAGGCCTGCCTCCACGCGATGTCGCCCGTCAGCAGGGGCTGGTCCGCCGTGATCGGGCGCGCGGCCCGCTGGCCGACCACCGACTCGATCATCCACGGCGCCAGCCCAGTCCCGGGGCGCTTGATACGCAGATCGCCCGCGGCGATCACCTCGCCGGCGGCGATGTCGCGCGCGGCAACCAGCGATTGGCGGCTCAGCATCCTGACCTCTTCCTCAACCGGGAGCACGCCCTTGCCGCGACCCATCATCGCGTGCGCCTCGTGGGCCGAGCGCACATACCGGGCGAAGCCATCCGGCTCGAGCGATGCGGCGTGGTCGGGCCCCTGCGCAGCGCGGTCGTGCGTGAGGTGCTTCTCGAGGATCACGGCCCCCGCGGCCACCGCGAGCCCGGCGGTCTCGGTGCCCTCGGTGTGATCCGAATACCCGACGGGCACGCCCGGCTCGAGGGCCGAGAGGGCCCGGATCCCATCGAGCGATGCCGATCCGAGCGGCGTGGGATAGGCGCTGACGCAGTGGAGCATCGCAAGTTTCCGCGCCGCCCGCATGCCATCCAGCCAGTCCACGCATCGCCGGACCTCATCCAGCGTCGCAGCGCCCGTCGAGACGATCAGCGGACGACCGGTCCGAGCCAGCCCATCGAGCAGCGGCTTGTTCACGACATCCGGCGAGGCGGACTTGTACGCATCGACGCAGAGCGATTCGCTCTCGCCGATCAGTTCCGGCGAGAACACCGTCAGCACCGCGTGCAGCCCCCGCGCCCTGGTGTGGTCCACGACCGCCCGCATCTCGTCGAGCCCGAGGCAGAGGCGGTCGAGCATGGCGACGGGATCGCGCTCGCCGGCGCTGGCCTGGTACATCGCGAGCCGCGCAGCGCTGCTGAGCAGCAGGTCCGAGCGGAACCACTGGGTCTTGATCGCATCGGCACCCGCCTCGGCGGCCGCATCCACAAGCGCGAGCGCCCGCTCCACGCACCCGTCATGGTTCACGCCGATCTCCGCGATGACATACGGACGCTCGCCGGGACCGATCGAACGCGCCCCGATGATCATGCGACGCTCCTGAACGCACGGGGGGTCTCGTAGCCACGCGAATTCTCCGGATGCGCGGCGCCGCCCTGCTGCTCCGCGATCCGCTGACTCAGGATGGCATCGGCCAGCAGCGCATCGTTCGGAGCATCGATGTCGACCACCTCGCCCTCGGCGGTGAGCACGCCGCGGCGATCCGCGCCAAGGAACGCGTGCGGGGCATCGGCATCCGTGGCGCTGCGGAGCGCGGCGGCGGTGACGACCAGCACACCACCGTCGGGCACGAACGCCGGGGGCAAGTCCTGCCGGCGGTGCACGCCGTTGTTCAGTTCGGTCCCGACGAACGGGGCCGCGGTGTTGGTCTGCTCGTCGATCCGGGCCGTCCACCAGGGGTGGTGCTTCCCGACGGGCGCGTAGCTCTGCACGGAGTCGCACCCGGTGCTCCGCAGCACCGCCGCCGCCCGCTCGATCAGCCCCGGCGGACGCACGGGCACATTGGCGTAGAGCAGCGCCACCGCGTCGAACGACCGCTCGAGCCGCGCCTCGATGACGCCCAGGGCGTGGCGCATCACCGCATCGACGCGCGCCTCCGCGGTCACGAGCTCGGGCGGACGCGTGACCAGCGCCAGGCTTCGCGCCATGGCTTCGGAAGCGACGCCATCGTCGTCAGTGGACACGGCGAGCACATCGATTGCCTGGCGATGCAGGGCCTCCAGCCCCGCATCGATCGTCCACCGGACGCACGGGGCGCCCGCGATCGGCATGGTGTTCTTGCCGGGAACCCCGCGCGATCCCGCGCGGGCGATGATCAGACCGAGCACGCTCATGCCGCCTCCGTTCCGCACGCCGATGCGCGCGCCGGGCTCCGCCCCGTCGCGCCCTCGTGTGCGCCTTGTTCCGATTGTCCATCGCGCCAGTCGCGCTCACGCACCAGCTGGCCCCACCGATCGAGCATCCGTGCGGGCGACTCGACCAGCGCCATCGCGCCATCGTCGCGGGCGACCGCGCCGTCGCCGAGCACCACCATCCGCTCCGAGCACAGCCTCCGATCGACGAAGGCGGGCAGCGTCAGCGGCGCGATCCGCTCTCCGCACCGCGGAGATGGAAGCGGGTCGATCGCCGCGGCCCCCGCCAGGATCAGCCACTTGTCGTAGAACGCCTCGATCGCCTCGTAGGTCTCATCGCACCGCGTGATCCGCGGCACGACCCATGGGATCGGCAGCCCGCGCGCCACCTCGCGCCCTTCGAGCATGGTGTGCAGATTCTCGAACACCACCCGCATCGCATCGCGCCCGGTGAGCCGCTCGTACAGCGCCGCATCGTTGGCCCACGCATCCACCGACACGATGTCCACGCCCGCGTCGATCAGGCGGTGGGCATCGCCCGCGCGGGACAGATCGGTCCGGACATGCACCGCGCCCACGCCCTGCGCGCGGGCCGCCTCGACCAGCGATCGCCAGTCGTCGGTGTCCAGCGGGTCCGCGGGGCGGAGCCCATCGCCCGGGCAGACCGAGCCCCAGCCGCGCCACCCCGTCAGCCCGATCGTGAGCACCACCGAGTGGGCCGCATCGCCCATGTCGCTGAGCACGCGGCGCAGCGCCTCGCACGAGATCCCCTGGACTGCGCCCGGCACGCCCACCGGCGTGGCATCGAACCACCCGCCCATCACGCCGGCGCACCGCGCCGGCGGGGCGGCGTTCACCACGAGTTCACCCGGCGGCAGCACGCCGAGCGCACCGATCGCCGCACGCGCGCATGCATCGGCATCGGCCTCGACAACCCGATCGCCCAGACGCTCCAGCGCGCCGCGCACCCCCTCGCGACCCCGCCGCGTGTCCGGGATCAGGCGGATCCCGCCATCCCGGGCCGGGCCGTCGATCCGGATGCAGTTCGCCCGCCCGATCGGATCCGGGCGGGGGCGCACGGGCACATACCCGAGCGTGCCGCCGAGGTTCGAGAACACAGCGTTGTCGCCCTGGCCGCCGGCGAACTCGCGCAGGTTCTTCTGCGAGAGCAGCACCGGAGACAGCCCCGGCAGCGCCTGCGAGATCACGATCCCGAACTGCTCCGGGCACTCCTCGTGCTGCTCGATCATGCGATCGACGAGCACTGGATCCAGCAGGCACCAGTCCATCCCCGCGATGAGGGCCGCATCGATCGCGTCGAGCAGCCCCGCCTCCGTCAGCGCCGCGACGATCCGCCCCGCATCAAACGACTCATCGAACACGGTGAGGTTGCCCACGCCGCCGCGCCATGATGCGGCAGCGCCGAGGCGCGCTGTGCGCACCGCACGCCGGCACGCATCCTCGCCCTCGGATGGCTTCGGGATATGCACGACCCGCAGGTCGATCCCGGACGGCGGCGTGCCAAGCACGCGCTGCGCTTCCTCAGTCCGAGTAGTCAGGATCGCGATCCCCCGCACCCGCGTGCTGCGGGCCAGTCGGTCGACCAGCAGTTTGAGCGGCGGCGGCGATCCCGGCGCCAGCGCCCGGGCCCACGAGCCGCCATCGCACAGCCCGGGTCCATCCACCAGCACCGCCCAGCAGCGCGGCGCACAACGCGCGCCCCCGCCCGCACTCTCGCCCCCCTCCGTGTCCGACGCGGCCACGACCTCGCGTGTCAGCGCCGGGGCGCCGTCGAACGAATCATCGATCCGCGCCAGCATCTGGTCGAAGTAGTCGCCGACCTCGGCCATCCAGCGCACATTTACGATGTCGCGCTCGATCCGCAGCGCCATCCGCTCGCGCTCATCCGCATCCACCGCCCGCGCGATGCGGCGATCGGCCGCGAAGCGTTTCATGGCCGCCGTCTGGTTCAGCCGCTGGAGCAGCGTCCACGCCGGCTCGATGGTGTGCACCTCGTCGCGGATCCGGTGGACCTCGTCCACGAGCCGGTTGATCCGCGGCACATCGTCGGCGTGCCGCGTGATCCGCGCCAGCAGTTCCTCGGTCTGGCGCGAGAGCCGCACGATCCGGCGGACGCCCGTCCGAAGCGCTGCGAGCCGTTCCCGCACCCGCTCCCGGCGCTCCGGGCACGCGTGATCGAGCGCCAACGGAAACGGCGCGATGGGGGCCGCATCATCGCCCGCGTGGGCCTCGAGCGCCTCGAGGAGGGCCATCGATTCGGTGTGCCGCTTGGCGATGCCGCCCTCGGTCGCGTCGATGGTCCGCAGCCCGCGCTGCGCATCGGCGGCGAAGAGCTGCTCGAACTGGGCCGCGTAAGTCGCCATCTGCTCATCGGCGTACACCGGGCGCCCGAGCTGGTCCTGCTTGCGATACAGGTGGGATCGCATCCGCACGATGCGTTCCCACTCCATCATCTCGAGCGTGCGGAACCCGTTGATCTCCGCCCCCCATGTGGTGTGGATCGCAGCGCCATCGGCGTAGTACTGCCCATCGGTGAACGCAAGGTCCTGCCCGATCAGCGCGACCGGATCGCACCCCATGTGACGCGCCAGCGCGTACGCGAGGTGCGCGACCGTCGCGGCCGGCGGGAGCGTGCCCCGCGCACGCCCATCGGGCGAGCCGGCCAGCTCTGCCCCCAGCGCCAGGTCGAGGATGTCCTCGTGGATCACGCGCCGCCGTCCGGGCCAGGCGTTGTGGATCGCCGGGTTCGATCGGGCCGTGGCGACGAGCGTCACGCCCTCGACATCCTCGGACGTCAGCCCCTCGTAGAACCGCGCGGAGATCTCGGCGTAGTCGATCGCGGTCACGAAGTCCGGGCGGATGCCCAGCGCCAGCAGCGGCTTGAGCACCGTCTGCACCGCGACCACCACGCACCGGGCGCGAAACTCCGGATCGCGGAGCAGTTCGACATTCCGCTTCAGAGAGGGCCCAGCGGAGACCACCACGCCCAGGCGTCCGCCCGCGCATCCCTTCAGCGGCGCGATGCCCTCGGATCGCGCGTACACCTCGGCGTTGGCCAGCGCGTTGCGGAAGGTCGTGTCCGACTGCATCAGCGTCGTCACGATGTGCGTGCGCACGGTCGCCACGGCCGCGGGGAACGCCTCGTTGAACGCGGCGATGTCCGGGGCCAGCCGCTTCGCGCTGGGCGGATGCACCACGATGCACACGCCCGATCCCAGCGCCGCCTCGAGCCCGCGCAGGCAGCTCACCAGCGTGCCGACCTCGCCCGAAGAGGGCGCGAACCGCACCTCGCAGCGTTCGAGCCACTCGGAATGATCGATCCGACCGAAGACCGCGCGCAGAAGCGCGAGATCGGGCTCCACGACCACGATCGCCGAGAGCGGATCGCACCGCTCTCCCAGCGCCGCGACATGGTGCCCGAGCCCGAACCCGTGCACCACCGCCACCGCGTTGCCATCCAAATCCACCGACTCGGCCCACCGCCTGGCTTCCTCAAGCGGGCGGCGCTTCGACGCCAGAGCGCGCCCGTCCAGCGTCGCGGCCAGGGCCCCAGACGATTCCTCGCTGGGCTCGAAGACCAGCCCGGTGCGCGGGCCGCACGCCTCCAGCGCCGTCGCCAGCCAGGGATTGCGCCGTGACAGCGCCGCGGCATTGGCGCGGAAGGTCGACTCGCTCCATTCGATGTCCATCGCACGCTCGCCCATCGCCATCCTGACCCTCGAACCGGTGCCCCCGCCCGGCATCGCCGTCGTGGAGCCGACGGGCCCCGGCGCGAGAACGCACCTCGCGAATCGGGAACCACGCCGATCGGCCTGCAACAATGCACCGAACCCGGGCGTAGAGCCCGGTGAGCCGCGTCCGCCCATCGCCCACTTAGGTGGCCCCGAAGGGCGGCGGGGCGCGGACCCTGCATTCCCGGTCCGCCGCCCTCTGATCCCATCCCAAGGAACCCGCGACGATGCACCACCTTCCCACGCTCATCCCCCTCGGCGGCACGCCGCTGTGGCAGACCGCTCTGCTCGACCAGCCGTGGATCGGGGCGCTGCTCGCGGCGGCGATCGGCTTCGTCGCCGCGGTCATCATCAACCGCGCCGGGCGCGGGAAGCTCGCGGCCATCGTCGCGGGCGCGGGGCTGCTCGTCGGGGGCGGCATCTTCGCGATCGGGTCGATGGTGGTGACGACAGAGGCGATGCTCTCGGAGCGGACCGAACAGTTCGTCAACGCGATCGCGGGTGCGGAACCGAACACGGTCGAGCCCATGCTCGCGCCCCGCTTTGTCATCGCCTCGCGCGGGGCCTCCGGGATCGACTTCGGCGCCGACTGGCTCATCTCCGTGACCGCCGGGATGGACCGGGCCATCACTTCCAACTCGGTCCGGATCGAGAGCGTCGAGGTGCAGGGATCCAACACCGCACGGGTGCGGTTCCGGTGCAGGACAACGCTGACGCAGAACCCGGGCACGGTGGGCTCGACCTGGGAGGTCCAGTGGCAGCGGTTCGAGGGACGCGGCCCGGAAGCGTGGCAGGCGGTCCGGCTCGAGGGCATCTCGATCTACGGCAACGATGCGGGCATGGAGTGGATCGGGTGGGGCAATCGCTACCGCACAACGCCCTGAGCCAGCGGGAACGCGCCGAGCCCGCCCATCCCGGCGTCTCACCCCCTTCTCCACCCCGGCCGAGCGGTCGCGTCCCGCTACGCTTCCGCCGCATGCGGATCATCACCCCGGACACCGACGACTTGTGGCTCGCCTACCTCGCCTGCCGGTACCGGAATCTCTACGAGCCGTTCGGGCTCCCGCACTCGGTCACGACCAGCGAACTCGACCACCCGCGCGACCGGGATGGCATCCTGCACCGCGCCTCGATCATCGAATCGGAGGCAGGGACTCCCGAAGCGCCGGGCTCCGGCGCGGCGCGGATCGTGTGCGTCGCCCGGCTCGACCTGCAGCCGGACCATCCGGTCGCGCCCTCCGCGCAGCTCCGGTACTTCGCCGCCGATCCGGAGGTGCGCGGCAAGGGCGTGGCGCGTGAGATGATGGGCGCGCTCGAGCGGCTCGCGATCGAGCGCGGCGCGCAGCGCCTGTGGATGGAAGCCCGCACCGCGGCCGTCGGGTTCTATTCGCGCCTCGGATACACGGACTTCGGTCTCGGGCCGAACAAGTACGATCTGATCCCTCACCGGCTGCTTGAGAAACCGCTCATCGCGCCATTGTGAGACGGGCTTGCCGGCCCGCGCGTACCCTCTCAAGAGCACCCAGCACACCCTACTCAAGCCGGAGCGGAGCATGCCACGCCCGAACACACCCTCTCATTTCCTCGCTCGGATCGCCGCCGCGGTCGCAATCGGCGCAACGATGATGCTCGCAGCGCAGGGCTGCGCCAGCGGCGGCCGGGACGCCGACGCCGCCGCCTCCGGACGCGGCGAGGGCCCGCACCGGGTGATGGCCCGGATCATGGATGGGCACTACACCTCGACCGCGCAGGCGCTCGCGAACCCCGACTCGTTCTTCGACATCCACCTCCACATGACGCCGATCTGGACCGACCGCGCCGGGAGCGGCCCGGGCGAGGGGCAGACGCTGTGGGTGTATGTCGAGCAGGCCGCGGCGACGCGGCTGGATCGCCCGTACCGACAGCGGATCTATCGCATCGACTGGACCGCGCCTGAGAGCGTGGAGTCGCGCGTCTACCTGCTCCCGGGCGACCCGCTGGCGTACGCCGGCGCGCACGAGGATCCCTCGCGCCTCGATGCCCTGACCCCCGCGGACCTCATCCCGCGCGAGGGCTGCACCGTCTACCTCCGGTACAACCAGGACACGCGGAACTTCACGGGCGGCACGCGCGGGAACGGGTGCGAATCCGAACTCGCGGGCGCTGCGTACGCCACCAGCACGGTCACGATGGACGCCGACACGCTGCTCACTTGGGATCGCGGCTGGTCGGCCGATGGAGAGCAGGTCTGGGGCTCGACCGAGGGCCCGTACGAGTTCCGGCGCATCGGACGCTGACGCTCCGGCGCGGCTCCGTACTGATCGGACCGCGCGATGGAAGCGCCCACGCCGGTGCGACCCGGCGCGGGCGGGCATGGGTTGTGTTCGAGCGGCGCACGCCCGCGGGCGCGCCGATGCGATCGATCATGGATCGTCATCGCAGTGCTCACGCTGGCTCCGTCCGGTGCGCTCCTCTTCGCGCTCCCGGGCCATTCGGACGAACGCCTCGCGCCCGAATCGGTCGGTGAGCGCGAACAGTTCGACGCGGCGCAGGTCGAGCGTCTTCGTCCGCCCGCTCGGCTTCTGGACGAGCACGAAGGGCAGGCACACGCCGACCACGCGCAGCGGCCTCCCGGCCTCGCGCGGGATCTCGGACCAACGCAGGAACGGCGGAGACGAACCGGCGTGCCACTCGAGCTGCCAGATGTTCACGCACTCACGGCGCTCCAGCGCGATGGTGATGAAGATCCCCGGGAGCACATCCTCGGGGGCCAGACGCCTGCACAGCGCGCCGCCCGGGGACTGCAGCGGTGCTGATTCGATCGTGGAAGCGAACTTCTCGGTCATGGGCGGATGCCTCTTCAAGGCCCGCACCGTCGCGCCGGCACGGGCGAACACGGTGCGCTCCATCCCAGCGCGGGGCGCCGGGATGGCACGAGCCGGATCGGTGATGCGATGCACACCCGACGCGAACCCCGCCGGCAATGGCGGGACACGAAGGGTCATCGCACGAGTGATTGCAGAGTGGTGACCGCGGCCAGCTCAGCGGCCCCGGGCGATGCGATCGCGGCGCCGGGAGGG